>JBKPMC010000024.1:0-130914 GCA_046731955.1 Pseudomonadota bacterium | reverse complement strand
GGCGTCGACAGCCGCCTGAATGGCCTTCTGCTCGGTCTCGAGTGGAGTTGCCAGTGCCTTCTCGCGGCTCTGCAGGGCCGTCGCCTGGCTGCGGAGCGCGCCGGAGGCCGTCTTGCAGGCAGTGCAGTCGCGAGTCACGCGATCGAGGTCGACGACCGCGACCACGGCCGCCGGAACGGCCTGGGCACTCGCCATAGTAGGTAGGAGGATGGAAGCCGCGAGCGCGGCTGAAAGAAGATAAGTCTTCATCAGAATTGAGTCCCTACATTGAAGCTGAAGAGTTTGGTTTCGTCCCCGTCCTGTGTGAGCAGGGCCTTGGCCAGGTCGATCCGCAGGGGACCGAACGGCGAAGTCCAGTTCACGCCGATGCCGATGGAGAGGCGTGGCTTTGGCGAATTGCCAACAAAAAGCTCTTTGAAGCCCGGTGTGAATGCAAAACCCGTCCCAACCAGCGCCTCGCAATTCGACTTCGATTGACCCGGGTTGAGATTGACCGACGTCTTGGCATCCGCCGACGTGCAGACGCCAGGGACATCGATCAGCTGCGGCTGAGTGATGTCCCACAAAGAGCCGATGTCAACGAATGCCGACGGCCTCAGGCCCATGCTGCGCAGGCCAGAACTGACCGGAACCTCGAGCTCGAGCCGGCCCATATAATAGGCGCGGCCGCCGAGCGCGTCCGTAACCCTGCGTTCGTTCGTCACGAGCGTGGTACCATCGTCGTTGTACGGGACGCGCTGGATCTTCGGGCCGATGCCGCGGATGTCGAAGCCCCTGAGCTGGGGACCGAAGAAGCGATCTGTTAGGCGGACGGCGTCTTGGCCCGGATTAGGTGCGTTCTGAAGAGGGAAGATATAGCCGCCCTCCCCGTGAACCGAGAATATCCAACCCCCGCCGAAGCCCTTCCATTTGGTCGCGTCGGCACGGGTGCGGACGTAACGCACGTCGCCCCCGAGACCCGCAAAGTCCTGGCTGAAGGTCAACCGCTGGCCGCGGGTCGGGTGAATGCTGTCGGTATTGTCGAACACGGTTGAATAGCCGACCAGCGATGTCGTGCGCTTGCCGATTTCGTCGCAGAGGTAGCGGCCGGCCTTCACGGGATCGCACTGGGGCTCAAGCGGTCCGGTGCCGTCGGGATCTGTGTAGAAGGTACTCTTGTCGAGCGAGATATCGTCGAGGCTGAGCAGATAACGGGTTCCAAAGCTCCAGAACTCGGTGAGCGGGAAGCCGGTCCGGATGCCGCCGCCGGTGCTGACCTGCGAATAGGTCGTGTTGCGCTCGTTGCCGACGAAGTTGAAGCTGCGATAATCGCGTCGGAATATCTGGCCCCCGAGCAGGATCGGCTTGTCCAGGAAATAGGGTTCGGCGAACCCGAGCTCGACCGACCTTGCATATTTCGACCAGTTGACCGCGGCGTCGAGCGACTGGCCCTTGCCCATGAAATTGTTCTGCGAGACCGCGAGCTGGACGACGAAGCGCTCCAGGCTCGAATAGCCGCCCGACAGGGAGAGCTGTCCGGTCGATTTTTCCTCGACATTGACCCCGAGCACGACCCTGTCGGGCGTCGAGCCTTCGGTCTGCTTGATCTCGAGCTTTTCCTGGAAGAAGCCGAGGCTCTGAATGCGGTCCTGGCTGCGCTTGAGCTTGAGCGCGTTGAAGGCATCGCCTTCGTTCAGCCGGAACTCCCGGCGGATGACCTTGTCACGCGTCGTCGTATTGCCAGTGATGTCGATGCGCTCGACATAGACTCGCGGGGTCTCGTTCACCTTGACGGTGAGGTTCATCAACCTCTTTTCGGGGTCGCGGTTGTAGGCCGGATTGATGTCGGCGAAGGCGTAGCCGAGGTTGCCGGCATATTCGTTGAGTTCGGTGATCGAATCCTCGACTTCCTTGGCATTGAACCAGGAGCCGGGCTTGATGTTGACGACCTCCTTGACCTTGGCCGCCGGGATGTCGCGCAGCGCGCTGTCCGCCTCGACCGTCCCGAACTTGTATCGCGGTCCTTCCTCGACGACGTAGGTGATGACGAAGTCGCGGCGGTCCGGAGTCAGTTCGGCGAGCGCGGAGACGACGCGGAAGTCGGCATAGCCCTCGGTCAAGTAGAACGCGCGGAGCTTCTGCTGGTCCGCGGCGAGGCGGTCCGGATCGTAGGTGTCACCCGACTTGAGGAAGCCGAGCAGGCCCCCGGCCTGGCGCGTGTACATTTCCTTGCGCAGGCGCTCGTCGCCAAACTCGTTGTTGCCGATGATGTTGATCCGCCGGACTTTCGCGAGGTCGCCTTCGTAAATCTCGAAGACGACGTCGACGCGGTTCTGGTCGAGCTGGACGATCTTGGGCTCGACGCGGGCGGCGAACCGGCCCTGGCGGCGATAGAGCTCGAGGATTCGGTCGACGTCTGCGCGGACCGCCGAACGGGTGAAGATCTGCCGCGGCGCGAGCTTGATCTCCGGCGTGATCTTGTCACTCTTTAGGCGCTTGTTGCCTTCGAGCACGATGCGATTGATCACGGGGTTCTCACGCACCGAGATCACGAGACTGCCGGTCTCCGCTCCTGTGATCGTGACGTCTGCAAAGAGTTGCGTCGCGTAGAGGTCCTTCAGCGCCTGATCGAGCGTCGCTGCTGTATAGGTCTGCCCGGGCGTGAGATTGGCGTATGCGCGAATCGTTTCAGGTTCGAGACGCTGATTGCCGCGCACCGAGATCGACTGGATGGTCCGTGTAACGGGCGCGGGCGCAGCTTGCGCCTGGGGCTGTGTCGTTGCGGGTGGCGCAGCTTGCGGCTGAGCCTGTTGCGGAGCTGTGGGCGCGGGCGCAGGCGCCGGTGTCGGCGTTTGAGTCGGTGCCTGCTGATCTGAGTCAGGAGGCGCCGGAACCGGAGCTTCAGGCGGTGCCTGCGGGGCTGGAACAGAAGGAGCCAGCGGATCCTCGGCGGGAGCGGCCTGCGCAAGCACTGGCGCAGTCCACCCTCCGAGGATCGTTCCCACCAGAAACAGCGCGCCCGCACGCTTGCTAAAGCTCTTCGACTCTGAAACCACTTCCCCGCCTTTTGTGAATGGTGCGACGGCCCGCTCTGCCGACAAGCCCCTGCTGCTGCCCTGCCCCAACCCTCCTAACCAATCAAGCGTTGAAGCCTGTCCCACAGGCCGATCGAGCCCAAATCGTTGACCGTCGTGAAGACCAGCAGCGCGAGAATGACGGCGAGGCCGCCGCGGAACGCCCAGTCCATCGCCTGGGCGCTGACCGGCCGGCGCCGAACGGCTTCGATTGTATAGAAAAACAGGTGGCCACCATCGAGCATCGGGACTGGCAACAGGTTGATGAATCCGAGATTAATTGAGAGGAAAGCGAGCAGCTGCACGAACGGCAACAGCCCCAGGTCCGCCCACTTGCCGGCAACCTGGGCAATCTTGACCGGCCCGCCAAGCTGTTTGACCGACACTCGCCCTTTCACGAGCGAGACGATTCCGTCGACGATCGACCCCGTCAGCCGCCACGTATAACCGATGGCCATGGGGATGGCTTCGATGACCGACACTTTCTCACCCAGGCGGACGGTCGAATAGACGCCAAGCTGGCCGCCCTTGAATTTCGCCCCCGCCGCGTCCTGAAGCTCGGCCGTCCCAAGGCGCACGGTCATGTCCCGAACTGCGCCTCCGCGTTCGACTTCGAGGGTGACGGTCTCTCCACGCCGCAAAGCAACAGCCGTCGCAACGTCTCCAAATGTCGGCGTGCTGCGCCCGTCGATCGAGAGGATTCGATCACCGGGTTGGATGCCGGCGGCCGCCGCGGGAGAGCCAGGCTTCACCGCCGTGACGCCATTGGCCTGGGGCGTCGCAATCGTTGCGAAGAAGACCACGAAAATGACAATCGCCAGCAGGAAGTTGGCCAACGGGCCGGCGAGCACGATCAGGAAGCGCTGCCAGACCGGGCGCAGGTGAAAGCTGCGCGGATCCAATTGCTCGCGAACGCTCTCGTCCGTGACGGGCGCGCTCGCCGGCCCCATGTCGCCGACGAACTTCACGTAGCCGCCCAGCGGCAGCCACCCGACCTTCCAGCGCGTGCCCAGACGGTCGGTCCAGCCGACGATCTCCCGCCCGAACCCGATGGAGAAGACCTCGGCAGGCACCTTGAACCACCGCGCGACGAGATAATGGCCGAGCTCATGGAAGAAGACGAGCGGCCCCAGCGCGCACACGAACGCGACGAGGATCAGCCAAAGTGGTGGTTGGGGGAGCATCAGGGACAGCTGGCCTTCATGGTCGCTTCGACGCGGCTTCGGGTCGTCCGGTCAATCTCAAACACATCGTCGATCGTGCATGGCGCATCGAACCCGGCTTCGCAAAGCGCGTCTTCAACGAGCCGGGTAATGTCAGGGAAAGGCAGCCTGTGGGCCAGGAAGCTGGAGACTGCGACCTCATTAGCCGCATTGAGCACGATTGGCGCAGCACCACCGACTTCGAGCGCTTCGCGCGCAAGCCGCAGCGCGGGAAAGCGCTTCAGATCAGGCGTTTCGAAGTCGAGGCGCGCAATGGCCGCGAGATCGAGCTGTTGCGCCGGAGTTTCGATCCTCTCGGGCCAGGCGAGCGCATAAGCGATCGGGATGCGCATGTCGGGCGAACCAAGCTGCGCAAGGACCGAACGATCGACGAACTCGACCATCGAATGGATCACCGACTGCGGATGGATGAGGATGTCGATCCGGCTTGAGGGAAGGCCGAAGAGGTAATGGGCCTCGATCAGCTCGAGCCCCTTATTCATCAGAGTCGCCGAATCGACGGAGATCTTGGCGCCCATCGACCAGTTGGGGTGGGCAACGGCCTGCGCTGGAGTGGCGTCGCGGATCGTATCCGCCGACGCGGTGCGGAAAGGACCCCCGCTCGCGGTCAGAACAATTCTTGCGATATCCTCATTGCGGTTGCCAGCAAGACATTGGAAAATCGCATTATGTTCGCTGTCGATGGGCAACATGACCGCCCCATTCTCCGCGGCAGCGCTCATCATCAGCTCGCCGGCCGTCACCAGCGCTTCCTTGTTCGCAAGAGCCACGATACGTCCGGCCCCGACAGCGGCCATGACGGGCTTGAGGCCGGCGCAGCCGACGATTGCGGCGATCACCAAATCTGCCTCGCCAGTTGCAGCCTCGATCAGCGCCTGCTCGCCCGCTTCGGCTCGGCAGCTTGTGCCGACCAGCAGCCCCTGCAAGTCGCGCAAGCGCGATTCATCGGCGACCACGGCAAGCCTGGCATTAGTCCGCCGGGCGATCCGCGCCAGCTCCTCCGCATTGGTCGCGGCGGTCACCGCGACAACCTCGAACCGCTCGGGCGAGCGTTCGACGAGGTCCAGGGTCGACTTCCCGATGGAGCCGGTCGCGCCGAGGATGATGATCTTGCGGGTCACGTACGCCCCACTAGCTGGGCGAGCGCAGTTAGCACAGCCACGGGCACCAGCCCATCAAGCCGGTCGAGAAAGCCGCCGTGCCCCGGCAGCCAGTTCCCCGAATCTTTCACGCCGGCGCGGCGCTTCATGGCGCTTTCGAACAGGTCGCCGCCCTGCGCGGAAGCGGCGAATAACGGCGCCAGAACCAGCAGCGGCTTCCCGAGACTGACCGCCAGTGCCCAACCGCCGCCCAGCAAAGTGGCCGCAGCGATACCGCCGTAAAGTCCCTCCACCGTTTTGCCAGGGCTGATCGACGGGGCCAGCTTGCGGCGGCCGTACGAACGACCGGTGAAATAAGCGCCGATGTCGGTCGCCCAGGTCACGATGAATACCCAGATCAATAGGTCGAGACCCGCGCGCTCACGGATCCACAGCAGCGCAAGCGCCGGGAGCAGCGCATAGAAGAAGCCCGAAATGTACCAGGCAGCGCCCCAACCGCGGACCAGCCGGGTCCACTCATAGAACATTGCCGTGGCAATGGCCGCGACGATTACCGCAAACAGTGTTCCGCCGATGACCGCGGCGATCAGTGCTGCTGCGATCAGGAGGACGCCGGTCAGGGTTCGAACGAGAAGTTCGTTCACCGGCCACCGAAGCGCCGCTGGCGCGCCGCGAAGTGCTCCAGCGCTTCGGCGAACACCTGCTCATCGAAATCGGGCCAAAGCACGTCGAGGAACAGCAGCTCGGCGTAGGCGGCCTGCCACAGGAGGAAATTTGAAAGCCGCACCTCGCCGCTCGTGCGGATCAACAGATCGAGCTCGGGAAGGCCGTTCGTCTGGAGCTCAGCGGTGATTGCGGCTTCGTCGATCTGATCGGGATCGATCTCACCCTCTTTCGCCTTCGCTGCGAGCGAGCGCGTCGCGGCAGTGATTTCCCCACGGGAGCCGTAATTGAGCGCGACGACGAGCGTCAGCCGGCTGTTGTTCGACGTCTGCTCAACTGCCCGTTCGAGCCGCGCGACCAGATCGGGGCCGAAAGCCGAATAGTCACCGATGAGCCGGAGCCGGACGCTTTCCTTCTGAAGGCTCGCAAGCTCCCGCTCGAGATAGAAGCGCATGAGGCCGGTGAGATCGGCAATCTCTTCGGTGCTCCGGCGCCAGTTCTCCGATGAAAAAGCGTAGAGTGTCAGAACCTCGACGCCATGATCAACGGCGGCCTGCATGGACCGCCGCACGGCCTCAGCTCCGGCCTTGTGCCCAGCCACTCGCGGCAAGCCGCGCCGCGTCGCCCAGCGGCCGTTGCCATCCATGATGATTGCAACGTGGCGGGGGACCGAACCTTGGCCTGGCCCCTGCGCTTGGTCCGGCGCTGCGGCTGAGCTCACTTGCCGAGAATTTCCTTTTCCTTCGAGTGCGCCAGCTCGTCGATCTCCTTGATCGTATCGTCGGTGAGCTTCTGAACCTCATGTTCGAGACGCTTGCGTTCGTCCTCGCTGATTTCGTGCTTCTTCTCGTCCTGCTTGAGATGGTCCATCCCGTCGCGGCGCACGTTGCGGACAGCGACGCGCGCCTTTTCCGCATATTGACCAACGAGCTTCGCAAGCTCCTTGCGACGCTCCTCGGTTAGTTCAGGGATCGGAAGGCGAATCACCTGGCCGTCGGTGATTGGGTTGAGGCCGAGACCGGCAGAACGGATCGCCTTCTCGACCGGCTGGACGTTGGAGCGGTCCCACACTTGCACTGACAGCGTCCGCGGCTCCGGTGTTGATACCGTCGCGAGTTGATTGAGCGGCATGTTGGTGCCGTAGACCTCGACGTGGACCGGATCGAGCAAGGCGATTGACGCTCGGCCGGTCCTGAGGCCGCCAAGGTCGTGTTTGAGCGCATCGACCGCGCCATGCATGCGGCGCTTCAGATCATCTGTCTTGATGCTGGTCGTCATCTCTTACTCCCCATTCTGCACGATCGTCGCGGTTCCGTGCCCGGCAAGCACCTCGGCAAGATTGCCGGGCTCGCGGATGTTGAACACGACGATCGGAATATTGTTGTCGCGGCATAGAGCGACGGCGGCGGCATCCATCACCTTGAGATCGTCGCTCAGGACCTTGCTGAAGCTAAGGGTGTCGTAGCGTGTCGCGGCGGCGACCTTTTTCGGATCGGCCGTATAGACCCCGTCTACGCTGGTGCCTTTGAACAAGGCATCACATCCCATCTCTGCAGCGCGCAATGCGGCTGCAGTGTCGGTCGTGAAGAACGGATTGCCCGTGCCTGCCGCGAACAGAACAATCCGGCCCTTTTCGAGGTGGCGGAGCGCCCGGCGGCGAATGTAGGGCTCGGAGACGCTCGCCATTGGAATCGCCGACAGCACGCGGGTGTCAATTCCGATCTTCTCGAGCGCCATCTGAAGCGCGAGCGCGTTCATCACCGTCGCCAGCATGCCCATGTAATCTGCCGTCGCCCGGTCGAAGCCCTTGGCTGCAGCGGCCATGCCGCGAAAGATATTGCCGCCGCCGACGACCAGGCAGAGCTCATGCCCCTGCCCCTTTGCTGCAGCAATCTCCCCTGCGAGCCCGGCGACCGCGTCGGGATCGATCCCGAACTGGCCCTGCCCCATCAACGCCTCACCCGAGAGCTTCAGCAGGATGCGATTGAAGCGCGGTCGGGTCATGCTGGCGGATTGTCCTCAAGATGCGAAAAGAGCGGCACGCTCTTATGGTGCGCCCGGCGCATTGCCAACTGCCTTAGTTGGCGATGCGCTTGCCTCCGACGCCGTTTGCACGCAGCATCATGAGTAAAGGGGCTGCCGATGGCGAGCGTATTCCTCAGCTATGACCGCGAGGATGCCGATCGGGGCCACCGCGTTGCCCGCGCGCTTGAGAAGGCCGGCCATTCGGTGTGGTGGGACCGCCGCATCAAAAGCGGTGCCCAATACGGGCGCGAGATCGAAGAGGCGCTGAAACGCGCCGACGCGGTCGTCGTCCTGTGGTCCGAGAAATCGATCGACTCCGCCTGGGTCCGTGACGAGGCGGCCTCGGGGCGCGACAGCAACAAGCTGGTCCCCGCGAAGATCGACCTCGTCGATCCGCCGCTGGGCTTTCGACAGTATCAGACGACGGATCTGTCGCGCTGGAAGGGGCGAAGATCAGCCGAGTTTGACGCGATGCTGGAGGCGATCGCCTCCTTGCCCCAAGGCTCGAAAGCCGAGGATGCTCGTCCGGCGCCCTTTCCGCCGCAACCCAGACGGTGGAAACTCAGCCGCCCGGTTGCAGTCGCGGCTGCGCTGCTCGTAGCCATTGCCACTGGCCTGATCATCTGGAGTATGGGCGGCGGATCGTCATTCGCTCCGGTGGTGGCCGTCGCCGCCGCCGATTCATCGCCGGCCAGCCAGGCGCACGCCCGCGATTTGCTCGTTAAGCTCGGCACGCTCCAGGCAGCGCGGCCGGACTCCATCGACCTCCTCAGCCAGGAAGACGCACGTCGGAAACCCGCTTTGATATTCCAGGTCGGCCGCACCGGCCGTGGCCAGGGCGCCGAAGCCAATCTAGCGCTCACTGACGCCAAGGATCGCTCTCTGCTTTGGGCCAAGGATTTCCACGATCCCAACGGCAATGAGGCCGACCTCAGGCAGCAGCTGGCCTATTCGGCGGCGCACGTGCTTCGCTGCGCTCTGGAGGCGAGGGATCCGACCGCAGGGCGGCTCAGCCGGCAAGCGCTGAAGACCTATCTCAACGCCTGTGCTCCGAATCCCGATGCGGGGCTTGGCGAGGTCACTGCCGCAATAAGCTCTTTGCAGCAGCTGGTCCGGGAAGCGCCGCATTTCGCCGGAGGCTGGGGGAAGCTCCTGCTCGCCGAGACGGCTGCCGGGAACTATCTCGCCGAATCGTTCGACGCAATGCGGCCGAAATTGGCTCGACACATTGTAGAAGCGCGAAAGCTCCACCCAAATCTTGCCGAAGCCTACATCGCTGAAGTGGCGCTGGCTCCCGAGCCGCGGTTCCTTGAGCGCGGTCGGCTCCTCGACCAGGGTGTCGAGCGCAATCCCGACAGTCCGGAGCTGCGGGACGCGCGGTACGTCTTTCTTTTTAGCGTCGGGCGCGTGGAGGATGCATTGCGGGATGCTCGCCGCGCCAAGGAGCTCGACCCGTTGTCCCCCCACGTGCGAGACAGCTACATCTTGGCGCTAGCATTCGCCGGCCGGATGGACGAGGCGCTCGTCGAATTGGAGGAGGCTGAGCGGCTCTGGCCCGGAGCAACGGGTCTGCGGATTGCGCGCTTCACGGTGCATCTCCGCGTCGGCGATCCACGCGAAGCGCTGAGGCTGCTTCGTTCCGGAGTTTTGCAACACGATCCAAGCCGCTGGATCCAACTCCAGGAATCCTTCCTTCAGGCACGAATCGATCGCTCCCCCGCGAACGTCGAAAAGGCCGTTCGAGAAGCGACATCGGCTTACAATCAGTTCCCCGGAAGTATTCAGGCTTTGTCACAAACGCTCGTCGAATTCGATCGCGAAGAGGAGCTGTTCCGCATCCTTCTTAACTGGCGAAGGATGGACATTGTGACGTCTGTTACCGACTCATTGTTCCGCCCGAAGTTCAGCGACTTTCACAAGGACCCTCGCTTCATGCAGGTCGCGAAACGCCTCGGCCTTCTCGACTACTGGCGGTCGAGCGGCCAATGGCCAGACTTCTGTTTACGGGCGGACTTGCCCTACGATTGCAAGGCAGAAGCGGCGAAACTCGCCGTCTGACGCTTGCTTGCCCAGGGCGCCCATCTGTCGCAGCATTGGCGCAGGGGGGCTTCTCCAATCGCGAGCATCTTTCTCAGCTACGGCCGTGCCGATTCCGAGCAAGCGAGGTCGATCGCCGCCGCGCTCGAAAAGACGGGCCATTCCGTCTGGTGGGACAAGCACATCGGCGGCGGCACCCAATATGCCAAGGAAATCGAGCAGGCGCTGAACAGCGCCGATGTCGTGGTCGTGCTCTGGTCGCCTTCCTCGGTCGACAGCGCGTGGGTCCGAGACGAAGCCGGTTCAGGCCGCGACCGGGGCCGCCTAGTACCTCTGTCCATCGACGCGACGCCGCCGCCGCTGGGCTTCCGACAATTTCAGTCGATCGATCTCGGCCGCTGGCCGGGGCGCGGCAAAGTGCCACGGTTTGGCGAAATCCTCGCCGCCATCGAACGGCAATCGAAGGAGCCTGGGATTCCCGGGCCCGCTCAAACAATGCCTGTGCATTGGGTTCGCGGAAGAATGCGCCTCAACGCCTGGCTGGCCATTGGCATGGCTGTGGGCTTGCTGTTCATCGTGCTTGGGCTGGCTGTTTCGCGGCCGTGGGAGCAAAAGGCTGCCGGAGTGCCGACCCTCGCTGTACGCGCCGCCAACTCGTCGGCGAACGGCTTGGCCCACGATTTGCTCGCCAGCCTGGGTAATCTTCAATCAGTCCAGTCGGGCGCGGTCCGCTTGCTCGCCGAAAGTGCCGGCCAACGCCCCGACCTGATGTTCGAAGTGAGCACCGCTAATGCCGAGAGTCGGTCGGGCAATCTGACGCTCATGAAGGGCGGCGATCGCTCCATCCTCTGGGCGAAGCAGTTCGATCGGTCATCCGGCTCACTCGCCGATCTCAACCGGCTCATGACCTATGCCGCCGGGAGGGTGCTCGACTGCGCCGTCGAAGGTGAGCAGCCGGGCGGCAGACCGCTTCGCCCGCAGACGCTGAAACTGTACCTGACGGGCTGTTCGCAAATGGCCGAAGCGAGCAGTGACACATTGCCGTCGGTGGTGCGGCTGTTCGAGCAAGTCGTCAAAGATGCGCCGGGCTTGAAAGGAGCCTGGGCAAAGCTTCTGCTGACCAAAAGCGATACGTTTGGCGGGCCAAATGAAACGTCGGCGGCACGGCAATCATTCGAGCGCCAAATAAAACAGGCCCGACAGCTCGATCCGAAAATGCCCGAGGCGACGCTTGCTGAAGTGACGCTGCTGCCGACCAAAGCCTACGGGGAAGCACTTCGGCTACTCGACCAAGCTCACGAAAGTCATCCGGACAATGCCCTTATCCTCGAGTACCGGGCCCACGCTTTAATGAGGGTAGGCCGCTTCAATGATGCGATCGACGATGCAAAACTGGCGACCAACCTTGACCCGACGTCCCTGGACGCTCTCGGAAATTACGTTCTCACGCTCGCTTATTCGGGTCGGGTTGATGCTGCAAAAGAGCAATTGCAGCTCGCACGGCGGCGGTTCCCCGCGACGGGAAAACTCAGCGATCTCCAATATTCATTTCAGCTGCGCTTCGGCGATCCCAAGGATTTGCTGAAGACCGAGGCCTTCAAGCAGAGCCCTCCTGCGTGGCAGATGTACATTCGTACCAAGATCGATCCGACGCCCGCGAACGTGGAGCGCCTGATGGCCTTCCTGCGAGAGCTCTATGTCCGACGCGGTTTCCATGTTGGCGACGTCGTCGGCCACGCCCAACCCTATGGCGAGCTCCATCGCGAGAATGACCTCTACCGTCTCATATCCCAGGTGCCTCCAGATGAGGACATGAGCCTGTTTTCTGAGGTCGCCTTTCGCCCTTCACTCCACAAGTTCCGTCAAGATCCACGCTTCATGATCGTGGCTAAACGGATGGGCCTGGTGGATTATTGGACCAATAGCGGGAAGTGGCCGGACTTCTGCTTCACCGATCCCGACCAGCCTTATGATTGTAAGGCCGAGGCGGCGAAGCTCAAATAAAAAGGGCGGAGCTTAAAGCCCCGCCCTCACCCAGACTCCCTGGGAATTTGGCTTAAGCGACCGGCTCAGCGTTCGCCGTGCCCGCAGCCGCGGCAACCTCGGCAGCGAAGTCGGTTTCCTTCTTTTCGATGCCCTCGCCTAGCTGGAAGCGGACGAAGTCCTTGAGCTCTATGCCCGTGCCGGCGTCCTTTGCAGCAGACGCGACAACCTCGGCGACCGGGGTCTTGTTGTCGATCACGAAGACCTGTGTCAGGAGCGCATGCTCCTTGCGGAACTTGGCCAGGCCGCCTTCGACCATTTTCTCGACAATGTTCTGCGGCTTGCCGCTTTCCTTCGCCTTCTCCATCGCGATCGCGCGCTCGCGTTCGATGAGCTCGGCCGGCAGATCCTCGGCGCTAAGCGCGACCGGATGAGCGGCGGCGACGTGCATCGCGATCTGCTTGCCGAGCGCCTGAAGCGTTTCAGTGGGAGCCGCGCTCTCGAGCGCGACGAGCACACCGATCTTTCCGAGACCGGGAGTCACCGCGTTGTGGACATATGACACGACCGCGCCCTGATTCACCTCGAGCACCGCAGCGCGGCGCAGTGACTGGTTCTCGCCGATCTTGGCGATATTGTCTGTCAGCTTCTCAGCAACGCTGCCGCCCTCCGGATAATCGACCGCTCCCAGCGCTTCGACATCGGTGCCATTCGCGAGCGCCAACTTCGCGACATTACGCACGAAATCCTGGAACAACTCGTTCTTTGCCACGAAATCGGTCTCCGAATTTACCTCGACGACCGCACCGCGGTTGCCCTCGACGGTGACGCCGACGAGGCCTTCGGCGGCAGTGCGGCCCGCCTTCTTCGCCGCGGCGGAGAGACCCTTGGCGCGCAGCCAGTCGATCGCCGCTTCCATCTCGCCATTGGTCTCGGCGAGCGCCTTCTTGCAGTCCATCATGCCGGCGCCGGTGCGCTCACGCAGTTCCTTCACAGTCGCGGCCGTGATCTCAGCCATTTCTTTCTTCCTTGTTTCGCGCCCCTGCGGAGGCAGGGGCCCAGTCAGATTCTGATATAGGGCTGGGCTCCTGCTTTCGCAGGAGCACTGGCTCAAGCCTCGAGCGCCGGCTCGACCGGCGGCTCGGCCATCTCGCCGATATCCTCGCCGCGGGACTGCGCCTGGCCAGTGCGGCCCTCGTTCACTGCCTGAGCGACAGCGTCGGTGTAGAGGCGGATAGCGCGGCTGGCGTCGTCATTGCCCGGAACCGGGAAAGCGATGCCCGATGGATCGCTGTTCGAATCGAGGACCGCTACGACCGGGATGCCGAGCACGTTGGCCTCCTTGATCGCCAGCTCTTCCTTGTTGGTGTCGATCACGACCATGACGTCCGGAAGGCCGCCCATTTCGCGGATTCCGCCGAGGCTCTTCTCAAGCTTGTCGCGCTCGCGGGTCAGTTGGAGCACTTCCTTCTTGGTGAGGCCGGCGGTATCGCCCGACAGCTGCTCCTCGAGGGTCTTCAAACGCTTGATCGAGTTGGAGATCGTCTTCCAGTTGGTCAGCATTCCACCGAGCCAGCGATGGTTGACGAAATGCTGGCCGCTCGCCTGAGCCGCTTCGGCGATCGCGTCCTGCGCCTGGCGCTTGGTCCCGACGAACAGCACCTTGCCGCCGCGCGCGACAGTCTGCTGCACGAAATCGAGCGCTCGCGCGAACAGAGGCACGGTCTGCGAGAGGTCAATGATGTGAACCCCGTTGCGGTCGCCGAAGATGTACGGCTTCATCTTGGGGTTCCAGCGGTGGGTCTGGTGGCCGAAATGCGCTCCGGCCTCGAGCAATTGCTGCATGGTGACGACGGTGGTCGCCATTCTTCTTCTCCTTCCGGTTCTGCCTTGACGGAGCCATGAAACCAGCCTTGCGGCCGGCACCGGTATGTCAGCTCCGTCTGCGGGATGCGGGCGCCCCTAGCCGAAGCTGTCTGTCCTTTCAAGGGCTTGGCGGGCGCCGGCGAGCGGCGCTTGACTTTGCAGAACAAACAGGGAACATTGCGCCTCAACCGAGCGGCCGACGCCCCAGCTGGAACAAAACGGGTCCATTAGGCGCTCCCAAGAAGGATCGACGCGATGATTGCAGCTTTGGGCACCCTCGCCTTCCTCGCCACTCTGTGGCTGCTCGTGGTCTTGGGTGCCGCAGTTCTTGAGGAAAGCGGCGCGAAGATCGCCGCTGCCCTCACGGGCGAGTCCGTATTTCAGCCGGCGATCGTTCCAGTCCGTGCCCGGGCGCGGCTCCGCCTTACGTCACCGGCGCGCGTGCAGCGGCGCTGGCGCGCCGCCGCCTGACCCGGGCGTAGCTCGCGAGGCCGAACGGAATCATTAGCAGGTAGAGTCCCGCCAATACCAGCAAGGTCGGCCACGGGGCGACTACGAGCGATGCGCCGAACAATGCAATTCCGGCGAGCGCGAGCAGCCGCCAATCGCGGCGGATCCGGATGCTGGCCCAGCTGTAGGTCGGCAGGCTCGAGATCATCAGCAGCGCGATGAACAGGGTCCAGGCCATCACCGGCTGCCATTGGCGGAAGAGGTCGTTGCCGGTGATCAGCCACAGATAAATGGGCACGAAGGCCAGCCCCGCCCCTGCGGGCGCCGGCACGCCCGTATTGAAGCCCGCGGACTTGTGCGGCTGCTCGGCTGCATCGAGCCGCGCGTTGAACCGAGCGAGCCGCAATGCGCAGCAGACGGCAAGAGCCAGCGCAGCGATCCACCCGAAGCGGGGGGCAGTCTGCAACGACCACAGGAACAGGATCAGGGCCGGCGCAGTGCCGAACGCAATATTGTCGCTGAGCGAATCCAGCTCTGCCCCGAACTTGCTCTGAGCCCGAAGCAGGCGGGCAATGCGGCCGTCGACGCCGTCGAGCACGCCGGCCAGGACGATCGCGGCCAGCGCCCTTTCCCACTCGCCGCGGATCGCAAGGCTGACTCCCGTCAGACCGAGGCACAAAGCCAGGGCGGTGATTGCGTTGGGGATCATCGCGCGGAGCGGGATTCCGCGCGGGCCCCGATCGTCGGTCACTGGCTGGTTCCGGTCAGCGCAGAGTCGACATTGATTTCGCCGATCACAGTCTCGCCCGCGATCGACCGCTGGCCGAGGAGGATGCGCGGACCGGTGCCTGCCGGCAGATAGACGTCGACGCGGCTCCCAAAGCGGATCAGGCCGACGCGCTGTCCAGCCTCGACCATATCGCCCTCGCGCACGAACGAGAGGATGCGTCGAGCGACGAGGCCTGCAATCTGGGTGAAGCCGATCCGAGATCCGTCCGAGCCCTCGATCAGCAGATGCTGCCGTTCATTGTCCTCGCTGGCCTTGTCGAGGTCGGCGTTGATGAACTTGCCGGGGACATAGGCGACGCGCTTCACCCGGCCCGAGATCGGCGCGCGATTGATGTGCACGTCGAACACACTCATAAAAATCGACACGCGGGTATATTCGCCATCGGCCAGCCCCTCCGGCCCCCGCAGCTCGGGCGGGGGCGGAACCTTGGCGATCATCGTAATCAGCCCGTCGGCGGGAGAGACGACCAGCTTGTCGCCGCGCGGGGTCGTCCGCACGGGGTCGCGAAAGAATGCGGCGACCCAGATCGTCGCGCCGACAAACAGCCATCCGAGGAAATGACTGACAAGAGTGTACGTCAGGAAAGCAATCCCGGCGGCGATGACGACATACTTGCGGCCCTCCGGATGGACCGACGGGAAGCGCCATTTGACGGTCGTGGTGAGCGGGCTGTCGGGCTTATCGAGCGCAGGCATGCGGCCGCATTAGTGAGGGTCAGCCGCACGCACAACGGCGCGGTTGCGTGGGCCCGATGTGCATCCTAAGGCGCGGCCAAACCCAAAATCGCAGGACAAGGCATGGCCAAGATCAAGGTGAAGAACCCGGTCGTCGAGCTCGACGGCGACGAGATGACGCGGATCATCTGGCAGTGGATCCGCGAGCGGCTGATCCAGCCCTATCTCGACGTCGATCTCATTTATTACGACCTGTCGATCGAGAACCGCGACGCGACCGATGATGGCGTGACTGTCGAGGCCGCGAACGCGATCAAGCAGCACGGCGTGGGCGTCAAATGTGCGACGATCACGCCCGACGAGGCGCGGGTGGAGGAATTCGGCCTCAAGAAGATGTGGAAATCGCCCAACGGGACGATCCGCAACATTCTCGGCGGGGTCATCTTCCGAGAGCCGATCGTCATCGCCAACGTCCCTCGGCTGATCCCGGGCTGGACCGACCCGATCGTCGTGGGCCGCCATGCCTTCGGCGACCAGTACAAGGCGACCGACTTCACGGTGCCAGGCAAGGGCAAACTGACCATCAAGTGGGTCGGCGAGGACGGCCAGGAGATCGAGCACGAGGTGTTCGACTTCCCCGGCTCAGGCGTCGCGATGGGCATGTACAATCTCGATGCGGCGATCCGCGACTTCGCCCACGCCTGCTTCAACTACAGCCTCAACCGCGGCTGGCCGCTGTATCTCTCCACGAAGAACACGATCCTCAAGGCCTATGACGGGCGTTTCAAGGACATCTTCCAGGAGATTTACGACAAGGAATACAAGGTGAAATTCGAGGCTGCCGGTATCGAGTATCAGCATCGCCTGATCGACGACATGGTGGCCAGCGCGCTCAAGTGGAGCGGCAATTTCGTCTGGGCCTGCAAGAACTACGACGGGGACGTTCAGTCGGACCTGGTCGCGCAGGGCTTCGGCTCGCTTGGGTTGATGACCTCGATCCTGATGACCCCCGACGGCAAGACGGTCGAAGCCGAGGCTGCGCACGGCACTGTCACCCGCCACTATCGAATGCACCAGCAGGGCAAGGCCACCTCCACCAACCCCATCGCCTCGATCTTCGCCTGGACTGGCGGACTCAAGTACCGCGGCAAGTTCGACGACACGCCCGATGTCGTACGCTTCGCCGAGACCCTCGAGCGTGTGTGCGTCGAGACGGTCGAGGGTGGCCAGATGACCAAGGACCTCGCAATCCTGGTCGGCCCGGAGCAGGCGTGGATGACGACCGAGCAATTCTTCGAGGCGATCGTCAAGAATCTCGAAGCTGCGATGGCGGAAGAAGAAGCCACCGCCTGACGCCATGACGTCACCGCCATTTCGTGATGGCGGTGCAGTGACTCATCGAACGTCCCCTGCTTAAACGGTGGGATGGAAGGCGAATTCAGCAGGTCCGGGTTCAGCGACGCCCTGGTGATCCTCGGCGCCGCCGGGATCGTCATTCCCGCCTTCGCCCGTTTCCGGATCAGCCCAATCATAGGGTTCATCCTCATCGGGCTGCTAATCGGTCCGTCGGCGCTCGGCGGGCTTTCGGGCCAATATCCGTGGCTCCACTACTTCACCATTTCCAATCCGAAAGCGGTCGAGCCATTTGCCGAGCTCGGAGTCATTTTGCTGCTCTTCTCGATCGGCCTCGAGCTGTCGTTTCGGCGCCTTTGGTCCATGCGCAACCTGGTCTTCGGGGTCGGCGCGGCAGAGCTTTTCGTATCAGCGGCCCTGATTGCGGTCGGGCTCTACTGGATGGGCCAGGGAATCACCGGCGCGATCGGCCTTGGGCTCGCGCTGGCCCTTTCGTCGACAGCGATCGTGCTGCCGCTGGTCGGGACTCATTCACCCGTCGGCCGCTCGTCGCTTGCAATGCTGCTATTCGAGGACCTTGCCCTTGTGCCGATCGTGTTCGCGCTCGGCGCAATGGCGCCGCAGACCGCCGGATTAGGAGTGGGGTCGCTTCTCTTGACGATGCTGGTTGGGGGTCTGGTCGCGGTGGCGATGCTCTTCGCGGGAAGACTGCTCCTCCCTCAGCTTTTTGCCCAGGCCGCGCGAACCAAGAACCCCGAGATGTTCCTGGCGGTGTGCCTGCTTGTCGTGATCGTCGCGAGCCTGGTGACATCAAGCATCGGCTTTTCCCCGATTCTCGGCGCACTCATCGCTGGAATCGTGATAGCGGAAACGGAGTATCGCGGCGAAGTCGAGGTTATCACCGCCCCCTTCCGTGGCCTTGGGCTCGGCATCTTCCTGATCACGGTCGGAATGAGCGTCGACCTGAGGCTGGTCGCGGCCAACTGGCAGGAGATCCTCCTGGCCCTTCTCGCCGTTCTGGCGGTGAAGGCGATCGTCACCGCGGGGCTCCTGCGCCTTGGCGGGGCGCAGGCGAGCGTCGCGGCCGAGGCGGGCGTGCTGATGGCGTCACCATCGGAAACGACCTTGATCGTGCTCAGTTCGGCCACGGCTGCGCACCTGATCGCCCCCCAGACCGCCGCCTTTTGGCAGATCGTGACTGCCCTTGGACTGACCGTCACGCCACTGCTGGCAAAGCTGGGCCGCCTCGCGGGCAGCCAGGTCGGGAGGCAGGAACTTGCCGACCAAATGGACGAGTCGATCGAGACGGCCAAGTTGGGCCAAGTCATGATCCTTGGCTTCGGCCGCGTCGGCCGGATCGTCGCCGAGATGCTCGATGCCCACAACAAGGACTATCTTGCGGTGGACGCGGACGTCGACACGGCATCCGCGGCGCGCAAGCAGGGCTATGACGTTCTTTTCGGCGATGTCGGTCATCCCGAGCTGATCGATCGCGTGAAACGGCGGCAACCGAGTGCCTTTATCCTGACGATGGACAATCCGGTTCTCGTAAAGCGACTTGCACGCCAGCTGCGGCGGGCCTTCCCCGACCTCCCGATCATTGCACGCGCTCGCGACACAGCCCATGCGGCCGAACTCTACAAGGCGGGCGCCACCGACGCAGTGCCGGAGACGCTTGAGGCTTCGCTGCAGCTGTCGGAGGCGGCGCTGGTGGACCTCGGCGTCGCGATGGGACCTGTCATCGCCTCGATTCACGAGAAGAGGTCGGAGCTGCGCGAGAAGATCATGACCGACGCAGAGCTGGAAGAGAAGCCGCGGCTCGGGCGCCGGGTACTTCGCACAGCCGCTCCGGAGACCGGGAGCGCAGAGGGTCACTCATCCTGAGCTCAGCCGGCCGGGCCTGTCTTAACGGCTGCGCGTAAGCTCCACCCGCAATCCCGCGTCTCCTTCAACGACCGCCGTGCCGCCCGGCTCGATCGCAACAGTCTGGTTGACCTGCACCGTGCGCGTGCCCCTCTCCCCACAACCCTCGTCGGGCCCGGGTCGTCCCCAGCTCACGTCCAGTCGATAGGTTTGGCCACTCTGGTTGTTCTGCTGTGAGTAGACATTGAAATTGATGTGGCGGCGCTCAGACCGGTCATAGGGTGATCCAGGCGGACAGAGCCCCAAAGACGCTTGCGAGAAGTTCTGCTGGTAGTTCGCTCCCTGGTTGGGACTGACGCGCAACGAGCCTTGCCAAAGAACGCCCTCCGGAGAGCTGATCCGTACGGCAAGACTCTCAACCTGAGTCGGCGACAAGGCCGGAGGCGAGATCCGATCCGTCATTGCAACGGCGGACGACGAACCGAGCCAAAGGGAGATGATGCCGGCACTCTGCGCGCTCGCGCGGGTTAAGGGGATGATCATTCCGGAAACCCCTGCTTGAATTTAACAAGCATGGCTCGGCGCCGGTTTCCAAGCAATGAACGGCCGCTAATCGGCTGGCGCGAAGGTCAATCTGCCTGCGATGTGCGTCTTGTGATCAGGATTGTCGGCCGGGTGGCGGCTGCCATCGTAGACGATGACTTCATGGAAATCGAAAGGCGAGACGCCTTCGAGGCAGGCAACGTTGACGCCGAGCTGGTTCGGGTTCGAACGTCGCTTGTGATGAGTATAGATGCCGCAGACGGTGCAAAAGTGATGCTCGGCGCTCATCGTGTTGAAACGATAGGTCGCGAGCTTGTCTGCTCCTCGCGTGATGCGGAACCCCTCGGGCGTCGATGTCACCGCGATCGCACCGCGCATCCGGCAGATCGAGCAGGTGCAGCGCCGTGCCGAAGACAATCCATCAGGCAGCTCGGCCGTGAATTGCACGGCCCCGCAGTGACAGGCGCCGTTGAGAGTGACTGGGTCAGATGACGACACGTCTATGGACATAGGACTCGATCTCATTTGATCACCAATAGCAGGGATGCATGGTCGTCGGTCCACAAGAGGGGGCGCTTGCTGCTGCGTCTCCAGAATCGATCGTCCCTCGATCTAACGAGCGCATCCATGGTCTCGGGTGATCGCGAGAGCGCCATCCAATGCGAACTGGTCAAATGCCGATAATCCCATTCGGGATCATACTGGCCGAACAATGCTCGCCAGCCGGGCGCAGCAGCCACCACTGGCTCGAGGTCCAGGTGACGATTGGAAATGTGCACCATCAACAATCCCTTGGGCTTGAGATATCGCCCGTAGACGCCGAATGCCTCCTTCGTCAGCAGGTGCATCGGAACGGCGTCCGACGAAAAAGCGTCCACCACCAGAATATCGGCGGAGCCTGGCGGCTCTCTCGCAAGCTCGATCCGCGCATCCCCAAGAACGATGCGCGCGTCTGGGGCGCAGAGGGGAATGAAGGTGAACTGACCGGACCTCGTCGCAAGGTCTACGATGGCCGGATCAAGTTCGAAGAAAGTCCAGCGTTGTTGCGGCTCCTTGTAACAGGCCAGCGTTCCGGCCCCGAGCCCTACGACGGCGACGTGCGCCTGCGGTCCATACAGCGAGGGAACGAGCTGCAATGCCCGGCCCACGCCCGAGTCCCTGGCATAATAGGTCGTCGGGGCTCGTTCCCATCCGGGAGTCCGCAGCTGGATGCCATGCAGGGTCGTTCCGTGCGTCAGCTGCCGAGACGCCTTCGTATCGAACACCGAATAGATCCCAAAATAGGTACGAGTCATTTGGTCCGGAGCGATGGAACGCTCCAGCTTGTCCCAGCCGCCAGCGAGAGCCATCGCGAACATCATCGTACAGATCAAAAGAAACCGGCTGCCGACGACGAGCGAGCCTACAAGGATGGTGGCGACTGACGCATAGAGCACGCGGTCGTCACTTGGCGGCAGTATCGCAACGACGCCAGCGCCGGCAAGCAGCAGAGCCGCGAGGCCAATGACCGCCGGACGGACAGCCGGACGTTCGAGCCAGCGGCGCGGTACCAGCGACAAGGAGCTCGGCAAGAGCGTGATCGCCGCAGCAACCAGCAACAGCGGATACTCGTAGGTCCAGTCGAAAATTAGCGGCGCGATGAGCGCGCAGAACAGACCGCCGAGCGCACCGCCTGCCGCCACCGCCAGATAGAAGGCAGTCAGCTGCGGCGGATTGGGCCGCGACTGGTAGATCTTAAAGTGACAGGCGACGGAGATCGCTAACAGCGCAATGAGGAGGATCGAAGCCGTTGCCAGCAGCGGCGCCTTCCCGCCGACGAATAAGGCGATGGCGGCGGGCACCAGAGTATAAGGCGCAATGATCGCCAGGAGCCTCGCAAGACGGTCTCGCGACCAGAAGGCGATCGTGAAACTGAGCAGGTACAGGCCCAGCGGCAGCACCCACAGCAACGGCACGGGCATCAGGTCGGTGGTGATGAACAAGGTCGTCGACAGCATCAGCCCCGAAGGGATGAAGGCGAGCCACACCCACGTCAGAATGGCGCTCCTGCCGATCGCCTTTTGGACGATTGTTTGCCTTCGCGGCGACTCCGCTTTCTTCAGCGTCACTGCGCAGCCGAGGAGCAGGATGAACAGGATGCCGTAACCGGCCGTCCAAATGAGCCGCTGCGCCGACAGGGGCAGCAACGGTTCGAGCAGGAGCGGATAGGCGATCAGGCCGGCAAAACTTCCGAAGTTGGAGGCGGCAAAAAGCGGATAAGGGTCGTTGCCGCCACTCAGCGTGAACCACCGCTGCAGAAGGGGCGCATTGGCCGAAACCAGGAAGAAGAGCGGTCCGATCGAAGAGAGAAGGAGCCACGGGACCCAGAGGTATGCACTGCTTCCGTATGAAAGAGGCTCCGCGGAAAGACCGATCGGCAGGAACAAGGCAGCGGCAACGAACGCGAACAAGTGAACGAGCGCCTGCGTCCTCGCAGCATAGCGTGTCAGCCAGTGCGCGTAGGCATAGCCGCCCAGCAGGAGCGCCTGGTAGACAAGCATCGCGGAGTTCCACACGGCCGGAGCTCCGCCGAGCCGCGGCAGAGCCATGCGCGCGATCATCGGCTGAATCAGGAACAGCAGAAAAGATCCGGCGAAGATCGTCGCCGTGAACAGCCTTCGGGCCCGTCCGTTAGGCGTCGCGGTGCCTAGGCCAAGCAACCGCGATTCCGAGCAGAAACCAAAAGGCGAACGTTGTCCAAAACAGTAAGTACGGCCACATTTCCGGCGCAAGTGGATATGTCGCAGCCCTCCAAAGCGCCCAAACTGCGCCAATTGCGGCAATTGCATGAAGAGCTGGGAATAGGTCGCCCGTCGACGTGTCTGAAGCGAGCCTCCAACGGAAACTCCGCTGCTCTGGGTCAGGAGCGAACAACGAAAACGCAAGCTTCGCGAAAAGGTACAGCAGCAAAAGGGTGAGGAACGGCAAAGTCAGTTCGAGGATCGGAAGGTAGTCGTTGAAGCAGTCGTCAAACTCGCCGGTAAACTCACGCCCTCTGCAATGGTACCAGTGCTTAGCTGCGCCACCGAACATCGGCATGAATGCTACTTCGAGCAAGATGGGTCCGGCGAGCGCGAGTCCCCAGCGTGCCCGTTCGTCCAGCTTCAAGCTGCGACTTTCTCCAACTCGCGGCGGACGGCGGCTAGGGCTTCGTCCGCCTTCGATCCGTCCGGACCGCCGCCCTGGGCCATATCGGGACGGCCGCCCCCGCCCTGCCCGCCCAGCGCGGCGACCGCCGCCTTGACCAGCTCGACGGCATTGAACTGCTTCGTCAGATCGTCGGTAACGCCCACGGCAACGCTCGCTCGGCCGTCTTTGACGGCCACCAAAGCCGCGATTCCGGAGCCGACACGTTGCTTCATCGTATCAACGGTCGAACGCAAGCTCTTGGGATCCAGACCTTCGACGACCTGCCCGAGGAACCTGTGACCGTTCACCTCTTCGGGTGCTCCAGCTTCCGACTTGGATGAGCCTCCACCCATCGCCAGCGCCTTCTTCGCGTCGGCAAGCTCGCGCTCGAGCTTCCGCCGCTCCTCGACAAGTGCGGCAATCCGAGCCGGCACCTCCTCGGGCGAGCTCTTGAGCGTGGCCGCGGCCTCGCGAAGCTTGGCCTCGCGGTCGCCGAGCCACTGGCGCGCGGCCTCGCCCGTCAGCGCCTCGATCCGCCTTACGCCGCTGGAGACCGCGCTTTCCGAGATGATCTTGAACAGTTGGATGTCGCCCAGCGCGCGAACGTGCGTTCCCCCGCACAGCTCGACCGAATAGTCGGTGTTGCTGTCGCGCCCCATCGAGAGCACCCGGACCTCGTCGCCATATTTCTCGCCGAACAAAGCCATGGCGCCGGCGGAAATCGCCTCGTCCGGGGTCATCAGCCGCGTCGTGACCGGCTCGTTCGAGCGGATCTGCGCGTTCACTTCGGCTTCGACCGCTTCGATCTCCTCGCGCGTCAGCGCCTTGGGATGCGAGAAGTCGAACCGGAAATAGTCCGGCGCGACCAGGCTGCCCTTCTGGGTCACATGGGTGCCAAGATGGCGGCGGAGCGCGGCGTGCAGCAGGTGCGTCGCACTATGGTTGGCACGGACTCGGTTGCGGCGTTCCGCGTCCACGACCTGGTGGACCGTCTCGCCTACCGTCAGCTCGCCGGCAACCACTTTGGTCCGAAGCACGTGGAGCTTGCCGAGCGGCTTCGTCGTATCCTCAACTTCGCCAACGAAACCCTTGAGCGTAGTCAGTTTTCCAGTATCGCCGATCTGGCCGCCGCTCTCGCCGTAGAAAGGCGTCTGGTTGAGCAGGACCTCGACCGTGTCGCCGATCTCCGCATTCTCGATACGGCTGCCGTCCTTGACGATTGCCAGGACCATCCCCTCGCCCTCGTCACCCGAATAGCCGGTGAACTCGGTCGCGCCATGTTCCTCGGCGAGGTCGAACCAGATGTCTTCGTTCGCCTTCGCGCCCGAGCCCTTCCAGGCGGCGCGCGCCGCCGCCTTTTGCGCCGCCATCGCCGTGTCGAAGCCGGCACGGTCGACGTTGAGGCCGCGCGCGCGCAGGGCGTCTTCCGTGAGGTCGTAGGGGAAGCCGTACGTGTCGTAGAGCTTGAACGCGGTCTCGCCCGATAGCGTACCACCCTCCGCTAGTTCTTCAGTCGCTTCCTCGAGCAGCTTGAGGCCGGTCGCAAGGGTCTGGCGGAACCGCGTCTCCTCCTGCTGGAGCGTTGCCTCGATCAACGGCTGCGCACGAACCAATTCGGGGTAAGCCGCGCCCATCTCGGCAACCAGCGCCGGCACTAGCCGCCACATCAGCGGCTCCTTGGCGCCCAGGATATGCGCGTGGCGCATCGCCCGGCGCATGATGCGTCGGAGGACATAGCCCCTGCCCTCGTTCGCCGGCAGGACTCCGTCGGCGACCAGGAACCCCGACGCGCGCAGATGATCGGCGATCACGCGGTGGCTCGCCTTGTGCTCGCCCTCGGCGCGCGTGTGCGTCAGTTCCTCGCTCTCGCGGATCAGCGCCCTGAACGTGTCCGTGTCGTAATTGTCGTGGACGCCCTGCAGCACGGCGGCGACGCGCTCGAGGCCCATGCCGGTATCGATGCTCTTGCTCGGCAGCTCGGAGACGATTTCACCCGCTGCCTGCTCATACTGCATGAAGACGAGGTTCCATATCTCGACGAAGCGGTCGCCTTCCTGTTCGGGGCTACCCGGCGGCCCACCCGGGATACGCTCGCCATGGTCGTAGAAGATCTCCGAACACGGGCCGCTCGGGCCATCGTCGCCCATCGACCAGAAATTGTCCGCAGTCGGGATGCGGATAATCCGTTCGTCAGGTAGCCCTGCGATCTTCTTCCACAGGTCCCACGCCTCGTCATCGGTGTGATAGACCGTGACCGTCAGCTTGTCCGGGCTCAGCCCCCATTCAACGGTGAGCAGGTTCCAGGCGAGTTCGATCGCGCGATCCTTGAAATAGTCGCCGAACGAGAAATTTCCGAGCATTTCGAAGAAGGTATGATGCCGCGCGGTATAGCCGACATTATCGAGGTCGTTGTGCTTGCCGCCGGCCCGGACACACTTCTGTGAGCTTGCCGCGGTCAAATAAGCCCGCGTCTCGAGCCCGGTGAACACGTTCTTGAACGGCACCATGCCCGCGTTCACGAACATGAGCGTCGGGTCGTTCTGCGGGACCAGAGGCGCCGACGGCACCCGCGCGTGCCCGTTCCTCTCGAAAAAATCGAGGAAGGAGCGGCGGATGTCGTTCGTCGAGGTCATGAAAGCGATGTAAATGTCCTGCTGCACTGCGGCAAGGAGCGCGCCTTCCCGCAGCCCGCCGTTTTGGCTAGGCGTGCGACGGCGGCGCAGCGGCGTTCAGGGGATTTTCGTCGTGATCCAGTCCATTTCCGGTCTTACACAGATCGTCAATCTGAAGAGCGTCCTGATCAGTGCGCTCGCGGTGCTGTCGACCTGGTTGTGTCTGCGGCTCGGGATCAAGGCGGACTTCCCGCTGACGCTGATCGCCACAGCGATCGTCTTCCCGCTCGTCTTCTCGATCAGCACTGCCTACACCCGGCGCGAAAAGGCGCTCGAGGAGTATGGAGCTCTCAAGGCGAACGGACGCGCTCTCTATCTCGCGTCGCGCGACTGGGTTTCCCAAACAGATGCGCAACGTGACGCGGAGGTGAAGTCGGCGCTTCACGAGCTCCTG
The DNA here is from genome assembly GCA_046731955.1 of Pseudomonadota bacterium. Taxonomy (GTDB): domain Bacteria; phylum Pseudomonadota; class Alphaproteobacteria; order Sphingomonadales; family Sphingomonadaceae; genus Sphingomicrobium. Next base: position 105,057 of record JBKPMC010000024.1, on the reverse strand, counting down.
AGCGCGACCCGCGACATGTTTACCCGCCCACTGGCTGAGAGCTCGCGCTACGAACCGCGCGTCTACGCCGCTTTCGACCGCCTGTCCCATTTCGTGAAGGACATGCGGGCGGCGCATCTGGCGCCGACGGAATGCTCACGGCTCAACCAATATATCAGCCGGATGATCACCGCCTTCGAGAACACCAGGAACATCTACGAATACCGCACACCTCGCACCCTGCGCGCGTTCAGCGAGTTCTTCATCGTGTTGCTGCCGATCATCTACGGTCCCTATTTTGCCTTCCAGGCGGTCGAGTTCAGCCGCGAGCTGTTTTACGTGATGCCGATCCTGTTCGCGCTGATCCTGGTGGGTCTCGCCAACATCCAGGACCATCTCGAAAATCCGTTCGACCAGATCGGCCAGGACGATGTCGCGATCGATCCCGACCGGTTCATCGCCTCGCTCGATACGGGCGTGACGGCCGCCGCTCCGGCCCGTTAGGGAGCGGGAATGGCGAAGCGAAGCCGGTCGACGATTCCCCGTTACAGGCGCCGGCGGCAGCGGTCCTTCCTCGGCCGGCTTCTGGGCTGGGTCGTCAAGCTGGTCCTCGCCTTCCTGATTGTCTCGGTCTTGTGGGTGCTCGCCTACCGCTTCATCAATCCGCCGATCACATTCACCATGATCGGAGATCTGGTCGCGGGCCGGGGCGCGACGCGCGACTGGATGCCCATTCGCGAGATCGACCGCGACATGGTCCGAGGGTCGATCGCGGCCGAGGACAGCAAGTTCTGTTCCCATCGTGGGTTCGATTTCGAGGCCATTGAAGATGCGATGAAACGCAACGCATCGGGCGGGCGCATAAGGGGCGGGTCGACGATCAGCCAGCAGACGGCGAAGAACGTCTTCCTATGGCAGGGCGGCGGCTATTTCCGAAAAGGGCTGGAGGCCTGGTTCACCTTTCTGATTGAGCATTTGTGGGGCAAGCGCCGGATAATGGAGGTGTACCTCAACCTGGCTGAGACCGGCATCGGCACCTACGGTGTGAACGCCGGGTCGCAGCGCTACTTCGGCCATGATGCAAGCGCGATGAGCGCGACGGAAGCAGCGCGGATCGCCGCGGTGCTGCCACTTCCCAAGAAGCGGGGAGCGATTGCGCCCAAAGGGTTCACACGCCGGTATGGCAATACGATCGCGGCCCGGATCGGCGTGGTCGGGCGCGACGGTCTCGACGGTTGCGTCTACAAGGGCACCACCGCGCCGGTGAACAAGGCGCCGCCTCCGGTCGCCAAGAAGCCGCGGCCCTTGCCTGGCGAGGAATATGAGACGGCCAAGCCCCTGCCGGCGCTCGAGAATGTGGTCAGTGAGCTTCCTTCCGAACCGAGCGAGCCTCTGGTCGTCAATGAACTGGAGCCTGCGCCCGTAGAGCCAACGAACCAGACGGAAACCGCGCCTCCGGCAGAGCAACCGCAGGAGCCCGAAAACCAGTTTTGAGCGCGCGCCGGACAGTTGTTCCAAAAGTGCCGTGAGAAGAGGAACGCGGCCTCTCCTTGACCGTTGAAAAAAGATTCCAGGCAAGGAGGAGGTCATGGCCACGCGCACCCGTTCGTCCACTCGCAGCAGGTCCAGTCGCAGCGGCAACAGCAGCGACACCGACACGACTCAAAGCAGCGGAACCGAAAACCGCACAGGCAATCGCAGCGCCTTCTCGTGGGGCGATAATGCCGGCCCACTTCTCGGCGCAGCTCTTGCCGGCACATTCATCGGATTCGCCGCCAACTACGGCCGCAAGTTTCTGATGCAGGGCATGGAAGCGACCGCCGGTGATTGGGATGAGATCCTCACCACCGAGCATGACATGGCGTTGGAAATTTTCGACAAGATGCTCGAGACGGATGAAACCCAGACATTCAAGCGCAAAATGCTCCTGATGAAGCTCACCCATGCGCTCGACAAGCACGCGCATCAGGAAGAGATGGTCGTCTATCCGGCGCTCCGCGAAGCCAATGAAATGGGCGACGCGGACACGCTCGAAGTCGAGCACGGCTATGTGAAGACTTATCTCTACGAACTCGGCCAGATGGCGCCGGATTCGCCCCTGTGGCTCGAAAAGGTGCGTGAGTTCCGCGCCATGCTGAAGGAGCACGCGCACATGGAGGAGGAGCAAGTCTTCCCGCGCTTCAAGCAGGAAATGACCGAAGAGCAGAACGCGAAAATCACGAACCTCGTGAACCGCGACGGCTTCTGGATGGCTTAGCCGACCAGCGCCAGCTTCGGGGGCTCCTGGACTGAGAGGTCGACGCTTCCCTCTCCGGCGATGCGCTCGATGCGCGATGCGAGTTCGCCGTCGAGCTCATAGTCGCGCCCAACGAGAATGGTCGCTTCACCGCCCGACACCATGGGCACGATGAAGCGCAGCATGCCGTTGCCGCCTTGCGCATCAGCGAGCTCTCGTACCAGACGCTCGGCGATCTCCTTGTCGGCCACCCGGACGATCATTTGCAGACGGGTCTGCTTCGCGAGCGACTCGAGCGGCTGGAAGCGCTTGATGGTGACCCGCGGCACATCATCGCCAGCGCGGCGGTCCAGCTCGACCGCGAGCAGCCCGCAACCTCCCGACTTGGCAGCAGCCTCCAGCGCCGCGCTCAGCTCCTCGTCGAAGGCGGTCGCCTCGAACTGACCGGACCGGTCCGACAGGCTCGCGACCATATAGCGTCGGCCCTTTGCCGATACCCGCCAGCGCACGCTTTCGGCCAGCGCGGCCATCGTCGCTCCGGCACGTTCGCCTTCGGCAATTCGCATTTCCGCGAGCTCTGCAAAGGTACGGACCTTGTGCGCAGCAAGCAGATGCTTCGCCGTTTCGACGGGATGCGCAGAGAAATAGAAGCCGAACGCATCCCGTTCGGCGGCCATTCGCTGCGCAAGCGTCCATGATGTATCTCGCGGCAGACGGATCGGCGCCGCTTCGGCCGAATTGACTCCAAATAGCCCGGCCTGGCCACTGGTCCGCTGGTCATAGGCGCTCGCCGCGTGGGCGAGGATCGTCTCTGCCGCGGCATAGACCGCGGGCCGGTCAGGCTTGATCTTGTCGAACGCGCCGGCACCGGAGAGACTCTCGAGCTGGCGCCGGTTGAGCATCCGAGGATCGATGCGCGCTGCGAAATCCTCGAGGCTGGCGAACTGCCCGCCCCGTTCGCGCTCATCGACCAAGGCCTCCATTGCTTTCTCGCCGACGCCCTTGAGCGCGCCGAGCGCATAACGGACCGCGCTATTCTCGACCGTAAAATGGGCGCGGCTGGCATTGATGTCGGGCGGAAGGCACTCGACCCCACCGCGGCGCATGTCCTCGACGAAGATTCCGAGCTTGTCGGTCAGCGCCATGTCGAAGCTCATGGAAGCGGCATAGAATTCGGCGCGGTGGTGCGCCTTCAGCCAGGCGGTCTGATAGGCGACGAGCGCATAGGCGGCCGCGTGGCTCTTGTTGAAGCCGTAGCCCGCAAACTTGTCGATCGTGTCGAACAGCTCGTTCGCCTTGGCGGCGGAGATCTGGTTGTAGGTCGCGCACCCCTCGACGAAGCGGGCGCGCTGTGCGTCCATCTCCGACTTGATCTTCTTGCCCATGGCGCGGCGGAGAAGGTCCGCTTCGCCGAGCGAGTAGCCGGCGAGCACCTGCGCCGCCTGCATCACCTGCTCCTGGTAGACGAAGATGCCATAGGTCTCGGCAAGGATGCCTTCGAGAAGCGGATGCGGATATTCGATCGGCGCGCGGCCGTTCTTGCGGTCGCCGAACATCGGAATGTTGTCCATCGGACCCGGGCGGTAGAGGGCCACGAGCGCGATGATGTCCCCGAAGCCGGTCGGGCGCACACCGGCGAGGGTCCGGCGCATGCCTTCGGATTCGAGCTGGAACACGCCGACGGTGTCGCCGCGCTGGAGTAGCTCGTAGACGGCCGGATCGTCCCACGGCAGAGCGCCAAAGTCGACCTCGACGCCCTGCTCGGCGAGAAGGCGCCGGCCCTCTTTGAGCACCGACAGGGTCTTGAGGCCGAGGAAGTCGAACTTCACCAGTCCCGCCGCCTCGACATATTTCATGTCGAACTGGGTGACGGGCATGTCGGAACGAGGGTCGCGATAGAGCGGGACCAGCTCGTCCAACGGCCGCTCGCCGATCACCACGCCCGCCGCATGGGTCGAGGCATGGCGCGGAAGCCCTTCGAGCTTCATCGCGAGGTCGAAGAGCCGCCTGACGTCGGAATCGCCCTTATACTCCGCCGCGAGTTCCGAAACGCCGTTCAGCGAGCGCTCGAGGGTCCAAGGGTCGGTCGGATGGTTGGGGATGAGCTTGGCTAGGCGATCGACCTGCCCGTAGCTCATTTGCAACACTCGGCCGGTGTCCTTCAGCACCGCGCGTGCTTTTAGCCGCCCGAAGGTGATGATCTGGGCAACACGATCGCGGCCATACTTCTGCTGGACGTAGGCGATCACCTTGTCGCGGTGGGTTTCGCAGAAATCGATGTCGAAGTCCGGCATCGACACACGCTCGGGGTTGAGGAAGCGCTCGAACAGCAGGTTCAAGGCGATCGGATCGAGGTCGGTGATGGTGAGCGCCCAGGCGACGACCGAGCCCGCACCTGAACCGCGTCCCGGACCCACCGGTATGTCGTTTGCCTTCGCCCATTTGATGAAGTCGGCCACGATCAGGAAATAGCCGGCGAACCCCATGCCGGTGATGACGTCGAGCTCGAACTCAAGCCGGTCACGATAGATCTGGAATGGATCTCCAACCTCCGTTCGTGCTGAGCCTGTCGAAGCACTGTCTTGTTCCTGCGCAGACAAGGGCAGCCCTTCGACGGGCTCAGGGCGAACGGGCTTGAGTCTCCGAAGCCTTACCTCCAGCCCTTCCCTTGCATCTCGGCGCAGTTGCTCGTCCTCGTCCTCGCCGAGGCGCGGCAGGATCGGTTTGCGCTGCGGGGCCGCAACCGCGCAGCGCTGGGCAATGACCGCAGTGTTGGCGATCGCCTCCGGCAGGTCGGCGAACACCTCGGCCATCGTCGCGCCGTCCTTTAGCCAGGCGTCCGCCGACGACGTCACCCGCTCCGCGCTCTCCACATAGGCCGAATTGGCGATGCACAGCATCGCGTCGTGGGCGGCGTGGAATGAGGGATCGGCGTAAGAAGCGGGATTGGTCGCCACGAGAGGCAGGTCGCGCGCGTAAGCGAGCTCGATCAGCCCCTCTTCCGACGCCTCCTCGATGACGTCGTGACGGCGCGCGATCTCGATGTAGAGTCGGTCCGGGAACAAAGCCTGCAGCCGGTCCAGATACGCATCGGCCTTCTCCCGCTGGCCGTCTGACAGCAGGCGCGCGAGCGCGCCTTCGGCGCCTGCGGTCAGGGCGATGAGCCCTTTGTTCAGTCCCTCGAGTCCGCCGAATTGGACGTGCGGCTCCTGCTCGACGGGCCTGTCGAGGTGGGCAGAGGAGACCAGCTTGCACAGGTTGGCATAGCCCTGATCGTCCTTCGCGAGCAGCACCAGCCAGTCGATTTCGGCCTCGCCAAACGGACGCGCTACGCCGAGTAACGCGCCGATGATCGGCTGAACACCTTTGGCGAAACAGGCGTCGCTGAACGGCATCGCGCCGTAGAGGCCGTTTCGGTCAGTGAGAGCGACGGCGGGGAAGCCCAGCTTAACTGCGCGTTCAGCGATGGTTTTGGGTTCCATCGCGCCTTCGAGCATCGAGTAAGATGACAGAACGCGAAGCGGAACGTACGGTTGAGTCACGCTCCAACTATGGGGCTTTCAGCCGCCAATGGAAGCGGAGCGGCCGCGTTTTCCACAACTACATGGCCGGAGACGCGGGACTCTTCCGGTAAGTGAAATCGAAGTTGGGCGACCATGTTGCTCCAAAGTCAGTGGACTGCTCTCCGAATTGGCGAACTGAGCCGTCGGCGTTTCGGGAATAGGTCATTCGGATAATTGCATCTTGCCCCGGCCCGTTCATGCCTTTCCAGTCTCCGACCAGCACCATTTTCCCGTCGACGAGCCCGCCAACAAAACTGACCCGGCAGTTCTGCGAGTCCTGCCACGTCTGGTGCCAGCGTTTGTCCGCCGGATCGTACATGTTGAGGCTGCCACCGTCGCTCTTCGACAGTGGCATCCAGTTCTCGCGAATTGTGCAACCGCCGTACAGCTTCTCGATCAGGCTATGGGCGACGATCTTGTCCTTCCCTGTGGGATAGACATCCCAGCGGCCGACCCAGAAATCGAACTGCCGGTGCACCGGACCCGAACACGCAGGCGGCGCTACCGCAGGAGGCGAGGCAGTTTGTGCGGACGCCTGAGCCGCGGTCGCCGCCAGAACTGGAAGGAGCTTATGCGAGGCCATAGCCATCTCCCCGATCCTGAAGGAGGGAAAAACCGGTCGCGCTGACAACAGATTTGCCACGAATGGCTAACGAGGAGCCTGCCAACGACCTTCCATGATGTCGCGGATTTCACGCATACGGCCGAGATAAGCGTCGGACAGGCACTGCGAAGTCGGGCAACGGTCACGAAAGGCAAGGAAGCGACTGCGCGTCGTTTGCAGGAGCTGCCGTTGCGACGGGGAAGCGGCCGCCAGGGCGCGGCGATATTGCGTCGCCATGTTGAGGTCGAGCGACGAGAGCCCGCTATCCTGGCAGACGGCGACTTCGCCGCGCGTGCGCGCTCGCGAGCAATCGAAGCTGGGTCGGCCCGGATAGGGGCTTGGTGGTCCGGGTTGCACGTTCGCCGATTCCGATGCCGCGACATTGACCTCGGGCTGTTCAGGCGCGACCTCGTTGCCGTCTGGCAGCGTTTGCGGCGGCGGCTCCGCGACGCGAGCGAGCGTGGCGAGCGGGGCGATGATCGCGTCCGCGTTCCGGAGCAGGACTGCTTGCCCGCGCCCGTCGGCGGCGGGCTGAACGGTGTAGTCGATGTCGGACATCAACGTCCGTCTTCCGCCGGCGACGGCGACTCCCGGGGGTAAGTCGAGCGACAGCGTTCCCGAGCAATTGACGCCGCCTGTGCCCTGCTCCTCGCTCTCCATCACCGGATTATCCATCCGAATCACGGCATAGGCGGCGAGCCTGTCGTAAGCGGCCTGGTCACTGCCCCGCAGCTGGCCAGCGCGCCGGAACAGGTCACGCTTGATAAGATCGTAGATCGACTTGCTCGCGCAGAGCTTCTCCGTGGGCGAGGCACCCGGCTGGGTGAGCTGCACATCGCTGAGCTTGTCCTGCTCCGGGTTTCGGGTGCTCGCGAAATAAGCGATCAGCAGCAACAGCACGACGAGTCCGCCAATCAGCGCAATGGTCGTCCAGTTTAGCTGGCGCATTGGCCGCTGAACGTCCTGACGCCGCTCCGGCTCCACTATTCGAGCCGCCCCTCGTGCAGCCGCACGACGCGGTCCATTTTCCGAGCAAGCCGCTCGTTATGGGTCGCGATGAGCGCGGCGCTGCCCTCGCCTCGGACGAGGTTGAGGAACTCGCCGAGAACGGCGTCGGCGGTATGCTCGTCGAGATTGCCCGTCGGTTCGTCGGCGAGCACCAGCGGCGGCTTGTTGGCGAGCGCCCGTGCGACGGCGACGCGCTGCTGCTCGCCGCCCGACAGCTTGGATGGTCGGTGGTCGAGCCGCTGGGACAGGCCGAGGGCTCCGAGGAGCTGTTGCGCCCGATCCCTGGCCGTCTCAGGCTCGGCTCCGCGCACCAGCTGCGGCAGGATCACATTCTCGAGCGCGTTGAACTCTGGCAGCAGGTGGTGGAACTGGTAGACGAAGCCGAGAAGGTCTCGGCGCAGGCGTGTACGCCCTTCGTCGTCGAGATCGGCCGCTTCCTCGCCCTGAAGCCGGATCGAGCCCTTGAAGCCGCCCTCGAGCAGTCCCACAGCCTGAAGCAAGGTCGATTTGCCTGAGCCCGACGGCCCGAGCAGGGCGACGATCTCGCCTGGTCCGACTGCCAGATCGACCCCGCGGAGCACTTCGATCGTGACGTCGCCTTGGACAAAACTACGCTGGAGGCCTCGAGTCACGAGGACCGGTTCACTCATAGCGCAGGACCTGCACCGGATCGGTACTGGCCGCCTTGTAGGCGGGATAGAGCGTCGCGAGGAATGAGAGGACCAGAGCGGTCAGAACAATCGCAGTGACTTCCAAAGGATCGGTTTTCGACGGAAGGTCAGTCAGGAAGCGCACGGACGGGTCCCACAAATTCTGCCCGGTGACGGCCTGGATCGCGTCGACCACGCCCTGACGGAAGAACAGGAAAATCGCTCCGAGGATGATTCCGAGCACAATTCCGAGGGAGCCGATCGTCACACCGACCGTCATGAACACCTTCATCATGCCCCGCCGGCTCGCCCCCATGGTTCGCAAAATCGCAATGTCGCGGGTCTTGGCGCGCACCAGCATGATGAGCGACGAGAGGATGTTGAACACGGCGACGAGCACAATGAGCGACAGGACGACGAACATCGCGACGCGCTCGATCTCCAGCGCCTGGAACAGCGCCGAATTCATTTGGCGCCAGTCGACGATGATTCCGCGGCCCTGAACGAGCCGCTGGAGCGGCGCGACGATCTCCTGCACCCGGTCCGGATTGCTCGTCTGGATTTCGACCATCCCAACCTGATCGCCGAGCATCAGCAGCTCCTGCGCTTCCTGCATCGGCATGATGACGAAGGCCTTATCATAGTCGTAGACCCCGACTTCGAACACGGCGCCTACCCTGTAGCTGACGATACGGGGGACCGTTCCGACGACCGTCGAGCGCCCTTCGGGGCTGATCAGGCTGATCTCGCTTCCGGGATATGCGCCGAGCGCATCGGCGAGGCGCGAGCCGATCGCGACCGTTCCGCTTCCGGATCCGATGGACTTCAGATCGCCTGCCACCACGTTCGACGTGATCGTCTTGTTAGACAGTATGTCCTGCATCCGCATTCCGCGAACCAGCACGCCTTCGACGCGGCCGTTCGCCGAGGCCATCAGGGGCGTTTCGATCAGCGGCAGCGCCGATGTGACTCCGGGCGCTTTCTTGGCGCTGTCGGCGATCTGCTGCCAATTTGAGAGGCGTCCGTCATAGCCTTGCACCACGGCATGGCCGTTGAGCCCCACGATCTTGTCGAACAGCTCGGCCCGGAAGCCATTCATCACGCTCATGACGATGATCAGCGCGGCGACCCCGAGAGCAACCGCGATCAGGCTGATGCTTGCGACGAGGAAGATGAACCCCTCGCCCTTGCCGGGAAGCAGGTAACGGCGGGTGAGCATCCGCTCGGCGCGGTTGAGAATCATGCGGCGAGCCTCGCCAGCGCAGATTCGAGGCTGAGCTCCTCGCGCTCGCCTGTGGCGCGCCGCTTGAGCTCAACGGTTCCGCTCGCGATCCCGCGCGGGCCGACGATGACCTGCCAGGGCAGGCCGATCAGGTCCATCGAACCGAGCTTCACGCCGCCCCGCTCGTCGCGGTCGTCATAGAGCGTCTCGACGCCAAGGGAACTGAGCTTCGCGTAGAGATCCTCCGCGGCGACTGCGCTCGGCTCATCGTCGGCACGCATGGTGACGATGCCGACTCGCCACGGCGCCACGGTCTCGGGCCAGATGATCCCCGCGTCGTCGTGGCTCGCCTCGATAATCGCTCCAACGAGGCGCGACACCCCAACTCCGTAGCTGCCCATCATCGGCGTGATTATGCTTCCGTCAGGACCGGAGACCTTCAGGCCCATCGGCTCTGAATATTTGTCGCCGAAATAGAAGATATGGCCGACTTCGATGCCCCGGCCGGTACGGCGGCGGTTCTCGGAGACGCCCGACCAGCGCGCCTCGTCATGGGTCTCGTCGGTCGCCGAATAGGTCGAGTTCACCCGGTCGAACAGCGCCTTGAGGCCATCCGAATCCGTATAATGCAGATCGGCCTCGCCCCAGTCGAATTCCTCGAACGCCACGTCGTAGAAAACTTCGCTCTCGCCAGTCGGCGCAAGCACGATGAACTCGTGGCTGAGGTCGCCGCCGATCGGGCCCGAGGCGGCTTTCATCGGCACCGCCCGGATGCCCATTCGCTGGAAGGTGCGAAGATAGGCGAGCATCTGCGTGTAGTAGGAAAGGCGCGCCCCCTCCTCGTCGAGGTCGAAGCTGTAGGCGTCCTTCATCAGGAACTCGCGCCCGCGCATCACTCCGAAGCGCGGCCTGACCTCGTCGCGGAACTTCCACTGGATGTGGTAAAGCGTGCGCGGCAGATCGCGATAGCTCTTCACTTCGTCGCGGAAGAGCACTGTGATCATTTCTTCGTTGGTCGGCCCGTAGAGCATTTCGCGCTCATGGCGGTCGCGGATGCGCAGCATCTCGGGGCCATAAGCGTCATAACGGCCGCTCTCGCGCCACAGCTCCGCCGACTGAAGCGTCGGCATCAGCATTTCGAGCGCTCCGGCGCGATTCTGTTCCTCGCGCACGATCTGCTCGATCTTGCTGAGCACGCGAAAGCCGAGCGGCAGCCAGGCATAGATCCCCGCGGCGGTCTGGCGCACCAGGCCGGCGCGAAGCATCAGCTTGTGGCTGACGATCTGCGCATCCGCGGGGCTTTCTTTGAGGACGGGCAGGAACGCACGGGACCAACGCATGGCGCCGCGCTCTAGGGTGCGGACCTACCGCTGGCAACCGTAGGAGCCCTGTGGCCCGTTCGCCACAGCCATTTAGTAAAAAACAACGCAGATCAATTCAGCGGGTGACAGCGTTTGCGCTCCCGCTTACTCACCCTGCCCACCGAACGACTGGCCCTTGGGTCGTAAGTTCGGAGTGGCGGCTGAGCGACTGGGGACGTTCGCCGCGACGACATCCAAGGGGGCTGACGAGCAATCGTCACGCAGGACGCCCGGATCGCTCGACGATCCGGGCGTTTGCTTTTGTGGGAGCAACCCGCGAAGAAAAATGTTACGGAACCGTGGTCATGGCCGTAAGTCGGCCACGAGCACAACAAGCAATGGGAGGCGTCCATGCGCACACGCATGATTGTAGCGCTGTTCCTCGCTACGGCCGTCGTCGGTCCCGCGGCAGCACAGCCTTCGGATAATGATAGGGGCGGCGTCCGAACCGAAACCATGAGCCGGGTTGAAGCAGGAGATGCGGGCCTTGACCTGGTGTGGAATCTCCTCGGTCTCTTCGGGCTCCTGGGACTTATCGGCCTGCGCGGTGAACATGCCGATGACAGTTACCATCCTGCGTCCGTTGAATGAGGCCGCGGCAATTACGGAGGAATAGAATGCGATTCCCTGCACTGGTTGTGATTGCCGGCACTGTGGCCATTGCCTCGCCAGCACTTGCGCAAAATGCCGCGGAGCCGGCAGCGAATGAAGTCGCGCCTGCCGACAATATGGCGGCCGCGAACGAAGTGACCGTCGATACCAATGCTATCAGTGAACCGGCGGTCCAAACGACGACCACCACTACCGAGACAGCAACTTCGGCGGAAACAGCTCCCGCCCAAACCGCGCCGGCAAAGCGCAGCTTCCCGTGGGGAATACTGGGACTGCTCGGCCTGATTGGCCTGTTCGGGAAGAGAAGCAGAACCGGCTGAGCTTCGGCACGGCCCAGTTTCTCTTGGGAGCCGCCACTGCCATAAGCGGCTGAATGAGCGAGCGCGATAAGAGGCCCTCGACGAAGCTGGTCGAGGGCGGCCGGCGCAAGGAATGGCGCGGCCGCCTGGTCAATCCGCCAGTCGAACGCGCGTCGACCATCCTGTTCGACGATGTCGCAGAACTCAGGGGAAGCGCGCCCGGGCTCGGCCAATATCGCTACGGACTTCAGGGAACCGCGACTCAATGGGCGTTGGCGGAGGCGCTGACGCAGCTCGAGCCCGGGTCAGCCGGAACCTCCCTTTATTGCTCCGGCCTGGCGGCAATCACGACGTCGCTTCTGACCTTGCTCTCGCCCGGCGACGACCTGCTCGTGCCGGACAATGTCTATGGCCCGACGCGGCGCTTTTGCGACACCGTCCTCAAGCGCCTCGGCATTTCGGCCCGATACTACGACCCGCTGGCTGGGATGGGCATCGTTGAGCTGATCAACGACCGGACTCAAGCTATCCTTCTCGAGAGTCCCGGCTCCCTTACGATGGAGGTCCAGGACGTTCCGGGCATCTGCGCAGTAGCACGCGATCACAACATCGCGACCTTGCTCGACAACACCTGGGCAACCCCCCTTTTATTCCCGGCAATCGCCGCCGGTGTGGACGTTTCGATTCTCGCCGCGACCAAATATGTCGGCGGCCATGCCGATCTTTTGCTCGGCGCAGTTACCGCGACGGAAAATTACTACACGCGAATCGAACGCACGGGATGGGATCTCGGCCACAGCGTCTCGCCCGACGACGCCTGGCTCGGTTCGCGCGGCCTCAGGACCATGGCGGTGCGCCTGCAACAGCACGAAGAAAGCGCGCTGAAGATCGCGCAATGGCTGAAGGAGCAGCCGCGGGTCGGCCTCGTGTTGCACCCTGCCCTGCCCGAATGCCCCGGCCACGAATATTGGAAACGCGACTTCAAAGGGGCGTCAGGCCTTTTCACCTTCGAGCTCAAAGAGGCCGGCAATGTGGAGCGCGCGGCTTTCGTCGACAGCCTCGAACTGTTCGGGATCGGCTACAGCTGGGGCGGCTACGAAAGCTTGGCGCTACCCGTTGATCCGCACAGGACCGTAACGAAGCCGCCCGCTTCAAATCTTGTGAGGCTGCACGTCGGCCTTGAGGATCCCGACGACCTTATCGACGATCTCGCCGGAGCGCTGGGGCGACTTAGTTCGGGCTAACGCCGTTGCAAATGGCGGATCTTTGCGCCGCGGGCGTGTCCTTGTTGCACACCCTGTCTTTTGCCCGGTCCGAGGCATGCTCGTCCCCCTGGTCGCCATCTCCGTTATCGGGATTGGGTTGTGCTTTCGCCTGGAGAGTCTGCGTTTGCGGGTCAGCCGCGGCTACCGCCTTGGCACCTTCAATCAGCACTTGCTCTGATTTGGTGGGCTTGGCCTGTGCCGTTCCAACCGCGGTCATTGTACCGAGAACAAGCAGCAAACCTGCCATAGTTGAGATCAGCGCACGCATGGAACTCTCCTTGACCCTCGACTGGGAGTGTCCGCGATAAACGTGCCGCGTTACACTTTGGTCCTTCGTTCGAACCGGGAATGGCCACCTGCGGTCGACAACACGATCGATTACACGACGATATGGAGGATGGTAGCGGAGGAGGGACTTGAACCCCCGACACGCGGATTATGATTCCGCTGCTCTAACCAGCTGAGCTACTCCGCCCCAAATGCTCTAAAGCGCCCGCCACAGTGGGCGCAGGAGGCGCGGGATATAGGTGCGTCACCGAACACGGTCAACGCGGAGGAACCGCTTACGGCTGGTCTCGTTAAGCGGGACAACAGAGAGGAACGAATGGACCCGCTGACCCCGCTCGACACGCTGTGCAGAATCATCCTTCGGGCGCGCGAGTATGAGGCGCAAACCGCAAGTGACTATGACCGCGGCGAAGACCCGGAAAATATAGACGATGAGCAGGAGGGCACGCTTTCGGTGCTCGAGGACGATGTCAACACCAGCGTCGAGGAGGAGCTCCAGGCGATCTTCGAGGATCTGGGCGAGGACCAGCTGGCCGAAGTCATCGCTTTCTGCTGGGTCGGACAAGGCACCTACGAAGCGGCCGATTGGGACGAGGCGATGGAGGAGGCGCAGTCGCTTGTAGGCGACGGCACCGACGGCGCAATCGAGGAGCTGCTGGAGCAGCCGATGCTAGCCTCTGTACTTGATGCCGGTCTCGCCGCGTTCGACCTCAGCTGCGACGGGATCGGAGACGTCAGCTAGCCCCTCGAAAGGAGTAGACGGCGAGCCTCTCCCAACTTCCCCCGAGATAGCGATGCAGCCCCAGGCCGCTTATCGCCAGTGGCCGCGGGACGAACCGGCGTTGAAGGGTAGCGATCAGTGCCCGCGCGACTTTCGGAGGGACCTTGTTCTGGATCGTCACGTGCGGGCGCCAGCCTCCGCCGTCCTGCGCCCCCAGAAGGCCATGCAGGTCATGCGCTAGCTCGCTCCGAATGCCGTCGAGGTCCGGCGAGACGACACGAAAAGCGACTCCTCCGCCGAGGTCCATCAGGCCTTCGATGAACGCTGAAGGGGGCTTGCCCCTGGTCAAGTACGCCAAGCGCGAGCGCACTTCCCTTTCGGCGGAGGGCGGCAGCGCGCGGAACATGGTGAGGTGGGCCGGAAGTTGGTTCCGATCAGCTGGATAATGAGCCAGCCTCAGCGCATCGAGCCAGGCGAAGTCAGCTGGACCCAGCTCAGCCGTCATAATCAGCGCGCCACTCAAATCTCGACTTGGCTTCCCAACTCAACGACCCGGTTGGTCGGCAGCTTGAAGAACTCCATCGCGCTTTCCGCGTTGCGCAGCATCCAGGCGAAGAGCTTTTCCCGCCAGATCGCCATTCCGGGGCGCGAGGAGGCGAGTAGCGTCTGGCGCGCGAGGAAGAAGCTCGTGTCCATCATCTTGCACTGCGGTCCGCAGTCCTTGAGCTGCGCGAGCGCCGCGGGGACGTCGACTTCCTCCATGAACCCATAGCGCAGGACGACGCGGTAGAAGCCGGACCCGTAATCGCGCTGTTCGATCCTCTTCTCCGGCGGGACGTAGGGCACGTCCTCGATCCGCACGGTGAGCAGGATCACGCGCTCGTGCAACACCTTGTTGTGCTTCAAGTTGTGGAGCAGCGCATGCGGCACGCCGCTCGCCGAGCTGGTCATGAACACGGCTGTCCCCGGCACCCGGGCGGCGCTGGGCGCGGCCGATTTGATGAAGATCTCCATCGGCAGGCTCGCCTCGTTCATCCTGTCGATCATCAGCTTGCGGCCCTTCGCCCAGGTGGTGAGGAAGGTGAAGGCAATCGCCCCAACCAACAGCGGGAACCAACCTCCGGCCGGGATTTTGAGGAGGTTCGCCGACAGGTAGGAGCCGTCGACCGAGAAGAAGAGCACGAGCAGACCGATCACCGCCCAGCGATTCCAGTTCCACATCTGTTTCAGCACGACCGAGATCAGCACCGTGTCGATCAGCATCGCGCCGGTCACGGCGATTCCATAGGCCGCGGCCAGGTTCGACGAGCTGCGGAACGTCAGCACCAGAATGATGACCATCGTCATCAGCGCCCAGTTGATCGTCGGAATATAGATTTGCCCGGCGGCCGCCTCGCTAGTGTGGGTGATCCTGAGGCGCGGAACGAAGCCGAGCTGGATCGCCTGCTGCGTGACCGAGAAGGCGCCGGAGATCACTGCCTGGCTGGCGATGATCGTCGCGGCGGTCGCGAGCAAGACCAGCGGCAGCCTCAGCATGTCGGGCGCGAGATAGAAGAACGGATCCTTGACCTTGGCCAGCGCCTCGTGCGGCTCCGCAGAGAGGATCATCGCGCCCTGGCCCATGTAATTGAGCAGGAGGGCGGGAAGCACGAAATAGAGCCAGGAGAAGCGGATGGGCTTGCGGCCGAAATGGCCCATATCCGCGTAGAGCGCCTCGGCGCCGGTGACCGCGAGGACGACCGAACCCATGGCGATGAACGCTCGTACGAAATCTTCCTCGAAAAAGTAGAACGCATTCAACGGGTTGATCATCGCGGTAATGACGCCAGGATAGTTCACGATATGCATCGTGCCGAGCACCGCGAGCGTGAGGAAATAGAGCATCATCACCGGGCCGAACATCAGTCCGACGCGCGCCGTCCCGTGCGATTGGATCGCGAACAGACCGACAAGAATCACGATCGCGATCGGCAAGACGAAAGGCTGCAGCCCGGAATTGACGACCGTAAGACCCTCGACCGCGGACAGAACCGAGATCGCCGGAGTGATCATGGAGTCGCCGTAGAACAGCGCCGTCGCGAACACGCCGAGCATGATGATCCCGCTGGTCCATCGCTTCTTGCCGCCGAGGCTGCGATTGATCAGGGCAAGGAGCGCAAGACTCCCGCCCTCGCCCTTGTTGTCCGCGCGCATGATGATCGAGACATATTTCAAGGTCACGATGATCATCATCGACCAGAAGATCAGGCTCAACACGCCATATACGTGCAGCCGATCGGGGATCAGGTGATGGTGCCCGGCGAATGTCTCGCGGAAGGCATAGATCGGGGACGTGCCGATGTCGCCGAAGACGATGCCGATTGCGCCGATCGCCAGCTTGTACAAAGGCCCCTGGGCGTGGTGGCCGTGCGAGACGGCGGCCGGCGCCTCGGCCTCAGCGCCTCCAGTCGCGGTAAGATTCATCTTTTGAAATTCTGACTCGACAGACTGCGGCTTCGCATCCCCTGCGCCGCGGCCAATGTCCTCGGTCACGGACGGGCTCCACTAGCACCGCCGCAACAGCGCTGCAATCGGTGGGGACAGAGGCGAAAAGCCCGTCTATAGGCCCGCGCAACCATCACGATCTGGAGCGAACGATTAATGCGCATTGGGGTGCCAAAGGAAATCAAGGTCCACGAGTATCGGGTCGGCCTGACCCCGGCGTCCGTGGCCGAACTCACCGCCGCAGGGCACGAGGTCTATGTCGAGACCAAGGCCGGGAACGGCATCGATTGCCCCAACAGCGCTTACGAGAAAGCTGGCGCCCAGATCCTCGCCGACGCCGCGCTGGTCTTTGAATCGTCCGACATGATCGTGAAGGTGAAGGAGCCCCAGGCGCAGGAAATCGCACTGCTCGAGCCGCGGCATATCCTCTTCACCTACCTCCACCTTGCCGCTGACAAGGAACAGGCGCTCGGCCTCATGAAGTCGGGCGCTACCTGCATCGCCTATGAGACGGTGACCGGACGCAACGGCTCGCTGCCGCTCCTGAAGCCGATGAGCGAGGTCGCGGGCCGGATGTCTGTCCAGGTCGGCGCCCATTATCTCGAGAAGGAGCAGGGCGGCCGCGGCGTGCTCCTGGGCGGGGTGCCCGGCGTCGCTCCCGCCAAGGTCACAATCCTCGGTGGCGGCGTCGCAGGCGTGAACGCGGCGCAGATGGCGACGGGGATGCGAGCCGACGTCACGATCTACGACATCAATAACGACCGCCTGGCCGAACTGGACATGTTCTTTTCGAGCCAGATCAAGACCGCCTACGCGTCCCGTGCTGCCATAGCCCACGCGGTGCGGGAGTCGGAGCTGGTGATCGGGGCGGTGCTGGTTCCCGGCGCCGCCGCACCCAAGCTCGTCACGCGCGACATGCTTAAGACGATGAAGCGCGGCAGCGTCCTCGTCGACATTGCAATCGACCAGGGAGGTTGCTTCGAGACATCGCATCCTACTACCCATGCCGACCCGGTCTATGAAGTCGATGGAATCATTCATTATTGCGTCGCCAACATGCCAGGCGCGGTCGCTCGGACCAGCGCCTTCGCACTCAACAATGCGACCCTGCCCTTCGCGCTGAAGATCGCCAACCTTGGCGTGGAAAATGCGCTCGAGGAGGATTCCGACCTCGCGAACGGCCTGAATGTCTCTGGTGGCAAGATTCGCCACCAGGCCGTCGCCGAGGCGCTCGATCTTGAGTACGATCCTGCCTAGTGCGCAGATCCACTCGGCCGGCCGAGCGCCGCGACGCCCTGCTCAATGAGCGGGCGCCAGCTCGCGTTCGGTGGCGAATGATCGAGAATGTCTCTCCACACGGCGACCGCAGCCTGGTCGTTGCCCGAGCGCGCTAGCGCCAGGCCGTAGAAGAACCGCGGACCGGCGTAGCCGGGGGAAAGCTCGGCGGCCCGCTGATAAGCGAGCTCTGCCGGCGGAGTAAGGCCGTGCGCATGGTCGACGAGAGCATTGCCGAGTCCAACCCAAAGCTGCGGATCGCCCGGGTATCGACGCACGGCATTTTGAAGGATCCCAACCGCGTCCTGGCTCTTGCCGGCGCGGGCCAGCGCCTCCGAGATACGTAGCCAGCTCTCGGCAGGGGTGAACTGCCCAAAGAAGGCATGCCGCGCCTGGGTCAGCGGGAAATAGTCGCGTCCCTCTCTCCCCCGTGCCGGAGCGTCGGGGAGAGCGGGTTGGCCCTGCAAGGCATAGCCGGACGCCCCGAGCAAGAGCGCCGCCGCTGCCGCGGTGAGCAAGCCTCCGCGCACGCCAAGGAGCCACAGCGCGCAGAGGCTAACAGCGACGAGCAACAAGAGGATCAGCCAGCCCATCAGCCACGGCCTTTCAGTCGAACGCGGCGGCTGATCAGGAAGCCGCCGACGAGCAACAGCGCCAAGGGCGCGAGCCACAATGGCCAGGCAGCAGGCTCGGCGGTCGGGCGATAACTGATCCACGTACCGTAGCGCTCGATCAGCCAACTGCGGATTTGCGACGGCTTCTCCCCCGCGGCGATCCGGCGGCGGACGAGGTCACGCATGTCACCGGCAAGCTCGGCATCCGAATCCGCGATCGATTGGCCCTGGCAGACGAGGCAGCGCAGCTCCGCCATCAACGCCTGAGCCTTCGCTTCCTGCCTTGGGTCGGGGAGCTGGCGATCGGCCCAATAAGCCGGCGGCAGATTGCTGTCGGCGAGCACCGGCTGCACGAAAAGCAGGGCGAGTGCGACCACGAGCAGCCTCACCGCGCCTGCTCCAGCTTCGACAGGATCATCGGCATGTCGGACGCCTCGATGGGGCCGATGTGCTGGTAGCGGATAACCCCGCGCCCATCGACGACGAAGCTTTCCGGCACCCCCGACGAGCCAAGCGCGATCTGCACCTGACTTCGGGCGTCGTTGCCGATCCGTGCATAGGGGTCACCGTTCGTCGTGAGGAAGTCGGCGACGTCCTGCGGCCGATCGCGGATGGCGATCCCGTCGATCACGACCCCTTGGCGCTGGAGTAGCTGGAGCACTTTCACCTCGGTGATGCAGGGCACGCACCAGCTCGCGAAAACGTTGAGGAGCCGCGGTTGGCCCGCAGCCAGATCCGTGGAAGCAAGCGCCGGCTTGTTCGGCAATGTTGCGGGCAAGGCGAAGGCCGGGACCGGCTTGCCCTCAAGCTTGGAGGTCACTGTCGTGTCGGCGGGTGTCGCCAGGCGCCACACCAGTGCGACGATGACGAGCAGCAGCAGCGCCAGCGGAGCGAAACGGAGCCCGCGGCTCATGCGTAGCGCGCCTTGCCCCATTCGGCCTCACGCGGTCGCTTACGACGCAGCAGCCACAAGCGGCCGAACAGAGCGATGGCGCCGCCGAGCGCGATCAGCCCGCCACCGAGCCAAATCAGGGTCACGAAGGGCTTCCACCACAGCCGCAGCTGCCATCCTCCCGACGGGTCGGGCTTGCCGACGACCGTGTAGAGCTGGCCGTTCCAGAAGGTCCGGATCGCCGCCTCGTTGGTCTCCATCGGCGGATCGCTGAAATAGCGGGTCTGCGGCTGGAGCGTGACCGGCCCCTGCCCTCGGGTCGCGCGAAGCTCAGCCTCGATCGCGGTCCAGTTCCTGCCGGCGGTCGGCGTGATGCTTTCCAGCTGAACCAGCCAGGGTCCGACACCGAGCGTCTCGCCGGGCCTGGCTAAGGCCAGCCTCTCGCTGGTGAAGGCGGCGTTGGCCGCCATCCCGGCCAGTGCCACGGCGATCCCGAAGTGGGCGACGACCATACCCCAGGCGGCTAGCGGCGCTCGCAGCGGATTGCGACGTACAAGCGGGATGATGCTCGCCGCGGCGAGGTAGGCGGCAACGGTCAGGCCCAGGCGAGGCAAGAGACCCATGGCGGGCGCAACGACAAAGGTGATGACCAGAGCCGTCATTCCGAGCAGCGCCGGCACCGTCAGTTCCTTCAACACGGGCCGCCGTTCGCGCCGCCAGCTGAGCAATGGCCCGATTCCGACCAGCAATGCGAGGATCAGCGCCAGTGGTCCCGCGACCGAATTGAAATAAGGCGCGCCGACGGACAGCTTCTCACCGCTAACCGCCTCGATGAACAGGGGATAAAGCGTTCCGACGAAGACGATGCCGAGGATGACGCTCAGGAGCAGGTTGTTGATCACGAGCCCGCTCTCCCGGCTGACCAGCTCGAACGGAGCGCCTTCCTTCAAGTTCGCGCCCCGCACGGCGAAAAGGATGAAGGCTGCGCCCACATAGACCGCCAAAAGCGCCAGCAGAAAGGTCCCGCGCTGTGGATCGATCGCGAAGGCGTGGACTGATGTCAGGATGCCCGATCGGACCAGGAAGGTGCCCACCATCGACATCGAGAAAGCGATCACCGCAAGCATCATCGTCCACGCCTTGAGCGCCCCGCGCGCGGCGAGCACGTTAATCGAATGGAGCAAGGCTGTAGCGGCGAGCCACGGCATCAGCGAGGCGTTCTCGACCGGATCCCAGAACCAATAGCCGCCCCAGCCGAGCTCATAATAGGCCCAGTAGCTGCCCGCGGTGATTCCGAGCGTCAGGAAGATCCATGCCGCGAGAACCCATGGCCGCATCGCCCGGGCGAGCCGCGCGTCCACTTCCTTGGTGAGAAGCGCGCCGACCGCGAGGCTGAACGCGACCGAGAGGCCGACGTAGCCGAAGTAGAGCGTGGGCGGGTGGAAGGCGAGGCCGGGATCCTGGAGCAGCGGGTTGAAGCCCCTGCCCTCGAGCGCGGGCGGATTGAGCCGCGCGAACGGGTTCGACGCGATCAGGAGGAAAGCATAGAAGCCGAGCGCAAGCGCAGCCTGGCTCCCAAGCGCCGCCACAAGGGTCCGCTCGCTCGTCCGGCGCGAAAGGAACGCGAGGAAGGCGCCAGCGACCGAGAGCACGGTCACCCAGAGCAACATCGAGCCTTCGTGGTTCCCCCAGGCAGCTGCAACCTTGTAGACGAAGGGCTTGGCGCTGTGGCTGTTCTCGAACACCAGCGCCACCGACAGGTCGGTGCGCGCAAACACCAGCAGCAGCATCGCGAAGGAGGTCAGCGTGAGTGCCCCCTGCACGACCGCAACGGAGCGCATGGTGCGTCCTACGTCCACGTCGGTTCGCAGAGCGACGATCATCAGCACGAACTGCAGCGCCGCCAGTCCCGCAGCGAGCCACAGCGCCGCAAGGCCGGTCTCTGCGATCATCTCTCGAGCGTCTTCCCGGCCTTGTGCTCCGAGACAAGGTTGCCGAGCTCCGGCGGCATGTAGCGCTCGTCATGCTTGGCGAGGATCGTGTCGGCAATGAACGAGCCGTTTTGGAGCCGCCCCTCAGCGACCGCGCCGCTGCCTTCGCGGAAAAGATCGGGCACGATCCCGCGATAGATGACCGGAGTCTGCGCCTTGCCGTCCGTCACCATGAAGCGGATCGTGACTCCATCCGGTTGCCGCTGGATCGATCCACGCTCGACCATGCCGCCAAGCCGCATCGGCTGGTCGGCCGCGACCTTGCCTGCGGCGACTTCTGCGGGCGTGTAGAAATAAGCGGCGCGGTCCCTGAGGCCCCACATCGCGAGCAGAACCGCGAGCAGAACCGCAGTGAGCGCTGCGACGATCAGCACGAGCCGCTGGTTCTTGGGCTTCATTTGCGCGTGAGCGCGTCGGCGGCCGCTTCGGCGCGGCGCATCGACGCATAGGCCCACAGCAGCAACGCGACAGTGAGCGCGACGGCGACTCCATATGCGGCGATCACGAACGGCCACGGGTTCATTTTGCGCCCATCCTCCGCATTCGCGCTTCAACCTTGGCCTGCGCGAGCTCAGCGCGCATGCGCATGAGCGTCGCCGCGCCAAACAGGCAGGTGAAGCCGATCATGGTCAGCGGCAGCGGCCACAGGATCGAATTGTCGATCGTCGACCCACCCGCAATGCTAATGCTCTGCCCCTGGTGGAGCGTCCGCCACCACAAGACCGAATAATGGATGATCGGCAAGTTGATCGCGCCGACGAGGCCATAGATCGCGGCGATCCTCCCCTCGCCTCCGCGCTCGCGCTCAGCCGAGGCCAGGGCGATGTAGCCGAGGTAGAGGAAGAAAAGGATGAGCATCGAAGTGAGCCGCCCGTCCCATTCCCACCAGGTTCCCCAGGTCGGCCGGCCCCAGATCGAGCCCGTGATCAGGCAAATGGCGGCGAAGGTCGCTCCTGCTGGGGCGATCGCGCGGCCCGCGACCGCCGCGAGCGGGTGCCGCCAGACGAGCTGGCTCACCGAGGCGGCTGCGATCCCGAGCCAGCCGCCCATGCCGAGCCAGGCGGAAGGCACATGAATGTAGAGGATCCGTACCGTTTCGCCCTGCAGATAATCGGGCGGCGTCAGCGTCAGGCCCGCCGCCATTCCGCCGACGGCAAGGACCAGACCGATCGTCAACAGCCAGGTGGTGACCGGCCGGGCAAGGCGCAGGAAACGGGCCGGATTGGCGAGCGCATGCATCGCGACTGAGCTCAAGCCCTCCCGATGAGCCGCTGCGCCATGGCGTCGGCTACCGCGGCAGGGTCGCGGCCGCTCGCCTTGCTCTCTGTCCAGACCTGTTCCAGACGCAGAGGAATACCCTCTATCCGCTCACGGACCAGACTGGCATCGCCGTCGCCGAGATATTCGGTGCAGACGTTGATGATTCCGCCGGCATTGATCACATAATCCGGAGCGTAGAGAATTCCGCGCTGTTGAACGCGTTGCCCGTCCTCGGGCGTGGCTAGCTGATTGTTGGCGCCGCCCGCAATGATCGGGACCTTCAGCCCCGGAATCGTCTTCTCGTCGAGGATCGCACCGAGCGCGTTGGGACTGAACACATCGGCCTCTAAACCGAGGATTTCGTCAGGCGAAACCACCTTGCCGCCGGCTGCGTCGGCCAGCTTCTGCGCTTTGGCCTGGTCGATGTCGGCAATCGACAGTTTCGCACTTTCTGCACAGGCGTGGAGCGCGACTCCGGTGGCCACGCTGCCCGCGCCCTGGATTGCGATATGGAGGCCATCCAGATTGTCCTTGCCGAGCGCGTGCTTCACCGCGGCCTTGATGCCGAGGAACACGCCGAGCGAGGTATGCGGACCCGGGTCGCCGCCAACGTCGCCCGCTGAATTCGGAAGGCCGGCGACATACTTCGTCGACCGGTGCACTTCGATCATGTCGGCGACGCTCATGCCGACGTCCTCGGCGGTGATGTAGCGGCCGCCAAGATGATCGACCGCCTTGCCGAAGGCGTGGAGGAGGTCTGGTGTCTTCGTCCGGTCGGCATCAGCAAGAATGACCGATTTACCACCGCCGAGCGGCAGGCCAGCCATCGCATTCTTGTAGCTCATGCCCCGGGACAGGCGCAGCGCATCGACGAGCGCTTCCTCGTCCCTCGCATAATGCCAGAAACGCGCTCCGCCGGCGGCCGGGCCGAGGTGCGTCGAATGGACGGCGATGATCGCCTTGAGGCCGCCCTTCTCGTCAGTGACGAAGTGGATCTCCTCGTGCGCGTCGAAGTCTGCAAGGCCCCAGGGCGTTGTCATTGATTGAGAATGTCCGGCTTCAAGTGTTGGAAAAGTGGGGCGATCGAGGGGACTTGAACCCCCGACCCCTGGTACCACAAACCAGTGCTCTAACCAGCTGAGCTACGATCGCCACGGAAACGCCCCGAAAACCACCCTCTCGTGCGGTTTCCATCGGCGCCGGCGCCACTTAGGGTTGGACGGGTTGGAACGCAAGCGAGGGCCATCGGCGATGAACCCTACGATCGAGAAATTCGGCTACCCTGCGACTCTCATCCGCGAGTTCGAGCATTGGCTCATCCTGCTCCGGCCGACGCAGCCGACGCTTGGCTCGCTTGTGCTCGCAGCCAGGAGCGACGCCACGGCATATGGTAAGCTGCCGCGCGAAGCCTTCACCGAGCAGGCCGAAGCCGTCGCAGCCATCGAACGCGCGCTTGCCAGCTTCTGCGCCTACGAACGCCTCAACTATCTCATGCTGATGATGGTCGACCCGAACGTGCACTTCCACGTGATCCCCCGCTACTCGCAGCCGCGCGAGTGGAACGGCCTTCAGTTTCCCGACGCAGGCTGGCCGGGGCCGCCCCAGCTCGGGCGCGCGGTGCAGCTGTCCGCCGAGCAGATCGAAAATCTTGCGAAGGAGATGCGTAAAACTTTCGCTAACTGCATTTGATATAATTTATGGTATATACGCTTGCAGATCAATTGTGAGCGGACGCATCGTTCCGCAGGGGAGAAGGTGCATGGCGAGTCGGCGTTCTCGGTCGCCCACGCCAGCTGTATCGCTGCGCGAGACATTGATAGACGCGGGACTCGAACCGCGCCTGGCCGACCTGCTCGCCGAAATGCCTCACCGTGTTGTCCAGGTGGATCCGCGGCGGCCGTTTCGTGAACCAGGGGCTCCGCGCAACGAGGTCATCTTCGTACGTTCAGGAATCCTCGCCAAGTACAAGACCGACAGCACGGGGCGGCGCCAGATCGTCGCGCTGCGCTTCGCCGGCGAAGGCATCCTGCCGCGCGAGGGCTACGCAGACTATGGAATCCAGGCGATTACGCGAAGTGAGGTAATGCTCGGGCGTGCTGAGGACTTCGACGCAATCGTGCACGATAATCCCGAGCTTCAGCGCTTCTTCTGGCGGCTGATCCAGCGCAACGAGGCGATCGGCTACGAATGGCTGGTCAATTGCGGGCGCCGGGATTCAACTGCGCGGGTCGCGCACTTGCTGTGCGAGACCGCGGTCCGCATGCATGTTGACGACAAGCGCATGGTCAACCCATTCACCCAGCAGCAGATCGCCGACATCACCGGCCAGACGTCCGTCAACGTGAACCGCGTGCTGGCCGACATGGAGAGGCAAGGCCTGATCAAACGCAACGGTCGCGAGATCGAGTTCAGCGACTGGGCGGAGATACGGCGCGTCGCGAGCTTCCAGCCGAATTATTTGGAAGTCTAGGCTCACCTCGGCCGTCCCTCTTAAATTCGGCAAGATCGCAGGATTGGCCTCTGCCAACTTTCAGCTATTCTGAAGCGCACGCAACGAGAAGCACAAATATCGGTAATGACGTCGAAGAAAGCCTCACCCAAACGGTATACGCCAGCGGATTCGCCTGGGCAGACTGCGCTGAAGGGTTGCGCGGTGTTTATTGCCCTTGTCGTCGGCATCTTCCTTCTTGCAATTGCGGTTGGGCGCATCTCGAGAAACACGCCGGCTCCGCGGGTGAACACCACTGCACAATTGCCCCCACGGAAAGTTACCGCGCCCGAGCTATTTGCCGCCTATCAAACGAGCACGGCCGCGGCGCAGCAGGAATATGGCGACCAACGGCTCCAGGTCAGCGGCGTCGTGGCGGGCGTCGACCTCGACTTCTCCGACAATCCCATAGTATCGTTGCAGACCTCGACTGATTTGATGACCGTCAAGGCCAAACTCGCTGAGACGAGCCGGCCGAAGGCTGCTGGCCTGCGCGGAGGCCAGTCAATTGCGCTGATTTGCCAGGGCGTGTTCGACATCGCGGGCACGCCTATGCTGAGCGAATGCAAGATCGTTTGAATGGCTGGGTTGTGATCAGCCCCGTGGTTGCTGGCGTCGCCGATCCCGCTGGCTGGAGGCGGCAATGGTGGGCGCGGTAGGGATTGAACCTACGACCCCACCCGTGTGAAGGGTGTGCTCTACCACTGAGCTACGCGCCCGCGACCGCAGGAGTGCGCGGATATAGTGCGGTCAGACCGCCTGTCTAGTTACTGGACCGCGTCCTTAAGCACCTTTCCCGGCCGAAACTTGGGCTGGGAGCTCGCCTTGATCTGCATCGGCTCGCCTGTGCGCGGATTGCGACCCGTGGACGCCTTGCGCCGCGTGACCGAGAAGTTTCCGAAGCCGACGAGCCGCACCTCGTCGCCCCGCTTCAATGCCGAGGTAATTACCTCGAGCATCGTCTCGACCGCCCGCATGGCATCGTTACGGCTCAGGCCGGCGCGGTCTGCGACATGGCCAATCAATTCCTGCTTGTTCATGCCCCAGCTCTCCCTCACCCGCCACACAACACGAGACTCGCGCGCGCGAAGCGAGCCTTTAAGGCAAGAGTCCGGCCACGAGTCTAGTGGCTCTAGTGACGAACTGCCGCTCCCGTTTCGGGACTCGGCGCATGCACGGGCGGCTCGGCGGCATGCTCGTCGTCATCGGTCCACTCGATCGCGTGGAATTGCTCCGTAAGTGCGCGTCCAAGCACTTCGTCGACATGGCTGATCGGAACGATCTCGAGACGTTCCTTCACCGTCGACGGAAGTTCGACGAGATCCTTCTCGTTCTCAGCCGGAATCAGCACCGTGGTTATTCCGCCGCGAAGCGCTGCAAGGAGCTTCTCCTTCAGGCCGCCGATCGGCAGGACGCGGCCGCGAAGCGTAACCTCGCCCGTCATCGCCACGTCGCGACGAACCGAGATTCCCGTCAGGGTCGAGATCATGGCCGTGACCATGCCGATGCCCGCGGATGGCCCATCCTTCGGCACCGCGCCTTCGGGCAGATGCACGTGGATGTCCTTGCGGGCAAAGATCGACGGCTTGACGCCATAGGCAGGCGCCCTCGCTTTCACGAAGCTCATCGCCGCCTGGATCGACTCCTGCATCACCTCGCCGAGCTTGCCCGTGGTCCTGATCTGGCCCTTGCCGGGGACCGTCACGGCCTCGATCGTCAAAAGCTCGCCGCCAACCTCGGTCCACGCGAGGCCCGTGACGGCGCCGATCTGGTCCTCTTCCTCGCCCATTCCGTAGCGGAATTTCCGGACACCCAGGAACTCGCCGAGATTGTCGGGCGTGAGTTCGATCTTCTCCGCCTTGTTTTCGAGGATCTGGCGCAGGGATTTGCGCGCGACCTTCGCCAGCTCGCGCTCAAGCGTTCGGACGCCAGCTTCGCGCGTATAGTGTCGGATCATGCCTTTGAGCGCATCGTCCGAGTAGGTCAGCTCGTCGGGCTTCAAACCATGCGCCTCGATCTGCTTAGGAATCAGGTGGCGCTTGGCGATCTCGACCTTCTCATCCTCGGTGTAGCCCTCAAGCCTGATGATCTCCATCCGGTCGAGCAGTGGCTGCGGCATGTCGAGCGAGTTCGCGGTGGTCACGAACATCACGTCCGACAGATCGTAGTCGAGCTCGAGATAATGGTCCTGGAAGCGATTGTTCTGCTCCGGGTCGAGGACCTCGAGCAGTGCCGACGATGGATCGCCACGGAAATCCTGACCGAGCTTGTCGATCTCATCAAGCAGGAAGAGTGGATTGGACGTGCCAGCCTTCTTGATGTTCGAGATGATCTTGCCGGGCAGCGATCCGATGTAGGTTCGCCGGTGGCCGCGGATCTCCGCTTCATCGCGAACTCCGCCCAATGACTGGCGCACGAACTCGCGTCCCGTTGCGCGGGCGATCGACCGGCCAAGCGACGTCTTGCCGACGCCCGGCGGGCCGACGAGGCACAGGATCGGGCCTTTGAGCTTATTCGTGCGGGCCTGGACCGCTAGATATTCGACGATCCTCTCCTTGACCTTCTCAAGACCATAATGGTCCTCGTCAAGGACGCGCTGAGCCTCGGCGATGTCCTTCTTGAGCCTGGACTTTTTGCCCCACGGCAGGGCGAGCAGGACGTCGAGATAATTGCGCGCGACAGTTGCTTCGGCCGACATCGGCGCCATGGCGCGCAGCTTCTTGAGCTCGGAATTAGCCCGGTTGCGCGCCTCCTTGGACAGACGTGTCTTGCGAATCTTCTCGGCGAGCTCCTGAAGTTCGTCCCCGCCCTCCTCGCTCTCGTTGCCGAGCTCGCGCTGGATCGCCTTCAACTGCTCGTTGAGATAATATTCGCGCTGCGTCTTCTCCATCTGGCGCTTGACGCGGCTGCGGATCTTCTTTTCGACCTGAAGCACGCCGAGCTCGCCTTCCATGAAGGCGAAGACCATCTCCATGCGGCGCGCGGGGTTGAGCTCACCCAACAGGGCCTGCTTGTCCGCCACCTTGATCGACAGGTTCGATGCCACCGCGTCGGCGAGGGCAGACGGATCTTCGATCTCGCCCAGCTGGATGCCGGTTTCGGGCGGCAGCCGCTTGTTGAGCTTGGCGTAGTTTTCGAACTGGTCGAGCACCGAACGCATCAGCGCCTGCGCCTCTGGACCCGCGGAAGGCTCTTCATCAACCTCTTCGATCTCCGCGACGGTATAGCCGTCGCGCGGGAGGAGGTTCAGAAGCCTCGCGCGCTTCACGCCCTCGACCAGCACTCGGACCGTCCCATCGGGGAGCTTCAGGAGCTGCATCGCGGTGGCAATGACGCCTAGGTCATAAAGAGCGTCGCGGTCCGGATCGTCCTCGCCCGGATCGAGCTGCGCGACCAGAAACAATTCCTTGTCCGCGGCCATAGCGACCTCGAGGGCGGCGACCGACTTCTCGCGACCGACGAACAGCGGAACGATGCGGTGCGGGAAGACGACGATGTCGCGGAGCGGAAGAATGGGGAGAAAGCGAGTCATGCGCTAGTATATGGGCGCGCGCCATTCATGCGCAACAAAGGCTCGGAACAATCCACAGCAATCGCTCGCTGTTGTAGCCGGCAGTCGCGAAGGAGCGAACCATGGCGCAGGACAGGGAAAAGATCAGCACCGGTCCCAATGAGGAGCCCATCAACGAGACGATCGCCGGCACGGGCCCAGGCATTCCGGACGACGCTCTCGCGCCGAACGAGGAATTGCCCGAGCCCCCGACCGACGAACAAGTCGAAGAAGCCGCGAAGAAACTACGTGCGCCGGTCGCTGAACGCGACACGCTTCCGCTGGAAGGTGAATGAATCACGACCGAAGTGAACGCCAGATTCTGTAATCATTCAGCTTCTTCCACTATCTTGGGTCTTATGAACGTTCGTCATGCATTGCTGGCGCTAGGCGCCCTTACTCTGCCCGCCGCCGCCCTGGCGCAGTACGGCGTAAACTGGCCCGTGCCCGGACCGGTACCACCGCCCCCGCCGCCGATGGCCCAGCCGCCGATGGCTCCTCCGCGCGCGCCCGTAGCCGAGCCGTGGATGGCGCAGCCTGCGCCTGCGCCCACGAACCAGCCGTGGCAATCACCGGTCGCAGCACCGAGCAAGGCTCCCAAGCTCGAGCCGATCGACCTTCCGCCGGCGATCGAGCAGGGCGTGGACATGATTTACATCGACGAGGAGCTGGTTCCTCGTGCGGTTCAGGACAACGGCCTGCTCCACGATATCTCGTTTAACGACTGGAGCGGAGCGCCGGTTGACCTCTTTACCTCAGTCAACCCGCTTTACACGGAGCTTCGGCGGGGCCTCGTCAAATACCGCCAGCGTTGGGGCGACCTGCCTCAGATGCCGGTGCCCGCTGGACCAACGCTCAAGCCTGGCTCGACGGGCGAACGCGTGGCGATGCTGAGCACCCGGCTTGGGCTCGCGCCAGCCGACAAATATGACCAGGCGCTCGCCAATGTCGTCAAGGAGTTCCAGGGTGTCCACGGTATCAAGGCCGACGGCATCGCCGGCGCCGGCACGATCGAGGCGCTCAACAAGGGCGCGCAATATTATGAGCAACTGATCATCATCAACATGGAGCGCGCCAAGCGGCTTCCCGCTCCTGAAGAGCAGCGCAAATATGCGATTGTCGACTCGGGAAATGCGCGGCTCTCGCTATGGGAAAACGGCCGCAAGGTCGACGAGATGAAGGTCATTGTCGGCAAGGCGGAGACCGCGACGCCGATGCTGGCCGCCTACATCAGATACGCGAGCGTGAACCCGTACTGGAACGTCCCGCCCGAGTTGGTGAAAAGCCTCGTTGCCCCGCGCGTCGCCTCCCAAGGGGTCAGCTATCTGACGGACCGTGAATATCAGGTGCTGACCGACTATAGCGACAATGCTCAATTGATCGATCCCAACACGGTTGACTGGCGGGCCGTGGCGGACGGTGGGCAGGAGGTGCGCCTTCGGAGACTGCCCAGCCCCGCCAACTCGATGGGCATGATGAAGTTCATGCTGCCTAACTACTTCGGCATCTATCTCCATGATTCACCGGAGAAAGATCATTTCACCAAGAATGAGCTCTGGATTAGCAACGGCTGCATTCGGGTCGAGGATTACAAGCGCTTCGCCAGGTGGCTGTTCGGCGGCTACGTGCCGCATGGCAAGGATCCCAAGGTCGAGGAAGAGGTCGACCTGCCAAAGCCGGTGCCCGTGTACATGACCTACCTGACGGCGCAGCCGACGGCGTCAGGCGTTCAGTTCATGCCCGACCATTATGGCCGCGACGCTCATCTGATGGAACGTTTCGGGTCGCAGCTGATGGCCGCTGTCCGGGGGCAATAAACGCCCCAATCGGCTTTTCAGATGTTCACTCCCGTTGCCACGAGAATCGCGGGCGGCAGATTCTGCAACGCGTGAACCGTCATCGGAACCAGCAGCGCAAGGACCAGGGACCGCTGGCGCCAGGTCACGAATAATGTCGAGAAGATCAGGAAGGGCCACCAGATGATGAGGCCCCACGCAGGGGCCGCCAGCGAGTGCGCGGCCCCCCAGCCGACGGCGCTCGCCAGCACCGCCCAGCGCGGCGGCATGAAGCGCAACAGCAACGAGAGTGCCCCCGCCATTAGCAGCGTCTCGATTACTGGCGAGAAGATGACGAGCAGGAAGAGCGCCAGAAATCCTGTGACGAGAAATTCTGGCGGCTGGGCGGTCGGCGCAATGAGGTGGATGAGGCCGGCGAGCCCGATGGCCACCGGAAAGGTCATGAGCCAGCCGAGGGCAATGGAAGCGTAAAGGTTCCGAGGCTCCAGGAGTGCCTGTGGCAGCCAGCTCAGCGGCGGCCCTGCCCACTGGGCGCTCTCAGGAGCGCCGCGGGTGCTCAAGCGGCGTCGCCCGCCTTATCCTTCTTGGCATAGACGCGCACCGGCTCCTTGCGGGCCTCGACCACATCCTTGTCGATATGAACCTCGTCGACCCCGTCCATCGAGGGCAAGTCGAACATCGTGTCGAGCAATATGCCTTCGAGGATGGATCGCAGTCCGCGCGCGCCGGTCTTCCGCTCGATCGCCTTCAGAGCAACCGCGTGGAGCGCGTCGTCGGTGAACTCGAGCTCGACATCCTCCATGTCGAATAGCTTGGCGTACTGTTTTACCAAGGCGTTCTTCGGCTCGACCAGGATCTTGACCAGCGCCTCTTCGTCGAGATCCATCAGCGTCGCGATCACCGGCAGGCGACCGATGAATTCGGGGATCAACCCGAACTTCAACAGATCCTCCGGCTCGCAATATTTGAGGGTCTCTCCGGTCTTGCGCTCGTCAGGCGCAGCGACGTGGGCGCCGAACCCGATCGACTTACCCTGCAGACGGTCGGCGATGATCTTCTCGAGCCCCGCGAACGCGCCGCCGCAGATGAACAGGATGTTGGTCGTGTCGACCTGCAGGAACTCCTGCTGCGGATGCTTGCGGCCACCCTGCGGAGGAACCGAGGCCGTGGTGCCCTCCATCAGCTTCAGGAGCGCCTGCTGGACGCCCTCGCCTGACACGTCGCGGGTGATGGACGGGTTGTCTGACTTGCGGCTGATCTTGTCGATCTCGTCGATGTAGACGATGCCGCGCTGCGCCTTCTCGACATTGTAATCGGAGGCCTGGAGCAGCTTGAGGATGATGTTCTCGACGTCCTCGCCGACATAGCCCGCCTCGGTCAGCGTGGTGGCGTCTGCCATCGTGAAAGGCACGTCGAGGATTCGCGCCAAAGTCTGGGCGAGCAGGGTCTTGCCGCAGCCGGTCGGTCCGATCAGCAGAATGTTGGACTTGGCGAGCTCGACCTCGTTCCCGGCCTTGGAGCCATGGGCGAGCCGCTTGTAATGGTTGTGGACGGCGACCGAGAGCACACGCTTGGCGCGGTCTTGACCGATCACATAATCGTCGAGGACCTTGCAGATCTCCGCTGGAGTCGGAACCCCGTCCCTCGTTTTCACGAGGGCGGACTTCGATTCCTCCCGGATGATGTCGTTGCAAAGCTCGACACATTCGTCGCAGATGAACACTGTCGGCCCGGCGATCAGCTTCCGAACCTCGTGCTGCGACTTGCCGCAGAACGAGCAGTAGAGGGTACTCTTGCCGTCGCCGCCTGAAAGTTTGGTCATTCCCGTCCTTGCATCCCGGCCGCGAACGACCGTCCTCTATGGGGGCATGCTAGCCCGCTTTATCGCACAATCAACTCTGCCGGAGTCTTAACACCAACCCCGTTTGCGATAGCTCCTTTGTTCTCAAATATATGGATGGAGGGCAACAGGGTAACAAGGGCGACCGTCTCAAGTCGGGAGCGCCTGCATGGCCCCATGCATGGCTTCCTGGAACTCAGAGCGGGCGTAGATGTCGTTGTGCCCCGCCCCAGCGATCGTCCTGTCGAAAACGAGGTTTTGCACGCGCTCTCGAAGCGCGTCGGTCCGTGCGCCGGGCACGATTTCGTCATTCTGGGCAGAGACGATCGCAATTGGCGTTCGCGCATGATCCAGAGCGCCCGCGGCGTCGATTTCATGCTCGAAGAAGTGGCCGATCGGAAGCCACGGGTACATGGATTGAGCGACCGCCTTGAGCGAATCAAACGGCGTGACCAGGATCAGTCCATCGAGCTTCCGTTCGGTGGCAAGCTTCGCGGCAATGCCGCTCCCGATGCTGAACCCGACCGCGACGGTCCGCCGCGGCTTCAGCCGATCGACGGCTGCATCATAAATCAGTGGTGCGTCGGCGATCAGCGCCTCGGCCGACGGTGATCCGGTCGACGGCGCGTAGCCGCGGTAATGGAAGGCGACCACGTCCGCGTCCGGGTAGAGGTCGTGAAGGTAGGCCGCGACGTCCTGGCCATTCCAGGCATTCCCACCGAAGCCGAGTATCAGGAGCCGATCCCTCGATGGCTCCTCCGCTGGGACATGGACGCCGTAAAGCGTGTTGCCATCCGGCGTCTTCACCGAAAGCCGCTCCGTGCCAGGCGGCAGACGCCCCGCCGGTGCGACGGCATGGGTGGGGAAGATCAGCTGGGTTTGGAAATCGATCATGATGAGGAGCAGGACGACGGCTGCCAGCGCCGCCGCAGGCCAGAGCCTGCGTTTATCCCGCGATGGCGGCCTCGATCGCCGGAGTGACACGGTCCACCGTATAGGGTTTTTCGATGACCGGCGCGTCGTCGAACTCAGGCGGCGGAGGGTCCACGTGGCCGCCGGTGGCGATCACGAAGGGCACTTTCTTCTCGCGCAGCTTGGTCGCGACGGGCCAGACATTCTCGCCCTTGAGGTTCACATCGAGGATCGCAAGGTCGAACCCGCCCTTCTCGATCTCATCGAGGGCGCCTTGAACGGTTTCGCAGGTGCTGCGAACCTTGTGACCGAGCGAATCGAGGAAATCCTCGAGCATCATCGCGATCAATGGTTCGTCCTCAACAATGAGGATAGAACGCCCCTCAGCCATCACCTCGGAGATAGTTGCGCCGTGCGGATGATGGAAGGGATTATTTCGCGCCCATGGTGCGCTTAGCGGCCTCAGCCAGCTCCTGGACGGAGAAGGGCTTGGGCAGGAAGCTCACATTGTCGACGTTGATCGAGTTCCTGAGCTGCTCTTCGGCGTAGCCGGACATGAAGAGGATCTTGAGGTCCGGCCGGTCCTCGCGGGCCTGCCTGACCATGGTGGGGCCATCCATTCCGGGCATGACGACATCGCTGATTAAGAGATCGATCTCTTCGCCGCGGGCGAGCACTTCGAGCGCCTCTTCGCCATTGTCGGCCGTGATGACCGTATAGCCGTGGCGGGTAAGGGCGCGCTCGGCCACGCCGCGCACCGTCGGTTCATCCTCGACCAACAGCACGGTGCCGCTGCCCCACAGTTCGTCCTTCTTGCCCTTGTCGAGCTTGCGCGACCGCGCCGCCGCTTCGGCCTCCTCGCGATAGACCGGGAGGTAGATGACGAAGCGGGTACCTTCGCCCACCTTCGAATCCGCGAAGATGAAGCCTCCCGACTGCTTGACGATGCCGTAGACGGTGGAAAGCCCGAGACCGGTGCCCTTGCCCACTTCTTTCGTCGTGAAGAACGGCTCGAAAATCTTGCCGAGCACGCTCGGCGCAATGCCGCAGCCGGTGTCTGTAACCGACAGCGCACTATAGTCGCCGATCGGCAGGATATCGGACCCGAGCTCGGCAACCTGGTCGGCGCGCACGGAATAGGTCTGGATGGTGAGGGCGCCCCCGCCCCCCTCCGCCATCGCGTCTCGTGCGTTGACCGCGAGGTTGATGATCACCTGCTCGAGCTGGCCCGGATCGGCGCGCACCGGGCCCAGGCTGCGCCCGTGCTTCACGATCAGCTCGACATTCTCGCCGAGCAGGCGCTTCAGCAGATGGGACACCTCCGACACAACGTCGGGAAGCTGGAGCACCTGCGGGCGCAGGGTTTGCTGGCGCGAGAAGGCAAGAAGCTGTCGAGTAAGCCCTGCAGCGCGGTTCGAATTCGACTTGATCTGCTGGATGTCATCATAGTCGCTGTCTCCCGGCGTGTGGCGCATCAGCATCAGGTCGCAGTGGCCGATG
This sequence comes from Pseudomonadota bacterium, assembly GCA_046731955.1. Lineage (GTDB taxonomy): Bacteria > Pseudomonadota > Alphaproteobacteria > Sphingomonadales > Sphingomonadaceae > Sphingomicrobium. The sequence continues at coordinate 70,647 of JBKPMC010000024.1, read as the reverse complement.
ATCGCAGTCAGGATGTTGTTGAAGTCGTGCGCGACGCCGCCGGCAAGCTGGCCGACCACCTGCATCTTCGTGGCCTGCGCCACCTGGCGCTTCAGCTTGGCTTCCTCGCTATTGTCCTTGAGCAGAAGGAGCACCGCTGCATCGCCAAGTCCGCGCAGACCGGCGATGGTGAGCGCCACCGGTTCGGAGCTGTTTCGCGTCAGACGCACGGCAAGGTCCCCCGACATCGCAGGGCCGCGCGCGTTACGGCGCACCGCGTCAGCCACGGCGGCCTTGTCTTCCTTGACGACCAGATCGCCCGGATAGACCGGCATCGCGGCGGCTTTGATGCCGCCGGCCTGGCGGAACGCCTGGTTCATCGTCAGGAAACGGCCGTCGCGATCGACCAGCGCGAGACCGATCGGCAGGACGTCGAGCAGTGTCTGAAGGTTGGAAGAGTTGGCAAGCGATGCCGCGTCGCCGCTGTCGAACAACAGGACGATGCCGGCGCCGCCCTCCTGTTTCGGATCCGCCGACACATGGACTGCGCGGAGCGGTTGCCCTGCCTCGCCTTCGGCGACGAGGCGCATCTGCTCATCCTCGCCCACCTGGACCAGATCGGCGAAATGAACGTTACCCCCGTCTTCGTCAGGGCCGACCGCGCGATCGAGAAATGATCGGTTTGCGGAGAGCAGCTTGCCCGTGCCGTCGACGATCGCGGCCATCACCCCCGCAGCGGCGAGCCGGTCGCCCGTGGCACCCTCGACACGCCGGACCGCAACCATCAGCGGGTCAGGCGCCGGAGGATCGGGAAAGCGCCACAACAGCATATCGCCGCGCGATCCGGTGCGCTCAACTTCTACGGGCATAATGCCGCCGGCTGTCGAGATGCCGGCGACGCAGCCCGCTCCATCGCGCGAGGCCAAGTGCTTCGCCATGGTGAGACCCTGCGTTCCGTCCGCGTCGGCGCCGAGTTCGAGCGGTGGCCGCGCGCTGAACCGCTCGCGATAGGCCGCATTGGCGATGAGCAATGACCCCTCAGACGTGGTGAGAGCCGCCGGCCCCTTGCAATGAGCGAGCGCAGCTCCGGCTGCAGAATAATCGGGCCCCACAATCAGCGGCTCTGCCGACACATCACGCGGCGTTCGGAAGTAAGCGACTGCCACGGCTGCCGCGCCTGCGACCGCCGCCACCGCGGCAATCAGCGGCTGTCCGAAGAGAAGGACAATGAAACCGATGGTGAGAGCCGCCCCGGCGATGATCGCGGGCGCGAGCCAACGACCCATGCCGCGCATCGGTGCAGCGTCGATCCGGGGCAGCTCCTGGTACAGCATCCAGCCGTACTCTTACCAGATACGCACGCGATCGGCAGGTGCGAGATAGAGCTTCTGGCCGGACTCGACCTTGAAGGCCGGATACCAGGGATCGAGATTGCGGACGATCGCCGCGCGCTCCGGAGACGGAGAATGCGGGTCGGTCAACAAGCGCTGGCGGAGATTCGGCTCCCGATAGTTGCGCCGCCAGATCTGGGCCCAACCAAGATAGAACCGCTGGTCCGCCGTCATTCCGTCGATCACCGACGGCTCCTTGCCTCCGAGCGAAGCGATGTACGCATCATGCGCGACGGTGAGGCCGGCCAGATCTGCGACATTCTCGCCCATCGTCAGCTTGCCGATCACGTGCATTCCGGGCAGCGGCTCGTAGGCATTGTACTGCTGTTCCAGCTTATCGAGCCGGGCCGTAAACGCTTTCGTGTCGCCTGGCGTCCACCAGTCGATCAGCTGGCCCTTCGAATCATACTTCGCGCCCTGGTCGTCGAAATGGTGACTGAGTTCGTGGCCGATCACAGCGCCAATGCCACCGTAGTTCACGGCCGGGTCGGCGTTGGGATCGAAGAAAGGCGGCTGAAGGATCGCGGCCGGGAAAACGATCTCCACCATGCCGAAATTGGCATAGGCGTTGATGGTCATTGGGGTCATACCCCACTCCCATCGCCGGATCGGACCGCCGAGCTTTCCGACCTGATACTCATGCTCGAACCGCGCCGACCGCATCGCGTTGCCGATGACGTCATTGCGATCGATCGCGAGGCCGCTCATGTCGCGCCATTGCGAGGGGTAGCCGATCTTCGGAGTGAAGGCGGCGAGTTTCGCGTGCGCCTTGACCTTCGTTTCGGGGCTCATCCACTCGAGCTTGTCGATCCGGCGGTCCATGGCCGCGATGATGTTCTTCACCAGCTCGTCCGCGGCAGCCTTCGTCTCTGGCGGGAAATATTTGGCGACGTAGAGCTTGCTGACGTCGTCGCCGAGCGAGTCGACGGTGAAATCGACGGCGCGCTTCCAGCGGGCTTCCTGCTCGGGCGTTCCGGAGAGAGTGGTGCCGTAGAAAGCGAACGTTTCCTTGTCGAACGCCTGCGGGAGATAGGGCGAATAGCTGTCGAGCGACCGGACCAGGAGCTGGTCCTTGAGCACCGGCAGCGGAGTCCGGGCGAGCAGGCCGGAAATGCCCTTCACCGCACTAGGTTGAGCGACGATCACGCTGTCGACGTTCACCCCCGTGTCCTTGAACAGGGTCCGGAACTCGAAGCCGGGCGCAAGTTTTGACAACTGCGTCAGCGACTTCTTGTTGTAGGTCTTGGTGGCGTCGCGGCTGTCGACCTTGGTCCAGTGCACCTGCGCAACCTTTGTCTCGAAATCGAGGATTGCCTTCGCGCGCGCGGCGGCGTTTGCCTCACCCGCAAGCGTCAGCACTTTGGTGAGATGCTGGAGATATTTCGCCTTGGTCTCGGCGAGCTTCGGATCCTTAGACAAATAATAGTCGCGATCCGGCATTCCGAGACCGGCCTGAAACACATTGAGCGCATATTGCTCGGGCGCCTTGTCGTCCTGGCCAACGAACATTCCGAACGGGCCGTCGATGCCAATTCGGTCAGCTTCGGCGTAGAGTGCCGCAAGGTCCTTCTTGGAATTTAGGCCGCGGACCTGGTTCAGCCACGGCTCGAACGGCGTCACTCCCTTCGAATCGATGGCCGCCAAATCCATGAAGCTGGCATAGGCGTTGCCGATCTTGCTATTCGAATCCTTCGCCTGCTCTTCGATGATCCCCTTCGTGCGCTCGCGCGACAGATCGTCGAGGATGTTGAACGAGCCGTAATTCGACTTGTCCGGCGGGATGGGCGTGTTCTTCGCCCAGGTGCCGTTGGCATACTGGTAGAAATTGTCGCCGGGCGCGACGCTGGTGTCCATTCCGGCGGAGTCGAAACCAAAGGCTCCGTACTGGGCCTTGGGCGCGGGCGGGGCTTCGGGCGCCGGAGGAACTGCCTGAGCAGGCGGCGGCGGAACCTCGGCGGTCTGCGCCGCACATCCAGCAAGCGCGGTGGTGGCCAACACAAACGTCATCACTCGAATCATCTAAAATCCCCTCCAGCGACAAATTCCCGAATCCGTTCAAGCGGTTGAGTGACGTTGCCAATATTCAATCGACGACCGCCGTCCGGGCAACTGCAAACGTCAGGTGGTTGGCCCCTCCGCCCTCGCACGCGCCTCCTCGCGCCGGCGCCATCGCATGCCAAGGCGGGACCGCCAGACAAGGGCCGATGCGGCATAGCCGACCGCAGCCGACAGCGCGGCAATCGTCAAGATGCCGATCGCGATCGAACCCGACGCCTGATGGACCCAGAACAACAGCCGGCCAAGCTCACCGGATACGCGTTCTGCTGCCGCTGGGTTCACCAGCCCCGAATCGTGATGCAATTCCCACGATCCGATGCGGTAAGCGGCATAATAGAGCGGAGGAATAGTCAGCGGGTTCACTACCAGAGTGAAAGCTGCCGCAATGGCGATGTTGGCGCGGGTCGGGATCGCTAGCACGGCCGCGATCGCGGTGTGCATGACCGGAATGATCACGCCGACGAAGAGACCCAACGCGACTGCGCGCGGGACGGAACGCCGGGTTAGGCGCCACAGTGCTGGCTGGCTCAGATAGGGCGCGAACGGTCTCAGCAGGCGATTCCGGTGGATGGTTTCGCGCGTCGGGACGTGCTGGGCCAACCATGCGCGGCGAGATCCTCTGCTTTTGACGTCAGACATGATGCCGCATCAGCCGCTGTTGTTGGCGCTTCCAGTCGCGCTCCTTGATCGTGTCGCGCTTGTCATGCACCTTCTTGCCTCGCGCCAATGCCAGCTCGACCTTCGCCCGACCGCTCGCGTTGAAATAGATCGACAGCGGCACGAGGGTGAGGCCCTCGCGCGCCACCGCTCCGTGCAGCTTGGCAATTTCCCGGTTCTTCAGCAACAGCTTGCGCGGGCGGCGTGGCTGGTGGTTGAGCCGGTTGCCGTGGCTGTATTCCGGGATGTGGCTGTTGATCAGCCAGACTTCGTCGCCCTCCACCGTCGCATAGCTCTCGGCAATTGAGCCTTCGCCGTGGCGCAGCGACTTCACCTCCGTTCCGGTCAGCTGGATGCCGGCCTCGAACCGCTCCTCGACGAAATAGTCAAAGCGCGCACGGCGGTTCTCGGCCGCGACCTTTTTCTTGTCGAACGGCGGCGGAAGCGGCTTGGCCATACGGCCGAGTTAGTGGCGACAGCTGTTCATTGCCACCATAGATGCTGTCGGCGCGCGATTCCGCTAATGGGGTGACGCTTGGCCTGATCGCGGGCTGATGTTCGGGGGTTGGGATGAGCGACGTCTTCGTGTCGTACAAGGCCGAGGATCGCCCGCGGGTGGCGCCCCTGGTGAAGGCGCTGGAATCCGACGGTCTCAGCGTCTGGTGGGATACGCAGATCGCGGCAGGATCAGAGTGGCGGGAAGACATTCAGGAGCAGCTCGACGCCGCCCGCTGCGTGATCGTCGTCTGGAGCAAGCGCTCGGTCGGCCCCGAAGGCCGGTTCGTCCGTGACGAGGCCAGCCGCGCGCAGCGCCGCGGAGCCTATCTCCCAGTGCGTATCGACAGGGTCGAGCCTCCGCTCGGGTTCGGCGAGCTTCACGCCATCCCGCTGCAAGGCTGGAAGGGAGCCAAGACCGACGGGCGTTACCGCACACTGATCGACGCCGTGCGGGCCGTGATGGCGGGAGAGGCTCCACATGCAATTCCTGCTGAGAAGCTTCGCGGCATTTCGCGACGGTCGGCTCTGATCGGAGGCGGCGCCTCGGTGGCAGCCGCCGTCGCGATCGGCGGCTGGGCATTGTTCAAACCCGGAAGAGCCGGGGCGGCGAACAGCATCGCCGTCTTGCCCTTCGCCAATCTCAGCGGCGATCCGCGCCAGGACTATTTTTCGGCCGGAATTGCGGAGGAGCTGCGCAGCGCCCTCTCACGGCTCCAGGGGCTGAGGGTTGCCGGCCGGATTTCCTCCGAGGCAGTTCGCAGCCTGGATTCGCGGACCGCGGCCAAGCGCCTGCGCGTGGCCAACATCCTGACCGGCAGCGTGCGCCGCGCTCCGGGTATGGTGCGGATCACCTCCCAGCTCATCGACGGCCGCAACGGCATCGAACAATGGTCGGCGAGCTACGACCGCCCGGAGGGCAATGTGCTGGCGATCCAGACCGACATTGCCGAAAATGTCATTGCGGCCTTGAGCGTCGAGCTCGGAAGAGCGGGGGTTCAGGCGCTGACCGCTGGCGGGACCACCGACTCCGAAGCGCATGACCTCTACCTCCGCGCCACCACGCAGGTTCAGAATGACGACAGCGAAACCGGCTTGCGTCAGGCCAACGTGCTCCTCGACGCCGCGATAGCCAGGGATCCGCGCTTCGCCAGGGCCTATTCCGCCAAGTCGCGCAACCTGTCGTACATCGCCGATGTCGGCCGTTCGCCCGCGGAGATCCAGCAGGGCTACGCCTCCGCCGTGGGCGCGGCGAGACGCGCGGTGGCGTTGGCGCCACGCCTGCCGGATGGCTACGCCGCGTTGGCCGACGCCCTCTATGGCCAGCGTAAGATTTCCGCCGCGATGAAGCAGATCGAGACCGGGTCGAGCTTCGCCCCCAACGATCTGCAATTGTTGCAGGCCGCGGTCATTGCCTTTGTCGCGGGCGGGCAAACCCGCCGTGCGCTGAGTTATGCCGATCGGATGGTGGAAATCGATCCGCTCAATCCGCTGTCGCACCGCCGCCGCTACTACGCCTTGTTCTACGACCGACAGTATGATGCGTGCATCGCCGAGGCCGAGCGGGCGCTGAAGCTTGCCCCAGGCCTCGCGCTTCCGCCCTATTTCATTGCGCTCAGTCTCATCATGAAGAAGCAGGCGAAGCAGGCCCAAAAATACCTAGAAATGCTACCGCCGGACCTGACCGTTCGCCTCGCGGCCGAAGCGATCGTCGCCGGCAAGCTCGGGAACAGGGCCCTTTCCGATCGCAAGCTCGACCAGCTTCAGAGCATCTACGGGGATGCTGCCAGCTACCAGTTCGCCCAGGCCTATGCGCAGCGAGGCCAACGCGACCGCGCCTTCGCCGCGCTAGAGCGCGGCTTCGCCGTAAACGATCCGGGGCTCAACACCTTGCGCGTGGATCCTCTGTTCGACCCCATCCGCGGTGATCCGCGCTTCGCGGAAATGCTGAAGCAGGTGGACGTTACAGTCTAGGCGCCGATCAAACCGGCATGCTCCAGGGCCGCGTCGACCGCGCGCTTCGACGCGTCGGACGGTTCCGTGAGTGGCAGCCGAAGGTCGACAGGGAAGCCGGGCCGCACCCGAGACAGGGCATATTTCGCCGGACCAGGCGAGGCATCGGTGAACAGCGCCGAATGGAGCGGATAGAGTTTGTCCTGGAGCTTGAGCGCTTCATCCCAGCGCCCTTCGCGCATCGCCTTCTGGAAATCGGAGCAAAGCCGTGGCGCGACGTTCGCCGTGACCGAGATGCAGCCCACCCCGCCCATCGAGTTGAAGCCAAGCGCCATGTCGTCGTTGCCGCTGAGCTGGATGAAGTCCTCGCCACACCTCAGTCGCTGATCAGACACACGCCCAAGATTGCCCGTCGCGTCCTTGATCCCGACGATCTTGGGATGTTTCGCGACCTCGCTAAGGGTTTCAACCGAGATGTCTGCGACCGTCCGCGAAGGTACATTGTAAACGAGAATCGGCAATGGCGACGCTTCGGCAATGGCGGTGAAATGGGCAGCAAGGCCCGCCTGGCTCGGCTTGTTGTAATAAGGCACGACGACCAACGCCGCGTCAGCGCCGACGTCGGTCGCGGCGCGGATCAACTCGATCGATGCGCTCGTCGAATAGCTTCCGCAGCCCGCGATCACCGGCACCCGCTTATTCGCCGTCTCCACCGCTGTCGCAACGACATGGCGGTGCTCGTCCCGGCTGAGGGTCGCGACCTCTCCCGTCGTCCCGCACGGGACGAGCGCATTGCTACCTTCGACAATTTGCCACTCGATGAGGTCGCGAAGTGAGTCCTCAGCGACACAGTTGCCGGAAAAAGGTGTGACCAGTGCCGGGATAGACCCAAAAAACATCAACTTAGCTCCTCAAACGGGAGTTTTGTGTGCACAAGTTAGACTGTGTTCACGGCCTGATAAGGAGCGGGGCCTCACGATGTCCAGCATGTGGCGCGCTGCAATCTTTCTTCCCTTGTTGCTTGCGACCGCTCCCACGAGCTCGGCGCAATATGCCGCGCCCTATGTTGCATCCGCGTACGCGCCCGCCCCGGCCTACTCTGCGACGAGCGTCAGTTATGCGATCGGGGACTGGCGGCGGCTTCGGCAAAGCAGCGGCTACTCCTTCGCCGACTATGCGCGCTTCCTGATCTCCAACCCCGGCTGGCCGGCCGAATCTACGCTGCGCCGCTGGGCCGAGAATGCAATGCGTCCCGGTGAAAACTCGAGAACCGTTCTCGCCTTCTTCGCCAAGGACAAGCCGACCACCGGCAACGGCTTCGCCCGGCTGGCAGAGGCGTATGCCGCGACCGGCAGGCCGGCCGATGCGCTCGAGGCAGCGCGCAACGCCTGGTACGAGCCGGATCTCAGCACCGCCGACGAGCAGAGCATCTGGGCACGTTACGGCGGCAGTTTCACACGCGTCGACCAGGACAGGCGGGTCGATGCACTGCTCTTCGCCAAGAAGTCCGAAGACGCGCAGCGATTCATCACAACAGTCAGCCCGGAACGCCAGGCGGTCTTCGCCGCACGGATAGCAATGCAGTCCAAGACCCCGGATGCCGAGATCCGATACCGGGCGGTGATCGGGGCCGTCACCACCGATGCCGGGCTGATGATGGATCGCGCCCGCTACCTCCGCGACACGGGTTACAGCGATGCCGCTCGCCAGCTCGCGGCGCGCTCGCACAATTTCCTCTACCGGCCCGCTGATCCCGCCCGCTTCTATGATATGCAACTACTGCTGGCGAACGAGGCGGTCGGCGACGGCCAGTGGCAGATCGCCTACAATATCGCCTCGCAGATCCACGATGTCCTGCCGCCGGGCGCGACTGTCGCCGATCAGCCGATCGGCATTCGCGACGATTACACCAGCCTCGCCTGGCTCGCGGGCAGCGTGGCGCTCGACCGGCTCCGTCAGCCAACGAACGCCATGGCGATGTACGACCGCTACGCGCGCGCCGGCCGCTCGCTCCAAGTGTTGACGAAAGGCTCTTATTGGGCGGGCCGCGCGGCTCTGTCCGCCGGCCGGTTCCAGGACGCAAACCCGTATTTCCAGCGCGCGGCAGCCTATCCGGAGTTGTTTTATGGGCAGCTCGCGCTTGAACGGCTCGGCCGATCGGTAACAGCGCCGCCTGCTGCTCTTCCCCAGACGACGACGACAGCCGCGCAGCGCGCCGTGTTCGCCAATCGGCGGCTGGTCCAGGCGGTTCGGCTGATGAACCAATGGGGAAACGGCCAGGAGCGCTCGCTCTTCGTCCAGGCACTCGCGCAGTCGCTGAATACTGACCTCGATCGGAACCTGGCGATTCAGTTCGGCCAGCAGATCAGCCGCAATGACGTGCCCGTCTGGGTAGCGCGCATGGCGCGGGTGAAGGGCTCGGCCTTCTACGTTCGCCAAGCCTATCCGTCGCTTCCGGCCTCCGTGTCGCCCGGGCTCTGGTCTCTCTGTCACGGCATTGCCCGTCAGGAAAGTTCATTCGACCAATATGCGATGAGCTATGCCGGGGCCCGCGGAATGATGCAGCTGATGCGCGGCACAGCGCGTGAGCAGGCGGACAAGATGGGCGTCGGCTACGACAGCTCGCGTCTTACGAACGACCCCAATTACAATGTGATGCTCGGCTCGGCCTATTTTCAGCGGATGATGAACATGTGGAACGGCAACGTCCCGCTGGCGGTGGCGAGCTACAACGCCGGCTACGGCAACGTCCGCAAATGGGTCAACGCCTACGGCGATCCCCGCGGCCAGGTCGACGTGCTCAAGTGGATCGAGGCGATCCCCTACACCGAAACCCGGGCCTATGTTCAGCGGGTGATCGAGAACAGCGTCGTTTACGATTCAATGCGGCCTTCGTCCCAGCAGCAGGCGGCGCTCCACGTTTCCAGGTATCTCGGGAAGGGCGCACCCGGCTAAGGCTTCGGCATGGCCGACTCACCGCCACGTTTCATCACTCCACAGGGTTTCGCGCGCATCCGCGCCGAATATGAAGAGCTGTTCGGGATCGAGCGGCCCAAGCTCGTCGAGACTATCGCCTGGGCAGCTGCGAACGGGGACAGATCCGAGAACGGCGACTATATCTACGGCCGCAAGCGGCTGCGCGAGCTCGATCGCCGCTTGTCGCACCTCTCGCGGATCATGAAAGCAGCCAAGGTGGTCGACCCCGCCGGGCAGCCGACCCGCGACCAGGTGCGGTTCGGGGCATCAGTCGAGCTTGTGGACGAGAACGACCGCCGCCGCACCGTCACCATCGTCGGCGACGACGAGGCCGATGCCGCGCAGGGTCTGGTCGGTTGGAGTGCCCCGCTCGCCCGCGCGCTGATCGGTGCCAGAGTGGGCGACGAGCGCATCGTGCGCCTGCCCGCCGGCGAGAAGAGCTACGAGGTGGTCGCGATCCGCTACCCGTCCGCCCACTAGGCGGCTCGGGACGGACTCTCGACAAGATGCGGCGGTTCCGCGGGCATCGAACCCGCCCATGCATCGGCGATGGCGGACAGCGCAGCGATCGCGGCCGCTTGCTCGTCATTGCCATCGATCATCCGCCACGGCGACCAGCGCGTGTCGGAATTGGCGCGCAAGTCCTCCAGCGCCCTTCCATAGGCGGGTTCCCGAACGCTGATGGCCTCCTCGCGCGGTACGACACGCTTCCATGGATTGGCGTCCCGTTCTCTGAGACGCTCCTCCTGCACATCCGCGTCCACTTCGAAGAACAGTTTGACGATGAGCGTTCCATAGTCGCGCTGCTGCGCCTCGAACTCGTTGATCTCGTCGAAAGCCCGGGCGACGGTCCGGTCATCGATCCGTCCCTGGAGGCGGTCGTCGAGCACCCGCCGGTACCAGCTGCGGAAGAAGAGTGCGGTTTCGCCCGCGGGCGGGAGCCGACGCCAGAAGCGCGCCAGCCAATGACCCTCGGCCGCCTCGCGGCGATCGTGCATGATGCAATGCACGGCATAGTGACAGGGGTCGAACGCGGCTGCGAGCTGCTTCAGCGCATGTTTCTTGCCCGCGCCTTGCGCCCCCTCGAACAGGATGATCGCCCGGCGGCCGTGCACGAGCTGCGGCAACTGAAGCTCGGCCAGATGCTCCCGCAGCGCCGCCAGCGCCAGCTCCTGGTCGCCCGCGGCTACGGCTTGTTCGATTTTGGTTGGCCTGGCATCCACCGGCGCAAACTAGCTACGCGCCCCGTGTGCCACAATCGCCTCCCGAGAGAGCCTGACGCAATTCGTCTCAATTTGGATCAATGTAGCACCGCAGCCACGGGGCCGCGTGAGTCAGGCTGGCGTCACATCCGCCGCGTGGGTCCCGCTGTCCTCGCCCGGTTCGGGGCGCTTGTCGAATACCTCGTCGATGATCCCGAATTCCTTGGCTTCGTCAGCCTCGAGGAACTTGTCGCGGTCCATCGCCTTCTCGATCTCCTCGAGCGACTGGCCGGTGTATTGCGCGTAGAGCTCGTTGAGCCGCTGGCGCATGCGCAGGATCTCGCGCGCCTGGATCTCGATGTCGGACGCCATGCCCTGCGCACCGCCCGAGGGCTGGTGGACCATGATCCGGCTGTTGGTGAGCGCAACGCGCATGCCGGGCTCGCCCGCCGCGAGCAAGAAGCTGCCCATCGACGCGGCCTGGCCGATACACACCGTGCTGATCTTGGGCCGGATGTATTGCATCGTATCGTGGATCGCGAGACCGGCGGTGACGACGCCGCCCGGCGAGTTGATGTACATGAAGATGTCCTTCTTCGGGTTCTCGGACTCGAGGAAGAGCAGCTGGGCGGTAACGAGCGAGGCCATATGGTCCTCGATCGCGCCGGTGATGAAGACGATCCGCTCGCGCAGCAGCCGCGAATAGATGTCGAAGCTGCGCTCGCCCCGGTTGGACTGCTCGATGACGATGGGAACGAGCTGCGAAACGATGTCTTGATGGTCGATCACGGGAAATTGGCCCTCTCTGCTTGGCCAACCTTACATCGGCGCGAAAACGGCAAGGTTCAAGGAGCGAAGCGCGCGGCATGTCGGGGGCGTGCCGATAGCGCGAGATCGGACGCCGACGGCGTCCGTGGCCCACAAGAGAGAGGCGGCCGGTTGCCCGACCGCCTCCAGCTATCGCCCCTGATGCGGATCAGTATTTCACGCCGAGGCGCGCGTAATAATAGCGGCCCGGAAGGTCGTAGGTGGTCGGATCGAAATTGTTGAGGTCACAGCCGAAGCAGCCCGGCGCCTTGGTGTTGAACAGATTGTTCACACCCAGAGCCAGACCGACCTTCTCGTTCAGGAAGCCCGGCGTCCAGCGCAGCTGCAGGTCGGTGTAGAATTTCGACTTCATGACGTTGCCGGCACCGGCATCGCTGGTTTCCCGAAGTTTCGAGATATAGCGCCCGGTGACCGTCGCTCCGAACTCGGCCAGATCCCAGTCGAGAATGCCGATCGACTTCCACTTGGGGAACCCTTGTGCCGGGCTACCCGGCTCGGTGCCTTCGCGGCTGATGATCTGAGTCCCGCCGAAACCCGTCAGGATCAAGTCGTAATTCTTGAGGAACGTATTGTTCCAGGTGACGCCGAATGTGCCCGCCTGCGTCTTGCGGCTGCGGTACGCAACATTGAGGTCGATGCCCTTCGTGTTGATTCCCGCGATGTTGCCCAGGATACCGCTAATCTGCGTGAGCTGGCCGCTTCCCGAGAAGGAGCGCGTCACGAGCGCGCAGGCCGCAGGGTCGAGGTTGACCACACAATTGTTGAGCGTGATCGACGCGTCGACTGCCTGGATCGCACTCTTGATCCTGATGTTGTAATGGTTTGCCTCGATCGAGAAGCCAGGCAGGAATGACGGGCTGTACACCCCGCCGAAAATCCAGCTCTTCGACGTTTCGGGCTTCAGATCCTCGTTGCCGCTGACGATCACCGAAATTTGCGGGTTGGCCTGCGCGTAGCTGCCGTCCGCTGGAACACCCTGCGCGATACAGTTCGCCCTGATCGTCGCGTCGTTCAGGAAGTTACGCGGCGCCGTGCTGTCGTTCGAGCATGGATCGCTGATCGTCTGGTCGAAACGCGAGATCGTCCCGAACAACTCGCCGATCGACGGAGCACGGAAGCCTTCGGCATAAGAGCCGCGCAGGCGCAGGTCCTGGACCGGTTTCCAGTTTGCGCCGCCCTTGAAGGTGGTCGTTGAACCCGACGTGTTATAATCGGAAAAGCGGACGGCCCCGTTCAACTCCAGAAGGTTGACGAACGGTACCTCTTTGACAAGGGGCGCGTTGAGCTCCGCATAGGCTTCCTTCACCGAAATATGGCCCTTCGTGGGTCCGGCCGGGATATCGGAGCTGAAGCCCGCCGCGACGACCGGATCGGGGTCGAACCGACCGCTCGGGCGGCGGTATTCGACACCCATGGCGAGACCGAGCGGGCCGCCCGGCAAGTCGACGATCTCGCCGGACAGGTTGGCCGTGAAGTCCCACAGGTCTTGCTTGCTGCTGTCGTGTTCGTCGAACGTGACGAAATCAAACATCGCCCCAGTGATCGATCCGGCACCGCCAAAGAAATTGAAGGGAGTGCAGGTCCCGCCGAACAGGCCGGGTTGACCAACGCACTCGTCGACCGGCCCAAGTGCCTGCCGCAAGTGGGCCGAATTGATATTGCCGATGAATGTCTGCTTGGCCTTGTTGTGGCCGTAGATACCGTTGATGTCCCAGTACCAATCGTGGTTGAGCATCGAGAAATTGCCGTCGAGGGTCGCGACGCCGTAGGTGGTATCGACCTTCTGCGAGAACCGACGGGGACCCCCTTCGACAAAGCGCCGGAGGATGAGGTTCATATTGGTGAAGTCGAGCGTCACGCCGAACGGATTGAAGGGGTTGGTCGCATCGATCGTCGTCGCGTCGAGCACCGGCGTAATTCCCGCGTCCGGACCGATGCCGAACGGCAAGGGAGCAGCCTGATTCTTCGACTTGCGCTCGTTCCACAGCCCCTTGAGCGTGAAATTGACGTTGTCCGCCACCTCATACTTCAAGTTGGCGAACGCGCCGTATCGTTCGAGGGGGATCTGGAGAAAGTTGAACGGCGCGAAGTTGAACCGGTCCGGCGTACCCGCAAAGGCGCGGAAGTTGGCGAGGGTTGGCGTCGAGGTCGGTGCGTTGATCAAAGTCGCGTCGCCCTCGGCGGTGGTGCCGGGAATATCAAAGATAGAGCCGATAAAGCGACCGTTCGGAATGAAGCTCGAGCAGCCGCCATCGGCGCAGGTGTCAGAATAAGGGGCCGGGAAGCGCGAGATCGCACGATCGGCCGATCTCACTCCCTTCTGCTTCACGTAATTGCCGCCTACGACGATCTGCAGGCGACTGCTGTCGCCATTGCCCCAGCTCAGCTGATAATTTTGGGTGAAGCCGTCACCCTCTTCCCAGAATCCGCTGAGCTGCGCGCTTGCGACGAAGCCCTTCTGGCGCCGCTTGGTGATGATGTTCACAACGCCAGCGATCGCGTCCGAACCATAAATCGCCGAGGCGCCATCCTGCAGCACCTCGACGCGCTCGATCATACTTTCCGGAATGGAATTGAGGTCGACCGAGGGGGGGACGCCGCTCGCCGATGCGGCGTTGATGAAGCGTAGACCATCGACGAGCACGAGCGTTCGACGAGAGCCAAGATAACGCAGGTCGATTTCCGCAGCGCCCGCTCCGACGCCACCACCGTCAGGCGGATTGCCGAGGTTACCCGAGTTGTTGAACTTCGAGTTGAGGCCGCCGCCGGAGCTAGGCAGCCGCTGCAATACGTCATTGATCGAGTTGAGGCCGGTCTTGGCGATGTCCTGCTGGTCGATGAACACGCGAGGGGCGTCGAGATCCAGCGGATTGCGGCGGATGCGCGAACCGGTGATCACGATCTCGCCCTGTGGGGTCGCTGGCGCAGCGGTCGCCGGCTGCTGCTGAACGTCGGCCGGCGGCTCAATGCTTTGTGCCTGTGCCGAAACCGCTGTGACCAATGCCGCAACTGCAACGCTGGCGCGCAGAGTCGTGTCGATCCGCTTCATTGTTTTCCCCCTTCGTTCGTCCGGCCCTCTTGAGGCGCCTGCCCGAATGAGGGTTGCTTAACGGACGTTAGAAGAGCGAGGAAGCTGAGACTGTCACGCGGGCGACACAATTGTCGCGAAGTGATGCAAAGAGATTACACCTGTCCCGGGGCGTGTAACGAGAGATAGGCGAGCCTACGGACCTCGCGCCGGCCTCGCGTTACGGTGTCGAGGATGAGTCCGGCGAACACACAAAGCACGGCGACGATCACCATGCCTGTCGCCAGGATTGCCGTGGGGAAGCGGGGGACCAGGCCGGTGTTCAAATAAGTGACCACAATTGGAACCGCGAGCACGATTGCGGTCGCCAGAAGCAGCGCGCCAATCGCTCCAAAGAAGAGCGCAGGCCGCTCGACGCGATATAGGGTCGCGATCGTCTTCAGGATTCGCCAGCCGTCGCCGTACGTCGACAATTTCGAGTGTGAGCCCTCGGGCCGTGCCGCATAGACGGTCTCGACCTCGCCCACCGGCATCTTGAGCTCGAGCGCATGAACGCTGATCTCGGTCTCGATCTCGAATCCCGATGACAGGACCGGAAAGGTCTTTACGAAGCGCCGCGAAAAGACCCGGTAGCCCGAGAAAATGTCCGAAAAGCTGGGGGCGAACAGGCCGGACAAAAGGCCGGTGAAGATCTTGTTCCCGAGCACGTGCCCGCCGCGATAGGCTTCCTTCTCCTCGTGCCGCCGGGTCCCGACGACCATGTCGAGCTGCTCGGCGAGCAGCATGTCGACCATCACTGGAGCGGACTTCGGGTCATAGGTCAGGTCGCCGTCGGCCATGACATAGACGTCGGCATCGATGTCGGCGAACATCCGCCGGACGACGTGACCCTTGCCCTGCTGGCGCTCGGTGCGGACGACCGCGCCGGCCTCGGCCGCGATCTCGCGTGTCCGGTCGCGGCTGTTGTTGTCATAGACGTAGATGGCCGCGGTCGGCAGGGCATCGCGAAAGCCCGCGATCGTCGCGCCGATCGCCGCCTCCTCATTGTAGCAAGGCAGAAGCACGGCAATGCGTGGTTGCTGCTGCGCCATGGACCCCCTCTCGTCACCCCCGCGAAGGCGGTGGTCCCGCTTCCTTCTTAACGCAGTCGTCGAAGAAGCGGGATTCCCGCTTTCGCGGGAAAGACGATTCATTTCGCCTTCTTCGCGGGAGCCTTCTTCGCGACAGGCTTGGCATCGGCCTTGGACGTCGCCGTTTTCTTCGCAGCAGTCTTTGCTGCGGCCTTGCTCTCCGGGGCCTTCGCTCCCGGCGCGTCTTTCAACGGCTTTGCCGGCTTAGGCTTGCCCGAAGCCTTTTCGACCGGACCCTTCGCCGGCTCCTCGGGCTCCGGCTTGGACTCGGCCTTCTTCTTCGCACTCGCCTTCTTCGGCTTCTCCGCGGCGATGTGATCGTGGCCGCAGCCCGGGCCGTGGACGTGGCCCTCTTCGGACTCAAGATCGGCCTCGAGTTGCGCGCGCGTCGCGTTACGCTCAGTGACGTCCGCTTTCCCGAACAGGAAATCGACTACCTTGTCCTCATAGAGCGGTGCGCGCAGCTGGGCGGCAGCCATCGGCTCCTGCTGTACATAGCGGAGGAAGGTCTCGCGGTCCTTGCCCTGGTACTGAGACGCGGCCTGCGCGATCAGACGGTTCATCTCCTGCTCGCTGACCTCGACGCCATTGGCTGAGCCGATCTCTGACAGGAGTAGCCCGAGCCGGACGCGCCGCTCCGCGATGCTGCGATACTCGGCTGCGTCCTTCTCGATCTCGGCGAGCGCAGCTGCGGGATCCTCATCGTGGCTGGCCTCGTGGCGAAGCTGCGCGAGGATGTTCTGATACTCGGCCTCCACCATCGATTCCGGCACCTGGAAGTCGTGCCGCGCGGCGAGTTGGTCGAGCAACTGACGCTTGAGGTGCGTGCGCGTGAGGCCGTTCAGCTCCTGCTGCTGTTGGTCGCGCAGCACGGTGCGGAGCTGCTCAAGGGTCTGCAATCCCAGCGATTTGGCGAACTCGTCGTCCACCTTGTTCTCACCGGCGGTCTTCACCGACTTCACGGCGACCGCGAAGGTCGCAGCCTTTCCGGCGAGATCCTGCACTGGATAGTCCGCGGGAAAATCGACCTTCACCTCGCGCGTGTCGTCCGCCTTGACCCCAACCAATTGCTCTTCGAAGCCCGGAATCAGCCGGCCTGTGCCGAGCTCGACCGACATGTCGGTGCCGGTTCCCCCCTCGAACGCCTTGCCCTCGACCTCTCCGGTGAAGTCCATCACGACGAGATCGCCGTTCTCAGCAACATGTCTTTTCGAAGCGTCGCTCCAGCGCTTGCTCGAGCTCGCGAGCTGCTTCAGCTGCTCGTCCACCGCAGCATCGTCGGCCTCGACCGTCAGCCGCTCCAGCTTAAGGCCGTCGATCTGCGGCGCCGGGACGTCTGGAAGAGCTTCCAGGCTGACATGGACCTCGGCATCCTTACCGGGCTCATACTGCTCGTCGAGCTCGATCTGCGGCTGAAGCGCCGGGCGAACATTCTTCTCTTCGAGAAGCTGCTGGACGCCTTCCTGCACCGCGCCCTGAAGGGCATCGCGGCGAAGCGCGTCGCCGTGCATTTTGCGGATGAGGTTCGGCGGCACCTTGCCGGGGCGGAAACCGGGCATGCGCACTTGCGGTGCGATGCGCTTCACTTCCTGTTCGACCCGCGCCTCGATGTCCTCGGCGGGAATGGTCAGCATGAAGGCGCGCTTCAGGCCCTCGTTCTCGGTCTCGACGGTCTTGATGGTCACGTGTCTCAATTCCCGATGAAATCTTGAGCCTTCGCACGATTACGCTGCTCGCCTGTCTCTCGGACAGGCTGCGCGACGTAATGGTGCGCGCGGAGGGACTCGAACCCCCACATCTTGCGATACTGGAACCTAAATCCAGCGCGTCTACCAATTCCGCCACGCGCGCGCGGCCCGCGAAAGCTGGGGGCCTATAGCAAGGAACGGGGGTTCGGCAACCCGCACGGTGAGCAACCCACTGACGAAAGGTGCGTTCGTGATGCGGAGACTATCATGCAGCAGCAACCGCCCTCGCCCGGAACCCCAACCGAGCCGCCGCCGGAAACACCTGCTCCGCCGCAGCCCGGCAACCCCCCGAATCCTCCGCCTGAAACTCCGCCGGTGGGCCCGGACATCGATGTCCCGGCTCCGCAGCCCTCACCGTCCTCACCTCAGCCGGGTCCCGGGCCAATTTCGCCCGTCGGTTAGCCTCTCAGCCGAGCGGAGGCCACAACCGCTTCGAAATCCGGCAGCGTCTCGCCATAATAATGTGATCGCGCGGCATCGAGCAGGATCAGGTAGAGCCTGCCGTTGATCACGGCGCCCACGGCCCTCCCCCTGCGCCACAGCTCGTCGCCGTCGAGATGCTCGTAGTCGAGCTGGAAACCGTTGGCGCCCAGGAACGGCCGCGGCCGCAGCGACAGAGTGCGGAAATCGACCGCTCCGCCGCGCACCCGATACAGGCTCTCAAGCATCGCGACTATCTCGGGCGGAGTCATGTCCGACCGGAATTTCGGTACCTGCTGATCCGCGGTTCTGCGCTGGTAAATCAGGTCCCTGCCGCTCTTGAGGCCGCTCACGAAGCTCATCCCGTCCAGCAACGGGCCGTTCAGCGTCCAGTCCTCCACCGCGTGGACGTCGTAGAACAATCGTCCCCGCTGACGATTCCAGGGCCGGGGCGGCGCAACTGAGAGGGATCCGTCCCCTACTTGCACGCGGCGAACACTAACCGGCGAATAGCTGCTGTAACCAAATTCGCCGCCGCCCACGGACGAGCAGGCCGAAAGCGCACAGATGGCGGCGAGGAGGGCAATTCTGGGAGAAAAATTCATGCGCGACCCTCCCTTCAACCGACCATCTGCCGCACCCAGGCGGCGTCGGGCGCATCGGGCTTCATCGTGAGATATTTGGCGAACGCGGCCTTGGCCTCTCCGGTCCGGCCCGCCTTCATCAGCGAGATTCCGTGCCAGCGCCATGCATCGGCTGGAGCGTCGGGATAGACGACAGCGGCGGCATAGCTTTGCGCCGCCCGGACGTCGTCACCCCGCCGGTTGCGTAGGCGCCAGACCTCGCCCTCGTAGAAGCGCAACAGCCCATTCCAGCCGTCCTGCGCGAGCGTCTGGATAAGGTATTGGCTGGCGCCGGGGTCGTTGAGCTTGACCTGATCGTCGAGCATCGTCTGCCGTAGAGGCCCGATTGCATTGAGGTAGCGCGCACGGCCGTCGTCATAGGTTCTGCCAGGCACCGTCACCTCGGCCGCGCTCGCGCGCAGGTCCGCCATTCGGCTTTCGGGAGCCGGATGGGACTCGAACAGCGAAAAGCCTCGGTCCCGGCGCTTGCCGCGATAGCGCGCGCTGGCCTCCTCCTCGCCGATCAGCTGCTGCCAGACATTGGCGATCTCGACCGGCGGATAGCCTGCTTCGGCGATGAGCCTCGCACCCATCGCGTCCGCTTCGGCTTCCATGTCGCGGCTGTATTTGAACAGCGACAGGATCGTGCCGAACTCGGCCAGGCGCACATAGTCGCCCATGTAAACGCCGCCCGCCGCGCCGCCGACTCCAGCGAGCATTGCGCCGAAAGCGAAAATGTCGCTCTTGCGCCGCATGTCGCGCCACGAGCGGATCAGGTGTCGGCGCAGGAAATGCCCGGATTCGTGGGCGATCACGCCCGCGAGCTGCGCCTCGTTGCGCATGCGCAGCAGGAGCCCCGTAAAAACGACTGCGAAGCCCGTCGGGAACATCATTGCGTTGAATTCGGGGATTCGCGCGAGATAGATGCGGAAGTCCTGTGCGGCGGGACCGCCGACCTTCCCGATCAGGTTCCTCAAATAGCCGGTCAGTTGCGGGTCGTTGATCAGCAGGTTCGAGCCCGCGACCTCTTCCTCGACCCGGCGCATCTCGTTCCACAAACCCTGCTCGTCCTTATCGGTGGGCTTGAAGCCCTTGCTGACGAGCGGGGTCATGGCGCGCGGGCTGATCCGCGCCTCGGCGACTCCGGTGGCAAGCGAAACGGTAGCGGCGCCGCCGCCGGCCAGAAGCGCGCGGCGGCTGAGCTCGACGCAGCGCCCGCACATCAGCGCGGTTCCTCAGTCATGACTCGGCCCTTCGCCGCATCCTTGCCCGGCTTCATCCGGCCCAGCAGCCGCTCGACCATCTGCGCCGCGCCCTGCGGCGTCCGAAGATCGCCGAACTTGATCCCAGGTATCTGGCTGCTGGCGATGACGACATTGAACCACACGACCTCGCCGGTCTTGAGGTCGACCAGGGAAGCATAGTCCAGCTGGGTCGCACCGCCGACGTTCGGCGCGCAAAAACCTACGAAGCAGCCAGCGAGCCCGACTACGCCCAGCGCGATCCGGCCCGTGGACGCCACCTGATCCTCCGCGTGAAGGAAGAGGGCATAGTCATAGCCGGTCTTCTGGCCGAGCCGGACGGCGTCCTCGCCCAGCGTCCAGTCGAGGCCCCTGCCCCGCTTGGTCGGGAGATAGTCGCCGAGATACTTGTGGATGACGATTGATTGCGCGACCGCGAAATTCAGCCGCTCGATGTCGGCCAGCTCCTGCTCGCCAACGCCTGGCAATCCGGTGCGCCGCTCTATCACATGCACCTTGCCGCCGCGCGTCGCCTGCTGCGAACGCAACGCCGCGTCGATCGCGCCGCGGGCCTGCTCGGTCCAGTCCGCGCGCGGCTCGATCATTCCGCCCGTCGTTAACGACCCGACCGTCACATCGGGACGGAGCACCAACAGTCTGTAATCGCCCTGCGGCGGAGTGAACTGCACGTCGGCATATTGGCGAGTCTGCACGCAGGCGCTCAGCGGCACGCTGACCGCGAGCGCAAGCGCAAGGCCCCACTTTCGCATCGGTCTCCCTCCAGGGGGGCGAGTATGCGCCCCTTCCCCAGCATTCCCAATGCCCGTTCATGCCTGAACGGATGATGAAATAAAAGTCAGTATTTTTAGATGGTTAGCGTGCGCCCCGCTCTGTGCCCTGCGCTGCGGGCGTCGGGCAGGCTACGACCCTGTCGAGGCAGCGACCATCGACCGAACCACTTGGCACGCCGAGCCCGATCATCGCCGACAGAGTTGGCATGATGTCCACGGTGTCGGCCGGAGTCTCGATAGTCGTTCCTGTGACTCCGGGTCGCCAGAACAGGATCGGCACGCGCCGGTCATAGTCCCACGGGCTGCCGTGGGTCGCGATATAGCGACTGGTGTCGACGATCGGCGTGATGTCCTTCTTGAGGATCACCAGGAAGTCGCCCGAGCGGCCGGGGTAATAGCTCGCTCGCAGCCGCTCGATCATGCTCCATTGGTTAGGCGGCGCGGTAGGCAGCGGAGTCGCTGCGATCTGCTTTGCGGTAAACACCGCCTCGACCTGCGGATGGGCCCGGTAGGCGGCCACGGCCGCGTCGAGGAGCCTCTTCTGATCCGCTGGCGGCAGACTGTGGTCGATGTAGATGTCGCCGAAGCTGCTCTCGCCGAGCAGGCCGAAGCCGGGAAGTCCGAGCTGCCTGGCCAGTTTCACGCCCATCGTCCCCGCGGCGAGCGAAGGATCCACCCGCGCCGCGTCCTTGATCCCTTCGAGGCGCTTGCGCTCGGGGATGTCCTGTCCGCCATGGTCGGCGGTCAGAGCGACCGTATAGTCGATCCCGCGCCGGTCGAGCACCGAGAGGAAATCGCCGATCTCGCGGTCGAGCGCCGTGAGCTGGAGGCACATCTCCTCGCCGTTCGTGCCATAGGTATGGCCGACATAGTCGGTCGCCGACAGGCTCACCGCCAGCACGTCCGGATCGGCGCGCCGGCCGAGCTGCATTTCGTCGACCAGAGCGGCGGCAAGCGCCAGCGTGTCGCCGTCGAACTCGGGCGAGGCGCGGAAGGCGTTCTGGTCGTCCGCATTGCGCGCGAAACGGCCGCTGCCGACGCTCCTGTCGCTATTCTCGACGGGGACTTCGCGCGCCTTGGCCTGGCAGAAAGGCGTGGGATCCAGCGGCTGGCGATATTGCGCCAGCCCCGCAGCCGCCGCGGCGTTCACTTTCGGCACAACCTGCGGCACCGGAGCGTTCGCGAGATCGGTCTCGAACTTCGTCCCGGTCCAGTACCAGCGCTGGTCGACATTTCGGCCGGTCATCATCACCGCCGCCCGGTCTTTGCCCGAGACGGCGACGTTCCGGCTGCCAGGCCAACGCGCCTTCATCAGCTCGCCCAAGGTGGGAACCATCAGGTGCACCGGTGAGACCTTGTATTCGATCGAGCTGGTGCCCGGCACCTTCTCGTCCTCTGCGCAATAGACGGTGTCGTCCGAGCGCTGGGCATTCTGGTCGGTCCAGAAATTGGCGATGATCCCGGTTCGCGACGGGCGATCGCCGGTCAGGATCGTAGAATGGCCGGGGCAGGTCTCGGTCGCTGCATGGCTTTGATATCCGTTTCGGAACACCGTCCCCGATGCTAGCCGCGCCAGGCCGGCCGTGAACTGCGGGCGATATTCGTCGAACAGATCGGCGGAGAACTGGTCGACCGAAATGACGACCAGCAGCTTGGGCGGCCGGGAGGGGGTTTGAGCAGTGGATGCCGTCGCCGCGAGTGCCGCCACCGCGGCGAGGATAATTTTACGCATGCTTCACTTTCGTCATTGCGAGCGAAGCGAAGCAATCCAGTTGCAACGCTGAACTCTGGATTGCTTCGTCGCTACGCTCCTCGCAATGACGAAGTCATGACAGCTTCGCCCGAAGCCGCTCGTTCACCACCTGCGGATTGGCCTTGCCGGCCATCGCCTTCATGGTCTGGCCGACAAAAAAGCCGAACAATTGCTGTTTCCCGCCCTTGTACTGCTCCACCTTGTCGGCGTTGTCGGCGAGGATCCTGTCGATCGCGTCATCGATGGCGCCGGTGTCCGAGGTCTGCTTGAGGCCACGGCTCTCGACGATCGTCGAAGCGCCCTCCCCGCTCTCGAGCATGATCTCGAACACCTGCTTGGCGATGGTTCCGGAGATGGTTCCGTCGGCGACGAGGCCGAGCAGCTCGGCCGCCTGGCCCGGCTTGACGGGGCTCTGGTCGATGCTTTCGCCCCGACGGTTGAGTGCCCCGAACAGCTCGGCGACCACCCAGTTCGCGGCCTGCTTCGGTTCGGCGCCGGCATCGAGCAGCGCGTCGAACCAATGCGCAGTCTCGACCTCGGCGGTCAAAACGCTGGCGTTGTAGGGGGTTATGCCGACCCCCTCATAACGTTTTCGCTTATCGTCCGGCAGCTCCGGAAGCGACTCCTTGCACTCCTGAATGAACGCCCCGTCCAGTTCCAGCGGCAGGAGGTCCGGATCAGGGAAGTAGCGGTAATCGTGGGCGTCTTCCTTCGATCTCAGCGACCGGGTGACGCCCTTGTCGGGATCGAACAGCCTGGTCTCCTGAGCAACCGCACCGCCGGCCTCGATCAATTCTACCTGGCGCTTCGCCTCATGTTCGACGACCGCCATCACGAAGCGGACCGAATTGACGTTCTTCGTTTCAGTTCTGGTGCCGAGCTCACCCCCGACCTTACGCACGCTGACGTTGACATCGGCGCGCATCGAGCCTTCTTCCATATTGCCGTCGCAGCTTCCGACATAACGGAGAATTGCTCTGAGCTTCCTCAGATAAGCTCCTGCTTCGGCAGGAGAACGCATATCGGGTCGTGAGACGATCTCCATTAGCGCGACGCCGCACCGGTTGAGGTCGACATAGCTCATCGTCGGGTGCTGATCGTGCATCAGCTTGCCGGCATCCTGCTCGACGTGGATGCGCTC
Source organism: Pseudomonadota bacterium (assembly GCA_046731955.1). Taxonomy (GTDB): domain Bacteria; phylum Pseudomonadota; class Alphaproteobacteria; order Sphingomonadales; family Sphingomonadaceae; genus Sphingomicrobium. The sequence goes on along the minus strand of JBKPMC010000024.1, from coordinate 47,233 downwards.
GATTCCAATCTGTTTGACCGAGTTCTCGTCCTTGTCGTCGGTCAGGATCTCGACCTCGCCGGGGCCGACCAGCGGATGGTAGAGCTGGCTGATCTGGTAGCCCTGAGGCAGGTCCGCGTAGAAGTAATTCTTCCGGTCGAACCGGCTCCAGCGGTTGATCACCGCCTCCAGAGCGAGTCCGGTGCGCACCGCCTGGCGGATGCACTCCTTGTTCGGAACCGGGAGCATGCCTGGCATCGCCGCATCGACCAGGCTGACCTGCGTGTTCGGCTCGGCTCCGAACGCGGTCGCCGCACCCGAGAAGAGCTTGGCCTTGCTCGCAGTGATCTGTGCGTGGACCTCGAGGCCGACCACGACCTCCCAGTCGCCGGTTTCGCCTTTAATGGTGAAGGGTGCGCTCATGTTCGGTTTCTTTGGAGATGATCACATGTGAGGAGACCACGATGATGAAGGCGAATATCCAACCGATTGTGATCGGCACCAGCACTTCGATGTCGAGATAGGTATCGCCGCGGATCAATGCGAAAAAAACGAGTGCAAGAACGAAGATCGACGCGGGCACCTTCCAGCTCCCGGACTTGGTTCCGCGCAAGATGTGGATGAGGTTGCGGATCGCCACCAGCATGCAGACGACGATGATCAGCAGGAGCGACAGCACTAGGCCGCGATAAGCATCGAGGTCGCGCTGCGTCATCACCACGCCGATGTAGCCGCCCAGCGCCGCGCCGAAGACGACGTTGACCAGGTCGATGCGCCGGTCGAGCTCCTCGCCCTCGTCGTGGAGCCGGAACTTCACCACCATTTCTCCGGACGGTGCGTGAAGTCCGCCCGCTCCTCGATCGCGAGACCGGCGTTGAGGACCGTCTGCTCGTCGAACTCGTTGCCTATCAAGTGCAGCCCGAGCGGAAGCCCCTGCTCGTCGAGCCCGCCCGGAACCGACATGGCGGGCAAGCCCGCGAGGCTCGCCGGCACCGCGAACACGTCGTTGAGGTACATCGCCAGCGGGTCGGTGGTCTCGCCGATCCCGAATGCGGCAGACGGCGCGGTCGGCGTAAGGATCACGTCGCAACTCTCGAACGCCTTGCGGAAATCCTGTTTGATCAGCGCGCGCACCCTCTGCGCCTTCGTGAAATAGGCATCGTAGAATCCCGCCGAGAGCACGTAAGTTCCGATCATGATCCGGCGCTTGACCTCGGCGCCAAAGCCTTCGGAGCGCGTCGCGGCGTACATGCCGTCGAGGCCGCCATCGCCTTCAACCCGACGTCCATAGCGCACGCCATCGTAGCGGGCGAGGTTGGAGGAGGCTTCGGCTGGAGCAATGATGTAATAGGTCGGAAGCGCATATTTGGTGTGCGGCAGGCTGATCTCCACCGGCTGAGCGCCGGCGTCCTTCAACCATTCGATCCCCCGGTCCCACAGCGCATTGATGTCCTGCGGCACCCCGTCGATCCGATATTCCCTGGGAATACCGACGCGCTTGCCTTTGAGATCACTTGATAAGTTATCTTCCCACTTCGGCACCGGCAAGTCGAGTGAAGTCGAATCCCTCGGGTCGAACCCCGCCATTGCCTCCAGGAGGATCGCGCAGTCGCGCACCGACTTCGCCATCGGCCCTGCCTGGTCGAGCGAGCTGGCGAAGGCGACGATCCCCCAGCGCGAGCAGCGGCCATAGGTCGGCTTGATCCCACAAATGCCGGCGAAGGCCGCCGGCTGCCGGATCGAGCCACCCGTGTCGGTCCCGGTTGCGCCCGGCGCAATCTCCGCCGCGACTGCAGCCGCCGAACCGCCCGACGAGCCGCCCGGAGTTAGGCCGACATTGCTCCCCTTGCGCCGCCAGGGGCTGATCACCGGCCCGAAAGCGCTGGTCTCGTTCGATGAGCCCATCGCGAACTCGTCCATGTTGAGTTTGCCGAGCATCCCGGCCCCCGCCTTGCGCAAGTTGGCCGTAACGGTGCTTTCGTAAGTTGGCTTGAAGTCCTTGAGGATCCGGCTTCCGGCGGTCGTGTCGACACCGCGCGTCGCGAACAGATCCTTGATTCCAAGCGGGATTCCCGCAAGCGGCGGAAGCTCGCCGTTCCCACGCGCCTTGTCCGCCACCTCTGCTGCGGCCAGTGCATCCTCCGGCGTCTCGACGGTATAAGCGTTGAGCGTCTTCGCTGCGGCGACGGCGGCGTTGAACTGCTCAGCGATTTCCCGAGCGCTGAACTCGCCCGAGCGGAGCCCGTCCCGCAGCTCGGAGATCGTCTTTGAGGTAAGGTCGCTCACTCGATCACCTTCGGGACGGCGAAGAATCCATGCTGCGCCTCGGGTGCGTTCGCGAGCACCTCGTCGCGGATATTGCCGTCGGTCACGACGTCGTCGCGCAACCGCAGCTTCTGCTGGATCACGGTGGCCAGCGGCTCGATCCCGTCGGTGTTGACCTCACCGAGCTGTTCGACCCAGCCGAGGATATTGTTGAGCTCGGGCACCAGTCGCTCGAGCTCCTCTTCGCTCATCGCAATGCGCGCGAGCCGCGCGATATGGCGAACCTGTTCATGGGATACGGACATCGGCGGCGCGATAGCGACGAGCCAGAGAGGCGGCAAGCGACGAGGCGCGTGCCCCCGCCGGACCTCACGGAAGCGTTACCCCTGGTCCAAGCGTCGCAGGAATTCTGCCTGCTCTTCCGGCTGGGTGATCAACGCCGCGAGACGTTGTCGCAGATCGTCGAAAGAACTGGACCAACGACTCTCGCGCTTTGCAACCATTGGGGCGATTGGGCCAAGGTAGCGGGTTAAGACGGTCGCGACGGCCTCAAGCTCCGCTGGTGAAATGGAAAGGCCGCCCGCTGGCGCTTCTTTTGGGGTGGACGGCTTGGAAGGGGGCGGCGGGGCTTGTGGCTGGCACCCCGACGCCAGGAAGCGCTGGCGGTCCGCGTCGTCCGCGATGTGAGACTGCAACAACCCGTAAAGTTCCTCCACGGTTGCTGCGCGAGAAGCGGCCTTGTCCACAAGTATGGCAGCGATCGGCCCCACGATTGGCGTGAGCTGCCGCTTGGCGGTCGCGATTACCTCGGGATCGATCGGCGCGCCGCACGGCGGGGGTTCCTCAACGCTCGGCCGCGCCGGGTGGTCGGGCCGCTGCATTTCTTCCAGGCATTGCTGCAAAGCCCTCTCGTAGCCGTGCGTGGCGTCGATCACGTGCATCCGAACAATCCGCAATGGCAGCACGCACTTCTCGATCATAACGGGAAGGACGCTCTTGCCGCTGTCGATCGCATAGCTGATCTCGTCCGCGACGTTGTCGGAAGCCACCGAGCGCGGCGAGAGGATCACGACCATGCCGCGGCACTCGCGCAGGGCCCGCTCGATTGCGCGATCCCAATGCTCGCTCGGGCGGATGTCGAGCTGGTCGACCCACATCGCGACGCCCGCGGCCCGCACATCCTTCGCCAGGCGCAGGGCGAAGTGGCCGTCGCTCCGCGAGTAGCTCAGGAAGTAGCTGTCCGATACTGGCGGAGCCGCCTCACTCATTACCGAGCATCCTGAACGCCTCTACCAGGCTACGGTGCATCCGGCTGAACGAAGCCGCCAGCCGGCCGATCTGGTCCGATCCGCGATACTGATAGTCCGGCGTGTTGATCTCGCCCATGCTGATTGCCTCGGAGGTCTTAGCCATCTGCTCGATCGGCCTGATCACCACGAAATTCAGAAGGATGTTCACCGAGACGAACATGAGCACGACGAAGCCTACGAAGGGGATAATGAACAGTTGCCTGATGCGTTCGGCGCGAACGGCCGACGCCGCCATCGGGATGGAGACCACCTGCGCGCCGATGATCTCCCCCGCCTTCCATCCGAACCCGTTCTGGTCCCCATAAAGCTTGATCATCGAGGCGGGTGCCGCCGTCGCAGTGCCGTGACATTCCAAGCAGGGGGGCTTGGCGACCAACGGACGCGCAAGCTCGAGCATGGGGCCGGTTGGGGTCGAGCGAACGATCGACACCTCTTCCTTGGCGGGATTGGAGCGGAAGTCGTTGATGATGTCTGCTTCCCAATCCGTTGCGCGATTCTGCGGATTCGTCGGGTTGAGCGCCGCTTCGCGATAGGAAAAGTCGGGAAACTTGGCATGAATGACGTCGAAGTTCCGCTTCGCCGCGTAGGCGGATACCGCTTGAGGATAGAAATGCTGTCCGATCATCGGCTTGACGATGGGCGCGATCTGCTCGGACGTATATTTTCGCGCGCCGGCAGCGCTTTCCATCATGATGCGTGAATTCTGGAGCATCTCCTCACGCGCAATCGAGTCGACGAGAGGATTGGCGGCGAGCACGAACAGTCCGGCCCCGATGACCGCGATGACCAGCATCAAAAGGTTGAACTTCGCGCGCAATCCCACCGGTGCCCCCTTCGATGACTTACCTGCGCAACCCGCTTGTTGTGGAATTCCAAGTGCTTAAGCGAGCGTTGGTCCATACATGCGCCATCAACTGATTGTCCGCAATGGGTGGAGAGTATCCGGCGAGCCCACTGAAGTCGAAACCATCCCATCGCTTGCCCGGCTCCAACCCCTCTCCTAACGCGCGCGCCAATGTGTGCGCGTCGATTCCTGATTGTGGTGTTCATCCTGACGCTGGCGATCGTCGCCGGCGCCTTCGCGATCTTCCAGTTCGGCGGCAATGTCCTGCTCAAGCAGGCCATTCCAAAGGGCCGGTTTGAAGCGGTCGAGGCGGGCAGCGGGCCGGATTATGCGCAAGCGGCAACCTGGGTCGCCCGTCCGGGCAAGGAAAACGATCCGTCAGAATGGCTGCCCGATGATGTCGATCCCGGGAATGCTGGCAAGGCCGCCGTCTTCTACATCCACCCGACTACCTATCTCGAGCGCGATCGATGGAACGCGCCGCTCGAAGCGAACGGGGACGTCGCGTTCCGCACGCGGGTCTTCGTCCAGAGCCAGGCGAGCGCGTTCAATGGCACCGGCGAAATCTGGGCGCCCCGCTACCGCCAAGCGGCGTTCGGCGCCTTCCTGCTCGACAATGCCGACGCGCGAAAGGCGCTGGACCTCGCTTATGCGGACATTTCCGCGGCGTTCGACGAATTTCTTCGCGAGACCGGCAACCGGCCGATCATTCTCGCAGGCCACAGCCAGGGCGCGCTTCAGCTCGAGCGATTGCTGCGCGAGAAAGTTGCGGGCAAGCCGGTCGCGAAACGCGTCGTCGCCGCTTACGTCGTCGGTTGGCCGATCAGCACCACCGCCGACCTTCCCGCCCTTGTGCTCCCGGCATGCGCGGCGCCCGAACAGACGGGCTGCATCCTTTCTTGGCTCAGCTTCGCCGAACCCGCCAATCCCGAGCTTGTGCTCAATAGCTACGAGCACTCTGCGGGTTTCGCCGGACAGGAGCGAAAACGTGGGGATGTGCTATGCGTGAACCCGATCACCGGAACCGAAGGTGGCGCCGCGCCGCCGAAGGACAATCCCGGCACGCTCGTCCCGAGCGCGGACCTGCTCTTCGCGAGGCTCGAGCAGGCCACCGTGGGGGCGCATTGCGACAAGGGTCTGCTGGTCCTCGACGGGCAGATCCCGCCGCTCGGCCCGTATGTGCTGCCAGGCAACAACTATCACGTTTATGATTATGCCCTTTTCTGGGGCGCGATCCGGCGCGACGCGGAGCGGAGGCTGGCGGCATGGAGGCCCTGATCACCGGCGACACAGGCGAGTTTGCCGCTGCGGTGCCGGGCGGCGGTAAGCTCGCCGGACTCGACGTCGGCACGAAGACGATCGGCCTTGCGATCTGCGACGCGGGCTGGCATTTTGCCGGTCCGGCAGACACCATTCGCCGGACCAAGTTCACCAAGGACCTTGAGGCTCTGCGCGCTTTCGTCGGCCGCGAGCATGTCGTCGGGCTGGTCGTCGGCCTGCCGCTCAACATGGACGGCAGCGATTCTCCCCGCACCCAGTCGGTCCGCGCCTTCGCGCGCAACCTCGCGCCGCTGCAGCTTCCGGTCCTCCTGTGGGACGAGCGCTGGTCGACCCAAGCCGTGGAGCGGGCGATGATTCATGCCGACGTCAGCCGCGCGAAACGCGCCGAGAAGGTTGATGCGCTGGCTGCCGCGCATATCCTGCAGGGCGCGATCGATGCTCTGGCTAATCTTCCGGGTCCGCAATAAGCGACAGGCTCGTGGACCTTCTCTCCATCGATTCGCTCAATGACGAACAGGTCGCGGAAATTCTCGGCCGCAGCGAATATTGGTTTGACGAAACACGAGCCGGTCGCTCCGAAGAGCGCCTGAGGGCCAAGATCGTCTTCAATCTTTTCTACGAGAATTCAACGCGAACACTGATGTCATTCGCGACGGCAGCGCATCGGCTCGGAGCGTCCATTGTCACCCTGCCAGTCGAGCAGTCGTCGGTGAAGAAGGGCGAAACGCTTGAGGACACGGCGCGAACGCTGAACGCAATGCGCCCAGACGTGCTTGTGATCCGCCACCGAGAGAACGGCTCCGCCGCTGCAGTGGCGCTGATTATGGACGCACCCGTGATCAATGCCGGAGACGGCACGAACGAGCATCCGACACAGGCACTGCTCGACGCCGCGACGATCCGCCACCGCTTCGGTCGGATCGAGGGGCTCAAGGTCGCGATCCTCGGCGACATCAAGCACAGCCGCGTTGCGCGCTCGAACGGCAAGCTGCTGCCGCGCCTCGGCGCCGAAGTGCGGCTCGCCGGCCCGCCCGAGCTGATGCCTGACGGAATTCCGTTGCTATCCGTCGACGAGGCGATCGATAGCGCCAATGTGGTGATGATGCTGCGGGTTCAGCGCGAGCGGCTAGAAGAAGACCTGGGCGACGCTCCGGGCGAGTTTCTGACGCGCTACGGTCTGACCGTTGACCGCCTCGCCCGCGCCGCCCCGGACGCGGCAGTGATGCATCCCGGTCCAGTGAACCGCGGTGTCGAGATCGAAAGCGCGATCGTCGACGATCCCGATCGCTCGCTGATCACGCTTCAGGTCGAAATGGGCGTGGCCATACGGATGGCCTGCCTGGAGATGCTCGTCGAGAGTAGGGACGCTTAACGCGAAGCGTACTGGACCGGCGTGTCGCCCGCGAAGTTGCGCACAAAGCAGCTTCCGCCCGCCCGGCGCACCGAGGAGCACAGCGCCTTGGCTTCACCGAGGCTTCCGAAACCGCGCACCGACAGGCGGTAGAAGACACCGCGCTGGCTCGAGAAGCGTGCGCTCATCGGCATGTAGGACCGAAGCGCCCCATATTTGCGCGCAGCGGAATTCCAGGCGGTGAGCACGCGATCTGGCGAACCGAAGGCGCCGAGCTGGACGACCACCGCGGAGTTGCCGCGACGGAGCGCCGCATTGCGAACCGGCGCGCGCTCGGCCTGAGCCGCAGCCTTGCGAAGCCGGGCAGACTTGGCAGCCGGTGCTTTGCGGGGCGCAGGAGATGCGACGACCGGCGACGGCGTCTCGAACGCAGTTTCCGCGATCGCGGGAGCTCCGGCATCCACCGGCAAGGCAAGCGGTGTCGGCGCGGGAGGAGCCGCCTCGACGAACTGCGGCTGCGGAGCCGGAACAGAAGCCGGAACAGCTTCGGCTACCTGGGGTTGAGGCGCCTCCACAACGGGAACGGGTGCTGGTGCCTGAGCGGCCTCAGCAACGCGGGTCTCGCTCTTGCGCAGCGCGAGCCGCGTCGGTTGACCCTGGTCTTGCGCCGCCGGTGTAACGCCGACGAGTGCCGCGACCTGGTCCACCGGCCTGGCAGGCTTGGCGAGCTGCATCCACTGCTGGATGCGAGCGTCGAGCTGATTGGCCGGCACATCCTGGGCGGCGACCGTCCGCGCCTGGGTCCAGTCGCCAGCGAAAGCATGGGCAAGCGCCAGGTTTTGCCGGACTCGGGCGTCCGCTCCCTGCGCACGCGCGGCGTTCTCGAGCACCCGAAGCGCGTCCGAGTTGCGGCCGGCGAGGGCGAGCGCCAGACCGTAGTCGGCCGGGTCGATGACCGACTGCCCGGCCTGAAGGAAGCCGACGGCCTCCTCATTCTTGCCCAGGGCTACCTCGACCAGCGACAGCTTCAGGACCACCTGCGGCTGGTTGGCGTAGATGGCGAGCGAATCCTTATATGCCGATTCCGCAGACCGGAATCGTCCGGCGGCGAAATAGGCATTTCCAAGCAGCGCCCGGAAGCCTGCGTCGTCGGGAGTCTTCTCGACAGCCCGTTCGGCGAAGTTGATCGCCGTCGGGATGTCGTTGGCATTTAGAGCCATGAGAGCGCGGGTCGCGAGACCGACTTCCCCATTGGCCCTGCCTCCGAAACCGGTCTGCTTTTGCGAGGTTGCACATCCCGCAAGCATTGTTGCCAGCACCACGAAAGAAGCGGCTGAGCCGACCCGGAATGGCTTGGACATTGGACTTACCCCTTGCGTTTGGCCTTCTGGGCCATGCCTTCGAGTTCCGGCATTCCATCGAGCAATTGATCGAGCGCGTCGGTCACGAGCTGCTGTGCAGAGCGGCCGTTCACCGCGCAGGCGAGCCGCAGTTTCAGGTGCCGTTCCGGGTCGAGCCGAAGCGTGAATGCCGCCTTGCCCTTGCTGCCGGGCGCTGAGCGCGGCTTGGGAGCGCGCCGCGGCGTCGGAGCCGTGGTAGCGATCTGCACGACCTGGGCCGCCGGCTCTGCTTCAGGATCGAAAGGCTCGGCGGTCTCGTCGACCTCCTCATCCTCGACCCCGAGCCGATCGGCAATCTCCGCCTGCTGACCGTGGACAGGTGACTGGACCGGAGTCAGCCCCGTGGAATGAACCCGTGGATGCCCGACAACATCGTCGCCGAATGCATCATGCGTGGAATCGCGGGCGACCTCCGCCGGCTTGGGCGGCTCGAACCCCATGTCGTTCCAGCCAAGGTCCTCCAGGCTGGCGCCGCCCATCTGGCCGAAACCCTGTGGCTTCATGGCGGGCCGGGCAGCACCCTTGCGGGCGAGAAGTCCGGAGGAGAGGGAGGCGAAGGGCTTGGCTTCGATGGCCACTTACACGGCTCCTTACTGGCCGACTACGCGGCGGCCGAAGCCCCCGACAGGACGCGGACTTGCCTGACTGGTGCCGGGCGCGGCCCCTGGCGCCGAAAACACGGTCCGGCGAAAATTCTTCTCGAGCCGGTCGGAGATGTACTCCCACAGTTCCTCGACTTCCTTGGCCGAGCGGCCCTGAGGATCGATTTCCATGACCGTTCGGCCATCGATCATCGAGGCAGCGAAATCGGTGCGGTGGTGAAGAGTGACCGGAGCGACGGTGCCGTGCTGCGAGAGAGCGACAGCGGCTTCGTAGGTAATCTTGGCCTTGGGAGTCGCTGCGTTGACGACGAAGATCAGCGGCTTGCCGGCGCGGTCGCACAGGTCGACCGTAGCGCCGACGGCGCGAAGGTCGTGCGGGCTCGGACGAGTCGGAATCACAATCAGCTCGGCGACGGCGATGACGCTCTGGATCGCCATGGTGATGGCTGGAGGAGTATCGACGACGGCAAGGCGGAATCCCTGCTGGCGAAGCACCTCGAGGTCGGACGCGAGCCGGGCGACCGTGGTCTGGGCAAAGGCCGGCATCTCGGCTTCACGCTCGTTCCACCAATCGGCAAGGCTACCCTGCGGGTCGATGTCGATCAGGCAGACCGGGCCCGCCCCCGACATTTGCGCCTGCACCGCAAGATGACCGGACAAGGTCGTCTTACCCGACCCGCCCTTCTGCGATGCCAATGCCAAGACGCGCATGCTTATCCCCTCGCCCAGTGACGTCTGTTCAGGGTGGGGAGTGACACCAGAGGCTCTAAAATCTGGTTAAGAACGCCACGACCGTGTTTGCGGATGCTCGGGGGTGAGCTAAGCTTCTCCCGCTGGGTGGTAGCGCATGAGTATAAAACATTTGATTGCCGCAGCGCTGCTTCTCGCGGCTCCCGCCGCGCTTCCCGCACAATCCGTGAAAGCGGGAATCGAAGCGTGGCAACGCTCCGATTACGCAGCGGCCGTGGCAATTTGGCGACCGCTTGCTGAAAAGGGCGATCCGGACGCCAGCTTCAACCTCGGCCAGGCGTACCGCCTCGGGCGCGGAGTGCCGACCAATCTCGCTTCCGCGAAGGCCTGGTTCGAGCGAGCCGCGGAAAAGGGCCATGTCGATGCGCAGACCACGCTCGGACTACTGCTGTTCCAGAATGGCGATCAGGAGAACGGTCTCAGGTGGCTGAAGGCGGCCGCAGACAAGGGAGAGCCGCGCGCGTTGCTGGTCTACGGTACGGCGCTGGTCAATGGCGACGGAGTCACCCAGGACCCGGTGCTTGGCTACGCTTACGTCAGCCGCGCGGCCGCGCAGGGGCTCGCGCCCGCGAAAGAGACGCTGAAGGACCTCGATAAGCTTCTGCCGCTTTCCGACCGAAAGAAGGGCGTCGCGATGGCGAGAGCGGCCGCGAAATCCGCACCGCCGCCCAAATCGAAGCCGGCGCCCAAGCCGAAACCGGTGCAAACGGCGACCGCGGCCAAGACGACGCCTTCGCCCAAGGCGCCGGTGCCAGCCGCCACCCCCGCGCCGGCTGGCGGGGCCTGGCGAGTTCAGCTCGGCGCCTTTTCGCAGCCCTCGTCGGCCGAAGCGCTGTACCGGAAACTGTCCGGGAGCAGCGCGATCGCCGGGCGCAACGCCTTCTACGTTCCGGCGGGCGCGATAACCCGCTTACAGATCGGGCCGTTCGCCAGTAGCGCCGCGGCTCAATCGGCCTGCATTGCGCTGAGGCCGCAGCCTTGCTTCCCCGTTCGCGCCAAATAACTAAACACTGAACCAGTCGCGCCGGCGCACGCCCTGCACCCAGAGCAACGCGTCGAGGCCATGATGTTTCAGCTCGGCGTCGGCGACTTCGGCGAGCGCCGGCTTGGCCTTGAACGCGATGCCCAGACCAGCCTCCTCGATCATCAATTTGTCGTTGGCGCCGTCGCCGACTGCAATTACATCCTCGCTGCCGAGCTCGAGCTGGTCGCGCGCTTCGACCAAAGCATCGTGCTTGGCCATGGCATCGACGATTGGGTCGCCGACCTCGCCGCTGAGCTTGCCGCCCGCGAATACCAGCCGGTTGGCTTTCACCCGATCGAAGCCCACTGCCCTTGCGATCGGGTCGGCGAATGACAGGAAGCCACCGGATACCAGAAGGCAGCTCGCTCCGCCGGCGCGCATGGTCTGGACAAGGGTCTCTGCACCCGACGTGATCTGGACGCGCTCGTCGAGGCAGCGGTTGAGCGCCCGCTGATCCAATCCCGCGAGCAGCCGGACGCGCTCCCTCAGCGCGCCCGAAAAATCGAGCTCGCCCAGCATCGCGCGCTCGGTGATCCGCGCGACCTCGTCCTTGAGCCCAACATAATCGGCGAGCTCGTCGATGCATTCCTGGCCGATGACGGTCGAATCCATGTCCGCGACAAGCAAGCGCTTCCAGCGTGGCTCGTCGGGCTGGACGACGATGTCGACTCGTTCGAGCGTAGTGAGCGCCCAGCGCGCGCTCTTGAGATCGCCAATGAAGCGCAGATCGGCGGCATCGCCTTCGTCGATCCACTGACGAAAGCTGGCCTTCGAATCGATCTCGCGAAGCAGACCCAGCGCCCGGTCGATCAGCCTATCATCGAGCCGTCCCGCTGCTATCAGCGTCGCAATGGCCATGGGCGTCCCTCGTCCTTCTCTCGTAGTCATTGCCGGTCCGACCGCCAGCGGCAAGTCGGCACTGGCCCTCGCCCTTGCTCAGCAAAGTGGAGGCGTGATCGTCAACGCTGACAGCGCGCAAATGTATCGCGACCTGCCGGTGCTGAGCGCGGCGCCGACGGCCGAGGAGCGCGTGGAAGCGGAGCACCGATTGTACGGGGTGCTCGACGGCGCCCTCCCCTGCTCCGCCGCGGACTGGGCTGAGATGGCGCGACGGGAAATTGCCGACATCCACGCAAACGATCGAACGCCGATTCTCGTAGGCGGGACGGGTCTCTATCTGCGCACCCTTCTCGACGGCATTGCGCCCGTGCCGCCGATCGATCCCGGGATCCGGCGGAGCGTGCGCGAAACCCCAGTCGAGGAGAATCGAGCAAAGCTCGAAACTCTCGACCCGCACGCCGCGGCGAAACTGATGCCGGGAGATACGGCGCGCACCAGCCGCGCGCTCGAGGTCGTCCTGTCGACGGGCCGCCCTTTGGCGGACTGGCAGAAGGCACGCGAAGGAGGGATCGCGAAGAGGGTCGAGCTTCGGCCGATCATCCTGCTCCCGCCGCGCGACTGGCTCTACGCGCGCTGCGACGAACGATTCGCGAAGATTGTCGAGCAGGGCGCGGTCGAGGAAGTCAGGGCACTTCTCGATCGCAAACTCGACCCTAAACTTCCGGTGATGCGCGCGATCGGAGTGCCCGAGATTTCTGCCTACCTGCGCGCCGAGACGAGCCTGGACGAAGCTATTGCCGCCGGGCAGCAGGCGACGCGCCGTTACGCCAAGCGCCAATATACCTGGCTCGCGCACCAGCCGCCGTCTGACTGGCTGCGATTTCGCGAACCCCTCGACGACACAGTCATGGGGCAGGCGCTGGAACTGCTCGGCGCAAACGCTTAGGCCGCCCTCCATGAATTTGCTGCGCGACGCTGACATCGACCCCTCGCCGCTCATGGGCAAGCGCGTCGCGATCATCGGGTACGGCAACCAGGGCCGAGCCCAGTCGCTGAATCTCAAGGATAGCCGGATCGACGTAGTCGTAGGCCTGCGCGGCAGTTCGGGCAGTGCGATCGAGGCGGAGGCAGCGGGTCTGGAAACTGCGCTGGTTGAGCAAGCCGTCGCTTCCGCCGACGTCGTGATGATGCTGGCGCCCGATGAGATCCACGCTGCGCTCTATCGCGAGTTCGAGCCGCTTCTGCGAAAGGGCGCGGCACTCGGCTTCAGCCATGGCCTGTCGGTGCGCTTCGGCTTCGTAGAGCCGCGCGCGGACCTCGATGTGTTCCTGATCGCACCCAAGGGCCCGGGCACTGCACTTCGTTCGCTTTATCAACAGGGCAAGGGCATGATCGCGCTGTGGGCAGTCGAGCAGGATGCGACCGGCCGAGCGGGCGCCCTCGCCCTCGCTTATGGCCGGGCCATCGGTTGCGCACGGGCGGGGCTCATCGCCTCGAGCTTCGCCGAGGAAGCCGAAGCCGATCTGTTCAACGAGCAGGCAGTGGTCTGGGGCGGAGTTCCGGAACTGCTTATCGCCGGCTTCGAGACCTTGGTGGCCGGCGGCGTCTCACCCGAAGTCGCCTATCTCGAATGCGTGGGTGAGCTGAAGCTCATCGCCGAGCTGATCGAGGCGCGCGGGATCGCAGGCATGCGCGAAGCGATCTCGAACACTGCGGAGCTGGGTGCCCTGCTCGGCGGAAAGCGCATCGTCGATGCGGACGTGCGCCAGCGCATGGCCGACGTGCTCGACGAAGTTCGCGCTGGCCGCTTCGCCGATGAGCTACGGCAGGAAGAGGCGAGCGGCTATGCTCAGCTCGATGACGCCCGTGCGAGTGCGCGCGAAACCCTGATTGAAGAGACCTACCGCCGCCTCAGCGACGCGGAGGGATAATCAGCCCATGATCTCGCGGGCGTCGCCCGGCCGCTCGCCGACGCTAGCGCGTTCGAGATAGGCCCGCTGCAGCCGGCGATGGGTTTCGGCGGCCTGCGGGTCGGATGCCGCCAGCGCCAGTTCCTGCTCCTCGGCCGCCCGCTGCGCGAAATAGATCCGGTCCTGCGTAGCCATCGGGCAGCTCCTTTGTTCGGAGAGGCCCACCGTAACAGAATCGTCGCAATAAGTCGCTGTCAGGCGTCGGCCTTCACCTTGCTCTCGGCGCGCTCAATCGCTCCGATAAGCACGCGCTTGGCCTCGTCGGCATCGCCCCACCGGCCGATCCGCACCCACTTTTCGGGTTCGAGATCCTTATAGTGGGTGAAGAAATGCTCGATCTGCTGGAGCACGATCGATGGCAGATCCTGGCGCTCGCCCACGTCCGAATAATAGGGAAAGGTTGAATCGACCGGCACGCATATGAGCTTTTCGTCGCCGCCATGTTCGTCCTCCAAATTGAGTACGCCGATCGGGCGCGCCCGAACCACCGAGCCGGGGACGAAGGGAGTCCGCGCGATCACCATCGCATCGAGCGGGTCGCCGTCGGGCGACAAGGTGTGGGGTACGAAGCCGTAATTGGCCGGATAGCGCATCGGCGTGTGGAGAATTCGGTCGACGAACAGCGCTCCCGACTTCTTGTCGAACTCATATTTCACCGGTTCGCCGCCGACCGGCACTTCGATGATGACGTTGACGCTGTTCGGCGGGTCGTCGCCGACTGGGATGAGATCGATGTTCATGGCAGGTGGCCCGGGCTCCTAAACAGGGCGAGGCCGAAGAACAATGCCGAGAGGCCTGCCGCGACTGATCCCAGGACATAGCTAGTGGCGAGCACGTACGCGTGACGCTCCACGAGCAGCGCCGTGTCGAGCGAGAAAGCAGAGAAGGTCGTGAATCCGCCTAGGATCCCGGTCGTGAGGAACAGCCGCATGTGCTGATCGATTCCGGGCCGGAAAGCGAAGTAGCCGGCAAGCAGGCCCATTACGAACGAGCCCACGATGTTCACGATCAATGTGCCGTACGGGAAGCCGTAACCGAACAGCCGCGCGGCCCCGACATTCACTCCGTGACGGAGCGCGCCGCCGACTCCGGCGCCGAGGAAGACGATCAGGTAAAGCATAAACCTCCTGCTGCAGCACAGTTGCGTCAACAGGAGTCATCAGCCGATCGGCGGTTATAAGGGAGACCCCATTCCCTCGCGCCGCTCTAGCAGCGCATTCTGGCGCGGCAAATCACTTCCGGCCGAATAGCTTTTCGATTTCGCTATGGCCGAGCTTCACCCAGGTTGGACGGCCGTGGTTGCACTGGCCGGAGCGTGGCGTGACCTCCATCTCTCGCAAGAGGGCGTTCATCTCTGAGACCGAGAGCACCCGCCCTGCCCGCACCGAACCGTGGCAAGCGATGGTTGCTGCAACAAGGTCGAGCTTGTCTCGAAGGCTCATGGGCCCGCCGAGCTCCGCGATCTCGACGGCGAGGTCGGCGATCAGATCGGCGACATCGGTTTTGCCGAGCGCCGCAGGGACCGCGCGAACGAGCATCGCCGTCGTGCCGAACCGCTCGAGCTCCAAGCCCATATCCGCCAACTCGCCCGACGCACCCTCGAGCCGGTCGCAATCGGGCTCATCGAGTTCGACCACTTCGGGGATGAGGAGCGCCTGACGGGCAACCAAACCGCCCTCGCGCGCGGCGCGCATGCGCTCAAGAACAAGCCTTTCGTGGGCCGCATGTTGATCGACGATCACGAGGCCGTCCTCGGCTTCAGCAACAATGTAGGTCGCCGCGACCTGGCCGCGCGCAACACCCAAGGGGTAGGTGGGCACGGGTTCGACGGCCGGTTCGGCTCGCGCCTGCGGCACGAACGTGACCGGTTCAAATACGTGCTGTTCCTCCCGTACCGCCGCGATGCCGGAACCCAGGCTTGGCTCGGGTTCGTAACTGTGACTTGTGGTCCACATTACCGGCGCGGCCGCCTGCTCGCGCGCGGCGCTTCGCTGGCTCTCCTCGTCGAGCGCTCGCCTCAGGCCCCCGACGATGAGCCCCCGCACCGCCGAAGGGTCGCGGAAGCGGACCTCCGTCTTGGCCGGGTGGACGTTTACATCGACCTCCTCGAGCGGCACCTCGACGAATAAGGCCGCGATGGGGTGACGATCGCGAGCGATCAGGTCGCGGTAAGCGGCGCGGAGTGCGCCGACGAGCAGCCGATCCTTCACCGGGCGGGAATTGACGAAGAGATATTGCTGGTCGGCCATGCCCCGGTTGAAGGTCGGAAGGCTGATCACGCCTGTGAGCCGCAGCCCGTCGCGAATGCAGTCGATGCCAATGCCGTGCCGATCGAGCTCGTGCGTGAGCAGCGCTGCCACGCGAGCCGGCGGCTCAGCCGATTGGAGCGTCAGCACCCGCCGCGCGTCGTGCTCCAGCGCGAAACCGACATCGCTGCGCGCCATTGCGAGGCGCTTCACGGCATCTAGGCAAGCCGCATATTCGGCGCGGGGCGAGCGCAAAAACTTGCGCCGGGCCGGCACCTTGTCGAACAACCCCTCGACGCGGATCCGCGTGCCGGGCGGAAGCGCTGCCGGCCCCTCGCCCAGCGCCTCGCCGTGGTCGAGAGCGATTCGCCAGCCGTCGGCGCCGCGCACTCGGCTTTCGAGCGTCAGGCGAGAGACGCTGGCAATCGACGGCAGTGCCTCGCCGCGGAAACCGAAGCTGGTTACGCCGTCGATGGTATCTCCCGGCAGCTTTGACGTCGCGTGCCGCTCAAGGGCCAGACGCATTTCGTCCGGCGCCATGCCGCAGCCGTCGTCGACAACCTCGATCAGCTCGAGTCCCCCTGCCGACAGGCGGACCGCCACCTGAGTCGCGCCGGCATCGAGCGCATTTTCGATCAGCTCTTTGAGCGCGCTCGCAGGCCGTTCGACGACCTCCCCGGCGGCAATGCGATTGATGAGCTCGAGCGGCAGCCTTCTTATTGACATGTTAAGGGTCTTATCCCAATCCGAGACGGCCAGCGAAGCACTGATTTTCCCAAGAAATTCAGACCGCATTCAATGGGCAGGGATCAATGGGAATTTAAGCTGCGGGGCCGATGCCCGCCGCTGACCGGGGATAGGGATCACATGTTCTGGACGCGCTGGTTCAAATGGATGTCGCACGACATGGCGATCGACCTGGGGACCGCCAACACCCTGGTCTACGTCCGCGGTAGGGGCATCGTCCTCAACGAGCCGTCTGTCGTTGCAATCGAGACCATCAACGGCGTCAAAAAGGTGAAAGCGGTCGGCGAGGACGCCAAGCTGATGATGGGCAAGACACCCGACCAGATCGAGGCGATCCGCCCGCTGCGCGACGGAGTGATCGCCGACATCGATGTCGCCGAACAGATGATCAAACACTTCATCCACAAGGTGCACGGCGGCAAGATGCGCGCCTGGCGCTTCCCGGAGATCGTGATCTGCGTCCCGTCCGGATCGACTTCGGTCGAACGACGCGCAATCCGCGACGCCGCATCCAACGCGGGCGCGAGTGCCGTCTATTTGATCGAGGAGCCGATGGCGGCCGCGATCGGCGCCGACATGCCGGTGACCGCACCGATCGGGTCGATGGTGGTCGACATCGGCGGCGGGACCACGGAAGTCGCGGTGCTGTCGCTCCGCGGTCTGGCCTACACTACTTCGGTCCGCGTGGGGGGCGACAAAATGGACGAAGCCATCAGTTCCTACGTCCGCCGCAACCACAATTTGTTGATCGGCGAAGCAACAGCCGAGCGGATCAAGAAGGAGGTTGGCATCGCCAAACCGCCGGTCGACGGCATCGGCAAGACCGTCCACATCAAGGGCCGCGATCTCGTGAACGGCGTGCCCAAGGAAATCTCGATCAACCAGGGCCAGATCGCCGAGGCGCTGTCGGAGCCCGTCGGTACGATCGTCGAGGGCGTCCGGATCGCCCTCGAGAACACCGCCCCTGAGCTTGCCGCAGACATTTGCGACCAGGGTATCGTCCTGACCGGCGGCGGAGCGCTGCTGCAGGGCCTCGACGAGGTGCTTCGGGACGAAACCGGCCTCCCCGTCACGGTTGCCGACGACCCGCTGACCTGCGTCGCGCTCGGCACCGGCCGCGCGCTGGAGGAAGAGCAGTTCCGCGGCGTTCTGCAGACGGCCTAGCGGGGTCGTAAGCGGTGGCGACCGCGCGCCCCGGCTGGTCGCGTCGAGCCCAATACGGGCTGTTCTTCAGCTTCCTCGCGGTAATCGCGGGGATCATCGTCGGGGTCATCCTCCTCGCGCTTTCGCTGGTTGCACCCAAGACGTTCGAAAGCGTGCGCGGGGCGGCGCTCGACGTCACGGGTCCGGTCGCCGCAGCACTTCATGAGGTCACCGCGACCGCCTCCGGACTGGTTACCGGCGCCGGCAATTATTGGGACGCAGTCGGCCAGAATGCGAAGCTTAAGCGCGAGCGGCAGGCGATGCTCCGGCGCATGGTCGAGTCAAAGGCGATCGTGCAGGAGAACCGCCAGCTGAAGGCCGCGCTGCAACTTCGCGAGCGTAACTCCACGACCATCGCGGTCGGGCGCATCGTCGGCTCCTCATTCAGCAGCCCGCGCCGCTTCGCGATCCTTTCCGCCGGCGCGAGCGACGGGGTGAAGGTCGGGATGCCAGTGCGTTCGCCCGACGGGCTCGTCGGCCGGGTGATCGACGCGGGCGCTCTCGCTTCGCGCGTGCTGCTGGTCTCGGACCGCGCGAATATCGTTCCTGCCCGCCTCCTTCGCGGCGGCATTCCCGTCATTTCGCAGGGTCGAGGCGATGGCACGATCGACGTCCGTCCGCTCGAGGTCGGCCGGAACCCGTTCAAGCGCGGCGATATCATCATCACATCGGGCACCGGCGGCCTTTATCCGCCGCTGGTGCCGATCGCGCGCGTGGTGAAGCTCGATGACGACGGCGCGGTGGCTCTGCCCCTCGCCGACCCGGCAACCACCAGCTTCGCAATCGTTGAACCGCCTTATGAACCGGCTGCCGTAGCCGCCGAATCGGCGCCCGGCGCGGACGCCAACTGATGGTCCGTGCCGCCCTGGATGGCCGGCGGATCGGGCAAGGCCCGGTCCCCTTCGCCACTTACATTCCGGCGGCTTCAGTCATTGCTGCCTCATTACTCACAGCCTTGCCGATCGTATCGACAAGCGGATGGTACCCCGATTTCGCCTATCTGTTCCTGCTCAGCTGGCGGTTGCTGCGCTCTGACCCATGGCCGCCCTGGTGGGCCGCTCCACTCGGCTTCGTCAACGACTTGTTCACCGGAAATCCGGTAGGTTTTTCAGTGGCTTTGTGGAGCGTAACAATGCTGGCGCTCGACTTGATCGACCGCCGTACAATGTGGCGCGATTACTGGATCGAATGGATGCTCGCGGCTGCGTTTCTGGCGGTCAATGAATGGCTTCAGTGGCGCCTGGCAGCCCTCGTCGGAGCACGCGTCCCGTTAACAGCCATGGTGCCGCCGCTTTTGGTGTCGATCTGCATGTTTCCGTTGGCTGCCTGGATTGTCTCGCGAATCGATCGCTGGAGGCTCGGGCGATGAAACACATGCGCATTACCGCCGCCCACCAGTCGCTCTCCTTTTCCCGGCGCATGCTTCTTCTCGGCGGCGCCCAGGTTGCTGTCGGCGGCCTGCTCATCGGCCGGATGGGCTGGCTGTCCGTGGCCCAGAACCAGAAGTACCAGCTGCTGTCCGAAAGCAACCGGGTGCAGCTGATCCCGGTCCCGCCGAGGCGGGGCTGGATCATTGACCGCAACGGCAAGCCGATCGCGATCAACCGGTCGAGCTTCCGTGTGGACATCATCCCGCAGCAGCTGGTCAACGGTCCAAAGGTGGTGGAAGCGGTTGCCAACCTCCTCGAACTGCCGCCGGACGAGATCGACCGGATCAACCGAGAGCTCGCGACGTCACGCGGCTTCCAGCCCGTATCGATCGCCGACAACGTCCCTTACGAAAAATATGCCGCGGTCACGGTCCGGCTCCCGGAGCTTCCGGGCATCGCAGCGTCTCGCGGGTTCACCCGCTACTATCCCGCGGGCTCCGCGGTCGGCCAACTTGTCGGCTATGTCGGGACCGCATCAGCCAAGGAATATGAAGCGGAGGACAAGAACCCGCTGCTGCTGATCCCGGGCGTCAAGATCGGCAAGGAAGGTCTTGAGAAGACTCTCGAATCGACGCTCCGCGGTACGCCCGGCGGGCAGCGCGTCGAAGTCACCGCGCGGGGCAAGCTTATTAAGGAGCTCGACCCTAAGCCCGATCGTAGCGGCGGCACCGTTCAAATCACCATCGACGCCGATCTCCACGAATATGCCGCCCGGAGGATCGGCGACCAGTCGGGCTCGATCGTTGTCCTCGACGTTCACAACGGCGACATCCTTGCCATGCCGTCGATGCCCTCGTTCGACCCAAATAACTTCTCCGACGGCATCAGCGCCAACGAATGGAAGATGCTGTCGCAGGACGACCATCTGCCCCTCGTCGACAAGGTTCTGGAGGGGCTCTACCCGTCAGGGTCCACGATCAAGCCGCTGATGGCGCTTGCCCTACTCAAGGCCGGCGTCGATCCCAAGCGGATTGTGGTCTGCAATCGGGCCTACCCGCTCGGCAACCATATCTTCCACTGCGACACCCGGCATGGTCCGGTGAACATGGAGGATGCGGTCGTTCGCAGCTGTGACATATATTTCTATGACACGTGCCGCCGTGTTGGGGTCGAGGCGTTCGCGCCGCTGATCAAGCAAATGGGCTTCGGCGAGAAATTCGAACTTCCCTTCAATTTCCAACGCTTTGGCACCGTCCCTGACCCCGCATGGATGCAGCGCAGATATCACCGCGACTGGCAGACGTACGACACAATCAACATGTCGATCGGTCAGGGGAATGTGCTGATCAATCCACTGCAGCTGGCGGTGGCCGCCGCCCGTGTCGCCAGCGGCCGGCACGTCGTGCCGCGGCTGATGCGCGAACGGGGCGAGCCCAGGTTCGCCCCGATCGACGCTCCACCCGAGGATCTCGAGTTCGTCCGGCGAGCGATGGGCGGCGTGGTTGAACGAGGCACTGCGGCGGCGTCCAGACTTCCGATCAACGCCGTGAAGATGGCGGGCAAGACCGGGACCGCCCAGGTCCGGCGGATCACGATGGCGGAGCGCGCCGGCGGCGTGCTGTCCAACGAGAGCCTGGCGTGGAAGATGCGCGACCACTCGCTGTTCATGGCCTTCGCGCCAGTCGAAAACCCGCGCTACGCTGCCGCGGCGATCATCGAGCATGGAGGGTTCGGCGCGCAGGTTGCGGCCCCCCTGGTGCGCGACACAATGCTTTTCCTGTTCGACCGACAGAAGGCGCTCGCTGCTCTCGATGTTTATGAGCAGAACATTGGGCGGCTCGAGGAAAGGGTCGCGCGCAAGACCGCCGCCTGGCGCGCCGCCAACGGCCTGCCCCCACTCGCACCGGATCAAGCATGATAACGTCGGCCATTATCCCGCGGCCGCTTGCGCGGCTGCCGTGGCGCCTGATCTTCCTGGTCGCAGGAATCGCGACGTTCGGCCTGATCGTGCTCTACTCAGCCGCCGGCGGGTCGGCGCAGCCGTGGGCGCTGAAGCAGGGGATCGTCTTTCTCTTCTTCCTGAGCGTCGCGGTCGCCATGTCTTGGATGAGCGAATCGACGATCAAGGCGCTCGCGTTCCCCGTCTACGGGGGCACCTTGGTGATGCTCGTCGGGGTCGAAATGCTGGGCTTCGTCGGCAAGGGAGCTCAGCGCTGGCTGGACCTTGGACCCATCCGGCTGCAGCCATCGGAGTTCATGAAGCCGGCGATCGTGCTCACCCTCGCCCGTTTCTACGAGCTCGTCCCCCCAGGCGAGATCCGCAAATGGCGCGCGATCTGGCCAGCTCTCCTGTTGCTCGGCATCCCTGCCTTCCTGATCCTCGTCCAGCCGGACCTTGGCACCTGCATCATGGTCGTCCTGTGCGGAGTGACGGTGATGTTCCTTGCAGGTCTGCCGTGGTGGCTGTTCGTCGCCCCGGCAGCGGTCGTCGCCGTCGCCGCGCCCATCGCTTACGGAATGCTTCACGGCTACCAACGCAAACGGATCGATGTCTTCCTCGACCCGGAGAGCGACCCGCTCGGTGCCGGCTACCATATCGCCCAGTCGAAGATCGCGATCGGCTCGGGCGGCATCTGGGGGAAGGGCTTCCTCCACGGCAGCCAAAGCCACCTCGATTATCTCCCGGAAGGCCATACCGATTTCGTCTTCGCCACCATGGCCGAGGAATGGGGGCTGGTAGGCGGAGTGATCCTGATCCTCGCCTTCGGGGCGGTGATCCGCTGGGGCATGAAGGTCAGCGCCAACGCGCGCACCCGCTTCGCCCAGCTGGCGGCAGCCGGTTTGTCGGCGACGATTTTCTTCTACGTCTCGATCAACCTGATGATGGTGATGGGCCTCGCCCCGGTCGTCGGCGTACCCCTTCCCCTCGTCAGCTTCGGGGGTTCGGCGGTGATGACGGTAATGCTGTGCATCGGGCTATTGATGGCGCTCGAGCGGCACCAGCGGTCCACATCCCACCTCGTCTGACGCTTGAAACGGACCGGTTGCGCCCCACCTACGCCCATGCTACCGGCGCGCCCTTCGCGAGGCACAAGTGCCCGCGTATCCGCGCAGGTGTGGACGCATAGCTCAGTTGGTAGAGCAGCTGACTCTTAATCAGCGGGTCCTAGGTTCGAGCCCTAGTGCGTCCACCAGCCTTTCCAAACACTAGCAGGTTACGTCGGGTGCCTCTCACCGCCGCGCTACTTTGCTTCCATTCATCAGGCTTACGTAGTGATCTCGCGCCTTGCGCAGATAGCCCAGCGTGGCCTCGCGCTCGCGCGCATTTCTGTAGTCGCTGCGGCTCTTCGCGTCGGCAATCACGCGATCCAGCCATGCCGCGAAATAAGCGGCCTCCGCCGGCGCCGGCTGAAGGCCGCCTGGCAGCTCTAGATAGATCGGGCTTGTCGTGGCGTAGGGATAGAGGTCGAGCACATGCAGGTCTGCGCCATTGTTCCACGCGCGCACCAAGAGCCAGCCGGAAGTGTCGACCTGCAGCTCGCCGGCCGCATCAAGCCTGCGGCGATCGCCGCCGAGGCGGAAGGCCTTCACGACCTTCCCGTCTTGCACAAGCTCGAGGTGATCGACCGCCACGGGCGAGCGTAGCGCAATTCGATAGTTGAGCTTGCCGGGAGCGGCGCGGGAAATGACGTCGCCTGGCCGCTTGCCATCCAGCTCCAAGGCTAGCAGCGGCCCGTTGCTCGCGAACGTGCGGCCTGCCTTGAGTGCGGCCTTGAGAGCCGCCGGACTCATGTCGCCGCCGGTATCGAGAAATACGCGATTCATCCCGACGGGCCCGCGCAACGACGCGTAATTGGCCATGGCGTCGGTCCCCGCGCCGGCGGGAAGGCGGAAGCCGAGGTTGAGCAGGCGGTACCAAACCTTGGCGGTCGCCTTGTGGTCGGAAAAACCGACAATCTCGATGTAATCGACCTTGCCGTTCGCAACGTCCGCGGGAAGCTCGTTGCTGAGCGCCTTCTCTTTAGGGGGATCGATGTCGGTGTCGAACGGATGCACATAACCGACCAGAGCGCCCTGCGCGTGCGCCAGGTCGGCGATGACGCCGTTATGCGGATACGGACTGGCCAGCGCCGTATGCTGATAAGCCGAAAAATCCGGCGTCAGGAAGTGATCCGACAGGTCCAACAGGCCGAGGTGGCCCCAGTAGCTGGTGTGATACTCCTGCGATTGCATGATGAGCACGCCGTCCCCGCTCGCAGGGTCTGGGCCCGGACGGAAGTAGCCGATGTCGGGGACCCGCTCCTCCTTGTTGACGATGAGGCTGTAAACAACGTCGAGATCCTCGGCGCGGGCTTGCCGCGCCAGGTTCTCGGGCGTGTTCCGGTAAGTTCCACCGTAGTTCATGTGGACGTGCAAATCCGCGCTGCGCCACGTCCCGAACGAAGCGGGTAGATCGTTCGGCTTCAGGTTGACGGTCACTGATCGATCAGCTCCGGCGACGAGCTTAACCGTCTGCTGCCATGGCAGATAGCGGAAGCCGCGCTGCACCCAAATCGCGGTGTTCCCGGCGGGCGCGTCAATCCTGCAAGTTGAAGGGCAGTGGAAATAATGCGTCTCGGCCGGCTGCAGCTTGCGGTCGAAACCGTCGTCCGCGTGCATCCAGGACGAGGTTGGCGCCACCGCCCGTCCGTCGCTACCGAGCATCGCCACCCGCGCCGGGACACCTCGTCCCTCCTCATCGCGGATGTCCAGCGTCAGCCGGGCCTGAGCGCCTTCGTATTTCCGCTTGCTCCCGATGATTGGAGTCAGCGCACCGCCGACGAAATTCTGGACGACGAGGCTGGTGTTTCCATGCTCGTTGCTGATGTAGGCGATGCGCTCGCCGTCTGGCGACCAGCGCGCGTTCCACCGGTCGAAGTCACCGAAAGTCAGCGGGAGGGGCGCCGCGCCGCCCGACGTAGTGAGCCACAATTGGCGCCACTGCCGACCATGGTAGCTAGAGAACAGCACCTGCTTTCCATCGGGCGAAGTCTCGGGCCGTGCGCTCCAGCTTGTCTCCTCGCTCAAGATCTTTCGCCGGTCTTTCGGGTTGTCCACCGCGACCGACCAGATGTCGCCGGTGCCCCAGGCGACTTCCGGATTGGAGACGTAAATGATGCGCTTGCCGTCCGGCGTCCACGAGGGGTTCAGCGAATGATCGTAGGACGAATAATAGTAGCGCGAGATTTTGCTTTGACGCTCGCCGAGCAGCGGATGGGCGTTGTGCAATCCATCAGGGCGTACATCGGCGATGAACAAGTTGAAATGGCCGGTACCCGCCGTCGACACCCAGACGATGCGCTTACTGTCGGGCGACAGGCGCGGCTCGACATTCACCGCCCCAGCCGAAGTCAGCGCCTGCTCGCGACCGCTTTTGAGATCGAGACGCCACAACTCGATCGCATCGCCCGAATAGCGGCTGAACACGACGCTGGCACCGTCGCCGGCGACGTCCGGCTGGTAGTCGTAGGCGCCACGCGCGTGCGTTAGTTCGACCGCTTCATCGGACCCGATCGTCTGCCGCCAGAGTGATCCGCCCATGCTGTAAATCAGCGTCTTGCCGTCGGGTGTGAAACTCACGCTCGAGGGGCCGGTCGTCAGCTGCGGAATGTAGAGTTCGCGCCAGTAGTAGCTGTGCGGCAGGTCGACCTGCTTGAGCACGGGCTCGCGCCCCGCCTCGGCCGCTCCGGCGACGCCGAGCAGTAAGGCCGCCAACAGAACCTTGCGTATCAGCAGCATCAGTCGCGCGCCCGTACGGTCAGTTTTTCGACGCGCTTCTCGTTGATCGTGCTCTTGACGATGCGGTGGACGAAAATGCCGGGGGTGTGCACGCAATCGGGATCGATCGCCCCCGGCTCGACCAGCTCCTCGGTCTCGACCACCGTCACATCGCTCGCGGTGGCCATGACCGGATTGAAGTTGCGGGCCGTCTTACGAAACTGGAGGTTTCCATGCATGTCCGCGCGCCACGCCTTGATGATGGCCAAGTCGGCTCGCAGCCACGCCTCGCGAACATAGAGCTGGCCATCGAATTCCTCGTGCGGCTTTCCGTCCGCGACGACGGTGCCAACTCCGGTGCGCGTGTAAAAGGCGGGGATGCCCGCGCCGCCTGCCCTGATTCGCTCGGCGAGCGTGCCCTGCGGGTTGAACTCGAGCTCCAAAATGCCATCCAGATATTGCTGCTCGAAGAGTTTGTTCTCGCCGACGTAGGACGAGACCATCTTGCGGATTTGCCGGCTCTCCAGGAGGTGCCACAGACCGAAGCGGTCCGCGCCGGCATTGTTGGAAATGACGGTCAGATCCTTCACGCCCGAAGCCTTGATTTCCGGGATTAGGCTTTCGGGATTGCCGACGAGGCCAAAGCCGCCGGACATGATTGTCATTCCATCCCGGAGGAGGCCATCAAGCGCCGCCCGTGGGGAATCGTAGATCTTGTTCACAACGAGCCGAACAGGGTGCGGCTCTGCTCACGCATGAACTGCGGGACGTACCAGCTGCCGAGACCGCCCTTGCCGGAAGCGCCCGATCCCTTCCAGCCGCAAAAGGTCTGGAATCCGGGCCAGGCGCCGGTCGTCGCCCCGCTGGCGCGGTTGGCGTAGAGCACTCCGGCCTCGATAGTGTCGAGGAAGCGGTCGAGCTCGGCCTTGTCCTGCGTATAGAGGCCCGCGGTAAGTCCGAAGGCGCTTTGGTTCGCGTCGGCGATGGCACCGTCCAGATTGTCGAACGGCAGGACGCTGATGAACGGCAGGAACAGTTCGTCGCGGTTGATCCGATGATTGGCCGGGAGGCCGCTGACGATAGTCGGCGCAACGTAAGGGCCGCGGTCGAAGAGCCCGCCGGCCAGCTGCTCGCCTCCAAGAATCACGGATCCGCCTGTCGTCGCGTCCTCTGCCACACTCTTGAAGCGATCCAGCGCTGCCCCATTGATCACGGGTCCCATGAACACGTCCTGCCGCCGGGGATCGCCGATGACGAGCTTGCTGGCAGTCTCGACGAAGGCGTCGAGGAAATTGTCGAGCACATCGCGCGCGACATAGACCTTCGACGCCGCGCTGCATTTCTGGCCCGAGAGACCGAATGCCGAGCGCGCCACACCAGTCGCGGCGACGGCCAACTCCGCGCTTTCCGCCACAAAGGCCGGGTTCTTGCCGCCCATTTCGACGAGCACCGGTCGCATCGCCGTGAATGAAGCCGCGTGCCGAAAGATTGACATGCCCACGGTATTGGATCCGGTGAACGCGAAGCCGTCGACCCGCGGATGATTCACGAGCGCTTCGCCGGTTTCGCGACCGCCCTGGACGAGGTTCAGAACGCCATCCGGCAGTCCGCCCTCGACCAACGCCTCGACGACCAGCCGACCGGTCAGTCCGGCTGCGTCACTCGGCTTGAAGACAACCGTATTCCCGGCGACCAGCGCGGCGGACATCATTCCGATCGACAAGGCGACCGGGAAGTTGAACGGCGCGATCACGCCGAAGACGCCATAGGGACGCAGCACGTCGCTGCAGCGTTCGGCCGGCGTGGCTCCGGGGCTTTCCTCCCGAAAGCCATCGGTGCGCTCCA
The DNA here is from genome assembly GCA_046731955.1 of Pseudomonadota bacterium. Lineage (GTDB taxonomy): Bacteria > Pseudomonadota > Alphaproteobacteria > Sphingomonadales > Sphingomonadaceae > Sphingomicrobium. The sequence goes on along the minus strand of JBKPMC010000024.1, from coordinate 20,449 downwards.
TCTCCGCGCAATAATGGCGGATGAGGTCGATCGCCTCCTCGACCTCGCCGACCGCCTCCAGTCGCGATTTGCCGACTTCGATGAGGCACGCGACCGACACATCCCACTTTCGCTCCTCGAGGATGTCGGCCCCGGCCCGCAGGAGAGCAACGCGCCGCTGCCACCCCATTTCCCGCCAAGCGGGAAATGCGGCGCGCGCAGCTTCGACCGCATCATTGACGAGTGAAGAATCCGATTGAGGGAACTCGCCGAGAATAATGTCCCGGTCGATCGGGCTGGGAGCGACGACCCTCTGCCCTTCGGCGCGGTCGCGTCCTGCGATCAGGGCAGGCCGGATCTTGCCCAGCAACCGCGCTTCCACATCGGGAATGATCGCATCGAGATGCGCGTGGACGCCCGAAAGATCTTCGCCCGTATTCGAATAGGTAACGCGCGGCAGGTTCTTCATTGGCGCCGTCCCTCGAGCCGGTTGTAGCGCTTCAGGATCGAGCGAAGCTCGTCGTGCGGGATGGCGAAGTAACGTGCTCCATTCGCGCCGGTCATCGTTCGCGCTGCGACGAGCGCGTTGACGATCGCCTCCTCGGTCGCCTGGGTCGTCGCCTCGAAGAGGGGGTCGATGCTGGCGTTCGCGATGGGGGTGATGGGACTCGGGTTAGCCTGCTCCTCGTGGTTCACTTCGGCAGGGACGGTCGTGAAACTCACGATCAGGTCGCCGGAAGAATTGCCCGAGTAAGAGCCAAGGCGCGCGAGCCCCATTGCCGCGCGCTTTGCGACCCGGTCCAGCTGCTTCGGCATCAGTGGGGCATCAGTTCCAACGACGATGATGATCGAACCCTGATCAGGCGGCGCCGCGCCCTTCGATCCGTTGGCCGTGCAGGGCGGCAGCCCTTCAGCCTTCGGCGCGAGCTTCGAATCGAAGCAAGGCAGCCACCGTTGCGCGAGGGCGGCGCCCACGGGCGCACCTCCGATGCGCAGCACGGTTCGGTAGCCGGTATTGCATTGGGTCAGCACGCCGACCGTATAGCTCTTCCCGCCGATCGAGACGACGCGCGAGGCGGTGCCGATCCCGCCCTTGAACCCGAAGCAGACCATGCCCGTGCCGCCGCCAACATTGCCTTCCTCGACAGGGCCGGGTTTTGCGCTGTCGAGCGCCGCCTCCGCGGTCGCGGGCGTGACATGGAAGCCCTCGCCGTCGTTCAGGCGCCCGCTCCAGGTCTCGGCCACGACGGGCCAGGTGGCGGAGCCGAAGCGCTTCGACGTCCATTGTTGAATACCAGCATAGACCTGACCCACCGCGTTGGTGTCGCTAATGCCGATCGGGCCCTGGACGATTCCGAAATCGTCGAGGTAAGCGCGGCCGGTCATCTCTCCGTTGCCGTTGAGGTTGAAGAATCCTCCATAAACCGGTCGCAGATCGGCATGGCCCCGCGGGAAGATGACGGTGACGCCCGTTCGCACCGGCCCGGTGCCGACCTTCAGGGGGCCATCGCCTTCGATCAGCGTCTTCTGGCCGACTTCAACGCCGGGAATGTCGGTGATCGCGTTTAAGAAACCGGGCCTGCCTTCGAACGGGATGCCAAGATCGCGAGCCCGCCCTTGCGCTTGCGTCGCAACCAGCAACGCGAAAAGCGCGAGAGCAGCTTTCACAGCGTTACTTTCACGCGGCCAGATTCGATCATCGGCAGCTCGCGCGGGATCAGCAGCTCGGGTGCTTCGTCGAGCTCTCGCGCCCATTTGTGCGCGGAATAAACCGCCTGTTGTATCGTACTCGGCGCCCAGCAATCGCCGATGCGAGTCACTGTCGCGATACCAGCGGCTTGCCATGTGTCGCCCAACTGTTCGAACAGATCATCGACCGGAAGTCGTGCAGTGATCGTCACCAGCGCGCCGGCGGGGAGCTCGAATTCCTCGCCAGTCAGGCCGTTGCGCAGCCGCACTTGGCCGCCGCCGAACCCTATGATGCTCGTGTAGGGCAGCACCTCGATTCCCATGCGTGCAATCCGCTTGGCGATCGGTAGGGCCTCGAGCGTATTCGCAGTCCACGCCGAAACCATCGCCGCCGGAGTCACAATTTTCACCTCGTGCCCGGCGTAGCGGCACAACTCAGCCAGGACGCCACCCATATAATAATGGTCGTCATCCCAGATGATCACCGGTCCGCCCTCGGGGTCGCGGCCGGACATGATGTCGTCGGGGGTGTAAACGTTGAGACCATCGAATCCCGGAACGGCAAAACCGCTGTCTCGCCCGACGCCGTCACGTCGCCAAACGGAGCCGGTCGCAATTGCTACATGGCGGGCGCCGAACTCCAGCACATGCTCGGCTTCGAGCGCGCTTTCCCGATAGATCGAGACGTTCGCCATCCGCTCGAGCTGGCCGACGCGCCAGTCCCGAACGCGTGCCCACTCGGATAGACCGGGGAGCCGGCTTTCCTTGGTCACCCGTCCGCCGAGTTCCGAAGTCGCTTCGGCCAGATGCACCTCGAATCCCCGTCGCGCGGCCGACAGCGCCGCCTCCAGCCCTGCGGGCCCGGCTCCGACCACCAGCACCGATCCTTCCGACTTCTTCGGCGGGATGATTTCCGGATGCCAGCCGCGACGCCATTCTTCGCCCATTGTCGGGTTCTGCGTGCAGCGCAGGTTCGTCGACGTGTAGTCGCTCGACACGCATATGTTGCAGCCGATGCATTCGCGGATGTCGTCGATGCGGCCTTCCTCGATCTTCTTCGGCAGGAACGGATCGGCGATCGAGGGCCGAGCGGCGCCGATGAAATCGAGGACTCCGCGCTTGATCTGAGAGACCATCGTGTCGGGCGACGTGAAGCGCCCGACACCGACCACCGGCTTGGTCGTCAGCTGTTTCACGAAGCTGGTGTATTCTTCCTGGAATCCCTCCTTCGCGAAGCGCGAGGTCTGGCTGTCGTTGGGCCAGTTGGAGATGTTGACGTCCCACAAGTCCGGGAGCTCGGCGAGCATTTCGATCACGTCGCGCGCTTCGCCGTCATGCGTTAGCCCCGCGTCGCCCATCAGCTCGTCGGCGCAAATGCGGACCGCCACGGCGCAGCGGTCCCCGACCGCTTCTTTCGTGTCTTCGATCAGCTCGCGAAGAAGGCGCGCGCGGTTCTCGAGGCTTCCGCCATATTCGTCCGTGCGGTCGTTCTTGCGTCGCTCCAGGAATTGCTGCGCGATCGACAGGTCGTGCGTCGCGTAGACGTAAACGATGTCGAACCCGGCCTTCTTCGATCGGATCGCGGCATTGCGATGCCACTGGCGGAGGTTGCGGATGTCCTGCTTGTCCATCGCACGCGCCTGCACCGGGTAATTATAGATGATCGGCCGGTGCGACGGCGCCATTGGCGCGAGCCGTGTCCCCCAGTTCGCGACCGAACCGCCGTGGTGCATGATCTCAATCGCCGCCAGAGCGCCATGTTCGTGAATCGCGTCAGCTGTCAGCGCGAGCCCCGGAATGTCGCGATCGTCCCACAGGCGGCCCTCGTGAAACGGCTCGCAATCCGCGGTCGGATGGATCTCCGTTTCCTCCGTCGCCACCACCGCCCAGCCGCCTTCGGCCTTGATGCCGCGAAGCCTCGCGAGCGTTTCCGGCTGAGTCCATCCGATGCCGGTGCAGTGAGGCACCTGATAGAAGCGGTTGCGTGCCGTCAGAGGTCCAATTCGGACGGGCTCGAACAATATGTCGTAACGGGGATCGCGGGTCATGATGGGATGATCGCGTCCATCGTGTCGGTGAGCAGGTCAACAATCATTTCGAGTTCATCGTCGGTCACGTTGTACGGCGGCGCCAGCAGAATGTGGTCGCCGCGGCGGCCGTCGACCGTGCCTCCGCCCGGATAGATCAGGAGGCCGCGAGCGAATGCCTCGGCCTTGGCGCGCTCGTGCATGGCAAGCGCAGGATCGAACGGCGCCTTGGTCGCCCGATCCTCCACGAGCTCAATCGCCTGAAGCAGACCGCGACCACGGATATCCCCGACGTTGGGATGGTTGCCGAAACGCGCGGTCAGAAGCCCCATCAGACGCTCTCCAGCTTCGTGGACACGGCTGAGCAACCCCTCGTCTCGAATAACGCGCTGGACGGCGAGCGCGGCCGCGCAGCCGACCGGATGCGCGTTGTAGGTTTGACCGTGCTTGAGCGCGCCGGAGCCGCGGGCGACAGTGTCGTAAACGTCGCTCGTACAGACGACAGCGCCAATCGGCTGGTATCCCGCACCCAGCCCTTTGCCCAAGGTGACGATGTCGGGAATCACCCCGTCCTGCTCGCATGAAAGGAACGTCCCGGTCCTGGCAGAACCGCACATTACTTCGTCGAGGATCAAGAGGACGCCGTAACGGTCGCAGATTTCGCGCACACGCTCGAAATAGCCGGTCACCGGTGGAACAGCGCCGGCTGTCGCACCGACGACCGTCTCCGCGACGAATGCGATCACCGTCTCCGGGCCGAGTCGGAGAATTTCCTGTCCGAGCGTGTCGGCTGCCCTGCGCCCGTAGGCCTCCGGGCTCTCGCCCGGCTCGGCGAAACGATATTCGAAGCAGGGATCGACTAGCGCAACGTCGATAAGCAGGGGCTCGTAAGGTGCGCGCCGCCAGGCGCTTCCGCCCGCAGCGAGCGCGCCAAGCGTATTGCCGTGGTAGCTCAGGCGACGTGCGATCACCCGGCTTCGGCCCGTATCTCCGCGCTCGAGGTGAAATTGCCGAGCGAGCTTCAGGGCGGCTTCGATCGCTTCGGACCCGCTGCTGGTATACCAGACGCGGTCGAGCGCACCGGGCGACATATCGGCGATGAGCGTCGCCAGCGCTTCGGCCGCTTCGCTCGTGAAGAAGCTCGTGTGAACATATTCGAGGCGCGCTGCCTCCTCGGCTATCGCGGCGGCAACTTCGGGACGCCCATGCCCGAGGCATGACACCGCTGCTCCGCCGCACGCGTCCACGTATCGCCGGCCCTCTGCATCGATGAGGAAAATGCCTTCTCCACGGACAGCGACTGGCGGGCGCGCAAGAGTGGAACGGTGAAAGACATGCTCAGCCCCCATGGTCTCAGACTAGCGTGCGCGGCGCGGGCATCAATGCTCCGGTTGTTTTCCGTCGCGCAACTGCCCTACGCTCCTCACGGGTCCGGGGAGGTCATGACAGCGGCACGCATCCTTCTTGCAGCGGCGGCATTGGCGGGCGCAGCGCCGGCATCCGCCGAGCTCGATCTCAACCGGGCCGAAGTCACGCATCTTCCGAACGGCCTGACCGTCATCATGCTGGAAGATCACAGCTTCCCGCTCGTCAGCGTACAGATGCTCTACAAGAGCGGCTCGGCTGCCGAGACGACCGGAAAAACGGGCCTCGCCCATTTCCTCGAGCACCTCGCCTTCCGGGGGAGCGAGCACTTCCCCAGGGCCCGTGCGACCGAGCTCATCTACGATTCCGGCGGCGAGTGGCACGGCTACACGGCGATGGACCAGACGACCTATTTCGCGACCATGCCGAAGGACGGCCTCGATTTGCTCCTCAGGATCGAAGCCGACCGGATGGCGCGAACGGTCATCGATCCGGCCTCGATCGATGCCGAAAAGGGCGCGGTGATCACCGAATTGCACAGCTACGAGAACGATCCCGCGTCTGTTCTGCAAGAAGCCGTGACGCGGACCGCCATCCAGGCACATCCGTACGGCAGCCCGATGGCAGGGTACGTGAGCGACGTCTCCCAGCTGACCGCCGAAGACGCACGCGCTTATTACGCGAGCCACTACGCGCCAGGGAACGCCGTGCTCGCGATCGTCGGAGACTTCACGTCATCCGAGGCTAAGGCGCTCGTTGCCAGAAGTTTCGCCGACGTCTCGGCAGGGCCCGTCGCGGTGCCGAACCTGACAACAGAACTTCCCCAGAGAGGCGAACGAAGAACGCAGCTGACCGGCCCGGTCGATCGGCAATATTTTCAGCTCGCCTTTCCTTCCCCCGCCGCCTCGAACGCGGACTTCCCTGCTTTTCTGATACTTCAGCAGATATTGTCAGGCGGCTCCGGGCTGAACCTCCGCCAAAGCGATTGGGCGGGTACGCCGTCGGTAAAGGGATCAGCACTGTTTGGAACCGCCGCCGATGTCGCTACCTGGCTTCCGCCGACGCGCGACCGGTTTCTCTTCATCATCACCGGTTCGATTGCAGCCAATGCTGACCCGAATGCACTTGAGCGCGACATCCAAAAGCACATTGCCGCGGTTCGCGATCAACCAATCTCGGAGCGTCGGCTTGCCGATGCGAAAGGCGCCGTCACCCGCGCAATCGCCGAGGATGTCCAGACCACCGAGGATGCCGCTCACCAGCTCGCGTTTTTCGAGGGGGTTGGTGCCCTGGAAGTCCTGCTCGACATGCCGCGGCGCATCGCCGCGGTCACAGCCGCCGATATCCAGCGCGTCGCGCGGACCTACCTGGTGCCCGAACGTCTTACCGTCGGTTGGATGGTTCCCGGCAAACCTTCGACCGCCGCTGCTGGTGCCGGCAACCCGCGACCGGCCGCTGACCGCGCGGGGAGTGCGCCGCCCGGACGGCCGGCAGGTCAACCGGAGTTCCGTCACCTGTCCGGCGGCCTCCCGGTGATCGTCCAGCCGAACCCGCTCTCCAAGACTGCCACGGTCGAGCTGCTGATGTCCGCGCCGATCCAGGGCGGCGCTCATCCTGATGACCTGGCAGGACTCGACGCGGTAATCCGCTCCGGCCCCGCGGATGACCTATCGATCCTGGTTGGCCAGGCCGCCTCAGCGTCGCGCGAGGGGCGAGCAGTCGCCGAAGCCCGGAGCGAAGACCCGGCAACTCGCCTTCAGCAGCTGATCGCGGCGCAAATGGGCACGCAGGAGAATGAGGCTCCGAAGCCCTTGGCGGCAATCGTGAGCGGGAACGTCGAGCCGGGAAAAGCCTTCGAAGTCCTTGAGCGGCAACTTGGCCGCCTCACGCCGGGCAAACTGACCAATGCATCGTCGCGGGCCGCACCTCACAAACCCAAAGTAGTTCGCGAGCGAATTGCCAAGCCGCTGTCGCAGGGCGGGATCGGTTATGTCGTTGACGCTCCTCCGCCGGGAACCCGGGAGGCTCTTGTCTGGCAGATGCTGCTTTACGTCCTCACGCACGATTACTCGGGCCGGCTCGGCCGTTCCGCAATCGGCGATAAGGGGATCGTCTATCACATCTACAGCTCGCTTCGGACCGACGGACGACGCTCATGGGCAACGCTTTCGACTGGGGTGGATCCCGACAAGGCCGACGCGATGGAAGGCGAGCTCCGAACACAGCTCGCGAGGCTTGTGAGCGAACCGTCCTCCGCGGCGGAGGTGGAAGCGGCCCGGAACCACTTGCTCGGTCGCGATTTGACCGCCGCTCAGAGCAACGAAGAGCTGAGCGCCAAACTCGCTCGCGAGTTCGTCGAAACCGGCGGCCTCAGATCACACGAGCAGTTGGGCGCGCTGCTTCAAACAATCACGTCAGCAGATCTTGCCGCTGCTGCACGAGACTTCGCCAAAGGCACGATTATCCGCGTCGATGTCGATAGCAGCGCGCGGTGAGCGATGCTCGCTGAGGAATCAGTGACCGGCACCGAGCAATCGTCTGCGCTGCGTTGGTGGCGCGGCGCCGCGATCTACCAGATTTACCCCCGCAGTTTCGCCGACAGTGATGGCAATGGCGTCGGCGACCTTCCTGGAATCACGCAACGGCTCGAATATGTCGCGGGCCTTGGTGTGGACGCGATCTGGCTGTCGCCTTTCTTCACCTCGCCGATGCGCGACTTCGGCTACGACGTTGCCGATTACTGCAATGTCGACCCGGTGTTCGGAACGCTGGCTGACTTCGATGCGCTGGTTGAGCGCGCGCATGGCCTGAGCCTGAAAGTCATCATCGACCAGGTCTATTCCCACAGCTCCGACCAGAATCCCTGGTTCCGGGAGAGCCGGTCGGGCCCAACGAACGGAAAGTCGGACTGGTACGTCTGGGCGGATGCGAAACCGGACGGATCGCCGCCAAACAACTGGCAGTCGGTGTTCGGCGGTCCGGCCTGGCAATGGGATGCAAGGCGCGGGCAATATTATTTGCACAATTTCCTGCCCGAGCAGCCTGACCTCAATCTCCACAATCTGGCGGTGCAGGATGCGCTGCTCGGTGTCGCGCGCTTCTGGATCGACCGCGGCGTCGATGGGTTCCGGCTAGATGCGATCAACTTTGCGATGCACGACCCTCAGCTGCGCGACAATCCGCCGGCACCGGATGGCGGTAAGCGGACTCGACCATTCGATTTCCAGCAACACCTCTACAATCAGTCGCACCCGGATATTGCGAACTTCCTCGAGCGGTTGCGCGCTGTGACCGATGACTATGGCGGCCGTTTCACGCTCGCCGAAGTCGGCGGCGACCACGCGCTGGCCGAAATGCAGGCGTTCACGCAAGGCGATGCGCGCCTGAACAGCGCCTACGGCTTCGACTTCCTGTACGCCGAGCGGCTCACGCCGGAGCTCGTCGCGCGCGTCGCCAAGGACTGGCCCGAAAGTGCCGGCTGGCCGACGTGGGCGTTCGAGAATCACGACGCGCCGCGAGCTCTTTCTCGCTGGATTGGCGAAGAGCATCGCGAGACATTCGTGCGCACGAAGATGTTGCTGCTGTGCGCGCTGCGCGGCTCCATCATCCTCTACCAGGGCGAAGAGCTGGGGCTTCCGCAGGTGGATGTTCCCATCGACCGGCTGCAGGACCCCGAGGCGATCGCCAACTGGCCGCAGACGTTGTGCCGTGACGGAGCACGAACGCCGATGCCGTGGGATTCTGCTGCGCCGAACCTCGGCTTTTCGAATGGAGAGCCGTGGCTGCCGGTCGGCGAGAACCATCGTGCACTCGCCGTCGATCAACAGGAACAAGACACCGGCTCAATCCTCGAGTTCACGCGGACGTGCCTGAAGCTGCGCAACGCGCACGCCGCGCTATATCATGGTGCGATGCGCGTCATCGAAGCGGGTGACGAAGAGCTGGAGTTCGAACGCAGTCACGGCGACGAGCGCCTGCGCTGTGTCTTCAACCTGTCCGACCGTCCCCTGCGCATCAGCCTGTCGGGCAATCGCCTGATCAGCTCCGGCCATACTGAGGGCAACGATCTCGGCCCCTACGAAGCCGTTATCGAGGAGATTGCGTGATTCTGTTCCGCGCTGCGCCGACGACACGGATCGCAAAGCCCGAGAAGAGGAGGAGCAGCAGCGCCGTTGCGAGGCTGATCGCAGCGCCGACGCGCTCGGGCATGGTCGCGCGCAATTGCGGCGTGCAGCCCGGCTCGTGCATCAGCAATTGGGTCCGGGGCTCCGGTTCGCCGCACGACCACCCGGGGAAATAGAAGGTCTTCTCGACGACCATCCCCGGAACCGAGGGCGGCGGAATCCGCGTTGCGAGAACGTCATCAAGGCGAGCGCCCGTCTGTCCAGGCGGAAGGACACCGCGAGGGAGGTACTCATATACATCCGGATGGCGAGCCTGCAGCGCGGCGATATCGTCACCCTTTATCTGAAATCCGGGTCCAACCAGGATCAGGAGGCACAGCGGAAGAAATAACATTCCGGTCGGAATGACGGTCGCTCTGGGCAAGCGCGCCAGTGCCGTGACGAGCCCGAACTCCGCTAGCGGGAGCGCACGCCAAGGGAATTGCACCTTCTCGATCAGAGGCAACGACCAGAGGAACGGGACGACGCCTGACACTGCAATCAGGATCGCCACAGCGTAGAAGGCCCAGCCGTCCCGCTTATTGAGCGCCGGACGCAGCGCGAGCGCAATCAAACCGATGATCACGAACACGGCCAGATACACCCCGTCCTGCCAATTGCCGGCAAACAGGCTCCAATAAGCGGTTCTCAAATTCTCCGAGCGATAGAGCTTGGCGACGTCATGGTACGGCTCCAGTGCGAGCGCCGGGAGGAGATTGATGGCGGCAAGGCCGATGCCTGCCGCAACGGCCGCCGCAAAGGCAGCAAGCCGGCGTCGGTGAACCAAGGCATAAGGCGCAATCAGGAACAGGCTCACAAGCAACGCGAGCGGCAGGTGAGTGCCGATGATTGCCCCGTAAGCGCAGGCGGTGAACACGACGCCCCCACGGCGCTCGGCGATCCGGCGAAGGCCGATCGCAATGAGCGGGATCAACGCCGTCGCCCAGGTCTCCGCAAGCGCTCCCCGGACCGTGAAGTCGAACAGGTGATAGGGGGCGAGCATGTAGATGATCGCCGCGAGCAGCGGATTTTCGGATCGGCCCTTCAGCCAGTGCCAGCAGGCAACCCCCGAAGCTGCGAATGCTGCGCCAAAGCCGGCTATGAGGCTGGCATAGGTCGAGAGGCCAAGCAGGCCGAAGACCCCAACCGCATGAAAGGACAGCGGCGGATAGTAATAGAAGACCGGTGCGCCCAGACCGGCGTAGGAAAGCGGCAGCCACCGGGGGTACAGGTTTCCCTTGGCAAGCTCGGCGGTGAACTGGTCTGCCCACACCCAGTCGATTGGGAAGCTGTCGTGAAGCAGCGGATTGCCCAGGTTCGACGCGATCGCCACGAACACAGCGACCAGCAGCACGACCGGATAGGCATAGGCTGCGCTCTCCTGCCAGGAAACGCGCGAGTTGGCTTCCCACGTCGGCCTGATCGGCGTGATTGCTGTCATGCCATCAAGCAGTAGCGCGCGATGGTTAAAGACAGACCAAGAACGACCCCTACACGAACTGATCTAGGGTCGCCGGTACGGCACCCAGTTCCCAAGATTGCAGGTTGGTCCCGCAATGATGGAGCCGGGCTCGCGCGCCCGTATGTAGTCGCCGCGGCAATATTGCGAGCCGTGCGCATCGATGAAAACTGTGCTGAGCGTCTCAAGGCCGGGGCATGGACCGGGGAATCGGTTCACGTAGATCGTCGGCCCGCGGCCATAGGCGAGCGTCCGGGAATCGACGACCCGAAGATTCTCGCCAAGAAGCTGGGTCACGCAGACCTGCTCGGGGCCGGCAACGCGCCCTGCGATCTGTTGAGCCAGGGGATCAGTTGCGGGTGACACCGGCCGGGTACAGGCAGCCAACGCCGAAACGAGCAGAAAAGTCGTTGTTCGCATGGCGCACTCCTCCAACGAGGGCAACTTGCCGCAACGGCACGTAAGCTCCTGTTAGACATAGGGAAAGGGTAGAACTGCGGGTTGTGTAACCGGCTTGTAACATTTGCGCCCAAAGCGGCCCCATGAATGTTCGTCGGTCCGGACCCGTCGTTTGTCGAAGCCTGGGCGTAACCTAACCGAAGGTTCACCTAGCGGCGCGGCAACGATAATGTTCTTACCGTCACAAGCCCCAAAAACTTGCATTCCACGGCAACAGGGGAAATTGCGCCGCCTCATGGACGTCATGCGCCTGCTCATACCTAAATTCCGTACCGCCTCGCTCGCGGCCATGCTGATGCTGGCCGGCTGCGGAAGCCAAGAGCAGACCAAGGGCTCGGACGGGCCGATTACGGTCGGCTATGTGATCGTCCAGCGAGGAAGCGCGCCAATCCAGCAGGACCTGCCGGCGCGCGTGAACGCCTACCAGGTCTCGGAAGTCCGCCCGCAGGTCAACGGCGTGATCCTTCGCCGCCTGTTCCGCGAAGGGTCGATCGTCCGCCAGGGCCAGACTCTCTATCAAATCGATCCCAGCATCTATGAGGCCCAGGCGGCGCAGGCCGCTGCGAACCTGCAAAGCGCGCGGGCAAGTGCGGAAGCGGCGCGCATGCTTGCGGCCCGTTCCAAGCCGCTGGTCGAAATGGAGGCGGTTGCCAAGCAGGACTACACCAACGCGGTCTCCCAGGCGCGAATGGCGGAAGCGTCGATCGCACAAAACGCCGCGGCGTTGAGGACCGCGCAGGTCAATTTGCGGTGGACCAAGGTACCTGCTCCCATCACCGGACAGATCGGCCTCTCCAATTTCACTGAAGGGGCGCTGGTCACGACCGGCCAGACCGACCCGCTGACGACGATTACCCGGCTTGACCCCATCTATGTAGACATCCAGCAATCGGCAGCCGACCTCCTCGCGCTCCGGCGGTCGCTCGCCCAGGGCGGCGCAATGGCGGCCACCGCGCAGGTACGGCTCAAGCTGCCTGACGATTCCTATTATGGGATGACCGGCACGGTAGAATTCAGCCAGGTGCTGGTTGACCAGAGCACCGGCACGGTCACGATCCGCGCCCGCTTTCCCAATCCCCAGGCGCTGTTGCTTCCGGGCATGTTCGTGAACGCCGAGTTTGCCCAGGCCGTCGATACGTCAGCTTTCCTGGTACCCCAGCAGGCGCTGTCGCGCGATCCGCAGGGCAATGCGACTGTCTGGATCGTCGGCCCCGGCAACACGGCGGTTCAGCGCACCGTAACGGCTGACCGTAGCCGAGGCGCCTACTGGATCGTCACTCAGGGTCTCACCGGTGGCGAAAAGATCATTACCCAGGGAACGCAGAACCTCATCCCCGGCGCCAAGCTCAAGCCCGTGCCGCAGACCGCGCCGCAGAAAATCCAGGCGCCGCCGCCCGAAGTGCTCAAGAAAATGAACGCCCAGAAGCGCGGCTAAGGCGGTCGATGTCAAAAATCTTCATCGATCGCCCGATCTTCGCCTGGGTGATCGCGATCATCATCATGCTGGTCGGGATCGGCTCGATCACCCAGCTACCAATCGCGCAATATCCCGACGTCGCGCCGCCGCAGGTCAACATCAACACGACTTATCCCGGTGCGTCGGCCGACACGCTTCAGAACAGCGTTACGCAAATTCTGGAACAGCAACTGACCGGCATCGACGGGATGCTCTATTTCAGCTCGAACTCGAGTTCGAGCGGCCAGGTATCGATCAGCGCGACGTTCGAGAAAGGCACCGACCCGGACATCGCGCAGGTGCAGGTGCAGAACGCGATCCAGGCGGCAATCTCACGCCTGCCCCAACAGGTTCAGCAGCAAGGCGTCCGGGTGACCAAATCCAACCCCGACCTGCTGATGATCATCGGCGTCTACGACACAACCAACCGATCCACCAACGTCGATGTCGGCGACTGGATGGTGAACAACCTCCAATACCAAGTCGGCCGGCTGAACGGCGTCGGCAACGCCAACGTATTCGGCTCTCAATATGCGATGCGCATCTGGCTCGATCCGGCCAAGCTGCGCGCGGTCAACCTGCAGCCGAGCGACGTCATCAGCGCGGTTCAGGCGCAGAACATCCAGGTCGCAGCTGGCGAAGTCGGCGGCGTGCCCCAGCCTTATACGCAGATGCTGGATGCGACCGTGACCGCGCAATCGCGGCTGCAGACGGTCGACCAGTTCCGCAACATCATCGTCAAGAACGACCCGTCGGGCGCGCGCGTGCTGATCGGCGATGTCGCGCGCGTGGAGCTCGGAGCGGAGAATTATTCGACGCTCGTGCGCGTCAACGGCCACCCGGGCGCGGGCATGGGCATCAGCACCTCACCCGGCGCGGACGCGCTCAAGACAGCCGAGCTGGTGAAGGCCACGGTCGCGCAATTGTCGAAGAGCATGCCGCCCGGCTATCAATATGCCTTCGCTTACGACACGACCGACTTCATCAAGCTATCGGTCAACGAGGTCGTGAAGACCCTGATCGAAGCGATGTTCCTGGTCATTCTGGTGATGTTCGTCTTCCTGCAGAGCTGGCGGACCACGATCATCCCGGCGGTCGCCATTCCGGTGGTCCTGCTCGGGACCTTCGGGGTCCTGGCAGCGCTCGGATTCTCGATTAACACGATGACTCTGTTCGGCCTCGTGCTAGCCGTCGGTCTGCTGGTCGACGATGCGATCGTCGTCGTCGAGAATGTCGAGCGCATCCTCCAGGAGCAGCCCGAGCTGACAGTGCGCGAAGCGACGATCCAGTCGATGAGCCAGATTCAGATGGCGCTGATCGCCATTGCGCTCGTCCTGTCCGCGGTATTCCTGCCGATGGTGTTCTTCGGCGGTTCGACCGGCGTCATTTACCGACAGTTTTCGGCAACGATCGTTTCGGCGATGGCGCTGTCGGTCTTCATGGCCCTGACCTTGAGCCCGTCGCTCGCCGCCATCGTCCTTCGCCGCTCGCATGGCACGGTCGGGGAAAGCTCGCTCGGCCGCAGGTTGCCTCAAGTGGCGCGTGTGGTGGACCGGGGCCGCGATAAGTTCAACCACGGCTTCCGACGCCTCATCGACTGGTATGTCGAACATGTCGAGGAAGTGGTCGCCCGCAAATGGCTGTTCCTCGGCATCTTCGCCGGTGTGTGCGTCATCCTCTTCCTGCTGTTCGCCCGCCTGCCGACGGGCTTCATTCCGACCGAGGATCAGGGCGCGGTCACCGTTCAGTATCGGCTTCCGCCGGGCGCTACGCTGGGCCGGACCCGCCAGGTTCAGCTCGCCGTCGAAAATTACTTCCTCAAAGGTCCCGAGAAGAAGAATGTCGGCCAGTATTTCACGGTGGCTGGCGGCGGCCAGGGCTTGAGCGGTCAGAACACCGGCCAGGCGTTCATAAGCCTTGCCGATTACAGCAAGCGCGAGGGCAGTGAGAACAGCGCGGACGCGATCGTCAAACGTGCTGCGGCGGCGTTCAGGGGCTTTCGCGACGCACAGGTGTTCGTTCTGATTCCCCCCTCGATCCGCGGCCTCGGCCAGGCAAGCGGCTTCACGATGGAGCTGCAAAATACAGGCGGAATGCCGCAGGCGCAGTTTGCGCAGGTTCGCGATCAACTGCTACGGCAGGCAAACGCCGACCCCAACCTGTCGCAGGTTCGTCTCAGCCAGCTGCCCGACACGCCGACACTCAAGGTCAACTGGGATCAGCCGACTCTTGCCTCGCTGGGCATCAACCCGGCGGACGTGAACAGCACGATCTCGGCGGCATGGGGCGGCATCTATGTGAATGACTTCGTCGATCGAGGTCGGGTCAAGCGCGTGTTTGTGCAGGGCGATGCGCCTTATCGGTCGGAGCCGTCCGACATCGACCAGTGGTCGGTGCGTAATAGCCTGGGCGGGATGGTCTCGTTTGCCTCCTTCGCGTCATCCGGATGGAGCGTGGCCCCAGTCACGCTCTATCGCTTCAACGGCACTCCCGCTTATGAATACCAGGGCAATCCGGGCCCCGGACAAAGCTCGGGCCAGGCGATGGACGAAATTGCGAAGCTGGCCAATGAGTTTCCGGGAGTGACGGTCGGCTGGGCCGGCCAGTCTTACCAGCAGCTCCTGTCTTCGGGCCAAGCACCGATTCTCTACGGCCTGGCGCTGATCGTCGTCTTCCTCTGTCTGGCCGCCCTTTACGAAAGCTGGACGATTCCCATCGCGGTGCTGCTCGTTATTCCTCTTGGTCTCATCGGCGCCGTGCTCGCCGTCACCCTGCGCGGGCTCCAGAATGACGTCTATCTGCAGGTTGGCCTGATCACGACGATGGGCCTCACCGCCAAGAACGCGATCCTAATGAATGAATTCGCCGAACGCGCGGAAAAGGAAGGCAAGCGCGTGATCGATGCAGCGATCGAGTCCGCCCGGATCAGGCTTCGGCCGATCCTGATGACCAGCTTCGCCTTCATCTTTGGAGTTATGCCGCTCGCCATCTCCACTGGTGCCGGAGCGAACAGCCGGATCGCGATCGGCACCGCAGTGATCGGCGGTATGGTCACAGCGACCGTTCTTGCTGTCTTCTACATCCCACTGTTCTACGTGCTCGTGCGGCGCGGCGTTCGCGACGGCCTGAAGCTCATTCGCGAGCGCTTGCGCCGGCGCGGAGAAGCGAAGGCATGAAACGCTTGGCGGCCATTCTGGCGCTGTTCGCTACCGGCTGCGCAACGATGGAGCCTAAATATGTTCGGCCCGAGTCCGCAGTTCCGCCGTCCTGGCCGGCCGGGGACGCCTATCTCAAGCAGACCGAGGCAAGTCTTCCAGCCGTCACCTACAAGGATATTTTCCGCGACGTTCGCCTGCAGACGTTGATCAGCCAGGCGCTCGTCAACAATCGCAACCTGTTGACCGCGGCGGCGAACATCGCTGCGGCGCGCGAGCAATATCGCATCCAGCGCGCGCAGCAATTCCCGCAGCTCGACGCAGCTGCGGGCGTCACCGCGACCGGTGAAAGAAACAACGGCGATTCGGGATCAGGCGGCGGATCTGGGTCAGGCGGCGGATCCGGGTCAGGCAGCGGATCAAACTCCAAGTTTGTGGCGAATTATCAGGCGGGACTCAGCGTCCCCAGCTTCGAGCTCGATCTCTTCGGACGGCTGCGTTCGCTCACCCATGCTCAACTCCAGCAATATTTCGCAACGGAAGCGGGCGCCCGCGCGACCCGCCTGACTCTCGTTGGCGATATCGCCGACGCCTGGCTCACCTACGCAGCGGACGTAAGCCTGCTGCAGATCTTCCAGCAGACGGCGAGCAGTGCCGAAAAGAGTGTCCGATTGACTCGGCTGCGTCTGCAAGGCGGACTCGCCCCGCGCACCGACTTGAGCCAGGCCTTGCAAATTCTGGAGCAGGCCAATGCGGACCTTGCCCAGCAGAAGACCTTCGTCGCTCAGGACGTCAACGCGCTGCAACTGCTGGTTGGAGCACCGCTCGACCGGAGCCTCCTCCCGAGCTCCATCGATCAGGCCGGACCAACCATCTCCGAGCTGCCCGCCGGAATCAGCTCCGAGATACTCCTGCGTCGCCCCGACGTGCTCCAAGCCGAATATCAGCTGCGTGCGGCCAACGCGAATATCGGCGCGGCACGCGCGGCACTGTTTCCGCGCATCACCCTCACCGGCCTGCTCGGTTTTGCAAGCACGGCGCTCGGCAGCCTGTTCACCGGGGGCGCCTTCGGCTGGAGCGCCAGCGCCGACGCGACCTACACAATCTTTCAGGCCGGAGCAGGGCGGGCGAATGTTCGGCTGACCGAGGACCAGCGCAACGCCGCGCTCGCCAATTATCAATTTGCGATCCAGACGGCGTTCCGCGAGGTCTCCGACGCCCTCGCCCGCCAGGGAACAATGGCGGACCAGCTTTCGGCGACCCAGCGGCAGCAGGCCGCCGCCGCCGATGCTTATCTGCTCGAGGAAGCCCGCTATAACGCAGGACTCGACGCTTTTCTAAGCGTACTCGTCACCCAGAGGGCCTATTACACGGTCCAGCAGACATATGTTCAAGCGAAGCTGATCGCTGCGCAAAATCGCGTCGACCTCTACCAATCGCTCGGCGGGGATTCCCTGCTCCGCACTGCGCCGCTATGCGAGGTGTCCTACGTCAGCAACGCCAGCAGCGCGAAGCTCGCGAGCCAGTGCTCGCCCATGTAATCGCCGGCGATGTGCGGCATGGCGGCGGCAAGATGCTCGTCCGCAGAGCTTCCCGCGACCGCGCGCTCAGTTGACGGCAACAGCGGAGCGAGCCCTCGCCAGCACCAGGCGCGACTGAGGTTTAGCCCGTCCAGATGCGCGATTTTGCCGTCAGTCCGGTCGCTCACGATCGCGGGAGCGAACAGCGTTGCGGGTTCGTGCCGCCCGAGGCGTGGCAGGAAGCGCGCAAACCATTCAGGGAAGATGTCCGGGTGAGTGCGCGCCATGCACAAGGCTTCGATCAACGCCGGCGAGAGATATTCGTCGCCGCCAGGCTCCCACGCCTGACAATCCCGGTCGGCGCCAAACCAATGCATCGATCGCTCGCGCACTTGCTGCGCAAGTGGTGCGTGGAAAACGTCTGCCCATTCCAGCGCCAGCACCAACGCAAAGGGTGTGTTGAAGTGCGTTCCGACACGGATCGCGTAGGTGAGGATCTGCAGATAATCGTGCAGCCGTTCTGCAATGGCACGCGCGAGCGGCTCGAGCACCCCCGCCCAAGATCGGTTGGTATGGCGGGCGGCTTCAAGGTGGAGATAAAGCAGCCACGCCCAACCATAGGGCCGCTCAAATCCGCGGCTCAGCGGCCGATCCAGATAGGCCAGTTCGGCGGCAACTTTGTCTCGTGTGAAGCTGTCGTCGGCGAGCTGCACGATCGCGCCGGCTTCCGGCATGTGCGGGAATAGCCGCCGAAGGGTCAGCAGGGTCCACCAACCGTGCACGCAGCTGTGCCAATCGAAACTTCCGAAGAAAATCGGATGAAGCTCACGCGGCGAAGCGACGTCCTTCTCGCCGCCCATCACATGATCGAGCTTATTGGGAAATTCGCGCGCGACATGGCCGAGCGCGATGCCTGCCATGTGAGATGCGAGGGAGGGGTCCAGCATCATCGGAACGCGGCGAAGTAGATGATGAGGAGGTTGAGCGCGAGCAGCGGCAGGGCCGTCGCGACCTGCACCTTCACCACGCCATACTGGTCCTTGAGCTCGAGAAGCGCTGCCGGAACCAGGTTGAAGTTCGCGGCCATGGGAGTCATCAGAGTCCCGCAAAAGCCGGCAAGCATCCCCACCGCGCCGATCACCGCCGGATCGCCGCCATAATGCCGAATGAGGAGTGGAACTCCGATCGCCGCCGCCATCACCGGGAACGCAGCGAAGGCGTTGCCCATGATCATGGTGAACAGCGCCATCCCGGCGCCGAAGACAAGGACCGTTAGGAATATGCTGCCTTCCGGAATCATGGAGCGGGTGACTGAACCAATGATGTCGCCCACACCTGCGGCTGCGAACAGGACACCCAGCGCAGCGAGCATCTGCGGGAGCACGGCCGCCCAGCCGATCGCGTCGATGAGACGGCGTCCTTCCTGCAGCGGAGCGATCGCAGGCGGTCGCAGCCAAGCGAAGATAGTTGCGAGCGCGAGCAGGACACCCACGCCGAGAAAGACGTAGGTTTCTCGTTTCGCTTCAATCCAGCCAAATGACCCAGCTGGGGTGTAATTGTAGGCGAGGGTTCCGACGAGCGCAGTTACAGGGATGATCAGCGCCGGCAGGAACAATTTGTTGCCGAGCATCTCCGACGAGCGCTGCCGCTCCTGCTCAGAGGTCGTCGGTGGGTGGCTGCGGCCGATGAAGCCGAAGCCGGCAAGTCCAGCAAGGCCGAGCACGAGCAGGCCGTTGCCGAAGTTGCCGATGTAATCGCCGCCAAGCAGGCTCAGCGCCATCAGCCCCCAGAATGCCGCATTGCCGAAGCGCTTCGGGTTGCTGCGATCGACCGCCGACAACAGCGCGAAGGCGGCGAACATCGCTCCCGCCAACGTGTAGAGCCAGTGAAGCGTGATCACCTGCCGCGCCTCGCAAGGCTGCGGTCGAGCAGGAGCAGCCGCGTCGAGTGAATGAGGAAGGCGCAGATGGCGCTCGGGATCGCCCACAGCGCGAGGTGTAGAGGCGCAAGGGTGTACCCGTAGGTCGAGAGTATCTGCTGGATCAACACGATTGATCCGATCGCGAAGAAAATATCCTCGCCGAAGAACAGACCGACATTGTCGGTCGCCGCAGCATAAGCCTTCACTTTCTCGCTCGTTTCCTCGTCGAGCTTCCCGTGTTGCTTCTCGGCCGCGGCAAGCGCCATCGGCGCGACCAGCGGCCGCACCGTCTGCGGATGGCCGGCTGTCGAGTGCAGCCCAATCGCCGCGGTGATCTGACGGTAGAGCAGGTACAGAATCAGAAGCCGCCCGGTGGTCGCATTCTTCAGGTTGCGGATTACGGTGGCCGCCTGCTGCTGCAGACCGAAGCGCTCGAGCAGCCCGATCACCGGAAGCACGATCCAAACAATCGCGATGATCCGATTGTCGTTGAACGCCTTGCCGAAAGTAGAGATCACCTCCGTCAGATCCATTCCGCCGAGCAGGCCGGTGACGATTGCCGACGCAGTGACGACGAGCATCGGGTTCAGTTTGAGCGCGAACCCGAGAACGACGAGAAGGATTCCGAGAAGCGGCCAGTAGTTCACTCGCGCGTTCCAAACCCGCCGCCGCCGGGCGTCTCGATGACGAACCGATCGCCCGGCTTCACGTCTGCCGAGGCCGTTGCGCTCAACATCTCGACCGAGCCGTCGGTCCGCTCGACCCAGTTACGGCCGGCCTGAGCGTCTGCTCCGCCCAGGATTCCGCGCGGCGGAACCCACCGGCGGTTAGCAAGGATATTCGCGCGCATCGGTTCGAGGAAGGTGACGGCGCGGACGACGCCATCGCCGCCCTTGTGGACGCCCGGCCCGCCCGAGCCGCGGCGGATCGCGAACTGATCAAGTCTCACTGGAAGCCTCGTCTCGAGAATTTCGGGATCGGTCAGGCGGCTGTTGGTCATGTGCGTCTGGACCGCACTGGTCCCGTCATGGTCCGGCCCAGCGCCCGATCCGCCGGCGATCGTTTCATAATATTGGTGGCGCTCGTTCCCGAAGGTGAAGTTGTTCATCGTCCCCTGGCTCGGCGCGAGCCGTCCGGTTGCGGCGAACAATGCGTCAGTGACAACCTGGCTGGTCTCGACATTGCCGGCGACAACCGCTGCCGGGTAGCCCGGCTTCAACATGGACCCATCCGGCACGACCAGCTGGATCGGCCGT
>JBKPMC010000023.1:0-2364 GCA_046731955.1 Pseudomonadota bacterium | reverse complement strand
GTTTGGATGCTGCGACCATAGGACGGGTTCAAAGCGAGAAATGTGATCAAAGTCACATTGGCCAACGCCGACTCTCTGTAGGGTCCGGACGTTTCGATAGGCGCTGCAAGGTGTTGAAGGCTGCGCAAGGTCGGCTTGCATGCCATCGTCTCGTCGGCGGATTGATTCATCCGACCTTGCTTGCGTGAGCTGAATCACGGGTTCGATCGCACGGAACGGCCGCCGAACTTTTCAAGTGAACTTCCGCGGACGTATCGACCTCGACCGCCGGCCGGTGCCGTTGCGCGGAACGTCGCCTTCGCCGACTCCGGCATCAAGGTTTCGGGCAAGCCGGTCGAGACCGCGCGCTCGACGGCTACTCGAAGCATGGCAGTCCCAATGCAGCACGTAATTTTACGGTGCGATCGGCGCGTCATCTGGCCGGTAAGCCACGCGCTGTCGACTTCAGAAAAGAAAAAAAGGTGGATCGTCGCGCCATCGCCGATCTGTGGACAACAAATCGGCTAGATACGAGCCTAGAGGATTCTCTCACAAATAATCTGAAGAAGAATTGGTTCGGGCAACCAAACGGGCGGGCGGGTGTTACAGTCAGTCAAACGTCAGCGTGAGTACCTGGGTTATCGTACCAGCGCATCGGAGCCTGCCGGTTCCGGAAGTTCTATGCCTACACTGATCGGCGCGGCGTTGATCGCCGCTGCAATTTTGCTGTCGACGCTGATCAACGCGCTCGGCAGCCGCTATGTCGGGTTCGAAAGCCCGACGGAGGAGAGCGCGTGGCTGGTCGATCGTCTCACCGGCAACGTCTACAAATGCACTGCCCCTCAACCCGGCCGCGCCTCTTGCGAGGCCGAGCTCGCCACCGGCAGCGTCGGGGATCGGCCGAAGCGGTGAGCTGAGTCCGCGCCGCGAGCCGGCGATCACGGAACCTGAGGACTCCCCCCGCGCGCGAATCCCGCTACATTGCCGGGCGATGCCCCGCGCGACTGAACCCCGCCCCCTGACCAAGACCGAGGCCCGGCGAATCTGGCTGCATGCCCAGCGGCTCGATACAAACGAGCCGTTCGGCGCCGGACCGCAGGCGGTGGCGGCGGCGGTGGATCATCTCGGTTATGTGCAGATCGACACCATCCACGTCATCGAGCGCTGCCACCATCACATTCTCTATAGCCGCATCCCGGCTTACGCCCGCGGCGACCTGCGCCAGGCCCAGAGCACCGACAAAAGCGTGTTCGAATACTGGACGCACGCGCTGTCCTACGTGCCGGCGAAGGATTTTCGCTTCTTCGTCCCGGCGATGCGGGAACACCGGCGCGAGGGCCACAAATGGTTCGCTTCGGTGAAGCCGGAGGACACCCGCAAGGTGATGCGGCTGTTGCGGCGCGATGGCGCGCTGACCATCCGCGACATCGAGGACGACGTCCTGACCGAGAAGGAACATCTCTGGCAGAGCCGCAAACCCTCGAAGCGGGCGTTGCAGCTTGCCTTCTATACTGGCGAGGTGACGATCTCCGAACGCGCCGGCATGCTCAAGACCTATGAGCTGATGACGCGGCATTTCGGCTGGGACAAGCCGCCGAAGCCGGCGACGTCGGCCGAAATCACCGCCTATTTGCTCGACCGCGCGTTGCGCTCGCAAGGCGTCGTCAGCCTCGATTCCATCTGCCATCTCGACGCGCCGAGCAAGGCGGCGGTGCGGCGATTGATCGAGGCGCGGGTGCGGCGCAAGGAACTGTTGCCGGTGGCGCCCGAAGGCGCCGGCAAGCAGGAGCATTGGGCCCGGCCGGAAGTGCTGGAGGCGAATGGATCCTTGCCAGCCGGCGAGGAGGGCGGCGGTCCCGTACACATCCTCTCGCCATTCGATCCCCTGATCATCCAGCGCAAGCGCACGGAATTGTTCTTCGATTACGGCCACCGCTTCGAGGCCTATGTCCCGAAGGAGAAACGCGTGTTCGGCTATTTCGCGCTGCCGGTCCTGGCAGGCAGCGACATCGTTGCCGCCATCGACCTGAAGACCGACCGCCAGAACAAGAAACTCCTGATGCAGAAATGGAGCTGGGTCGGCAAGGGCGCCGCGCGGCCTGCGCGCAAGGACTACAAGCGCCGCATCGAGGAAGAGCTGGATCGCTTTGAGCGGTTTCAGCTCGCTGAGTAGGGATTTCGTTCGGGAACCCGCCACCGAGCTAGTTCGCGGACTGATGAGCACGCTGCCAAATGCGTCTCAAGCCGCCGCGCGGCCTGCCTGCCATAGCGCGAGCACCTCCTGGCGCGCGATGCCGCGGGTAATGAACACGATGCGCGAGCGGCGGTCCGCGTCGGGCCATTCGGGAAGCGCCACCGGCGGATGGAAGACATGGTGGACGCCGT
>JBKPMC010000022.1:0-3911 GCA_046731955.1 Pseudomonadota bacterium | reverse complement strand
ACTCCTCGGTGTGCGGAATATAAGTGGCGGACGGCAGTGCCGGCATCTCGCCGATCTGATTTGGCCCTAGGGTCTGCGCGATTTCGATAATCCTGGTCTCACCACTCTCGAGATCGGCGATCGCGATTGCGCTGTTGCTAGTGCCGAGGTCGATAGCAAGACTGAAACGAGCGCTCATGAGGAAGGGTTGTCCTGGTTGTCGTGTTGTGAATTCGTGTCAATAGTCGCCCGTGATGGAAAGCACTGGTTGTACATTCCGCTCGGACGTCCGGCAGCCGGCCGATGCGAGCCCGCTTATCTCAGTTCCACCTCCGCCGGAGCGATTGCTGGAAGTCGATGGGTCGAGCTCCGCAAAACGCGTGGTAGATTCACCGAATCCGTTTTCCAGCCGTGATGGACAAGCATCCCCGAGAACGGCGCCTGGCCGCTGATCTTGCCGACCAGTCGGTACTCGTCCGGCGAATAGCCAGCGGCGACCTGCACCATGGATCCCTCGCTCTCTGCGCGCACGGGGGAGATTCGGAAGTGCTCCAGCAGGGCGGTCTTGCATCCGGCATGGACCACGCGCGCGGCGGCTCCAACCTGTGCGTCGTCATGCGCGTTGATGTCGTCCATCAGGAAATCGACCAGCCGGCCCCTTGCCTGCAGCATCGCCAAAAAACTGACAATCTCGGCGTCTGCCTGGTTTGCGCGAGTCGTAACAGGCATCGGTCGGGCCGCCTCAACGTCAGCACTTCGGTTATCCCGTGACGGGCGGCGCCCGACCAGGATCGCTATCAACGCGATAAGGCTCAGCGTCACCGCCCCACCCGATAGATACATTTGGAATGCGCGCGCTGCCGGCAGCAATTCCAGTGCGTTCACCACGACCAGGAGCAAGACCGCTATGATCGCGATCGCTTTCATCGCATGCATGTTCAGCCGCAGCTCCCTTTTGGCATACATCAGGGTTGATTGACGCACGAAGAATATAGGATATCGACGATTGTGGAAACCTAATCGGTCTGCCGCGCTCTCGATTATGCCGTTAAACAGTCGGACGCTGTGAAGGCTAGGGTAGACGCCGTGAGCACAGGGCATCATTGCTGCGGCCAGAGACAATCTTAAATCACATTTCTTGTGCGCATCCGGGCAGAAGAAGCACTGCTCTGCGCGCGCTTTGGCGATGAGCACAAGTGGGCGCACGTCACGGCTCGTTCCGGCGATTTATTAGAGCGGTGACGCCGCCCACAACACGAGCGCCGGTTCGAATGAACCTTCCTGCTACTTTCCGAGCGAACTACGAAATGTTCTAAAGTTAAGCGACAAGCGCGTTGCTGGATTGGCAGTTTTTGGTCCAAATGCGAAGTCGCGCGATGCCTGCTATTTGGTGGCTATCGGGGGAAAAGCGGACGTCGCATACAATCTGCCGGCGGTGTCACTGCGTAAGAACTCTATATGCGACAATCAGAGCCACTATGATCGCGAAAATCAGCAGTGCCGAGACGGATGTTCGTATCATTGGCCTCGTCGAATGGCGCGCAGCCGATAGACTGGGCTGAGGTTTAGGCCCTCTCTGGAACCGCACAACCTTATTCTCTGTCGTCGGTGTGCGGGCCTTTGGTTCGGGCGCCGCGCCCACGCCGCCCATCTCGCTGTAATAAGCGCTGTAGACCTCGCGAACGGCCAGGGCCGTGGACTCGGCCTCGCTCATCGTCTCGAGGCGAGTTCGATAGTTAGTCAGAAAGCTCTGTGCGTTTGACGGAAGGTCATCGAAACCACCGAGCTTGGCCATCATGAGCCAAGTGGCAAAATTTGCCTCGGCCTTGGTGTGAGCTTTCTTAGCGATACTGGTATTGGAGCTGGAGGACATGGTGTTCCGATTGGTTCGCCGGCCCAAACTCGCCGGCGTTCATGGCGATCGTTGGACAGTTCGCTTACGGCACGTGAGGATTTGCCCGCCGCCGCCAAGCCTGGCGCAAGACTAAAGTAAACGGGTTTGCCGGCGGGCCAAGCTGCTCCCTGGTGCAGTCGTCCATCTTGAGCGAGCCAAGAAGCTTGCTCCCGTCATCGAAAGTTCGTGCCCGTGGTCCGTAGCAAAATGCCTCGTCAACTTGGAGCGACGTTAGGGTTGCGCTCCTACACTTCGATCGCGCGGGCCTTCTGAGGCTGCATCGAATAGGAACGCAACGGCTGCAACGCATTGAGTCTGGCCCGACTCTGACTTCCAGTGCTGACTGCCTTATCGCCTACAGCGGAGTGTGCCCCGATACCCGAGGGCTCCCCTGAACGCTACGTGAGAACAGAACTTGTAGTCAGGAGTAAGGTTTCTCAACTTCAGCCCCAACCCTGCGCAGGTTAAGCTCCGAGGGTGGCCAGATGGGATGTCAGCCTTTCGGGGGGGGAAGCGGAAAACATCTGCTCGCGGGGCACCTTCCGCCTTTGGCCGAAGCCGACCAGGGGTACCCAACGAGCCTTGAAAACATCAGGTCGGCCAAGGATTGTCAGGAACTTGCAAAAGCGTCAGGTACTCGGCCATATCCGACGTAGCGCGGCGGTGCTATCTTCATCGTCAGCGGGTCCCTTAGTTCCGCAAATCATGTCGGCCCGACATTTGGCCCCCGGAAGCTACCGCTAAGGTTTTTCGAGGAGGTCCCGATGCATACGAATCGTCGCGACTTGCTATTGGCGGGATGCTTCGCCGCCTCCACTCCGCTGCTTTGGAGCATTACCACTCGGCTCAGGGCCGAAGAGCCCGATCCGCCGCCAGAAACTACCACGATCCGACTCGCGAAGGGCCCAAGTATCTGCATCGCGCCTGTGTACGTGGTAAGCGATTTGCTGAAAGAGGAGGGGTTTGCAAATGTCGTTTACGTCGAAACCGGGTTCGTTCGTAGCGGCGCTGCACAAGACAAAGCTATATGGAGAAACAGCGACGTCGACTTCAATCTGAACTTCTCTGGTCCACTTCTTCTCGAGATCGATCGAGGCTTGAGCACTACCATTCTGGCCGGGATTCATGTCGGCTGCTTCGAGCTCTTCGCCAGAGAGGGCATACGCAGCGTCGCCGACCTGAAGGGTCGAACCGTCGGCGTCCAATCGCTTGAGTCGCCCCCGCATGTGTTCCTAAGCGCGATGGCGACACTTGTTGGGCTCAATCCCGCGAAAGATATCGAGTGGGTGACGAGCGCGAAGGTCAAACCGATCGAATTGTTTACGGAGGGCAAGATCGACGCCTTCCTCGGATTTCCCCCAGAACCTCAACGTTTGCGCGCGCAGAGCGTCGGTCGCGTCATCGTCAACAGCGCGCAGGATCGCCCATGGTCGCAGTATTATTGCTGCATGTTGGCGGGGAATCGTGAGTTCGTTCGAAAGAATCCTATCGCTACTAAGCGCGTGGTACGCGCCATGCTCCGGGCCACGGATTTGTGCGTAAGCGCGCCGGCCCTTGTTGCGCAGCGTATGGTAGATGGGGGTTTCACGCCCCGCCACGACTATGCGGCTCAGACGCTTGCGGACGTGCCTTACAACCGCTGGCGCGAGTTTGATCCCGAAGACACCATCCGCTTTTACGCGCTTCGTCTGCGCGAAGCTGGGATGATTAAATCAAGCCCTGCGAAACTCATCGCGGATGGGGCCGACTGGCGGTTCCTCAACGAGGTTCGACGTGAACTGGGAGGCTGATTCATCTAAAGCATTTCTGAGGAGGTCCCGATGCATACGAACCGTCGCGACTTGCTGTTGGCTGGAGCCTGCGCCGCTTCCACTGCCCTATTTGGGAGCGTCGTGTCGCGGCTGAGGGCCGAAGAAGCCAACCCGCCGCCAGAGACCACCACAATCCGCCTTGCGAAGAACCCGAGCATTTGTATCGCTCCCCAGTACGTGGTGAGCGACCTCTTAAATGCCGAGGGGTTTGCAAACGTCGTTTACGT
>JBKPMC010000021.1:0-3778 GCA_046731955.1 Pseudomonadota bacterium | reverse complement strand
GGACCATGAAGCTCTACGCGCAGAACCTGACCAACAAGCTCTATTACGACACGCTCTACCGCAGCGCGGTGCCGTTCGTCGCGGTGGCACCGGGGCGGGCGTTCTACCTCGTCACCTCGGCCAAGTTCTGATCGTGCTGATATGCGTTCCCGAGGTGCTGAGCAAAGATGATGTGGCGGATTTCCGCCGCATCATGGACGCCTCCGACTGGGAGGACGGCCGCTCCACCGCGGGTGCACAATCGGCGATGGTCAAGCGCAACGAGCAGCTTCCGCCGGACAGCGAGGTCGCGCGGACGCTCGGCAATCGCGTGCTGTCGGCGCTGACCGCCAGCCCGAGATTCATCTCGGCGGCGATCCCGCTGCAGATCTTTCCGCCGCTATTTAATCGCTACGTGGCCTCCGGCGGGCACCATTTCGGCCTCCATGTCGACAACGCGGTGAGGGGAGATCGCCTCACGGGCTTGCGGATCCGGACCGACCTGTCGGTGACGCTGTTTCTGTCGGAGCCGGACGAGTATGATGGGGGCGAGCTGGTGGTCGAGGATCTCTATGGTTCCCACGAAATCAAGCTCGCGGCCGGGGACCTCGTGCTTTATCCTGCGTCTAGTTTGCATCTGGTCACGCCCGTCACACGAGGTATGCGGGTGGCATCTTTTTTCTGGCTGCAGAGCATGGTACGGGATGACCACGCCCGCAGTCTGATCTTCGATCTCGATACCTCGATCCAGGCCTTGGTGGAGCGACTGGGGAGAGACGACCCTGAAACGGTCAAATTGACCGGCATCTATCACAACCTGATCCGCTACTGGGCCGAAGTATGAAGAACATGTCTCTTTCTCGCGCGATGGCATTTACGGTGATCTCGGCGCTGGCGATGCTGTCGCTGGCGGCACCGTTGTCGGCCCAGCAGGGCGCGGCTCCCGCTGCACCTTCCGCGCCCATTGCCCAACAAGCGCCGGCAGCTCAGCAACCTCCGGCCCAGTCCACACTCCCTCAATCAGCGCCCCCTCAAGTCACATCCCCTCAAGCCACACCCCCTCAAGCCGCATTGCCTGCGCAGGCCGCGCCGTCCCCGGTTGCGCCGGCGACGCCTGCCGCCGCACCGGCCGAAGGCGAGAACAAGGTAACCAAGCTTGGCAAGGCGGCGATGTCCGAATTGTCGCCGTGGCTGATGTTCTGGAATGCGGACATCATCGTCAAATCGGTGATGATCGGTCTCGCCTTCGCTTCGCTCGTGACCTGGACCATCTTCCTCGGCAAGATGGTCGAGATGACGCTAATCCGGCGCAGGCTGCGCGGCGCGCTCGTCAAGATCGGCGATGCGCGGTCGCTGGCTGAAGCGCAATTCGCGCTCGGCGCCAAGGGCAGCGTACTGGCATCCTTCCTGGCGGCAGCGATGCGCGAGGCGCGGCTGTCGGCGGGCATTTCGAGCGATGCCGGTATCAAGGAACGCGCCGCTTCGAGCTTTGCTGAAATCGTGCGCGCCGAGGCGCGGCGGATCCGGTTCGGCATGGGCCTGTTGGCGACCATCGGCGCGACATCGCCGTTCGTCGGACTGTTCGGCACGGTCTGGGGCATCATGAACAGCTTCATCGGCATCTCGAAATCGCAAACCACGAATCTTGCCGTGGTGGCGCCCGGCATCGCCGAAGCGCTGCTCGCCACCGCGCTCGGTCTGGTCGCCGCGATCCCCGCCGTCATCATCTACAATCACTTTGCGCGCGTCACCAAAGGCTACCTGGAACTGGTCAGCCGCGCGTCGGGCGCCGCGGGCCGGCTGTTGTCGCGCGATCTCGACCGCACCCATGTCAGCGGCCAGCACGTCCGTGGGGCAGCGGAGTAGACGATGGGCGCGTCGATCGCAGAACATGACGATGACGACAGTGATTTCTCGGAGTCGCACGAGATCAATGTCACGCCGTTCATCGACGTCATGCTGGTCCTCCTGATCATCTTCATGGTGGCGGCGCCGCTGTCGACCGTCGATCTGCCGATTGATCTGCCGACCTCCACGGCGACCCCGCAGAAGAAGCCGGACAAGCCGACCTATGTCAGCATCAAGCCTGACCTCGCGATCGCGATCGGGGAAAATTTCGTCAAGCGGGTTGACCTGGTCCGCTCGCTCGATGCGATGCCTGACGTCAAAAAGGATCAATTCATCTTCATACGTGCCGACCGCGGCGTGCCCTACGGCGAATTGATGGACGTCCTCGAAATTCTGCGCAACGGCGGCTACAAGATGCTCAAATTGACCGCGCTGGAGGGGGTTCCAGGCAGTACGACCCCGCCTGCGGCAACCGACAATTCGAAGCCCTGAGCGACGGCGAGTAAGACATGTCGGACTTGGATGCCGGACAAAAGGCACCGCTGCGGCTCTGGGTGTTCGGAGCCGTCGGCGCGCTTTTGCTTCACGTCGGCGGCGCGGGGCTGGCGCTCTCCTATCTGCAGACCGACGAACCGCAAAACTCCATCGGCGACACCGGCATCGAGGTCGGCTACGAGCAGGCCGCCGTCCAGCGCGAGCAGACAGACCTGCCGCCGGGGCCCGACAGCGACGCTTCCCAGGCTTCGCCGCAGCTCGCCGAGCAGAAGGCCGAGGTCAAGGAATCCGAGCTGCCGCAGGACAAGCCGACCGAGACCGAGGAGGCGGACCGCGAGGTAACGCCGAACGAGTCGAAGAAGCCGAAGGAAGACGATCCGAAGGTTGCTGCGGTGCAGACCCAGGCCTCGACCGAATCTGTGGCGGCCGAGGCAACCGCGACACCGGCTTCCATCGAGAAGGCGCGCCGCGAGCGGGCGAACTGGCAGACCGAACTGTTCCAGCATCTCGACCGGCACAAGCGTTATCCGAAAGAGCGCCAGCAAAAGACCGCGGAGATCTATATCCGCTTCACGCTCGACCGGCTCGGCCACGTGCTTACCGTCGACATCGAAAAAGGCTCAGGCGACAAGGTGTTTGACGACGCGGCGCTCGCGATGGTGCGCCGCTCCGACCCCGTGCCGGCGCCTCCGCCGCTGGTCGCGGATGAGGGGCTGAGCTTCACCCTGCCGGTGATCTTCCGCGTCAAGAACAAGGGCTGAAGCCGGAATTCCAGCCTTCAGTGTGTTCCGCGAAGAATTTGGGCTAAACGTGTCAGACGAGGACCTTGCTATGATGCTGGAAATCGTCGAACGGCGTGGTGCGAAAGGGGCGCCGCACCCATTCTTTTCTTAGTGTTCCGCCGGTAGACCAGGCTGGAGCATGCGCGAAGCGGGCCGTCGGATGCGGCGTGGCCGTAAACTCTGGCCGCGTGAAGTCTCCAGCGCCATCGCTCACGCCGCTTTCGAGCGCCGAGACACGCATTCATCGAAGCAACTGCGCAACCGCCGCAGTCCTTCGGCGATCTGCGCCGTCTCGATCGCACCATATCCCAGCATGATACCGGCCTGAGGCTTTCCCTCCAGCGGGAAGGATTGAATGGCAACGCCGAGGTCGAAGGCTTGCGATGCAATCGCTTCGATGTCACCGAGCGACGCCGTCCGCGCATAGGCGGCGATATGCAGCCCGGTGCTCGATGGAATAAGCTGGAGGTAATCGCCGAAGTCGCTCATGATCCCCGCGGTCAGCATCTCATGCCGTTCGCGATAGATGCGGCTCACCTTGCGAATGTGGCGCGCAAACGCGCCCTCGTCGATGAACCGCGCGAGCGCGTTCTGCGCTATCGATGCCGTATGCCAATCGGTGACGAATTTCGCCTTGTGGGCCGCCTCTCGCAGCGATGGCGGCACCACCATGA
>JBKPMC010000020.1:0-5135 GCA_046731955.1 Pseudomonadota bacterium | reverse complement strand
AGCTTGTTCTCGTTGTAGCTGACCAAAAGGTTCTTGGTCTGCTGGTAGTGCTCGAGCATCATGGCGTGGTTCTCGCGGCCGATGCCCGAGGACTTGTAGCCGCCGAAGGCCGCCCCCGCCGGGTAGGCGTGGTAGCAATTGGTCCAGACCCGACCGGCCTGGATCGCGCGGCCGAACCGGTAGGCGCGGTTGCCGTTGCGGGTCCAGACGCCGGCGCCGAGCCCGTACAGCGTGTCGTTGGCGATCGACAGCGCATCATTCTCGTCCTTGAATTTCGTTACCGAGACGACCGGTCCGAAAATCTCCTCCTGGAAGACGCGCATCTTGTTGTTGCCCGCGAAGATCGTGGGCTCGACGTAGTAGCCTTCCGCCAGTTCACCATCCAGCTTGGCGCGGTTGCCGCCGGTCAGCACCTTGGCGCCTTCCTGCTTGCCGATGTCGAGATACGACAGGATTTTCTCGAGCTGGTCGTTCGAGGCCTGGGCGCCGATCATGGTCTCCGGATCGAGCGGATGGCCTTGCTTGATCTTCTTCGTGCGGGCGACCGCCTTTTCCATGAATTTGTCGTAGATCGTCTCCTGCACCAGTACGCGGCTGGGACAGGTGCACACCTCGCCCTGGTTCAACGCAAACATGGCGAAGCCTTCGAGTGCCTTGTCGAGGAAGTCGTCATCTTCCGCCGCCACATCGGCAAAGAAGATGTTCGGCGACTTGCCGCCGAGTTCGAGCGTGACGGGGATGATGTTGTCGGAGGCGTATTGCATGATCATGCGCCCCGTCGTCGTCTCGCCGGTAAAGGCGATCTTGGCGATCCGCTTGTTCTGCGCCAGCGGCTTGCCGGCTTCGATGCCAAAACCGTTGACGACATTGATGACGCCGGGCGGCAGGATGTCGGCGATCAACTCCATGACGACGAGGATGCCGAGCGGTGTCTGCTCCGCCGGCTTCAGCACGACGCAGTTGCCGGCGGCCAGCGCCGGCGCGAGCTTCCAGGTCGCCATCAGGATCGGAAAATTCCACGGAATGATCTGGCCGACGACGCCGAGCGGCTCATGGAAGTGATAGGCCACGGTATCCTGGTCGATCTCGGAGATACCCCCTTCCTGCGCGCGCACGACGCTGGCGAAATAGCGCCAGTGATCGACGACCAGCGGCATGTCGGCATGGGTGGTTTCCCGGATCGGCTTACCGTTGTCGAGCGTCTCCACCAGCGCCAACAGTTCGAGGTTGCCTTCAATCTTGTCGGCTATCCTGTTCAGGATACGTGAGCGCTCCTGGACGGAGGTGCGGCCCCAGGCGTCCTTGGCCTTGTGGGCGGCGTCCAGCGCTAGCTCGATGTCGGCCGCCGTGGAACGCGGAACCTGGCACAGCCGCTTGCCGGTAATCGGGCTCGGATTTTCAAAATACTTGCCTTCGACCGGCGCGACCCATTTTCCGCCGATGAAATTGTCGTAGCGATCACGGATCAGAACCTGTTTGGAGACCTTGTCTAAAGCCTGCTGGTACATGGCATTTCTCCCTGATGTGGCGGGCGCCTTTTTGGCGTTTGGCTTTGGCTTGATGTCCTGGATTTTATTCGCGTGTGTGCGCCGTCCCGGCGAGCCGGGACGTGCCTGATGGCAGGTAGCGATGGCGAGCGTGGATTCGCAGCAAAGTCGATGCTCCCGGGCGAAGCCAAGCCGTAGTCTGCGCCCGCCGCCTGCCCGCCGTCAACGCTATATTCAGTTGAATATCACGCACAAAAGATCGAGAATGCGAACGCAGCAGCGAAGCCGGACCTCAGGGAACGAATGCCGTTTGCGTGATGCTGCCAATCAGATGAGCCTGAACTCTCGGCATCGACGGAGCAGATCGATGAAAATCGAAACGACTGGCGACACCGCCACGGCGGTGGCCGCGAGCAGACGACCGATATGTGTCTGCTGCGCAGGCGCGATCGAGACGTCGCCGGATCAGGACATGTCGCTTGGACTGAATGTTGCGCTCGGGCTTGTATCGGATGAGTGCGCCTTGATCTGCGACAGCTGCACCGCGCGATTGATCTCGGCCAGAGCGGCCACGAAGCCAGCAACACGTCGGCGGCACTGACCGCAATCTCCCTCTTTCGGGAGATCGCCGCTTGCGGCGCTCATGCAGCCTTCTTCAGGGCGTGGCCACCTGCGTTCACGCGCCGCGGTCGTCCATAAAGGAAGATCAGGCAGCGACCAGGATTTGTGGCGAAAAATCGGTATTATTACGGCCTTTTCCAGGTCGGTCGAATCAGAGAAATACAACCTCGGCGCTTCTTGAAGCGCTTCCTCCCTGAAACTTGGCCCGCCCGCTTGGCGGGCTTCCTTTCGGGAAATGGCTGCAACTGCCGCTGTTTCAGCGCGCTCGGAACAGCAGGCAGGCATCGCCGTAGGAATAGAAGCGATAGCCGTCCGCGATCGCGTGGGCATAGGCCTGCTTCATCGTTTCCAGTCCCGAGAATGCCGATACCAGCATGAACAGCGTCGAGCGCGGCAAATGGAAGTTGGTCAGCAAAATATCGACC
Organism: Pseudomonadota bacterium; assembly: GCA_046731955.1. Classification (GTDB taxonomy): domain Bacteria; phylum Pseudomonadota; class Alphaproteobacteria; order Sphingomonadales; family Sphingomonadaceae; genus Sphingomicrobium. The sequence goes on along the minus strand of JBKPMC010000020.1, from coordinate 2,602 downwards.
GCGCGAAAGCGATAGCCCGGCGTGATGAAGATCGAGGTCTCGCCGTCGAACGGCTGAATGGCGCTGTCTTCACCCGTAGCGCTCTCCAATAGCCGCAGCGACGTGGTGCCGACCGCTATGATGCGCCCGCCTCTGCTGCGCGCAGCGTTGAGCGCCGCCGCGGTATCGGCTGATATCGAACCCCACTCGGCATGCATCCTGTGCTCGGAGGTCTCCTCCACCTTGACCGGCAGGAAGGTCCCTGCCCCGACATGCAAGGTCAGCCGGTGCAGTTCGACGCCGCGGCCGTGCAGCGCCGCCTCCAGCTCGGGCGTGAAATGCAGCCCCGCGGTGGGCGCCGCAACCGCCCCCTCATTCGCCGCGAACATGGTCTGGTAGTCGGCGGCATCCTGCTCGTCGGGCGTTCGCTTGGACGCGATATAGGGCGGCAGCGGCGGCGTGCCGAGATCGGCGATGGCCTGATCCAGCGTCGGCCCGTGAAACGAGAACGAGAGTGTAACCTCGCCCTCATCGCCCTTGGCCTCGACTTCGGCATCGAGATGACCGAGCAGGCAGACCTTGCCCTCATTGCCGAAGCGAACGATATCGCCGGGCGCGAGCTTCTTCGCCGGCTTGACCAGCGCCTGCCAGCGCGAGCCGTCCAGCCGCTTGATCAGCGTCGCCTCGATCTTCGGCTCGGTCTCGCGGCCGATGCGGCGGCCCTTGAGCTGGGCAGAGATCACCTTGGTATCGTTGACGACGAGCTGGTCGCCGGGCTGCAGCCATTGCGGCAGCTCGGCGACGCTGCGGTCATGCAACACGCCGTCCGTCTGCACCACCAGCATCCGCGCGGAATCGCGCGGGCTGGCGGGCCGCAGCGCGATGCTCGTGGCGGGGAGTTCGAAGTCGAAGAGATCGGTGCGCATGCTATGAACCGGCGAAGTTGCGTTTGACGATCGGACGCAGCCGATCGCGCAACCAATTCATCGCGGGATCCCGGCTCCGCGTGGTGCTCCAGACCATCACATGCGGAAGCGGGGCGATCGGAAACGGCACTTCTCTGCTCTCCAAATCGAAGGCGTGCATGGTCTCGACCATTGCGATGACTGGCAAAGTCGCAAGCAAATCCGAGTTCGCCAACACAGGTGCGATAGCAGAGAAATGCGGCACCCAGCCAGCAATCGTTCGATCGAGGCCGGCGGCGGACGCTGCAACATTGACGGGGCTGGTAAGGCTGTCGCCGATCCGGACAACGAGATGCGGCCACCGCGTCCAGGTCTGGCGGTTCCACCTGGCAAACGCCGGATGTTTTTTTCGTCCGTAACATCGCCACCCGAGTGCGCCCAGGGATTCGCCGGCGACGCCTTCGGGGAGACGAAGTTCGGCGGGCACGATCGCCACATCGATCTGCCCCTCTGCAACGTCCAGCAAGGTCGGCTCGCGCGGCGCGGTCCATTCGGCGGATACGCCCGGCGCCTCGCTGCGCAACCGCGACAGCAGATGTGCAAATAAAGTGAGCATGAAATCAGGCGCCGCGACGCGGAACACCCGTCGCGAACTGGCAGGATCGAACACATAGCGCGGCGAAAGCACGCGTTGGATTCCCCGCAGCATCGGCCGTGTCTGTTCGATCAGATCGAGTGCGACGGCGGTCGGCTGCATCCGCACGCCGCCTTTGATCAACAGCGGATCGCCCAACTGGCTGCGCAACCGAGACAACGAATGGCTGACCGCCGACTGCGTCCGTCCCAGCCGGTCCGCGGCGCGGCTGACGCTCCGCTCCGTCATCAAGACCTCGAACACGATCAGCAAATTGAGGTCGAACCGGCGTAAATCGATTTCATTCATGACCTGGCGGGATTACTCATTAGATTAATGATCTGTTCGGGTTCATACCACCGGCACATCCCCGATCAAGCCGCTGGAGCCCTCATGAAATCAGTTTCTGCCCTTTTCGCCGCCGTGATCGGCCTGGCGACCCTGCCCGCCCAAGCCGAGATCAGCACGGAGGCCGCCCGGGCCGGCGTTGCGCCGTTCTATCGGGCGCTCAATGCCGAATTCGCCAGTGAGAGCGCCGATCTGATCCGGCAAGCGACGGCTGCGGATTGGGTGTCCTGCCGCGGCAACGCTGACTGCAACACCCGCGACCAGGTGATCGCCGGGATCGGCCAGCGCCTCAAATCCGTCCCCGACCTGAAATGGGAGATCAAGGAGATCGCGGTCTCCGGCGATCAGGTCACCGTGCGCGGTGAAGCCACCGGTACACCGGCCGGCGAGTTCATGGGCGCCCCGCACAGCGGCAAGTCGTTCAAGCTGATGTCGATCGACGTTCACACGCTGCAAGGCGGCAAGATGGTCCGCTCCTACCATGTCGAAGACTGGATCGGCGCGGTCCGTCAGCTCACCGCTAAATAGGCCGTCGTCGCCTGTCGGCAACGACGGGTCACGCGTACGTGCGTAATCAAGCCTCGTCCAGCGCCATGTGCGCCTTGACGATCTTGTCGGGGTTCTGCACCGGCTCGCCGCGCTTGATCTTGTCGACGTTCTCCATGCCGGACGTGACCTTGCCCCAGACCGTGTACTGGTTGTTGAGGAAGGAGGCGTCGTCGAAGCAGATGAAGAA
>JBKPMC010000019.1:0-3871 GCA_046731955.1 Pseudomonadota bacterium | reverse complement strand
ACGCTCGACAGGTTGACCTCCCTTCCATCGAGCCAGACGCGGCCGCTGATCCGGTCGCCCCAGGCGCGACCGAACAGGCTCATGGCGAATTCGGTGCGGCCGGCGCCCATCAGGCCTGCGATTCCGACCACTTCGCCGCGCCGGACCTCAAAATTCACGCCCTTGATGACACGGCGTTCCCTGTGCTGCGGATGATGCACCGTCCAGTCCTGCACGGCGAAGACAGGTTCGCCGATCGTGGCTGTACGTTGCGGAAAGCGGTGGGCAAGGTCGCGATCGACCATGCTGCGGATAATCCGGTCCTCTTCCACCGGCTCGGTCCGGCAATCGATGCTGTCAACGGTGCGGCCATCGCGCAGCACCGTGATCCGGTCGGCGACGCGGGCGACCTCCGACAATTTGTGCGAGATCAGGATCGAGGCGATGCCCTGGGCGCGGAATGCCAGCAAACGATCCAGCAGCGCCGCGCTGTCATTCTCGTTCAGGCTGGCGGTCGGCTCGTCGAGAATCAGTAGTCGCACCCTCTTGGACAAGGCCTTGGCGATCTCGACCAATTGCTGCTTGCCGACGCCGAGATCCGTCACGAGCGTGTCGGGCATCTCGGTGAGGCCGACCTGGGCGAGCAGTTCCTGGGTCCGGCGGTAGACCGTGTCGCGGTCGATCACGCCAAGACGCGAGGGTGGATGAGACAGAAAAATGTTCTCCGCGATCGACATCAGCGGAATTAGCGCCAGCTCCTGATGGATGATGATGATGCCCAGCGCCTCGGAATCATTGACGTCGCGAAAGCGACGCTCCTCGCCGTCGAAGATGATGCTGCCTTCGTAATCGCCGAAGGGATAGACGCCGCTGAGGACCTTCATCAGGGTCGACTTGCCGGCGCCGTTCTCGCCGACCAGCGCATGGATCTGCCCCGCCTCCACCGTGAAGTTGACGTCGCGCAAAGCCTGAACCCCGGAAAAGCTCTTGCTTACGCCGCGCATTTCGAGAATTGCGGTCATCGCGTCATCACGTCCCTTGTCTGTCTAACCCGCAACAACCTGTTGCAGGCAGGTGGCGGCGCCGGTCTCATCGCCGGCGCCGCTCGCCTGCTCACTCGATCTGCGACTTCTTGTAGTAGCCGCCCTCGACCAGCACCTTCTCCCAGTTGCTCTTGTCGACGACGACGGGCTTCAGGAGATAGGACGGTACCACCTTGACGCCGTTGTTGTAGGTCTTGGTGTCGTTGACGGTCACTTCTTTGCCGCTGAGCGCGGCGTCGACCATGTCGGCGGTAACCTTGGCGAGATCGCGGGTATCCTTGAAGATGGTCGAATACTGTTCGCCGCGCAGCATCGACTTGATCGACGGCACTTCGGCATCCTGGCCGCTCACGACAGGCATCGCCATGTTGCCGCTGCCATAGCCGACACCCTTCAACGACGAGAGAATGCCGATGGAGAGACCGTCATAGGGCGAGAGCACGGCATCGACCCGCTTGCGGCCGTAGAACGCACTCAAGAGGTTGTCCATGCGGGCCTGGGCGGTGGCGCCGTCCCAGCGCAGGGTCGAGACCTTGTCCATGCCCTTCTGGCCACTGCCGATTACCAGCTTGCCGCTGTCGATATAGGGCTGCAGCACCGACATCGAGCCGTTGTAGAAGAAGTAGGCGTTGTTGTCGTCCGGCGAGCCGCCGAACAATTCGATGTTGAAGGGGCCTTTGCCGTCCTTCAAGCCCAGCGCCTGCTCGATCGACTGCGCCTGCAGCACGCCGACCTGGAAATTGTCGAAGGTGGCGTAGTAGTCGACATTGGGCGTGTCGCGGATCAGGCGGTCATAGGCGATCACGATGATCCCCTTGGCCTTGGCCTGCTTCAACACGTCGGACAGCGTGGTGCCGTCGATCGCCGCAATCACCAGCACCTTGGCGCCCTTGGTCACCATGTTCTCGACCTGCGAGAGCTGGTTCGGAATGTCGTCCTCGGCATATTGCAGGTCGGTGCCGTAGCCGCGCTCCTTCAGGATTTTTACGATGTTGTTGCCATCGTCGATCCACCGCGCCGAGGATTTGGTCGGCATCGCGATGCCGACCGTTCCCTTGCTCTGGGCGAAAGCGCCGGTCACCGCCGCTGCGGCCATGGTTGCTGCCAGCGCAACGGCTGACAATGTGGTCTTCAGACTAGTCATGCTTCACTCCCTTTGATATCAGAGGATCTATGGTTCCTGGATCGTCAGACCGCTGAATGCGGCTCTTGAAACTCCGTCGCTCCTGCGCGTTTGGCTGCCGCGCCTCGTCTTCCTCCATCAACCCGTTGCAAGTCTTACGTCTGGCTCAGCGCGACCACGCGCAGCGACATCGAGCACGAAGGTGCGGCCATGATCGGGATCGGCGCGCTTCGCGTCATCGCCCATGTCCTGCCAGGCCGACGTGACGAGCAGGCGCGAGAAATCCTGCCCGACGAAGGCGGGGCAGCTCGACTGCCGCGCCGGGACGCGGAGCGTGCGCAGATGCTCGCCTTGCGGACTGTAGACATCAATGCAGCCACCGCCCCAGCGCGCATTCCAGATCAGCCCCTCGGCATCGACCACCGCGCCGTCGATACCGCCGCCGCCCCGCCGGGTAACCAGCGCAACCGGCGCGCCGCGCGGCAAGCCGGTCGCCGCATCGAGGTCGACGCGGAACAGCACATTCTTCCCGGTGTCCGCGAAATAGCCGGTAGTCCCATCCGGCGAGAAACAGATCGCGTTCGGAATCGTGACGCCGTCATACAGGCGCGACAGCTCGCCCCGATGCAGCGCATAGATGGCGCCCAACCCGCGCTCGGCCTGGCGGCCCATGGTGCCGATCCAGAACGTGCCGGACGGATGAACCCGGGCATCGTTCGAACGCGTTGCGGCATTGTCGGCTTCGAGCTGATGGTACAGGGTCATCCGCCCATCAGCCGCATCGCGGACATAGAGACCGTCATCGGCAACGAGGAGCTGGCGATGCGCGTCGATCCGGGCCAGCGCGCTGCCCATCACGTCGAGCGAATGGATGGTGATCCGCCCGGTGTCGAGCCGCGCCTCGAACAGCCGGCGTTCGACAATGTCGAACCACCAGGCCGTATCGGTAGCGGCGTCGTAGGTCGGCCCCTCACCAAGATGGCACCGCTCGCCGCAGAGAACGGTGGTCGGCACCTCTTCCATCCTGTGACCACCGATCATCGACCCGCTCCCTCGGGCAACTCTACCGCGGATTGTGTCTCGATTGCGCCGTGGATCACATGCGTGAAGCGATACAGCGTGGTGTGGCGATAGACTTCGCCCGGGGCAAGCCGTGCGGTCGGGAAGTCGGGCCGGTTGGGCGTATCGGGCCACGCGTGCGGTTCGAGGCACATGGCGTCGGACTGCCGATAGAGGCGGCCGCCTTTTCCGGCGGCGGAGCCGTCGAGAAAATTTCCGGAATAGACCTGCAGCCCGGGCTGGTTGGTGAACAGCTCGAGCACGCGGCCGGACGTTGGCTCAGCGAGCCGCGCGGCAAAGCGAGGCTCAGGGCCTGGCGGCGCAAGGCAGAAATTATGGTCATAGCCGCGGCCCACTCGCAGTTGCGGATAGTCGTTGCGAATCCGCGCACCGATCTCAACGCCTGCCCGAAAGTCGAATGGCGTATCGGCTACCGCGCAGGGCGGCTGTGGCAGCGGGATCGCGCCGGCATCGATGGCGAGGAAATGGTCCGCTGCCACGGTGAGGTGATGATCGAGAATATTCCGTCCCGAGCGCGCACCGGCCAGATTGAAAAAGCTGTGGTTGGTAAGGTTGACCACGGTAGGACGGTCCGTGCGCGCCGACATATCGAGCGACAGTTCCATCGGCCCGGTCAGGCGCCAGGTCACCTCTACTTCCAGCGTGC
>JBKPMC010000018.1:0-3620 GCA_046731955.1 Pseudomonadota bacterium | reverse complement strand
GGATTCGCGCTGGACCGTGGAAGCCGAACGCAACGTCGGCGAGGGCGCGACCGAAATCGTCAGCTTCACCTGCAATTTCCTGTTCATGTGCTCGGGCTATTACAAATACGAGGAAGGCTACACGCCGGAATTTTCCGGCACGGCCGACTTTGCCGGCCAGATCGTGCATCCGCAGAAATGGCCTCGGGATCTCGACTATGCCGGCAAGCGCGTCGTCGTGATCGGCTCGGGCGCCACGGCGGTGACGCTGGTGCCGGAGATGGCGAAGACCGCTTCGCACGTCACCATGCTGCAGCGCTCGCCGACTTACGTGGTGGCGCGGCCGGCGGAAGATGCGCTCGCCAACAAGCTGCGCAGGAATCTTTCGGCAAAACTCGCCTATCACATGATCCGCTGGCGCAACGTGCTGTTCGGCATGTATTTCTTCCAGCTCTGCCGCCGCAAGCCGGATCGCGCCAAGCAACTGATCCTCGGCGGCGTCAAGATGGCGCTGGGGCCGGAATACGACGTGGCCAAGCACTTCACGCCGCGCTACAATCCGTGGGAGCAGCGGCTCTGCCTTGTGCCCGATGGCGACCTGTTCAAGTCGATCCGCGACAAGCGCGCCTCCGTCGTCACCCATGAGATCGACACCTTCACCAAGGGTGGCATCAAGCTGAAGGACGGCAGTGAGCTCGAGGCCGACATCATCGTCACCGCCACGGGGTTGAACCTGCAGGTGCTCGGCGGCCTCGAGGTCAGCGTCGACGGCCGCACGGTCGATTTCGCGCGAACGCTGAACTACAAGGGCATGATGTATTCGGATATCCCGAACATGGCCTCGGCGTTCGGCTACACCAACGCGTCGTGGACGCTGAAATGCGATCTCACCTGCGAATATGTCTGCCGGCTGATCAACTACATGGACCGCAACGGCTACAAGCAGTGCATGCCGCATAATGTCGATCCTGACGTCACCGAACTGCCGTCGCTGGATTTCTCGTCGGGCTATGTGCAGCGCTCGATCGCCAAGCTGCCCAAGCAGGGCTCGAAGCGGCCGTGGCGGCTGTACCAGAACTATGCGCTCGACATCGTCACCCTGCGCTACGGCAAGGTTGACGACGGGGTAATGCAGTATTCGTGAGCGGTTCCGCCGTGCGAGGTGCGTCCGGACGCCCCATGCGTCGTTTCGCGTATACGTATGTGGGCGCGAATCGTTCAAGGTATCCTTACGGTTAACGCCGGATTAACCGGCGCACCCTTACGCTGCGTGGCTTGCGGCCCCTGACAGCACGAGGAAGCCCATGGACGCCCAGCGAATTGCCGTCGATGCCATCGTGGCGCTGACCGATTGCGACCGCGAGGCGGCCGCCGCCTTCATCCGCAAATTCTATCTGGCCGGCGTCCGCGACCCGAAGCGCCTGACCTTCAAGGGCCTGCAGGCGCTGCGGGGCTGAGGCTTCGTCCTGATTTTTGATCGGCCAAGGCCAGGCCCGTAGCCCGGATGAGCGAAGCGACATCCGGGTTGATGTGAGAGAGGTCCCGGATATCGCTTCGCTCATCGGGCTACGGCTTGTCGTTTCCCGGTGTAGCTGCCGCGTTGACGTTTTCTTGAACTCGTTTCCGGACCCTTGCTACCTGAGCGCGAGCATTGGTAAATAAGGCGGAACCGACACCACCCCCGAATTTCCTGGCCGCGGATCAAATTCGCGCATCACGGGTACGGGAACCGGAAAATGCTACAGCAGCTTTTCGCGCCACAGCTCGTCGTTCTCTACATCCTCGTCGCATCGACGCTCTACGTTCACTTCCGCGGACGCGAGCGGCTTCGGATCGCGCGCCAACTCGGCGATCACTCGACCTATCTCGCGCCCTACAATGTGCTGATGTATGCGGGCTCGGCGGTTCCGAACCAGCCGGTGATCCCGGTCGCGCGCTTTCCGGAACTGGCAAAGCTCAGCGAGAACTGGGAGACGATTCGCGAGGAGGCGGTGCGGCTGTTCGACGAGGGCTTTATCCGCGCCGCCGCCAAGAACAACGACTGGGGCTTTTATTCGTTCTTCAAGAGCGGCTGGAAGCGGTTTTACCTGAAATGGTATGACGACTTTCTTCCGTCAGCGCGCACGCTGTGCCCGAAGACGGTCGAGCTCCTGAATTCGATCCCGACGGTGCACGGCGCGATGTTCGCCATGCTGCCGCCCGGCGGCAAGCTCGGCGCGCATCGCGATCCCTTTGCCGGTTCGCTGCGCTATCACCTCGGGCTCGTCACGCCCAATTCGGACAAATGCCGCATCCTGGTCGACGGCGTCGAATGCGTCTGGCGCGACGGCGAGGCCTTCATGTTCGACGAGACTTTTATTCACAGCGCCGAGAATGCCACCGACGTCAATCGCATCATCCTGTTCTGCGACGTTGAACGCCCGATGAAGTTCGGCTTCATGACCGCGATCAACCGCTGGGTCAGCCATCACATCGTCAAGGCGTCCGCGACCCAGAACATGGAAGGCGAGCATGTCGGCGTGCTCAACAAGGTGTTCGGCAAGCTCTATGAGGTTCATCTCGCCAGCCGCAAGGTCAAGCAGTGGAACCGCAAGGTCTACTACGCGCTGAAGTACAGCCTGATGATCGGGATTGTTGCGTGGATCGTGATGTCGGCGTTGCGGTAATCGCGCAGCAAGGAGCCCGCATCAACCACCGGGCCGCACGCTTGCGCGTCCGATGGCTCATCCGGGCTACGGTTGCCGGGTTGTCAGCCGACGACGACTTCGCTGATCTGAATGACCGGAGACTGGTCGGTATAGTTCGGGATATCGGCCATGATCTCCTTGGCGTGGGGTCCGAAGCCGGCCTGGAAGGCTTCGACCGAGTCGCAGAAGATGTGGCACATCCCGACATAGGTGGCGGGAGCGCCGGGTGCGCCACCGGCCATGCCCTTGTCGACCGTGTAGGACCTGCACGCATCGCCCATGCGGGCTTTCACGAGTGGCATATGCTTGTCGCGGTAGTAGTCGTGGTCGAAGCGCCCGCCGGGCGTATTGGGATACATAACGCTTACCTTGATCATCGGTGATTCCTCCGCTCTGACGTTCGCCGTTATTCTCCGGCAATAGTTGAAATCTGTGTCAGTTTTGCGGATCTTGCAACCGGCACGCATCGCAGCGAGGGCGGGGCGCCCTCGCTCCGGATGGGTATCGCTTCGCTCCACCCATCCTACGGTTCTGACCGTAGCCCGCATGAGCGCAGCGATATGCGGGACCACTTCCCGGGTGTCGCTTCGCTCACCCGGGCTACGATTCCATCCGCAATGAAAAAGCCCCGGATCTGATCCGGGGCTTTGCATTCCGCGATCGCCTTCAGTTCAGCCTATTCCGGGTTGCCGATCGCAACCTTCAGCGTGCCGACGCCGTCGACGCCGCATTCGATCTTGTCGCCCGGCTGCAGCTGGGAGACGCCGGCGGGCGTGCCGGTCATGATGATGTCGCCGGCCGCAAGTTTTACCTGTTGCGAGAGCTGCCAGATGATTTCGGGCACGCTCCAGATCAGTTCGGTGAGGTCGCCCTTCTGGGTTTCCTTGCCGTTGACCGTCAGCCAGATCTTGCCCTTGGCGGGATGGCCGATCTTGGAAGCGGGCTGGATCGCGG
>JBKPMC010000017.1:0-6497 GCA_046731955.1 Pseudomonadota bacterium | reverse complement strand
GAGGTGATCCCATGCTGGCGAGGATCGGGGTCATGAAGGCGTTGAACCGTCATGTCGGAAAGCGTGGCCTTCGAATATGAGGTTTTAGGAACCGAAGGCGGCCAAGGCACGTTGGATGTACGAGCACTGTTCGCTCCAAGGCGACGAACTAAACTAACGGCCCCGATCCTCCCCCGTTCCGGGGCCGTTTTTTTGTTGAGGGTGCAGAGCCAGCTTTTTGGCCTCCAACTCTGCGATTAAATCCGCAATGCCATTGAGCGTTTGCTGATCCGATACCCGCAACGCGAGCGTTCTCAGATGCTCAATCCTTCGGTCGATCTGGATGCAGTCGCTGCACATGAAGTCCCGCATTTGCGCGAGGATTAATGTTCATGAACAGCCCTATGGCTGCTTTGTTTCAACGGGCGAGTACGAAAAAGCCGCGGCCGGGTTGGTTTTAAGCGGCCCGTTGGTCGCGCCGGGAATGAGAACAAATCCAGGGAACCAAAAAACGGGAAAGGCCCGGCAGCGTGAGCCGGCGAACGCGAGGTCTCTCGACGAATACGCCGGTGCAGCGCGCAGCTATCAAGAAACTCCGCCTGCGGCCAATTGCCACTTTTTCCCGAATACGTGAACCAGATCACAACACCCTACCCGTGCCGGTCGGAGAATGCAGGGCGTGGGAGGGACCACGTCATGACCGAACCTGCGAAGCGCGTACCGAATTGGCTCAGGCTCGATATTGCAGTCCTTGTGGTTGGCGCGGCTATCATGATCGCAACCGCCCTGTGGTTAGAACCCAACCGGGACGGTGTTGTTCAGCGCATAGCTCACAGCGCTCACTCAATGAGCCACGTGATGTGGCACTACGTGACCGAGCACAAGAAACCAGTCGTGCCAAAGCTAAAAACGCCACTTTAGGGCGCGCGGCCGAAACCTCGCGCCCATTATCGTCAGCGCGCCCAATCATGGGGTCATCATGATGCGGGTCGCGTTGCGAGGATCGCTGATCGACGCAGCCGCTTAACGTTGAAACACGACCTTGCCGCCCACCATCGTCATATCGGCCTTGATATCCTTGATCTGGTCCTCCGGGATACTCATGATATCGGCGGACAGGACCGCAAGATCGGCCAGCTTTCCGGTTTCGAGCGTGCCCTTGCGTCCTTCGTCGAACATGTATCGTGATGCGGCGCTGGTATAGAGGCGCAGAGCCTGCTCGCGGCTGATCGCTTCCGAGGCGCCGTAGACGTTCCCATTCGGGTCTTTCCGCGTCACCATGATGTAGATGTTGAGGAAGGGATTGATCGGATTGACCGGGAAATCCGTGCCCGCGCCCAAATTGTCGAGACCCATCCTGTCGATCAGGGTTTTGGTGGGAAGCGCGCGATCGGCGGTGGCCTTTCCGAGGAAGCGTTCGACGGTAGCGGCCTTGTCCCACATGAACACGTTTTGAAAGTCGACCCGAACGCCCAATGCACGCGCACGGTCCATATGCTCCGGCCGGATCAGGCTCGCATGGATCAGGATGAATCTGCGATCCCGGATCGATTTTTCCTTGTCGGCGGCTTCGAAGGCATCGAGCACCTGATCGACGCCGAGATCGCCGACGACGTGAACGCCGACGCGCCAATTCGACTTGTTGGCGATCGAAACCAGTTGCTTCAACCGTTCCGGTGTCTGCTGGGCGATGCCGCGATAGTTATCGTGGGAGTCCGGATAGACGTCCCGCATCATCGCGGTCCTCAGCGTCATGCCGCCGTCGTAGAATATCTTGATGCCGCCGAATTTGAGCCAGTCGTCGCCGAAACCGGATGTCGCACCGCTGCCGCTCATGATCGCTTCCCAAGCCGATAGTTCGGCCGGCGGTTCGGGGCGATACATAAGGCCGACGCGCAGTGTTGCGGCGTTCGACAGGGCGATCTTCTGCAACGTCCGCGTATCACGCGCCGACGTCGCGCCCTCCACCACGCTGGTGATTCCGTAGCTGTTCAGCACGCCTTCGGCGATCTTGTACTGCCGGATCTCCTCATCCTCGGTAAAGGGAGGCACGAGATTCTCGACCAGCGGGATCGCCGTCTCGACGAGAACGCCGGTCAATTCGCCGGACGCATCCTTTTCGAACGAGCCACCGCTCGGGTTCGGCGAGGTTTTGTCGATCCCGGCCTTCTGCAGGGCAAGACTGTTGGCCATCGCAAAGTGACCGACGGTACGCAGATAGACCGGATTGTTCGGCGCGACGCTGTCGATTTCCTGGCGGGTCAGATAGCGCTTTTCCGCGAGCTGTGACGGTGGATGCCAGCCGCCAGTGATGATCCACTCGCCGGGCTTTTTCCTGGCGACGAACGCCTTCAGCAGTTCGAGCGCCCCTGCGACGCTTCTTGCCGGACCGAGATTGACGACATAATCGCCAAGACCCGCCGCACCGAAATGCGCATGGGTGTCAATCAAGCCGGGAACGACGGTTTTTCCGGCAAGATCGATGACACGTGTCTGCGGTCCGGCCATCGGCCTGACCGCAGCATTGCTTCCGACCGCCAGGATCCTTCCGTCACGGACAGCCAACGCTTCAGCCACAGTCGACCGGCTGTCCATGGTGAGGATTCTCCCGCTCACCAGGACGAGGTCAGGCGAATTCAAATCCGCCTGCTGGGCGGCCGCGTGCTCCGACAGCGCGCAGCCGGCGATAATTCCAACGATCAACAATTTCCCGGCGTGTCGCATGTCGTTTGTGCCAATCTCATTTGTTCAATAGGCGAACAATTGCCCGACCAATGACCAGCATGCATTCAAACTAGTTTCCGGCGCAAGCCTCAACGAAGCTTCATGCGGAGCCTCGATCGATCGGCGGCGGCGCTGTTCAGGGGCGCAAATCCATGTCGATCCGGATAAAGTCGCCGCGATAGGTGACTTCGCCGAGATAGATGACCGTGCGGTCGGCCGTGGTGAAGACTCGCCGGACTTCGGCAACCGGTGAGTTCAACGGTATCTGCAGCAGCCTCGCCGCTTCCAGATCGGCCGTACCGATCGTCAGCGTCTGCCACGCGCTGCTGATCGCGGGATCGCGCATATCCTTCAGAATCGGAATCACCGTCTCCTTGCGGAAACGCTTCGGGTATTTCCGGAAGATCTTTTCATCGAGATAGATCGAGATCACGCAGTAAGGCCGGCCGTTGCGCGAATGGACCCGGCGCATGAACACGTAATGCGCCGCCGCCTTGCCATCTCCGGCCAGCAACGGTGCGTCGGTTCGACTCTCAGAGATATTTATGATTTCAGGTGACGTATCGCGGTAGACCTCGGCGAGATCGGACAGCGTGGTCTCAACCCTGAGCCAGCGATCCTGCTTCAGCGTACCCGTCACGAAAGTTCCGCGTCCCTGCTGAGCCTCGATCACCCCGTCGCGCGCCAATAGTTCGACCGCCTGGCGGATGGTGACGCGCGAGACGCCAAATTCGGCTGCGAGCGATTCGTTGGCCGGCAGCCGCAGGCCCTTGGCCCATATGCCGCGCGCGATCCGTTGCCGGAAAATGTCGGCGATCTGCGCATATTTCGGAACGTGACTATCGGAGATCAAATCCATGGCACGGTTTCCGGTCAGGACAGGACAAGGGCGGCGCCGCGCTCCCCGATCATCAGGCTCGTGGCATTGGTGTTGGCGGAGGTGATCTGCGGCATCACCGACGCGTCGATCACGCGTAGTTTCTCGACACCGCGGACGCGCAGCTGCGGATCCAGTACTGACTGATCATCGCTGCCCATCCGGCAGGTGCCGACGCAGTGAAACACCGTACCGCCGCTGGTGCGCGCGAAATCCCACAAGCCGGCGTCGCTGTCGACGGCTTCGCCGGGGACCATTTCGATATCCCAAAGCTGTCGAAAGGATTTCTGCCGGTAGATTTCCCGCAACATCTTGAGGCCGCTGACCATCGTTTTTCGATCGATTTCCGCCGCAAAGTAGTTCGGCTCGATAAGCGGCTGATCGAACGGATCGGTCGAACGGATCGCCAGCCGGCCGCGCGATTGCCCATGGCATTGCCACACCGACGCGGTAAATCCCGAATAGTGATGCAAGGGGTCGCCGGGCTTGTCGACCGACAGCGGCATCACGTTGAATTGCACATCGGGACGTCCGCCGACCGCGTGCTCGGTGCATGCCGCGCCGCCGACCTGCCCGGCGCCGACGGTCAATGGCCCGCTGCCGTCAAGCATCCATTGCAGACCCATCTTTGCGAGTTCGACGGGGTTTCTGACCTGGTCGTTGAGCGAGATTTTCTCCTTCAGCCGGACAATCAGGCGCGCCTGATAGTGGTCCTGCAGGTTGCGTCCGACTTCAGGGGCATCGGCGATCACGGGAATGCCGAGATCCTGTAGCAAGCCGGCAGGGCCGATGCCCGAGAGCTGCAATATTTGCGGCGACTGCAGCGCGCCGGCCGACAGGATGACTTCGCGCTCGGCGGAGGCCATGGCGATCTTCCCGGCCCTCACCCACTCGACGCCGGAGGCCGCACTTCCCTTGAATACGACCTTGCTGACCTGCGCGCCGGTCACGATGGTCAGGTTCGGGCGATCGGCAACCGGCTGCAAGAAGGCCGACGCAGAGCTGGAACGCCAGTGCCGGCCAATGCCGAGTTGATAACTGCCGACGCCCAGGGTCGTCTCTGCGTTGAAGTCGGGATTGCGCGGCAGCCCGAACTCGACGCCGGCATCGACCCACGCCGCGGACGCGCGGTTGTCGTTGCGCAACTCCGACACCTCGAATTCGCCGAAGCCGCCATGATACTGGCTTTCACCACCCCGGTAGCGTTCGTAGCGGCGGAAATACGGCAGCACGTCGCGATAGCTCCACCCGGTCGCACCGAGCCGTTCCCAATCGTCGAAATCCTCATGCTGACCGCGGATGAAGATCAGACCGTTGATCGACGATGACCCACCGATCACGCGGCCACGTGGCCAGATGATCGCCCGCCCGCCGGTGCCTTCGCACGGCTCGGTCCTGAACAGACGCGAGAAGCGCTCATTATAGATCGTGCGGTAGTAGCCGACCGGGAGTTTGAGCCAGAAATTCCGGTCCGACCCGCCGGCCTCCAACAGCAAAACACGGCACGAAGGGTCAGCCGACAAGCGATTTGCGACCACGCAACCGGCGGAGCCTGCACCGACAACGATATAATCGTAACCCTGCGCAGCCATGTCAGGCCGTCCGGTACTTTTCGATCGACGACAGTTCCGGTTCGATTCCAAGGCCCGGGCTGTCGTTCAACGTGATGGCGCCGTCGCGCACGTCAGCGACGGGACCGCAGAAACCCTCGCGTAGCGGATTGTCATTGGCATCGACCTCGAGCAGGCCATCGCCGCCAACACCGGCAAGCAGGTGTGCCGATGCCAGCAAGCCAATGCCACCGCCGAGATAATGCGGACAAAAGATCTTGCCCGAACCGATGATGTCGCGCGCAATGCCGGTGCACGCACTGAGCCCGCCCCATTTTGCGATATCGGGCTGAACCACCCGCAACACGTCATCCCCGAGCGCCTGCGCAAACCCGGCGGGGCTTGCGATGTTTTCGCCGGCCGCAAGCGGCACGCTGATGCGCTCACGCAAGCGTTGCCACTCCTGCCACGGCCGGTCGGCGCGGATCGGCTCCTCGAGCCAGGTCAGATTGTATTTGGCCAGCCGAGGGCCAAGCTCCAGCGCCTGCTCGATCGACCAGCCCTGGTTGACGTCTGCGGCCAGCATGCCATCGCCAACGAGATCACGCAGCGCAGCCAGATTGGCATCGTCGGCCGCGGGCTCGAAGCCGATCTTCAGCTTCAACCCACGATGCCCCCGTCGCAAGGCGGCCTCGGCCATTTGTCGCGATCCGGTCGGGTTGATTCCGCTGGCATAGACCTTGACCTCACGGCGTTGCCCGCCAAGCAACTTCCACAATGCCGTCTGGCGCCGCCGCGCGTAAAGGTCCCAGATCGCGAGGTCGATGCCCGCGATTGCCTGCGCGAACGGGCCCGGCTCGCCCGATTGCAGCGCGAGTACCGCGGTATCCTGCGTCAGCTTTTCGAAGATCGTCTGGGGTTGGCTGGCCACAAACCCGATGATTTCCGGCGCCAATACTTCGTTGACGAGCCGGGTGCGGTGCTCGGCGCCGTTCGATGGAAAATTCGACCAGACCTCGCCCCAGCCGACATGGCCGTCCTCATCCTCGACGCGAACGAACACGACGGGACGATTGAGCATCTTGCCGAACGACGTCACGACCGGCGTCGATAGTGGATAGCGAAAGCAGAACGCTTGAACGCTGTGAACGATGAATGTCGCCGATGCCATGTCTGGAGATCCGAGCTGGCGCCTCTTGTATGGTCATCCTATTTATAATATGACTTGATCAAGATCAACTGCAAACGCCGCTGGAAACGTCGAATGGAAGGCAGTGTCACACGACGCTTTTTGTTGGGACTTGCGCCGTGGGTCGGCGCTGTCCTGCTGTGGTACGCCGTGCGCTGGAGCGGGTTCGTCAACGCAT
>JBKPMC010000016.1:0-6233 GCA_046731955.1 Pseudomonadota bacterium | reverse complement strand
GTCATTCACGCCGGGAAAATCCGGGTTGTCGAATGTGGGAGCCCCCTCGGCGCTCGACATTGGTCCAAGGCCCGTCTGCAGGATCGGAAGAAGGCCAGCGGCCGAGACGAACACATGCATTCCGTCGAAGACGCGCCGGGTGCCCATCATGTTGAAGCCGTTCAGGAGAAAGGTCTTCAGGAATCGTCCATCCTGGGACCTGCCGCTCGCGAGCACGCGGTTGATCGCTCCCGTGAGCGGGTTGGGCGTTCCACCCTTGTCAGAAGCTGCATGCGCGAAGAAATCCGCGGCATCGCGGACGATCGCAAAGCCCACTCCCTCGACGAAGCGTGTCTTGCCATCGGCGTCAGCGAACGAAGGCAGGTCCGCACCCTGTCCAAGCTCCCAAAAAACCTCCGCGACTGCGAAACCATGGTCCTGAAGAAAGCCGGTGCCCTGCTCCAGCGTGCCCGGGAGAAACCGCACGTCGCGTGGCGAGTTGTAGATCGCCTCGGCCCAGACTTGCCCTCGGTTGGGTACGTCCACCAGCAACGCGCCGTTTTCCCCGCGCGGAGCTGCCGGCATCATGAGAATGATCTTCGCCGCGTAGTCGACGCGCCCGCGTTCATTGCGCGGCGCCTTGTCGATCCCAGGGATGGCCTCTTGCGGCGATAGGTCGCCGCGGATCTTGCCCTGCCAGATCACATAGTCGCCGGCGCGAAATGTGCCGTAAGGCTGCTTCGACGTGAACTCGATCCGGGTAACTTCTGCGCTCACTGGCCGCGCCGTCGAGATCAGGCTGAACAAGCAAAACAAGAACATCACAATTCGCCCGTTTCGACGGTGCGGCATGGAAATTCTCCATAGGGGATAGCGGCTGGTTTCGAGCATTTTTTGATCACGACACGCCGTATCAGAACGGACATGATGGACCGGCACCTTTTTCACCGGTCCATCGCCTATCGCGAAGGCCCTCTCACTCCATCCAATAGTCGATGTCCGTCTGATTGGCATTGATGCCGGCCTTCGGCTCGGACGGGCCATGACTGCTGATGATGCCACGCATTCTGGCGAGGCTACCCGTGCCACCGGTAATGACGCCCGATGTCATGTTCGTAAGCTTCCCATCTCCACTGCTTTGAGCGACCAGAGATGTCCTGACAAAAAACTTCTCCCCGTTCTCCAGTATCCAAACGTTGTAGATGAGAGCCGGACCGTTGTTGTCGATGTAGTCCGACATGCCGCGTGTCCACTGCTCCTTCAACCTCGATCCGTTGATGAGGGGGGCATCGCCGCCATAGGTCCGCCGAATTTCGAAGAGCCGAGCTTGATGTCCCGGAATGTCGCCAACGTCGATGACGTGTTGTTGGGTGTATACCGTCTGAGTTGCCGGCGTATCATAGCTGACGTGGTGCTTTTGCTGCGCAATGGCCACCGGCGCGGTTAGAGCCATTGCGAGAGTGATCGTCATTCCAAGCGCGATATTGTGAAACATGCGTGACCTCTCATGCTGGAATCCATCCAACCGTGAAGGTGTGGGCGGACGTTGCTTGTTGAAGATTCCCTCATCAACCGGTCAGCGCTCGGTAGCGACCGAGCCCCAACCAAAGCTGATTTCACCGCGCTTTTCCGAGGTGCCATAAATTAGACCGATCGTCTAGTATTCGGCTTGGCTGCAAGCGATTTCGCCCATCAATCTTTTTTGACAGCGCTTTGTCGGACAAGGCTTCTGCCCGCTGAGCCGGTCATTGCGGTGCCCGACGCGGAGGTCAGCTACCGGCCAGGAAGGGACATAGTCGATTGGCGGGCGTACCCTTGCAGTTTAACGGCTCAACGGTAGCATTGCAGGAATGCTAACTCTTGGGACAGGGGCAAAAGTTGAACTCGGATATCTCACGTAGTCTGAGAACTGAACGCCTGTGTCTTCGTGGTGCCTTGACTGACGATGCATCGGCGATGAATGCAGCAGTCATCGAGAGCCGGGTCGAACTTTCACGTTGGGTGGAGTGGGCGCAAGGGGCAAAGCCCACCATCCAAGACACGATCGAGCAAATCAATAAACGAGAGTCCGACTTCGAAAATCGCTTCGAATTTCGGTTTTCAATTTTTGAGAAACGCGCTGGTATCTTCTCCTAGCGCCGTCGTGCGAACGAGAGTGCCGTAGCACTGCTTTTTTTCCGCAATTCAAGCTGTCCTCGCAATGAGACGTGGCAAGTATAGCCATGTTTCCGACACCACGCGCTGATTTTGGCGATTTCAAAATCGGACGTTGGTTGTGGTTGTTCGATCTGATCAAACGTCATCATTTTGATCTTCTCGAGATCAGCGGCAATCGCGCGCAGCCGGCCGAGCCGTGTGCCGTCTGCACCTCCGAGGTTTCCCGATTTGGGATCAAGTTCACGGACAGCTAACTCGCGCACCACAAGGGTCTCGGTCATATCAATGCTCCCGGTGTCCAGTGAGGCACAGTGCCCCCTTGGATTTGGGTCATCAATAATCGAGGTACCGAACATCATCCGTGATCGCGATCACTCTTCTCTCTTTAGGGGGTGCCCTGCGCCTGCCTCGTGCCGACGCTTCCGGATCCTTCCTGCTTTTTGCCGCGCGGCGAAACGGGTTCCGTGAGGTCTCTTACTTGAGAGCCGTCATGCAGCGGCTCTGCGATCATTTGCCACGACAAGAATAAGAGGATGCGAATCTTACGTGAAGGCCACGTGATCGAGGAGATGGATAGCAGACCCGGCAGCGACGTGTGAGCCGCATGTTTGTCGCTGCCACGCTTGCTGCTGCTACCATGCTGGCAGGCAGCTTCAATCAGAGCACATGGCGCCATCGCCTTTGACAACCCAAGTCGGCTCTTGGCACTTTTCAGACCTGACCGACCCGGCTGACGATGTCCGTTCGGGAGGGCAAGCGGACTTTCCCAGTCGCGCACTCAGACTTCTGAGTTTGACCCAAAACGACCTTCACCAGCCTTTTGGAATATTCAGTCAGCACGAAAGAAAGCGTTTGCAGCAACCGAGCCGCTCACTCCCGACGCTTTACGCGATCCTCATCTCGATCCGAAGCGGGTCCGCGCCGGAGCACGGTGCGCAGGATGCCAATGAACAGCAACGCTGTGACTGGCCAATGAAACCAGATTCGGTGCAGACCGGTGAAGACATTGATTAGAATCAGAAAGCCCGAAATAGTAAGGGTCGCGGCAATGGGGCGAGGCAGGTTCGCTAACCGATCCGTGATGGAGCTCGTCCACGCGGATCGCTCGTATCGGGCGCGAGTCCGTTGAGCGCCAGCTTCCGAGGCTGCAACCGCTCCAGCTTGGGGAGTAGCGCTTTTGTCAACGGGGAAGCGATGTCGCCCAACGCCGCCCATGGTAACTTGATAGCTGATTACGGGAACAACGTTCTTCATCTCTTGCTTGCCGAGGCAGTCAAAGCCAACGGATAGTTTGTTGTGAACCTGATCGTATACGGAAGCCGAGACTACGATGCCACCGGGCTCGGCGAGTTCTTGCAGCCGCGCCGCGATGTTGACCCCGTCGCCAAAGATGTCGGAACCGTCCACCATCACATCTCCTAGATTGATGCCGATGCGAAACCGCATCTGGTTTGCGTGAGGTGGGTCCGACTCCTGATTAGAAATTTCCTGTTGAATCTCGACCGCACACTGCACGGCCTCGACAACGCTGGCGAACTCGGCGATTACGGCATCGCCCCAAGTGTTCACTATCCGCCCGTCGTGGCGCTCCACCAATCCTGCAATGGCGTTGCGGTGGCGGCGCAGCGCGCCCAACGTTCCCGCTTCGTCTGCTCCCATGAGGCGAGAATAGCCGTGCACATCAGCGCACAGCACGGTAGTCAGGCGGCGTTTCACCTTGTCGTCGGTCATCGACCGCATGGTAGCCTCGCTGACTGCTAAATGCATCAGGCTTCGGTTCGTGTCATAGCCGTTTAATGGCCGGCTTTGGCACCTTTGAGACATGTCGCCTATCCTGAGAATGTCCGTTCACCAGGGTATACCGGAAGTCGCCGTGATCCGGTCAAACGACGGAATGACCCAAACCGGACATGGCGTAGCTACCGACAAAATAGCCTCGGCGGCACAGCCCCATGAAAGCACAATCAGGCTGGTGGAAGGGAGCGCGCTCAACGTTTCGGGTTGCGCCCGCGGATGTGGTCAAAGCCTTGCTTGATTGCGGCGAAGCGCGCTTCGACCAGCGGCTCAAATTCGAGGTCGGTGAAGATATATGGCCAGTCCTTTTCAACGCCTTCGCGGACGAGTTCACCGACATAGTTGGGTTCTATGCCCTGAGAGACGCGCTCCCGGACCATATTGATGCGCTCGGCAATTGGGCCCGAAGTCGGCAAGGCACGGACCGCCCCCTCGAAGCGCGTGGGGAGATTGCGTCTTGAGTTCATGATTTGAGTGCGGATGTACCCTGGACACAGCACGGATACGCCAATCCCGCGGGGCGCGAGTTCGTGCCGCAGGCCCTCGGACAGTGCGACAACGCCGTACTTGGAAACGTTGTATGCATTGCTCTGCCCCGAAATTAGGCCAGCGACCGAGGCTGTGGAGACGATGTGTCCACCCTCGCCATGCTGCTCGATCAACGGCCCGAAAATCTCGATCCCCCAAATGGTCGCCATCAGGTTGACGCCCATGGTCCAGTTCCACGACGCCTCGGTCCAGCTGCCATAAGGCCCACCGCCGCCGACGCCCGCGTTGTTGACGAGGATATGCACCTTGCCGTAGCGGGCAGTCGTGGCTTCGGCGGCCGCCACGAGTTCGGCTTTGAGTGAAACGTCCGCCTTCACGCCGTCGACATCGACGTTGGTGAGCCTCAGTTGCTTGAGCGCTGCGGACAGAGCCTCTTCTTCAATGTCGCAAAGCATGACTTTCGCCCCCGCCTGGGCGAAGGCGGTCGCGATCCCCAGTCCAATGCCTGACGCTGCACCGGTCACGAACACAGTCTTTCCAGCGAGTTCCTTCACGCGCATTCTCCCTTCGCGTCTGATGGCAAAGCGATTGATTGATCATGATTCATCCCGCTCGCTGAGCTGATTGGCGCATCGGCTCCGTCGGCGACTATTGGAAGCGTCATAATGATCGAGGTACCCTTTCCCAGGACCGAGACCAGCTTGATACGGCCGCCCAGTTGCTCGGTAACGAGGTTGTGGACGATGTAGAGGCCAAGCCCCGTACTGCCTTTGGCCCGGCGCGTGGTGAAGAAAGGATCGAACACGTGTCGCTGGGAGTCCTCGGAAATGCCGGCTCCGTCGTCGGAAAAAATGACTTCCACAAGGTCGTTGCCGACGCGAGTTGCCTCAAGCAACATGGTGCCGCCGGATCGGTCAGCAAAGCCGTGGGTAACGGCATTGAAGATCAGGTTCGTCAACACCTGGCCATAAGCGCCCGGGTAGCTGTCCATGATGACGTCGGAGGGGATATTGAGATCCAGGGGATTGCGCGGCTTGGGTAGGCCGGGTGTTACGCTGGCCACAATTTGCTCGGTTGCAACCCTGAGATCAAAGTTGCGGCGATCTGCAAGGCTGCGATCGACGGCGACTTGCTTGAACGCTTGAATCAGTTCGCCAGCACGCTCCAGGTTGGCAACCAATTGGTTGGCGGCGTCGCGGTTGCTATCGACGAACGCCGTGAAGGACGAACGGCGCACAGGGCCGGATGATATCTGATTTGTGAACTTCGCGCAGCGCTGCGCTAGCGTAGAGGCGACCGTCAAGCTGATACCAACGGGGCTGTTTAGCTCGTGTGCGACGCCTGCAACGAGTCGACCCAGCGCGGCGAGTCTCTCGTTCTCAATCAGGTAGCGCTGGGTTTCGCTGGCGTGCAGCGCCGCTTCCGTAACCCTCCTTTTATCCCTGACTTCAGCAAACAACGCCGCCAGAAGCGATGCGCCGATTGTAACAAGCAAAATGCTGACCTGCGCTGCAGCTATGCGCTCGTCCATCGAAAGAGTGGGGTTGCCGAAATAGCCTATGCCAAAGGTCGTTGTCCAAACGATTGAAAGACTGACAGTGAAGGCCGCAGCGGCGGCAAAAACCGGCCGGCATCGCGCGGCGAGCCATAGCAGCGGCGCGAAAAGGACGGCGACGGGTCCAACGTTTGCCAGAAGATCCGAGCGCAGAAAAATGGCGAGCGCGCTGACAAGCGCCAGCATGGCAACGGTCAGGGCGCCCTCGAGAAGCTCGGCCACCGGCGGTCGGTCCCGTACGGCTGAAGCGAACTCGATC
>JBKPMC010000015.1:0-67124 GCA_046731955.1 Pseudomonadota bacterium | reverse complement strand
CGGCCAGGCGGCCCCTGTCGCCTGGTCGGCGACCCCCCCAAAGGATCGGGTCACGACAGCGCGGGGGCGGGTGCGGCAGAAATGAGTGTCCGCTTTGGGCCGAAAGCTGCCACTCCGCTAATGTCCGCAATGGGTGGAAGGCGGACGTTCAGGCCGTCCGATCAGCCAACTCTTTTTCGAGTTCCAGAGCGAGGGATAGGATCGGCTCGCTTGAGCATTCCGCCAGCTCTCGGCGAGCATGATGGAGGAGATCTGTCCAGTGACCAAGCGTATCCGCATGAACTGGATGGCCTCTCAGGCGACGAGCACTTTGCAGAGCTGACGCGAGATTGTTCGCAACGGTTCCGTGCAGTTCCATTCAGCCTTGGCTCGCTGCTTTCAAAGCGGCCCGCTCCGCCGCCTTCTCGGCAATCAGCTTGGTGCGTATCTTCTCGGAACGCTCGCTGCGGGCGGCCATCTCGGTCCAGCTCGCTTCCGATCGAAGCCAGCGATCACGAACATTGTCGAGCGTCGCCGCAGCGGCGATGGCGCGGGCCTCGGCGGCGCGTTCCAGGTAGAATTGGTGTTGGGCCGACATGATGTATCTCCATCGCAAAAAAGGGGCGGATGCATGGCATCCGCCCTTCGTTTCCGCTCGCAGAAGCGGAGGTCGCGGCTCAGGCAGTCTTCAGATTCACTGCGCTGGACTTGCCGCGCTTGTCGTTTTCAAGCTCGTAGGACAGGCGCTGCTCCTTTTCGAGCGTGCTCATCCCGGCGGCTTCTACAGCAGAGATGTGGACGAAGGCATCGTTGCCGCCGGCTTCATTCGTGATGAAGCCAAAGCCCCTCGCATTATCGAAAAATTTCACTGTGCCGATTGGCATATCTAATTCCTTCTTTGATGAAGACCGAAAGTCGATCTTACCGATGCTAGGAGAAGCGAGAGAAGGAAATAGGAGCCGCGAGGCGCCGAAGACCGTCAATTGGCGACTGTAGCAACGCCAATATAAGCACTCGGGCGTGGAATGTTAGGTGCATTCGGATTCAATCCAGTTCCGGGAGGCCTCGCAATTTGTGATCCCGCCTCCCATATTGTTCGGATCGCCGACAATCGCTTTCGTAAGCGTCGGCGGCTGAGAGACCGTAGCGCTCCCGCTTACAGCAGGAGGAGTTCGGTCTGTGGATCTCAACTTATTGCTACATCGCCATCAGCTTTCGCTGATGCTTCAGGAAAGAGCCGCCAACGATGAAGAGCGGCGAGCCTACCGTCAGTTCGCCCGCGATTACTCTGTGCGAATCCAGCTGACGCGTACGGAGAGTGGTGCTCCCAACGCGGTTTGTGGATTTCCGACATGAGCAGTTCCGCATCACAGCCGAACTCAGACGCCTGAGCGCTAGAACTCCCTCCTCGCGGATGTCGCGTCGAAAGGATACCGCCATGCTTTCCGCCCACACCAATGTTCATCGGCTTCGGCCTCGGCTCCGACTGGTCTCGAATGGCGCCGATGGGGAATGTGCGACCGCCGTCCCAACAATTGCACCCTCGTCTCTTGACCCGATCGCTACCGACTGCGGCGAGTGTCGGGACCGACGCGACGTCACAGCTTTTCAACCGGCCGGAGAATAAGCACTTGGCAAAGGAAGAGCTGCTTACGATCGAGGGCATTATCGATGAGATTTTACCTGACGGTCGGTTCGGTGTGATGCTCGATAATGAGCATCGGATCATCGCCTACACGGCCGGCAAGATGCGACGTTTCCGCATCCGCTCGATTGTCGGAGATCGGGTCCACGTGGAAATGACGCCGTACGACCTGTCCAAAGGCCGGATCATCTTCCGAGAGAAGCTTCCGGGGCAACAGGCGGCCGCCCGACGTCATGGATTTCGTCGCTGACCCCAACCATCGCTGCGTCTTCTTGTGCTGGCGGTCGGTTTAATGTCCGGAACGGGTCGAAGGCAGACACTGGGCGATCAGACCTGCCGACGCGCTCCCGGTCGTATCTCGACTACGTTGAAGTCCGGCGACCGTTGATGCTTCATGCAGGCGAGCGAAGCATAACGCACCGCCCGAGCGAGGTGCGTCTGACATTCCTCTATCGACGTCGCGCCATCGGCAGCGGCCATCGCATCCTCACTGAGCTGAGCATAATCGAGATGTTCGATGTCCATCGGCCCATCTTGATCGGCAGAATAGCTCAGGAAAGGCGCTGATCTCTTGCCGTACGGTTGTGGGACACGCGGTCAATGTCTGCTGTGGGTGGAAAGCGGACCTCAATCTCCCAATACGACTAGCACCTGAATTGCGATAACGACCATGAGGATCAGCGGAGAGCCCAGCAGCCGCCCGAGGGGCGAACGCCTGTCAAATCGATTCTGCAGCTTAACCGATCGCGTGGAATGGGCACTATCTTAAGTTATTGGCGATTGTATCCAAACGCGGACAATCCCACCGCACTCGTGGTATGAAGCGCTTGAGACTCGCTCGGCAAGAATAACGGTCGCTGGCGGGCCTCACCTTGGGAGGGGCGGCCCGGTTTCCGTATCCCCTTGGCCGGGCGGCTTTCCTGATCTCACTCTGCACGCTTAGAAGATGAGGCGATATAGCCCGTAGCAGACGAACAGGACCAGGCACGCAAGGACGAAGCACGGGAGCAGCCTTGGAGACGGACCGTTCTCGTCAACATCCTTCGTCGGGGCGTGACAGCATGTCGGCGGACAGTTGTTGCGCCAGCGAAATCATGTTGAGCGGCTGTTCGCGCGTTAGCGAACCCGCTCGGACACGTTGATCGAATTCCATTCCCAGGTCTTGCCTTCGTCGGTCGAGAATGCCTGACTCCAGATGGGCCGATCAGGATTGCGGACGTCCCAGCGAAAAACCATGATGATCGGCGTACCGCGATATTTGTCGCGGGCGAAGAAATGGCCGATCTTGTTCTCAAAGGATCCTACAACCGGTGGGTCGAGCGTCCCGGAATTTCCGTCTGCCCAATAGATACTCCAGAGGCGGGTCGACGGATTGAACAGGCGCAGGGCGACTCCCTCATAGGGTTTTCCGGAGGCCTGGTCCGTGTACTTGTCGATGTTGCCAAGGCCATTGAGTATCTGATGCATCTCGACCCGCGACTCAAACGAGATCCACTGCGTTGAGTGAGTCAGGCGCGAGGCCAATTTGCGATTGTGTAGCTTCCACGTCCCGACCAGGTAATCGAAATCGTGCTGCGAGGAAGTTGGCGAGGCATGGATGACCAAGGCGCCCGAGCTGTCGAACGGGGGCGTGGGTATCGGCATCGAGGTGTCGGGAATCAACGCGGGATCCTGCGCCGGCGCAGTGATGCCCAAACCCATCAGGCCGACGGCGAGGACGAGCCAGGCCCCAAATCGTGAGATGTATCGAGCGTGACGCATGAGCTGATCCTCGCGACCAAATTGCGGGCGTGAAAAAGCAGCGAATTTGAAGTCGCCGGTGAACGGGGTCGAGACGTAGAAATGTTGCGGTGGCCGGAGGTATCACAGGTGTCCAGCCGCGCATAGAACGTCGGAATGGCTCAAGTCGGGCTCTAGGCTAACGCCCGCAAAGGGTCGAAAGCGGATATTCGAGCTGAACGCAGATTCAGCCCAATAGGGGAGAACCCGTACCGAACAGCGGTTGATCCAGAGACTGCGGAAGGTCTCCCGACGCAGCCGCTAGCTCTATCCATCGCCGCGCCCTCCTAAGATCATCGCGCAGCATGATCCGACCGTCCTTTTGGCGCTGGCGACGCGCGGCCTCATCGAAGGGCCGGGAAGGGTCTTTCGAATATGTCGACGTAAGTTCGTCCAGACTGTCAAATCCATCCGTAATGGACAGACCGAAATGCATCGCCGCTGCCTCGGCGGCTTTGGCGGGAGACCCAAAGAATACCTCCGCATCGAGGCTTCGCACGCATGGATTCGAGCCGAGCACGGCGTCGAATATGAGCATCTGCGCAAGCCACAGCGCGGCGGCGCGCTCGACCGTATCCGAGCGCGGGCCAAGGCCGACCTTCGCGGCAAGGGCAGGCTCGAGCAGGCGCGTAACACGGTTGACCCAGGCGCGACGGCGGGGTTCTCTCAGGATGGCCAGGAGATAGGGTTCCAGAGCCAAATAAAGCAGGATTACCGGCGCGCCGGGATCGAATTCGAGAATCTGCGGGACGATGAAATTGACTGGGACATTGGCCTTTACCACCGTCGGTTGTGACGGTTCAAAGCGCCTTGCCACCATCGCATAGGCTAGTTTCAAACGGTCAGCCCAATTGTCGGAATGACTGCCGCCTGCTGCGAGAACTCCCAACTGACGGAGAGGAGGGGGTTCGCGTAGGACCAGGCCGGATTGGGGCCGATCGATCAGGCGCGCGAGCAAGGTCGAACCGCAGTGCGCGACGTGGAAAGTCCAGCCGGTCCGCGGGATCGCGCGCTCGCGAGCGGCGGCAATTAACGGTGCGACGGCCGTCCTGATCGGTTCAGCGTCGAGCGACGAGATCCGGCGATCGAGAAAGATTGAACGGTGATAGGACGCGCGGTCCATGTGAATGAACAGCGCGTCATCCTGATCGAAGGCGAGGAAGTGAAGCTCCGGCGTGTCGAAAAATCTGTCCAACGCCTGGGGCATGCGAGGACGTAATAGTAGGGGCTTCGCGCAGTTGCTATTGGTAAGGTGGAACCTCCCACCGAAGTCAGGTAAGGCCGTTGACCCTCAAATCACTCCCCACCGCCATACGCCCCTATGTTCGGCTCGACGCGGAGGCGGACGAAACGCTGGCTTCGGTGAGCAGGGAACGGGTGCGCGAGCTTTATAAGGAGCATGGCGCGCTGCTCTTGAAGGGCTTTTCCGGCGACCTTGAGGAATTTCGTCAATTGGCCGTCGATCTTTGCCCAGTTGCCGTTCACAACGACAGTCGTAACCGCATAACGCTCGGACCCGCGCAGGACATCCAATCGGCCAGTCTCGGGACGCAGGCCTTTCCGCTCCACCCCGAACTCTCTCGCGAGCCGTGGAGGCCGGATGCTTGCTTCTTCTATTGCATCAGCCCTCCGGTGACAGGAGGTGCGACGACCATCTGCGACGGCGTAGCGATCGTGCGAAATCTTCCTGCGGATCTTAGGGAGAGGTTAGCGAACCGTCGGCTCAAATATATGCTGGCGACCCGGGTGGAGGAGTTGCAATTTTGGTTGGGCGTTTCTGAGCCAGACGATGTCGCACTGGCCGATCCGCCGCCTCATTGTCCGTATCGCTTCGAGCGTATCGGGGGGCAGATTGTGCGCGTATTTACCCGACCGTTGCTCCATCGTCCGATGTTCACCGACGAGTTGGCGTTCGGCAACTTCCTGCTGTTTTCCCGCTATCTCCGCGGTCGCGCAAATCCCCTGCTCGATGATGGAACGCCTGTGCCAGACGAGTGGCTGCACATGGTGAAACAGATCAGCGACCGGATAACAGCCCCGATTGAGTGGCAGCGCGGGGACCTTCTGATCCTCGATAACAGCCGCTTCATGCATGGCCGCACGGCCGTCACGGAGGGCGACGGTCGCCTGATCGCGACCTATTTCGGCTACGTCGATTTTGCCGTGCCCGACGAGGAAGAACCGCCGAACGCCATCTGGCGGCGGCCGGGGTTCCACCCGCCGGTGAATCTAAAGCCAAGAGACTGAGTTGACCGAGCGAATATGCTTGTCACGCTGGTTCCAGGTTGAGAGCGGTGAAATCATCATGGCTTCACGCCGCCTGAGGTAGCTAATGTCCGCAATGGGTCGAAGGCGGACATAGCTGTCTACGCACTCATGGCCGTCATCGATGAGGACATCCCGGCCAACAACAAGGACGGCGCTTCCCGTCCCTCAGGTTCGAGCAACCCCAACTGACCCGCTTGCGCCTGGTCTCGGGCTTTTTCGCGGATTCAATCCAGCAGATCCATTCGTTCCGGGCCAGCGGGGTAATATCATGCCAGGTCGCCAGTGCTTCCGGTTCCAGGTTTAATGCGCCTTTCAGATCTGCGGGAAGATCATGGACGAGGCCGCCGGGTACGTCGTCAGTCATATCGTCCAGTCACCTAGTCATTGCCGCCTTCACGCGGGGGTCCATCACACGGCGCCAAAGCGGTGGAACCAGCGCCGTCATCAAGGCCGCCGCATAGCCCGAGGGCAGCTCGGCTGCCGCCGAGAGCTGTTCGAGCCCTTCATAGGAGCGCGCCGTGTGCCGATGGTGATCGCTATGTCGCCCCATGTTGAACAAAGCGGCATTGTTCATCCGCCTGCCGCTGTTCCAGCTGTGCCGCGGGGCGAGATGTTCGACGCGCCCGTCGGGTCCCGTTCGGCGGCTGAGGCCGTAGTGCGCCACATAGTTGAAGCTCTCCAGAAGGGCGACGGCCACGATCGCGACTGCGACGATGAAGAAAAAAGCGCGGTCGCTGACCAGGGCGAGCGCCAGCAGGAAGGACGCTTCGATCGCGAGATAGACGACCATGCGGTTGCTGGGCGCGATGACGGCGCGCCCGAGGCGCCGGCGTCGCTGTGATTCAAACGCCCAGGCCTCACGAAACTGGCCGACGACCGAACGCGCGAGGAAGGCGTAGAGCCCTTCGCCCAGCCGGGCGCTCGCCGGATCCTTGAGAGTCGCCGCGCACCGATGGTGCCCGTGCACATGCGCTATGCGGAAATGCATGTAGAAGACGCTCGCCAGGAGCGCGAGGCCGAGCGCCCGTTCCCGGCCGTCGCGGCTGTGGATCATCTCGTGCGCGGCAACGAAGCCGAATACGCCAGTCATTAGCCCGGCGGACAGGGCAAGGCCCGCCGCTTCGAGCAGGCTGGTCTCCGGCCGCGTTACCAAAACCGCGGCCCATGCCGTCGCTGCAAGCTGCAGGACGACATAGAGTCTCGGCAGCCAGCGGGCCCCCGGTCCTCTCGCCGGTTCCGCGCGCTCCCCCTCCTCGCCCAGCGCCTCGTCGAGCGCCGCGAGGCACAGCGGCGTTGCGGCCGCGGCGAGGAAAGTCCAGGCTCCGCCGAGCCAGCCGCCCAAAGGCAGGAGCGCGAGGAAGGCAAAGGGCGTGATGAATCTGAACGGCGCCATATGCGGAGATTGTTTTCCCTCCGGTCAGGGAAACGTCCAGCGGCGCTGTCCGTTGCCCCGTCTCGCATGAGGATCGGCGCGATTCCGGAGTCGGCGCTTGAATGGCTGGCGCTAAAGCTCGAGCGGGCGCCACGGGCGCTCGTCGACACCCACGGGTCCATGCTGCTGGCGCGCACGGTCATGGCCGGCGCCGAGCTCAAGCTGTTCGACGCGCTTTCGGCTCGCGCGCTCACCGCCGAGGAAACCGCCGCTGCCTGCGGTTCGGCGCCCGCCCCGACCGCACTGCTGCTCGATGCGCTCGCGGCGTGCGGCTACCTGCGCTTCAGGGACGGCCGTTTCGCATTGACGCGCCGCGCGCGGCCATGGCTGCTCAGCGCCGGACCCTCCTCGGTACGCGACAAGCTGCTCCTCCAGATTGCCGAATGGCGCTGGCTGGAGGCGCTGGAAGAGTTCGTGCGCAGCGGCCGGCCGCTCGAATTCCATGATGCAATGTCTGCCGAGGAGCGCGACCTCTACCACCGCGGCATGCGCGCCCTGGCCGGCTTCGCCGGGCGCGAGGTCGCGCGGCGAATTTCGCTTCCCCGAGGGGCGCTCCGGATGTTGGACCTAGGCGGCTCGCACGGACACTTCGCCGCGGAGATCTGCCGCCGCCATCCCGGCCTCGCAGCGGAAGTGATGGACCTGCCGGAAGCGATCGAGGCAGCCGCGCCCCTGCTGGCGGCCGAGGGCCTGGGCGAGCGCCTTGTCCACCGGCCGGGCGACGCCACAACGGCCGACTTCGGGGTCGAGCAGTATGACCTCGTGCTGATGTCGAATCTCGCGCACCACCTGGACGCAGAACAGAACCGCGATCTTGCCGGGCGCGTGGCCCGCGCGCTGAGGCCCGGCGGCGCCTTCGTGATCCAGGAGCCCGCCCGCGCAGAGCGCCTGGGCCGCACGGGTCAGGTTCCCGCGTTGCTCGGACTCTACTTCGCGATGCAAAGCCGCCCCGGAGTCCGCACCTGGACGGTTCCCGAAATGGCGGACTGGCAGCGTTCGGCGGGTCTGAAGGTTTGCCGCGCCAAACCGCTTCGGACGGCGCCCGGATGGGTTCAGCAGGCGGCGATCCGAACCGCAAAAGTTCGGTAGCTACTCCGGCATTTTCCCCGTCGCTTCGACCCACTTGTCCACGAGCTTCTGGTAATCCTGAGTCCGCATCTCCGGCAGCCCTTCGGTGTTGAGCCATTCGCGGTGCATGCTCTCGGCGCCGAAGTGATGCTTCGGCTTGAACCGCGACGGGTCGTCGAAGGACGCGACCGTCAGGTCCATGTTCTCGCTGCCTTCCTTGAACTTGAACCCGAACGACGTGCCGCACTCCCGGCAATAGGGACGCACCGCGATCGGCGAGCTGTCGTACCAGTCGGGCTCGTGTTCCCATTGGACGTCGGCCTGCTTCACGTTCTTGAACGCTATCGAGACCGATCCCGTTGTGCGCTGGCACATCCGGCAATGGCAGAGATAGGCGTCATCGTCGTTGATTTGCGCCGTGTAGCGGACCCGCCCGCAGGCGCAGCCGCCGGTCATTTTTTCGGCCATCGATCGCTCCCTTGGTCGGGAGCCTCTTGCGCGGCTAAGGGGCGGCATGTCCAGCGCTCCGACCTCGCAGGAAATCGCCCGTGACGCCCGCTGGCTGGTGCAGGCGCTAGACCCCGCCGCGGGAATGGTGCGGCTGATCGAAATGGACGGCGAGAGCTATCGGGCAGCGAGCTTTCTCGACGACCGGATGCTGCAGCAGCCGGCAAAAAGCCAGGTGGTGCCGTGGCAGACGGTCGAGCAGGCGGTTCATGGCGACGCACGCCGCGACGCGCGCTGGATCTTCCATACCGGCCATGTCGGATCGACGCTGATCGCGCGCCTGCTCGGCGAGCTTCCGGGTGTCTTGTCCGTGAGAGAGCCGAGATTCCTGCGCGATCTCACCACGGTACCCGCCGAGCAGCGGCATCCCATGGCCAGCACGGCGCAAGCACTCTTCTCGCGAACATTCGGACCGGACGAGTTTGCGCTGGTTAAGGCTACCAGCTTCGTCAGCGAAATTGCGCCCGAACTCGTGCCGTCGGGTGGGCGAGCCCTGTTCATGTACGCGACCCCGCGAAACTATGTCCCGAGCATCCTCGCCGGCGAGAATTCGGTGAAGGAATTGCGGATGCTGCGCGACGTCCGCGCACAGCGATCCGCGTCGCGGGTGAGCGGTCTCGATCGGCTGCAGAACAGCGATGCGCACCTCGCGGCGGCCGCCTGGGCGTGCGAGATGACCGCGCTCGAGGCCGCGGCCGAAGCGATGTCCGACCGCAAAATTGATTGGGCGCACTTCGACGAGATGCTGACGGACATGGAGGCGGCGCTCGGCCGAGCGGCGGGCCACTTTGGCTTAAGGGCAAGCGGTGAAGAGATTCGGGCAATCGCTTGCGGCCCGCTTATGACCCGCTACTCAAAGGCGCTCGAATATGATTACAGCGCGCAGCTGCGCCGTGATCTCATCGCCGAGGCCGACGCGCATTTCCGCCGCGAGATCGAGGACGCACTTGCCATGCTCGACTCTGCAGCCGAAGAGTCGCCGCTGCTCGCGCGGGCCCTGACCCGTGCCCAGGAGACCTGATGTACCGAGTTTTGCAGCTTCTGACCGACGCCGAAATCGCCGAGTGCCGCCGGATCGCCGCGACGGCGCCTTTCGTCGACGGACGCATCACCAACCCGCACAACAAGACCAAGGTCAACGAGCAGCTCCACGACCCCCAGGCCTATCAGAAAAGCTCGCAGCTTCTGCTTCAGGCGTTCGGCCGCAGCGAGGAGTTCCGCGAATTCGCCTTCCCCGTCCTGATCGCGCCGCCACTCATCACCCGATACAACCCGGGCATGCACTATGGTGCGCACGCGGACGCGGCATTCATCCAGCTGCCCGGCGGGACGCTCCGAAGCGACCTCAGCTGCACGATCTTCCTCAACGATCCCAAGGATTATGAAGGAGGCGAGCTGCACATCCGGCTTGGCGACGCGGACTTCAAATTCAAGCTCCAGCCGGGTGAAGCGATCATCTACCCTTCGGATACGCTGCACCAGGTCGTGCCGGTCACGCGCGGCGAGCGCCTGGTCGCGATCACCTTCATCCAGAGCCGCATCCAGGACCCGTTCCAGCGCAGCATGCTGTTCGAGCTGAACGAAGTCGCCGCGCTTGAGGGGCTGAAGATGGAACAAGCGAACTTCAGCCGGCTGCAGCTCGTCCAGGCCAACCTGCTGCGCTACTGGAGCGACAAGCCCTAGGTCTTAGGCCGCCTTCTTGAGGTGCTTGCGGCCGAGCAGCTCGGCGATCTGAACCGCGTTCAGCGCCGCGCCTTTGCGCAAATTGTCGCTCACCACCCAGATGCTAAGGCCGCTGTCGACCGTCGGATCCTCGCGGATGCGACTGACATAGGTCGCATATTCGCCGACTGCTTCGACCGGCGTGACGTAGCCGCCCGACTCGCGCTTATCGACGACCATGACTCCAGGCGCCTCACGAAGAATGTTGCGCGCCTCGTCGGCGGAAATTTCGTTCTCGAACTCGATGTTCACCGCTTCCGAATGGCCCACGAACACCGGCACACGAACGGCCGTCGCGCTGATCTTGATCGCGGGATCAAGAATCTTCTTCGTCTCAACCACGAGCTTCCATTCTTCGGTGGTTGAACCGTCCTCGAGGAAGTCGCCGGCCTGCGGAATAACGTTGAACGCGATCTGCTTGGGATAGACGCCGGGCTCGTTGACATCGCCGACAAAGATATTGCGCGACTGGTTGAATAGCTCGTCCATCGCGGCTTTGCCGGTGCCCGAAACCGATTGATAGGTCGCGACAACCACTCGCTTGATCTTCGCCGCATCATGGAGCGGCTTGAGCGCCACGACGAGCTGGGCGGTCGAGCAATTGGGGTTCGCGATGATGTTCTTTTTCCGGTAGCCGGCGATCGCCTCGCTGTTCACCTCAGGCACGATCAGCGGCACGTCCGGATCCATGCGGTAGAGCGAGCTGTTGTCGATTACCGTGCAGCCGGCCTGCGCCGCTTTCGGCACATAGACTTTCGAGACCTCGGAGCCGGCCGCGAACAGAGCGATGTCCCAGCCCGAAAAGTCGAAATGCTCCAGGTTCTTCACGCGAAGAGTTTCGTCCGTATCGCCGAACTCAATTTCATCGCCGGTCGAGCGCGCCGAAGCGACGGCCGCCACTTCGTCGAGCGGGAATTGACGTTCGGCGAGGATATTGAGGATCTCACGCCCCACATTGCCCGTCGCACCGACAACCACGACCCGGTAGCCCATTCATCTGTCTCCAACTGCGTGCGCCGCGCCTATCGCATGCGGCGTTCGAAAGCGATATGGCTCGCCGCTTCGCGCGGTCCAAGGGGGGAGCATGCGACGACCGATCCCGTTGCTGGCACTCGTGCTGATCGCGGTGCTCGCGCTGATGGCCGCCAAGTCGCTGCTGGTCCAACCGCCCGCGCTCAGGACGCAATCCGCCAGCAGTGAATTCGACGCCCAGCGGGCCAAGGCGCGGCTTGCCGTCATCCTTGGCGACCAGCGGCCCCATCCTGCTGATACCGAAGCGAACGATCAGGTTCGGGCGCGCATTGTGGCCCAGCTGCGGCAGATGGGCCTCCAGCCAATCGTCCGCGATCAGGTTACCTGCAACGAGCTTTACAAGCTGCGCGGCGTCTCCTGCGCGCGGGTGCGAAACATCATCGCAGTCCTTGGTCCGCAGACGGGCAAGGCCGTGCTCCTAAACGCGCACTATGACAGCTCGGGGGTCGGACCCGGCGCAGCCGACGACGGCGCAGGGGTCGCCACCCTGCTGGAGGTCGGGGGGATCCTGAAAAATCGGCCGCTGAAGCGCCCGGTGATCCTGCTGTTTAACGAAGGTGAGGAACTGGGCCTGGTCGGGGCGCGCGCATTCCTTGCCGACCCCGTCGGCCAGCGAGTCGACAGCCTGATCAACCTCGAGGCGCGCGGGGTCCGCGGCCCGGTCAACATGTTCGAGACCAGCCGACCGAATGCCGTTCCAATCGCAATCTTCGCGGAGGCGGTGAAACACCCGGTGGCCAATTCGCTGTCGACCGACGTCTACCGGCTGATGCCCAACTACACCGACGTGAACAGCTTTTCCGAGCGCGGTTGGGTGACGCTCAATCTCGCCCCAATCGGGAATGAGACGCGCTATCACAGTGCCGGCGACGATCTGGCCGCGCTCGACGGTGCGACGTTGCAGCATATGGGCGACCAGACGCTCGCGCTCACCGAGGCGCTTGCGAGGGGGACGCCGCGAGCGGGCCGCGGTGATCGCATCTTCATGGACGTCGCTGGGCGGGCGTTGATCACTTTGCCGCTGGCAGCGGGCGTCGTCCTGCTCATCGCGCTGTTGCTGGGATTTGCTGGAAAAGTCCGCAAACGACGCGGGCTCGTGCGCGGCGCGGCTCTGATCATTGCGACGCTGGTTGGTTCAGCGGCTGCTTCCTGGATCGCATTGGCGGCAATCGGGGCGATCCGTCACGGCATGTTCTGGCGCGCGCACCCGATCTGGACGCATCTCGCAATCTATGCCTTGGTGATTCTGGTTGCCGTTGCCCTGCTTGCGACGGTCAGCGGACGCACCAGCGTCCGCCAGCTTCGCGCCTTGTATTGGCTCTTCTATCTCGTCGTCGGCGCACTGATCGGCCTCGTCGCACCGGGCGGGATCATCTTCTTCCTATTCCCGCCACTGCTTGCACTGGCCGGCATGCTAGTTTCGCGCTGGTGGAAGCTCGCCGAACCAGTCGGGTCGGCTGTTGCGATCCTTTTTTTGTACCTCACCTGGGGCACCATGCTCGCGCTGCTCGAAGAGCTGCTCAACGGCGGGCCGATGTGGCTGTTCGCTCCGCTCGGCGCATTGTTGATCCTGCCGATCATGATCGAGGCCAAGCCGCTGATCGACGCAACGAAGCTGCGCGGCGCGGCGGCGATCGTCGCGGCCCTGGCGTTCGTCGGGTGGGCCGCGGCCGCGACTGCACCCGCCTACTCCGCAGACCGTCAGCAGCGCTTCGTGATCCAGCACGTGACCGACGCGGCAAGCGGAAAGGCCAAGTGGTCGATCATCAACGACTCCGCCCCGCTTCCGCTCGGATATCGTCGCAACGCCGAATGGTACCGAGGAAAATTGCCGTTCAGCGACCGTCCGCGTTGGCGATCCCCGGCACCCGCAGATCCGGCGGCGAGAGCGCCCGATGTGCAGGTCCTCTCCGAGGTTCGGAGCGCGAGCGAACGGACGGTGACCCTACGCCTTGTCGCCAACGGGGCGGAACGGGTTGAGCTGATCGCCCCACAAGACGCGAGGATCCGTGCCGCCGGCCTGCCCGGCAATACCCGCCCAATCGATCAGAACGAGGACGGCAAATATTTTGTCGATTGCTTCGGGCGCGCCTGCGACGGACTGACGCTTCAGCTGGTGATCGGACGAATTGTGCCGGTCGAATTCCTGATTCTCGGCGGGCGAGCACAGCTTCCGGCCAGCGCCGTACCGCTGCTTGCCGCCCGCCCGAAGTTCGCTCGGTCGCAATATACTCGCGACGAGAGCATCGTCTTCGTGCGCCGGAACCTCTGACAAACTCGAATCGTCTCTGCTACAGTTGAATTGAGGCGCCCGGCGCCTGTCGTCGGGCCGCCCCTCGAAGGAGGTCTCATGGCGACCAAACCCATGCCCAGGTCTCGAACCAGCCGATCGGCTGAAATTCCTGTCCGCAAGATCACAGACGAAGACCGGCGCTGGGCTTTGAGAGAGGGCCTCGAGGACTTCCGCGCGATGCGCGGCGACATCGTCTTTGCCGGCCTGATTTACACCTTCATCGGCATCGC
This sequence comes from Pseudomonadota bacterium, assembly GCA_046731955.1. Classification (GTDB taxonomy): domain Bacteria; phylum Pseudomonadota; class Alphaproteobacteria; order Sphingomonadales; family Sphingomonadaceae; genus Sphingomicrobium. The sequence goes on along the minus strand of JBKPMC010000015.1, from coordinate 53,169 downwards.
CGCGGTGGTGATGACTACCAATGGGCCGCTGATGCCCTTCTTCCTGCCGGTCGTCGCCGGAGTAGGTCTGCTCGGCCCGATCGCCGCAGTCGGTTTTTACGAACTCGCCCGGCGGCGTGAACTTGGCGAGGCCGTCCACTGGTGGAACTTCCTAGATGTACGCAAGCGCCCGTCCGTCGACGACATGGGAATCGTCGCGGGCTTGCTGCTGGCGATCTTCGCTTTGTGGCTGCTTGCCGCAGGGGCGCTCTACGTAGCGCTGTTCGGCTGGGCGACGCCGACCTCGTTCCCGGGCTTCATCGGCTCGATCTTCTCAACCCCTCAGGGCTGGGCGCTCATCCTGCTCGGAGCGGCGCTGGGCGCCGTATTCGGGTGGGTCGTGCTCTGCATCAGCGTCGCGTCGCTGCCGATGCTCGTCGATTGCAACCTCAACGCGGCGCAAGCGGTGTCCACCTCATGGCGCGCGGCGCACGCCAACAAGCCGGAGATGATCCGCTGGGGCCTGACCGTTGCTGGGCTGCTCGTGCTCGGCTCGATCCCGCTGTTCGTTGGCCTCGCCTTTGTTCTGCCGTGGCTCGGCTACGCGACCTGGCATCTCTACACGCGGCTGATCGATCGCGACGCCATCCCGAAGCGTCGAAAGAACTAATCGCGCCTCCCGAGCACCTTCTCGTCGAGAAAGTCCTCCAGCGTGTGCTGGACATGCGCCTGACGTTTCTCTCCGGCGATCCGGTGGGTCTGGCCGACATAGAGCATCATGTCGAACGGCCGACCCGCCTCCTGCAGCCGGTCGATCAGCATGGATGAGCTCTCGAACACGACATTGTCGTCGGACATGCCGTGAACCACCAGGAAAGGCTCATCGATCTTCACTGAGCCATCGATCGCGTTTGATGTCTGATAGGGCTTCGGATCGAGGGCGGGATTGCCGAGGTAACGCTCGGTGTAATGGGTGTCATACAACTCCCACTTCGTCACGGGAGCCCCGACGATTCCCGCCGCGTACAAGCCCTTCGGCGCCTTCTCGAGCATCTTCAGGGTCATGTAGCCGCCGTAAGACCAGCCCGAGATCGCGATCTTCTTCGGGTCGACATACGGCTGCTTCTGGAGCCAGCGCCCCGCGGCTGCCTGATCCTCGACCTCGACGCCGCCCATCGCATGGTAGATCTGGTCCTCGAACGCGCGGCCGCGATTGGCCGAGCCGCGGTTGTCGACCTGGAAATAGATCCAGCCCCTGCTTACCCAATATTGCGCCATCGGGTTCATCCAGGCGCGCTTGACCTGCTGGGCTCCTGGCCCGCCATAATGCTCGAAGAAGACCGGATATTTCTTCCCGGTCGTGAGCGGCGGAGTGATCATCTCCCAGTGAAGCGTGCTGCCGTCCGACGCCTTTAGCGTTCCGAACTTCACCGGGCGTTTCGAGGCCAGATAGGGGGCATAAGGGTGGCTCGCGTCGAGCTTGTTCTGCTCGACCCAGGCGACCTGCTTGCCCGCGGCATCGGCGAGATAGACCTGCGGCGGCTGGTCGGGCGACGATCGCGTGATCAGGAACCGGGTGCCGGCCTTGTCCATCACCGCGTCGTTCCAGAAGCCGGGCTCGCTCAGGCGCTCCGGCTCAGCCGGTTGGAGATAATCGACCGAATACGCCTGCTGCTCAAGCACGCCGTCCTTGTTGCCCGTGAAGAACAGCCGGTGCCTGGCCTCGTCCACGCCGATCAGGCCGGTGACGACCCAGTCCCCTCTTGTCAGCTGCGTCCATTGACCGTTCGCGACACGGTAGAGATGCATGAAACCGTCGCGCTCCGAGCTCCAGACCATGCTCCCATCGCGAAGCGCTCGGAAATCATCGGTGAGGTCGATCCAGCTATTCGCGGTCTCGCTGAACAGGACGCGGCTGGAGCCGGTAGCCGGATCGACTGCCAGCAAGTCGAGCTTCTTCTGATCACGGCTCTCGCGCTGCACGTAGAGCGTGCGGCCATCCTTCGCCCAGTCGACACGCGCAAGGTAAATGTCGGTATTGTCGCCGAGGTCGACCTTGACCGCCCGGCCCCCGTCGGCGTCCATCAGCCACAATGTGACGGCGACGTTCGGCGTTCCAGCGACCGGATAGCGTTGCTCGAAGGTCTTGGTGCCAGCGGCACCGATAGCCGCCCGCGTGACGACTTCGACCTTGGCTTCGTCATAACATTCGACCGCGACCCGGGCGTCGCCGGGGGCCCACCAGGTGCCGGTGCTCCGGCCCATCTCTTCCTGCGCGACGAACTCGGCCGTGCCGCAGGTGACCGTCCCCTTCCCTTGCGTGGTGAGCGGACGCTCTCCGCCGCTTGCGAGGTCGATCGCATAAAGGTTCTGATCGCGGACGAAGCTCACAAAGCGGCCGCCTTCGGAGACATGGGCGTCGATCTCGGTCGCCGGCTTGTTCGTCAGCTGCCGGATTGACCCGTCGCCTACCGAGGCAAGGTAGAGGTCGCCATCGACGGGCACGAGGATCGACTTGCCGTCGGGCGCCCATTCATATTCGACGATGCCCCTGGTGCCGCCAACGCGGGCGCGCTCGCGGCGCATCTTCTCGGCTTCGGAAATCTCGCCGCCGCCGATCTTCGTCGAATCGACCAGCATCCGGAGCTCGCCGCTGGTCGTATCCATCGCCCAGAGGTCGTAGCGCTCCCGATCCTCGGCGCGGGGCTTGAGCAGCGTCGCATAGCGGCCGTCGGGCGAAAGCTTGAGCGCGCGCGGAGTTTGGCCCGAGATCGGCGGGCTCGCGAAGATCCGGTCGATCGTCAGCTGCTTTTGCGGGACTCCCGGAGGAGGAGGTGGAGCAGCGGCGGCAAGAAGCGGCACGACCGCCGCGAGAAGGAGACGCATCCTCCTTTCGTAGCGGTCGCTAACCGGTCTGCAAGCAAGCTTTGTGGGCGGCTCAGGCCTCCGAAGCGGTCTCGGCGCGTGTGGCTTCGGTTTCGGCGCCCTGCCCGCCCGGAGCGTCGCGCTGGACCGTCCGGCGCTCGGCGATACGGGCCGCCTTACCGGTGCGGCCGCGCAGGTAGTAGAGCTTGGCCCGGCGGACGTCGCCGCGGCGAACCACGACGATCGAATCGATGATGGGCGAATAGAGCGGGAAGACGCGCTCGACGCCTTCGCCGAAGCTGATCTTGCGGACGGTGAAGCTTGAGCCCACGCCCTTGTTGGAACGGGCGATGCACACGCCCTCGAACGCCTGAACGCGGGTGCGGTCGCCCTCGATCACCTTGACGCCAACGCGAAGCGTGTCGCCGGGGCGGAATTCGGGAACGGGATTGTCCTTGGTCAGCGCGTCAATGGCTTCGCGCTCGAGTGTCTCGATCAGGTTCATTTTTCTTCTCTTCACTGTCCCGCTGCGCGCCAGAGGGCGGTGCCTGCGATGCGCCCCCGTGGCGCTCGATCAGGTCCGGCCGCCGTAGCCGTGTATCTTCGACCGCGCGTTCGTGTCGCCACGCCGCGATCTTCGCATGATCCCCCGATCGCAGCACTTCGGGGATCGTGCGCCCTTCCCAAACAACAGGCCGGGTATAGTGCGGATATTCGAGAAGCCCCTCATCGAAGCTCTCTTCCTCTCCGCTGGAAGGCGCGCCCATTACCCCGGGGAGGAGCCTTACGCAAGCATCGAGGATAACCATCGCTCCGAGCTCGCCGCCCGAGAGCACATAGTCGCCGATCGACACGGGTTCGAGAAGTCGCGCTTCGAATATCCGCTCGTCGAATCCTTCGAACCGGCCGCTCAAGAGGATCACGCCCGGACCAGAAGCGAGCTCGCGCACGCGGGCCTGGGTCAGCGGCGCACCGCGCGGCGTCAGGGCCAGCATTGGGCGGCCATCCGCCACGCTGTCGAGCGCGGCGGCGAGCACGTCGGGACGAAGCACCATCCCCGCGCCGCCCCCAGCCGGCGTATCGTCGACGCTGCGGTGTTTGTCGGTTGCGAAGTCGCGGATGTTCTTCGCTTCAAGGGTCCAAATCCCTTCTTCGAGTGCCCGCCCGGCAAGGCTTGTGCCCAATGGACCCGGAAACATGTCCGGGTAGAGGGTCAATGCTGTGGCACGGAAGGTCACGGCCGGCGGCGCCTTTGAGCGAGCGATGCACCGACCACCCCGCCGACCAGCGCGAGCAGTGTGAAGCCGCCGCCGATCATCGCAAGCGCCGCGACCGCTGAATTCTCCATTCGTTCTCCCTGGCCATGCTCGGCCGTTGAGATGAAACAGATGCCCAGCAGCGTCGCGACCGCGCTAATCGCAGGCAGGACCGAAGCGGCCGTCATCTGCCGGCGGCCGGCGCTCCACTGAGGACGCATGGTCATAAGCAACGACACCAGCGCCGCCCCCATGAACACGGCCAAAGCGAAGCCAACCAGCAGGAAGAACCAGTTCATGGCCGCGGGCTAGTCGGGAACCGCGGGTGCGGCAATCCATTGGCGTGCTTCATGGACGAACCAATCCTCGACGTTCTGATCGTCGGCGGCGGGCCCGCGGGCCTTACCGCCGCGATCTACCTCGCCCGATTTCACCTCGACATCCTCGTCGTCGACGGAGGCAAGAGTCGCGCTTGCTGGATTCCGTGCACGCGCAATGTCTCCGGCTTCCCGGAGGGGATCGAGGGCACGGAGCTGCTGCAACGGATGCGTGACCAGGCTTGCAAGTACGGCGCGAAGATCGAACCCGAGTTCGTCACCAAGCTCGAACTGGACGAGGAGAACGGTCTGTTCACCGCTACCTGGGGCTCGGGCAGCGCGACCGCGCGCACAGTGCTGTTGGCCACTGGGGTGACTAACCGCCGTCCGCCGATGGACGAAGATCTGCATGCCGATGCGCTTGCACGCGGCCTTGTCCGCTACTGTCCGATCTGCGACGGCTACGAGGTCACCGACAAGAAGATCGGGGTTATCGGAAGCGACAGTCATGGGGTCGCTGAAGCTTTGTTCCTCCGCAGCTACACTGCCGATCTCACCCTGATCGCGCCGGACAAGGCGATGCGCCTGAAGGCAGAGGACCAGCAGAAGCTCAACGCAGCCGGAATTTGCTGCGTCGATGGACCCGCGCAGGCGGTCGCGATTCCCGACGGTTGTATCGTCGTCGATACGGCTGAAGGCCATTACACCTTCGACAGCATTTACCCAGCGCTCGGTTCAGACGTGCACTGCCAACTCGCCGCACAGGTCGGCGCCCGCCTCAACGAGCAGGGCTGCATCGGAGTGGACGCTCACCAGCGCACGAGCGTGCCGGGTCTCTATGCGGCGGGCGACGTCGTGATCGGGCTCGACCAGATCAGCCATGCCATGGGCGATGGGGGGGTCGCGGCGACGACGATCTGCAACGATTTGTACGCGAAAAAGCCGCGCTGGCGCGAGCGTTTGGAGGAAATGCCGGAAGCAGGAAGCGGCAGCTAGGCCAAAAACTCAGGGTCGAGGACAATGCGTCCATCCTCGAGGTCCGCGATTCCGGGCTTGAACGGGATCAGCGAGCGCTTGCCGTCCGCCATCTCGATCTCAAGCAAGTCGCCGGCACCATAATTCTCGACGGCCACCACGCTGCCGATCGGGTTGCTGGCACGGTCCACGGCTGCCAGGCCGATCAGGTCCGCGTGATAATATTCGCCCTGTTCGAGCAATGGGAGAGCGGATCGATCGATTTCCACTTGCGCGCCTCGCAAGGCCTCCGCGGCCGAACGATCCGCAATCCCTTCGAACTGGGCGACGGCGGTCTTGCCGCTATCGCGGATGGAAAGGAGGCGCCGCTCGACGCCTCCCAAGTACAGTTTCTCATGACGCGAGAGGCTTTCGGCGCTGTCGCTGAAGAGCTTCAGACGCAGCTCGCCCTTCACTCCATGCGCCCCAGCGACCGCGGCGAGCGCGATCTTACGCCCGCGGCCCTCGTTCATGCTCAGTCCTTGGTTTCCTCAGCGCCGGTTTCAGCTTCCGCCTCTGCCGCCTGGGGCGAATCGTCAGTCGGCGGAGCGACCTCGTCAGCGCCCTCGGCCGGAGCTTCGGCGGATTCACCCTCGTCCGTTGCGTCAGGCTGGTCCGTAGCCGCTTCCTCGGCCGGAGCTTCCTGCGTGTCGGGCTCGGCGACTACCTCTTCCTCGCCGGCCACGGCCTCGGCCTCTTCCTGGTTAGCCTCGACCTGCTCTGCGGTCTCGGCCGGCGCGGCCTCCTTCGCGGCGCGGGCCTCGGCGCGTTCTTTGGCCTTCTCGCCGGGCTGTGCCTTCTGAGGATTGTTGCGCGCCGGACGCTCGCGGAGACCCGCGGCGTCGAGGAAGCGCAGGACGCGATCAGACGGCTGCGCGCCAACCGCGAGCCAGTGCGAAATGCGGTCGGTATCGAGCTTCACGCGCTCAGGCGAGTCCTTCGCCAGCAGCGGATTGTAGGTGCCTAGTTTCTCGATGAAGCGCCCGTCCCGCGGCGCGCGGCTGTCGGCGACAACGATGCGGTAATAAGGCCGCTTCTTTGCGCCGCCACGGGTAAGACGAATTGCTAGAGCCATAGTTTAGTATTTCCTTTCAGTGCGTTCTATTATTTCTTTGAGAATTTGTCGAAACCGGGTGGGAGATTGAACGGTGACGCGCCCCCCAGACCGGGAAGCGCCGGTCCGCCGCCTCCGAGGCCGGGCAGGCCTCCAGGCGGGAGCGCGCCCGGGGGGGCAAGTCCACCGAGCGCGCCCTCGAGGCCACCCTTGTTGAACATGGCGGCGAGCTTGCCGAGCCCGCCCATTTTCTTCAGCCGCTTCATGGCCGTCGCCATTTCCTGGTGCATCTTCAGGAGCTTGTTGATCTCCTGCACTGTCGTACCGCTGCCCTTCGCGACGCGGATCTTGCGCTTGGCGTTGATAATTTCGGGTTTGGCGCGCTCCTTCACCGTCATCGACGAAAGCATCGCCTCCATGTGGACCAGCGCCTTGCTGTTCTGCGCCTGGTCCATCGCACCTTTCATGCCCTTTAGACCGGGCATCATTCCGGCAAGCGCTCCAAGCCCGCCCATGCGCTGCATCTGGCGGAGCTGGGCCCAGAGGTCGTCGAGGTCGAACTTGCCCTTGGCCATCTTGGCCGCGAGCTTCTCCGCGTCCTCGACCTTGATCGTCTCGGCGGCCCGCTCGACCAGGCTGACCACGTCGCCCATGCCGAGGATCCGCCCGGCAACGCGCTCCGGGTGAAAGGCTTCGAGCTTGTCGAGCGCTTCGCCAACGCCGGCGAACTTGATCGGCTTGCCGGTAACCGCTCGCATCGAGAGCGCAGCGCCGCCGCGCGCATCGCCGTCCATGCGGGTCAGGATCACGCCGCTGAGGTTGACTTCGGCCGCGAAGCCCTTGGCTACATTCACGGCGTCCTGGCCGGTCAGCGAGTCGACGACGAGAAGCGTCTCGGCCGGCTGCGAGGCGGCGGCGACGGCCTTCATCTCGCCCATCAGCTGATCGTCGACGTGGAGCCGGCCCGCCGTATCGAGCAGGACCACGTCATAGGCCTGGAGCTTCGCCGCCTGGAGCGCGCGCTTCGCGATATCGACCGGCTGCTGGCCGGCAACGATCGGCAAAGTGTCGACGTTGGTCTGGCGGCCGAGCACCGCGAGCTGCTCCTGCGCGGCGGGACGTGCGACGTCGAGCGAGGCCATGAGTACCCGCTTGTGCTCCCTCTCCGAGAGCCGCTTGGCGAGCTTGGCGGTCGTCGTGGTCTTACCTGAGCCCTGGAGCCCGACCATCATGATCACGGCCGGCGGGCTGACGTTGAGGTTTAGCTCGGCGGTCTCGGAACCCAGTGTCTCGACCAGAGCGTCGTGGACGATCTTGACGACCATCTGGCCTGGAGTGACCGAGCGCAGCACTTCATGGCCAACGGCCTTTTCCGTGACCTGTTCGACGAAGTCGCGCGCAACCGGAAGCGCGACGTCGGCCTCGAGCAGGGCCACGCGCACCTCGCGCATGGCCGCGCGCACGTCGGCCTCCGTGAGCGCTCCGCGCCCGCGAAGCCGGTCGAATACGCTGCCGAGCCGATCGCTCAACGTGTCGAACATTCAAATCTCCTCAACGATGCTTCACGCCCATATGGGAGCGAAAACGCAAAATACGCCGGCGGACGAAACCTCGTCGGCCGGCGTGCACCCGTGGGCGCTCAGCATCGATGTATGTCCTTAGGACGCGGCCGCGCTTAGCGGCACGGCGCCCAAAGTTCAACCTTCACGACAGGCGCGGCTTGCCCTTGGGCGGCTTCCTCGGCCGCGACGGGCCACCTGGTCCCCGCGGACCCTTATCTGGAGCACCATTCCGCGACGGACCACCCCTACCCGCTGGCGGACGCGAGCCCGGTCCGCGCCGATCGGGAACGCGATCCAGTGGCCTCGACATTTGCATTTGCTGGCGGGGTCCGACGGCATAGCCCTCTTTCAAGAGCTGGGTGAACGCGGCGCGGGTGTTTTCGGCGATCGAATCCTGCAGCTCTTTGGGCAGGTCGGCGAACGTCACGTTCGGGTGAATCGCCTGCACGTCGCGCAGAAGCTGGTTCGGCAGCCCCTTTGACGCGGTCTTGAGCGCGGCGATCGCGCCGAGCACCGCCGAAAAGAGGATCGATTGCATGACGTCGTTCGCGGCTCTCGGCATTGTGGCCTCTTGAGTGGACTAAGCTCCGGTCGCTCCCTAAGTCACGCGCCCGATGCGGCGCACCTTCCACAAGATGCATGGCCTCGGCAACGATTTCGTGATCGTCGATGCGTGCGAGGAGCCGTTCGACGTGACGCCATCGCTCGCCCGCGCCATCGCTGACCGGCGCACCGGCGTCGGTTGCGACCAGCTAATCGTGCTCGAACCGAGCGGGAGCGCCGACCTTAAGATGCGCATCTGGAACAGCGACGGCGGCGAGGTCGAAAGCTGCGGCAATGCCACGCGCTGCGTCGTGCAGCTCACAGGCGCGCGGACGATCGACAGTGACGGCGGCCTTCTCCACGGCGAGGACCTCGGAGCGGAGGTGGAGGTCAGTATCGGCGAACCCCGGTTCGGCTGGGAGGAAATTCCGCTCGCCTATCCGGTGGACACGGCGGACGTGCCCATGGCCTGGGATCGCCTGCAGCGCCCGATGGCCGTCAACGTCGGCAATCCGCACCTGGTCTTCTTTGTCGACAATCCCCTGGACGTCGATCTGCACGAGCTGGGACCGCGCATCGAGCATGACGCGGCTTTCCCTGAGCGTATCAACGTCAATGTTGCCCAAATCGCCGGGAGCGACATCTACCTGAAGACCTGGGAGCGCGGCGCCGGGCTGACGCTCGCCTGCGGCACCGGCGCCTGCGCGACGGCGGTTGCGGCGATCAAGTCGAAACGCGCCTCATCACCTGTCAAGGTGAGCATGCCCGGCGGATCCCTGACGATCATATGGGAGCCCGGACAGCCGATCCGCATGCGCGGCGCAGCGACGCACGTGTTCAGCGGCGAACTCGACCTCGAGGCGCTGCAATGAGCGTCGAGACAATCACCCTCGGTTGCCGCCTCAACTTTGCCGAGAGCGACACCATCGCGCGCTTGGCCCGATCCGATGAGGACTGGGTGGTCGTCAACAGCTGCGCCGTCACCAACGAGGCAGTGCGTCAGACCCGCCAGGCGATCCGGCACGCGCATCGGCGACGGCCAAATGCGAAGATTCTGGTCACGGGCTGCGCCGCCGAACTCGATCCAACCTCGTTCCAGACCATGCCCCAAGTTGCGCGCGTCGTCGGGAATGCAAGCAAACTCAATGCATTGACTGAAAATGACGTCATGGCGCCGGTCCCCGCGGGTTTCCTGTCCCACGTCAAGAGCTTCGTCGCTGTCCAGACCGGCTGCGACCACCGCTGCACTTTCTGCTCGATCTGGCAGGCACGTGGCCCGAGCCGCTCGTTGCCGTTCGAGGCGATCCGGGACGCCGTCGCTCGCGAGATCGACCGCGGCGCGAAGGAGGTCGTGCTCACCGGCGTCGACATCACGGACTATGAACGCGGGCTTGGACGCCTGTGTCAGCGCCTGCTGGCCGCCGACCCACGCCTCACCCGTCTGCGCCTGTCGTCGCTCGACAGCATCGAAATCGACGAGGTCTTATTCGACCTGATCGCCGGCGAGCCGCGGCTGATGCCGCACTTCCATCTCTCGCTCCAGGCAGGCGACGACATGATTCTCAAGCGCATGAAACGGCGGCACGCGCGCGCCGATGCGGTACGTACGGTCGAGCGGATCAAGTCAGCGCGGAACGACGCGACGATCGGCGCCGACCTCATCGCCGGATTTCCCACCGAAACCGAAGAAATGGCACTCAATTCACTGCAATTGCTGGACGATTGCGACATAGTTGCCGCTCATGTCTTCCCTTTCTCGCCGCGGCCGAACACGCCCGCGGCGCGGATGCCGCAGCTGCCTCGGGAGCTGGTGAAGACGCGTGCCGCACGACTCCGCGAAGCCGCGGCGCAGCGGCGGACCCGCTGGCTCGACAGGCTGGTCGGAACGACACAGACCATTCTGGTCGAAGGCGAAGGCAAGGGCCACAGCGACGCCTTCGCGCCCGTGGCCGTTGAGGGTGCCCAGCGCGGCCAGGCCGGCACTGCGAGGATCACCGATCGTGACGGAGACCATCTGACGGCAGTCTGGGCATGAGTTGGCTCGACCGCCTTCGCGGCGGCTTCCAGAAAACCGCCGACCGGGTTGCGGACAATCTCACCGGTATCACCAGCCGCGCCGCGCTCGATACCGCGACGCTGGACGACATCGAAGAGGCGCTGATCGCCTCCGACCTCGGGCCGGAAGCCTCTCACCGCATCCGCGAGGCGATCGCGCAGCAAAAATTCGAGCGGCTCGACGAGCGCGGGCTTCGCACGATCCTCGCCGAAGAAATCGAGAAGATTTTAACACCAGTCGCCAAACCGCTGGAAGTCTGGGGCTTTCCTCGTCCCCACGTGATCCTGGTGATCGGCGTCAACGGCTCCGGCAAGACGACGACCATCGGCAAGCTAGGCCATTGGCTCAAGGAGCAGGATTATGGCGTGCTCCTCGCGGCGGGTGACACGTTTCGAGCAGCGGCGATCGAGCAGCTCCAGATCTGGGGCGACCGGATTGGCGCGCCGGTCATCTCCGGCAAGGAAGGCGGAGACGCGGCCGGGATCGTGTTCGACGGAGTGAAGCAGGCTACCGCGCAAGGCATCGACGTTCTGATCGTCGATACGGCGGGCCGTCTGCAGAACAAATCACACTTGATGGACGAACTGTCGAAAATCCGCCGCGTGCTTGGCCGCCTGAACCCCGAAGCGCCGCAGGACGTGCTGCTCGTGCTCGACGCCACCACCGGCCAGAACGCGCTTGCGCAGGTCGAGGTGTTCCGCGAGAGCGCGGGCGTGACGGGTCTCATCATGACCAAGCTCGACGGCACTGCGCGCGGCGGAATCCTCGTCGCCGCGGCCGAAAAGTTCGGCCTGCCGATCCATGCCATTGGCGTCGGCGAGAAAGCCGACGACCTCAGGCCGTTCGATCCGCGGGCCGTGGCGCGGGCCATTGCGGGGCTGCCCCCCGAATGAGCGAGAAGGCCGAGCCGCAAGGCGGCGCGAAACTGCTGATCGACCTCGGGCCGCTGCTGGTCTTCTTCCTCGTCAATTTCCTGGCGCCAGTACCGCCTGCCCTGAAGATATTCTTCGCTACCGGCGCCTTCATGGTGGCGATGGTCGCGGCGATGCTCTTCTCGGCGATCCGCTACCGCCGGATTTCGCCCCTCCTGTGGTTCTCGGGGATCATGGTCGTGATCCTCGGCGGGCTCACAATCTGGCTTCACAACGAGACCTTCATCAAGATGAAGCCGACCGTCTATTACCTGCTGGTGGCCGGCCTTCTGGCCTTTGGCCTCGCGACCGACCGGCCGCTTCTCCAGCGCGTGCTCGGAAGCACCTATCCCGGGCTGGACCAGACCGGCTGGGCCAAGCTCACCCGCAACTGGGCAATCTTCTTCGCCTTCATGGCCGCGCTCAACGAGGCTGTGTGGCGCAACAGCTCCACCGACTTCTGGGTCGGATTCAAATTGTGGGGCGCGATCCCCCTCACCTTTCTGTTCGCTGCCGCTAACATCCCCATGCTCCTCAAGCACGGTTTGATGCGCGAGGAAGCCAAGCCGATCGAGCCAGGGCCCGTCGAATGAGTGATCCGATTCTGTCCATTCGTGGACTTACGAAAACATACGGGACCGGCGTCGAGGCGTTGAAACCCATCGACCTCGATATCCAGCGCGGCGAGATTTTCGCGCTGCTCGGCCCGAATGGCGCAGGCAAGACGACGATGATCAACATTGTCTGCGGGATCGTCACACCGACGGCTGGCGAGGTACTGATCGACGGCAGGAATTGGCAGACCGATTATCGTCATGCCCGCGAGCGCATCGGCCTCGTCCCGCAGGAGCTGACGACCGAGGCGTTCGAGCCCGTCTGGCGCACCGTCCAATTCTCGCGTGGGCTGTTTGGCAAGCCCGCTAACCCAGCCTACGTCGAGGAGCTTCTGAAGCGGCTCTCGCTCTGGGACAAGCGCAAGACCATCATGATGCATCTGTCGGGCGGCATGAAGCGCCGGGTGATGATTGCAAAGGCGCTGAGCCACGAGCCCGCGCTCCTGTTCCTCGACGAGCCCACGGCAGGCGTCGACGTCGAGCTCCGACGGGACATGTGGGACCTCGTGAGAAAGCTGCGCGCCGACGGCACCACGATCATCCTTACCACCCACTATATCGAGGAGGCCGAGGAGATGGCCGACCGCGTCGGCGTGATCAGCCGCGGCGAGCTGATCGCCGTCGACGAGAAGAGGGCGCTGATGGCGCAGCTCGGCAAGAAGACGCTGGAGGTCACCTTGAGCGAAGTGATCCACGCGATTCCACCGGAACTTGCCGACCGGAACCTGCGCCTGGAGCAGGACGGTCACGTCCTTTGCTACGAGTTCGACAGCACGGCCGAGCATACCGGTATCGCCTCTCTGATGCGGCGGCTTTCCGATCTCGGGATCGCCTACAAGGACCTTTCGACCCAGGAGTCGAGCCTAGAGGATATCTTCGTGGAGCTGGTCCACAGACCGAGGACCGCCGCATGAACGCGCATGGCATCGCCGCAATCTACAAATTCGAGATGGCCCGCTGGGGCCGCACCCTCTGGCAGAGCCTGATCACCCCGGTAATCACCACTGCGCTTTATTTCGTAGTGTTCGGCTCAGCGCTCGGCTCGCGAATGACGGAGATGGACGGGGTCAGCTTCGGCAGCTTCATTGTGCCCGGACTGACGCTCCTGTCGGTCTTCATGCAGTCGATCTTCAATGCCAGCTTCGGCATTTATTTTCCGAAGTTTACTGGCACGATCTACGAACTACTCTCAGCTCCGATTTCGAGCTTCGAAGCGGTGCTAGCTTATGTCGGCGCCGCCGTGACCAAGTCCGTGATCCTTGCGCTGGTAACGCTCGCGACCGCGATCCTGTTCGTCGATGTGCGGCTCGACCACCCGATCGCGATGATCATGTTCCTGGTCGCGATCAGCACGGGATTTTGCCTGTTCGGCTTCGCGATCGGCGTCTGGTCGCAAAATTTCGAGCAGCTTCAAATTATTCCGATGATGGTCATCACCCCGCTGACTTTCCTCGGGGGCGCCTTCTACTCGGTCAACGCCCTGGGCGAACCGTGGCGCACCATCACCCTGTTCAATCCGATCGTCTATGTGATCAGCGGCTTCCGCTGGAGCTTTTATTCCGTCAGCGACGTACCCGTCTGGTCGAGCGTTCTGGTCACGGTCGCGATCGTCGCGATCTGCATGGCCGTGGTCGCGTGGATGTTCCGCACGGGCTATCGACTCAAGCAGTAGCTCAAGGCAGATTGCCCACTCACGGGGTGTTGAGGGGGGAATCGATGAAAGCAGTTCGACTGCTGGCGTGGGTCTATGCTCTGCTGTTCGTCGGAGTGACGGCGCTTGGATACGTACCTGCGTTTCTCGACGCGCAAGGCAATCTGTTCGGGCTGTTCAAGCTCCAATGGTGGGACGATGCGCTGCATCTCGGCTCGGGCCTGTGGGCGGCGATTGCCGCCTGGACTTCGTACAACGCCAGCCGAACCTATTTCCGCATCTTCGGGCCGCTGTACTTTTTTGACGGAGTTCTCGGACTGCTTACTGGCATGGGTTATCTCGACCTAGGCATCGTCCTCTATGGCCCGATGGCGCTTCCGCTCCAGACACGGATCGCCATGAACGTGCCGCACATCGCAATCGGGGGCTTTGCGATCTTGGCCGGCTACGCGCTCGCCAAGCGGCCGGCTGAACAACCCGCGACCGCGTGAAGCGCCGCTGGAAGATCGTGCTCGTTGCGGGCGCTCTGGTGCTCGCCCTCGCGCTGGCTCCGATTGTCACTATCGAGACCACATGCCGCTCGCCGATCGAAGGTCATGACACGGAAGGCTATGAGCCAAAGCTCAAGGACGCGGTCTGGCGGCGCGACGAGGCGCGGACCTGGCTGACCTATCCCGAGTGGCACATCGTCTATTCGGCCGAGGATTTCGGACGCTTCCTGCAGGACAAGCCGCCGAGCGGATACCATTATTTGCGCGAGATCCGCGGCTTCTGGTCGAGCTATTGCGCGATGAACCAAGCTTCGGCCGGGCGCGCCGGAATGGACGCCAAGATCATGCTCTACACGATCGGGCTCAGCTATTCGGCTGAGCTGCTGGTCAAGGCGCTGTACGAGAATACGCTCGGCCGCCTCTCTGAATGGATCGGCGGCTGGAAGAGCGCCGACGATCGTTACGCGGCCGGGGTCCAGCAGCGCTACGGCGCCTTCATGCACGAGACGCCCTGGTACGCGTTCCCGTTCGGCAAGGCGTTTTCAGGCCTGTGGCAGACAAGCGAACCGCACGCGACGTTCCGCCACTGGGAACGGCGGCTGGCACTAAGCGCCGAATATGGGGTGAAGGCCGGCTATGCGAAGCTGATCGGCTCGGCGTCGGGCGCGAGCCTCGGCCGCGATGAGCGTAAACTGCGCATGCTCGTGCGCGGCAATCCGAAAGCGCTGCAAAGCGCCGACGCGCGATTTCGAGTCATTGGCGCTGCTGGCAACGGCGTGACCCTCGTCGAATCCCCGCGCTACGAGCAGTTCACCGATCTCATGGTGAAGCTCTCGAACACGCCGGTCCAGCTGGTCGAGATCAGTGGCAATGACGATATTTTCGTCACGCTCCTCCTGCCGCCCGGCAAGGAAGTGCCTGGCCCCGGCACCCATTTGATCACAACCAAGCTCGACGATCCAACGGGCTGGCGGCGGGTCGGCCTGTCGACCAAAGTGCCCGAGCTTCTCGGCGTGATCCGCGAGACCCGGCAACATGGCGGCCGGGTCGAGCACGTTTATGATTATTGAGGCTCAGCCGAAGGCGGGCGCGTAACGCTCGTACCATGTGTTGCTGAAGCGGCCCTCCGGATCCCACTTTCGTTTCTCGGCGAAGAAGGTTCCGATCTCGGGATAGGAGCGCTGTAGCTGCGCGGGGCTGTAGTGCAGCTGATACGGCAGGAAGAAGCGGCCGCCCTGAGCATGCGTCAGGTCGATGAGATCGCTGGTCAGTTTCGCCATCTTCGCATTGCCGTCCGCATCGGTCCGCTGGTTGAAATAGAGCACCACCGAATAGGCCGGCTCGGGCGCGTAACTCAGGAAATTCCGCTCCTGACCGACGACCCGCACGGACGCGTTGAGGAGGTTGGCGTCATGATTGCGAACCACTTCGCGCAGGCCCGCGATGAATGGCAACAGCCGGTCGCGAGGCACGAAATATTCCTGCAGGATATCGGTGTCGTCCTTCAGCGCGTTCCTGAGATAGGGCACGCTGTCGTGCATCGGGTCGTTGCGCGAGACGAGGCAGGCTTCCCCCATCGCCATCGCGTGGGCCCTAGGCACCGTGCACGTCTCAAAGCGATGCTCGAGATTCTTCTCCGCCCACCATTTGAAGCTCCGGAATGCGGGCGAGCGCTTGGCGAGGTTGACCGTCAGTCTTCGCATTTTGACGGATCCCACTTCGCCCAATGCCGCGCGCCGCGCGCGCGAGTCGTCGGTTCGGCGGTAGGTGTAGATCAAGGCCTCGTTGAGCAACGAGCCCGGGCCGGTCGAGAGGTGGGTGTACATAAGACCGACAACCGGATCGGTGACGATTTTCGCGAGTCGCGAGGGAAGTTCCTCCGTCGGGACCAGCTCCCGCTCGGAGGCGTAGATGTCGTTCGGCACCAGCTCGAGCTCCGCTTCGAGGATGATCCCGAACAAGCCGTAGCCGCCGACCAGCAAGCGAAAGAGCTCGGGATTTTCCTCGGGCGACGCGGTCACGACCTGGCCGTCCGCGAGCATCACCCGGAGAGAGCGGATCGAATCCATGATCGCTCCGGCTTGATGGTCCATGCCGTGCGCGTTGACCGAGATCGATCCACCCACGGTGAAAATGTCCGTCGACTGCATGGCCTTGATTGCGAAGCCCGGATGGATGGATTTCTGAATGTCGTGCCAGCTCGCTCCCGCGCCGACCGTCACCGTCGATCGGTCGGCGTGCAGTTCGATGCGGTTCAGGCCGCGCATGTCGAGCATGATTCCGCCGCGGCGGAAGGCCTGCCCGCCCATGCTGTGGCGGACGCCCGCGGGAGAGACGGTCAGCCCGGCCGAACGGGCGTAAGCGAGCGCCTGGGCGATATCCTTCTCGCTTCGAACGGCGACGACGCCGGCGACAGGCGTCCTGCTGAGGCAGCTGGCATCATTGACCGAGCCGCCCTTCTGCGACCAGGCAGGCTCGGAAACCGCCGGATGCGGGTGAAGCGGAAGAACCGCCGGAAGAACGTTGCCGCAGTCCTTTTCCCCATCGGGCTCAGCGGCAAGAGGAGCGAGCGCAACCGTACCTGCACTCACGGAAGCGATTGTCGACGCGCCGATGATCAGCGTTTTGCGCTTCATCCCTCCCCCGCAGGCAACCTCAGCTGCTGCAGGTTATGCGGGGCGGGTCAGCCGACGCAACACCAATCAGGGACTATCTTGCGAGTTCCGCCTGCCGTGCAGTCTCCTGGTTCGCGCGATCGAATCCGCGGCCGTCGAGATTCTCGGCCACGAAGTCCCAGTTCACGATGTTCGACAGCACTGCAGTCGCGAACTTCGGCCGCTCGTTGCGATAGTCGATGTAATAAGCATGCTCCCACACATCGAGCGTGAACAGCGGGACCATCCCCTCATGGACGCTCGGTGTGTCGGCATCGTGGAGCGAGGTGATGCGCAGCGATCCGCGGTCGAGCACGAGCCAGGCCCAGCCGCTTCCGAAATGGTTCACCGCTTCTTCCTGGAGGGTCTTGAGCATCGTCTCGGCATTGCCGAATGCATCGTCGATCAGGTGCGCGAGCTTGCCGCCCGGCTTTTGACCCTGGGCGGGCGCCAGGCACTGCCAGAAGAAGCTGTGGTTCCACGCCTGGGCGGAGTTGTTGAACAGCTTGGTGTTTCCTGACCGCTGCGCCTCGCGGACGACCTGGATCAGCGAAGCGCCGTCCAGCTCCTTCTCCTGCTCAAGCAGCTCGTTGGTCTTGGTGATGTAGGCGCGGTGGTGCTTGCCGTGATGATATTGCAGCGTCTCGGCAGACATATGCGGAGCGAGCGCGTCCTCGGCATAGGGCAGGTCTGGCAGCTGGAAGGGCATCTCGGGGCACTCCTTTGTTCCGGGATCCGCCCAGAGCACGATCCCGCGGTGAGTCTCTCCCCCTCCCCTACGCCCGACAGATGCTTGCAGTCTCCCGAAATTCAACCCTAAGAACGCCGATCGAGCCGTTCACTGCGGTAAAGGGGGAAAATATGGGCAAGTTGTTCGACAATTTGGGTCTGGTCCTGATCATCGGCGTCGCGGTCGCGATCCTGATCGCCATCTTTCCCGACTCGGGCTTCCGCCCGCCGACCGGCGACCTTGTGAACGGAATCCTCCAGTGGCTTCACGTCTTCTTCGGGATCACCTGGATCGGGCTGCTCTATTATTTCAACTTCGTGCAGATCCCGACGATGCCGAAAGTGCCGGCTGAGCTGAAGCCTGGCGTTTCGAAATATATCGCGCCGAGCGCGCTCTTCTATTTCCGCTGGGGCGCTGCTTTCACCGTTCTGACCGGTCTGCTTCTCGCCTGGTCCTATGGCGAACTGGTGGAGGGGCTGACTCTGCAGCCGGCGTCACGGCTGATCGGCATCGGCATGTGGCTTGCGCTGATCATGGCCTTCAACGTGTGGGTGATCATCTGGCCGAACCAGCAGAAGGCGCTTGGGCTGGTGGAAGCGGACGACGCGACCAAGGCCAAGTCAGCCCGCACGGCCATGGTGACGTCGCGGATCAACACCTTGCTCTCGATCCCGATGCTGCTCGCAATGACCAACGCCCACTAGGGGGCGCAGGGGTCTAGCGGCTCACCACGTAGCGCGACAGATAGACGTTCGGCAGGTCCCAGCGGGGCTCGAGATCGCGCGCCCGCTTCAGGTCCGCATAGGCCGACTTGAACTCGCCCATCTGCTCGTACGCGACGCCCCGCGCGAAATAGGCGAGCGCCTGGCGTCGAGCGCCCATGTCGATGCCCTTTTGGAGAAGGGGAAGCGCCTCGCGGCCATTGCCCTTCCGAAGACGCAGGAAGCCCTTGTTAAGCCACGCATCGGAAAGGTTCTGGTCAAGTGCCAGAGCAGCGTTGAAGTCGGCGTCCGCATCATTGAAGTGACCGGCGACCATGCGCACGATGCCGCGATTGACGTATGTCGCAGCGCGATCCGGCGTGTGCAGCCCCTCCTCCTGCAACGCGCGCGTACAGCCGTCGAGCGCCTGAGCGCGATCGTCACGCGACAAAGCGGATTCGTAGCAAAGCCGGGAGAGCGGACCGCCAACGGTGAAAACCGCGCTATGGGCGGCAGAAAGCGGAACGGCCATACAAATGACGCCCGCGGCAAAAGTCAGGCCCTTCATTTGAAGCCTCCTTCCACAAGCGGCTCACCTAATACGCTTTTCAGGTGGCCGTTTCAGCCCCGTTTCGACGAATCAATGAGCGACAGCAGCTAAGCGGCACACCGCCGCTTTAGGCCGGGTCCCGCCGGCTAGGCCGCACACCGCCGCTTTACGCCGGGTTCAGCCGGCTAAGCGGCGGTGTCCTGGAGTTTGTGGCGCTTCAGCGCGTGACGGAGCTGATCATAGCTGAGCCCGAGCGCCGCTGCGGTCGCGCGCTGGTTGAAACGGTTGCGCCTCAGAGCCTCCTCGAGGAGCTGGCGTTCATAGGCCGCGACCGCACTCCGGAAGTCGTTCGTTGATGCGGGCGGAGGAGTCGAGGAAACAAGATGCAGAGGCACTGCGGTCTCCTCGGTTGCGGGCGCATCGGCAGCAGCAGCATGCGTCTGCACCGTATCGCTGATTGCCGGGGCCCAAGGGGAGTGAAATGGATTGAACTGGATGTCGTCGATCGGACGTTCCGGATCTTCGTGACGATAGACGGCACGCTCGACCACGTTGCGAAGCTCGCGCACGTTGCCGGGCCAGTGATAGGCTTCGAACTCGCCCATCGCCCGGGAGGTGAAGCCCGGCCAGTTCGGCCAGTCGAGCTCGGCCGACATGCGGCGTCCAAAATGCTCGGCGAGCAGTGGCACATCCCCGTCGCGGGCGCGAAGCGGTGGAAGCGTGATCACCTCGAACGACAGGCGATCGAGCAAGTCGGCGCGAAACCTGCCCTTGTCGACCTGGGCAGGAAGGTTTTCATTCGTGGCAGCGACGATCCGCACGTCGACCGAGATTGGCTTGGACGCGCCAATGCGCGTTATCTCTCCATATTCGACCGCGCGAAGAAGCCGGTCCTGCGCCGGCATTGAGAGGGTCCCGAGCTCGTCGAGGAAGAGGGTCCCGCCGTCCGCTTCCTCGAACCGGCCATGGCGAGTCTTGGCAGCGCCGGTGAAGCTCCCCGCCTCATGGCCGAACAGCTCGGCCTCGATCAGATTTTCCGGGAGCGCGGCGCAGTTCATGACGATCAACGGGCCGGCCCAGCGTGACGAGAGATGGTGGAGTCGCTCGGCGATCAGCTCCTTGCCCGTACCCCGCTCGCCGATCACAAGGACCGGGCGGTTGAGCGGCGCCGCGCGGCTCGCCCGCTCGACCGCGTCGAGGAAGGCGAGGCTCTGGCCGATGAACTGTTCTGCCCGTTCCATACGCCGACTGTTGGTGTTGAATCCCATGATTTGGCAAGGATTTTCGCGCCTTGCATCACTCGAAAAACGACGGATTCCCGGATGCTAGCCGTTTCCGAAAATCTGGCACGGCTCTTGTATGGTATGAGGCAAGTTTAGGGCCCTAATTTTCGATTTTGGAGTGCTGGAATGGGAATTTTCTCGCGATCGCGGGACATTTTCGCGGCCAACATAACGGAGCTTCTCGACCGGTCGGAAGATCCCGCGAAAATGATCCGAATGGTCATCCTCGAAATGGAGGAGACCCTGGTTGAAGTGCGTGCCTCGGCGGCGCGCTGCATTGCCGACGGAAAGGAGATGCGCCGGGCGCTGTCCCGGCTCGATGAGCTTCAGAAAAGCTGGACCGAAAAGGCCGAGCTCGCCTTGAGCAAGGAGCGCGAGGATCTCGCCAAGGCGGCGCTCATCGAGCGGCAGAAGGCGACGGACATGGCCGAGGGCCTTCGCGAGGAGATCAAGGTCATCGACGACACCCTCAAGGGCTATGAGGGCGACATCGCCAAGCTCCAGGGCAAGCTCCGTGAGGCGCGGGCCCGGCAGAACGCAATCCAGACCCGTTTCGAAAGCGCGGTCACCCGGGCCAGGGCGCGCGAGCTGCTGAACGGCAACCGCACCGAGGACGCCTTCAGCCGCTTCGAGGTCCTAGAGCGCCGGGCCGACTTCGCGGAGGGCCGCGCCGATGCGCTCGGGATGACGGGGCCCAAGAGCCTCGAAGAAGAGATTGCCGAGCTCAAGGCCGCCGAGTCCGTGGACAAGGAGCTTGAAGCGATGAAGGCCGCGCTGAAAGCCAAGGGGAAGTAATCGATGGAAGATGTTTTATTGCCCGTCCTTATCGTCGGGATGCTGTTTGTCGGCCTGCCTTGGCTGATCTTCCACTACGTGACCAAATGGAAGACGGCAGCGACGCTGACTTCCAGCGATGAAAAGTTGCTCGATGAACTGCACGACGCGGCGCGCCGCCTTGATGACCGGCTGTGCACGATCGAGCGGATCATGACCGCCGAGAACCCGGACTGGCGCCAGCAGTGCTTGCCTGGCCGAGAAAACGAGCGCCTGCTCGTGGACGGGGATCACTGATGGCCTACGACCGCTATCCCGACCCACGGCACGGTCCGCGCGGGGAATATCTCACCGAGCAGCCGGCCAGCCGCACGCGCTTTTACCGCGACAAGCGCAACGGCAAGCTGTTTGGCGTCTGCGCCGGCATCGCCGATTATACCGGCTTCGACGTCAGCCTCGTGCGGGTTTGCTTCCTCGCCGCAGTGTTCATGAGCGGCGGATCGGTCCTGCCCTTCTATTTCATCGCGGCGATGGTGACTCCGGCCAAGCCGCACCAGCTGGAGCTGGCGGACCGCGAGGAGCGCGAGTTCTGGCAAGGCGTGCGCGCTTCACCGGCACGGAGCGCGCGCGATATCCGCTCGCGGTTCAAGGACATCGATCGCAGGCTTGCCGACATCGAAAGCTATGTGACGACCGAGAACCGCTCGCTCGCCCGCGAGATCGAGCAGCTGCGCTGAGCCAAAAGGGAATTTGAGCTATGAATCCGGAAATCACCGAAGCCCTGAAATTTGTCAGCGGGATATTTCCTGCAATCGCCGTAATCGTTGCGGTCTGCGTGGCCGGCTGGTTGTTGAACAACTGGCTCAGGATCAAGCATGGCTATCCGCTCGATGGTGCATGGGGACAGCCGATCCACCCGAAAACCGATCGGGAATCGGCGGAGCGCATCAAGCTCCTCACCCAGGAAAATGCGCAGCTTCGCGCGGAGCTCGGATCAGTAAAGGATCGGTTGGAAACGATCGAGCGGATCGTCACCGACCAGCCGTCGAAGCTTGCCCGTGAAATCGAATCACTGTCGATAGACAGAGGGGGCCACGCATGATGGGGCCGGGCGAAGTCTTCGTCGCACTGATCGTCATTGGCTTGCCGGTCATCTTGTTGATGATCATCGCGAACCGCTTCTTCCGGCTTCGCGAGCGAAGACTCGAAGTTGAAGCGGGTCTGGCCGCCGAGAAAGCGGCGCAATATGCGGCGCGGACCAATGAGCTAGAGGAGCGCGTTCGCGTCCTGGAGCAGATCGTGACCGATCGCGGAGTGGAAACGGCTGCGCAGATCGATGCGCTTCGCAAGCAGCCGCAGATCGGCCGCAGGCGGCAACCAACGGCGGATGACGCCTAGACTTGAAGCCTATCTGTTATGACCCCAATTCTTTTCAACTAGCGCAGCAGGGAGGGCTCGTCCGCAAATGGATCATCCAGCAAGCTGGATCTGGGTTCTTATCCCCTTGGCGGCGATCGGAATTGCCCCATTCAAGATGTGGCTAAGAGTCAAGGAAAAGCAGATCGAGACCCAGAGCGACCTCGCCGCTGAAAAGAGCGCTCAATATGCTCAGCATATGGAGAGGGTCGAAGCGCGGCTTCGGGTATTGGAGCAGATTGTGACCGACCGCGGCATAGAAACCGCCTCACAAATCGAAGCGCTTCGTGAGCGCGCGCGAATCCCTTCCGAGGAAAAGACCCAATGAATCCGTTTGAGATGGTGGCGATCATCGTTGTTGCAGTGATGATCGCTTCGGTTTTGAGGGCCAAGTATTCCCATCGCCATCATACGGCTGCGATCAGTCCCGAGGAGCGCGCCGAAACAATGCGCCTCCGCGACGAGGTCAAGGAGCTCAAGGAGCGGATCAAGGTGCTGGAGCGCATCACGGTCGAGAAGGAAAACAGCCTCTCGAAGCAGATAGAAGAGCTCCGCGACCGGTGACATGCCTCAGCGCCGGCACTATCTCGTGCCTGTGACCGGACTTCCGCCTCTAAACGACATTCTCGAGGAATATCAGCTCGTCGACGCAGAAGACCGATATCGGCTGCTCATCGATCTCGGCCGGCAGCTCGAGCCGATGCCGGACGCGCTCAAGACTGAGGCAACCAAAGTCCGTGGCTGCGCCGCTTCAGTGTGGGTCTATCCGATGGTGAGCGACGGTCGGCTGCATTTCCTTGCCGACAGCAATGCAGCGATCACCAAGGGCATTGTCGCGCTGATCCTGTCATCGGTCCAGGACAAGCCGGCCGCGGAGGTTGCCGGGATGGACGTCGATGAGGCGCTCGCACCTTTCGAGCTCAGGAAGCATCTAAGCGCCAATCGCACCCAAGGCGTTCCGAACATGATCGCGCTCGTGAAGCAGACCGCCGAGCGCTACGCGGCCGCGGCCTAAGCCGCCTTACCGTTCCTGCGATCTTCCGCTTTCCTCAGGACGTCATAGGCGGCCTGGACCTGCTTGAACTTTTTGGCGGCGTCCAAGTCACCCGGTCTCAGGTCGGGGTGGTTTTCCTTCACGAGCCGCCGGTGCGCCGCCTTTACCGCCTTGAAATCCGCATCGCTTTCGAGCTCCAGCGCGTCGAGCGCGCGCATCTCGTCGCGGCTGCGGCTGCCATCGCCGGGCCCGGCCCACTTGTAATGAGCTGATTTGCGAAAGCCTGAGGCACCCCGCTCCTCTTCGGCGGCGCGGCGGGCGGCTTCCTCGGGGCTGAGGCCGGCGAAATAGTTCCAGTTCTTGTTGTATTCGGCGGCATGGGCCTCGCAAAAATGCCAGCGTTCCCGGCTGTGCGGCGCCTTGGGAGCGGGTCGGTCGCCGATCTCGTTGCAACCCTCTCGGTCGCACAGCCGCACTTTTGCCGCCGAGCGACCCTTGTCGCCGTAGGAGCGCCAGCGCGGGAATCCCCAATCGTCCGATCTCTTCTGCCGAGGCATAGCTTCCCGCCGTTTAGGGTGCCGGCCGCCACTTGGCGAGCAGCCGAATCAATGAAATTCGCCAGAGGGCCTGTAAGCCGGGTTCTGTCCGTCGCGCCTTGTCGGCGAGACTGTGCGGCCATTCCTCTAGGAGGCGGGTCGCCCCGCCCCTCAAGCAACCAACCCGGGCGTCGAGCCGGAACCAGGCCCATATGCCGCCCCTATTCGGTCTTGCACCCGGTGGGGTTTACCGTGCCGGACCCGTTGCCGGACCCGCGGTGCGCTCTTGCCGCACCCTTTCGACCTTACCCGTCCGAAGGCGGGCGGAGTCCTTTCTGTGGCACTCTCCCTGAAGGGCGTTCGCCTAGGCTAGGCCCTCCGCCGGGTGTTACCCGGCACCGTGGTTCCGTGGAGCCCGGACTTTCCTCGCCGGAGACTGGTCTCCGCCGCGGCCGCCCGGCCCTCTGGCCGGGTGGATATAGGAGAAAGCGCAAGCCGATTCGAGTCAGTGGACTGAGATGGACCCGAAAGTCCACTTTGGGTGGAAAGCGGACTCTCTAGTTGCGCTTGATAAGTCCCAGCTGAGCCATCATGCCCACGTCGTCTCGATTGGCGGTATGCTCGGCGACCTTGTCGTTGCGCAGTCGGTACCAATGGATATGCTGGACGCTGAATCTTTTGCCCGTTGGTGGGACATCCTTTAGTAGACCCCCGTCCTTGCTTGTTTTCGCCATTCCAAGATGCGTACCTGTGACTGTGAAGCGAGCAACGACGACGTCACCTTCCGCCACCATCTCCTCAATTGTCATGGTCCAATCGGGGAACGTCACAAGGGAATCGCGGACGATCCGTTCTATTCCTGCCCGACCGACAACACGACCGAAATTGGACACGTCCTCGGTGTAATAACTCAGATAGCCTGGGACATCTCCGGCGTTTCGGCGGGCTATTTGAGCTCGGATGGTTGCCTTGTTGCGCTCTTGGATATCGCCTCTCGGGCAGACAGTGGCCTTCGCAACAGAAGAGCTCAATGCGGCGCTGCCAAACCCGAAAATGGCAACAAGGTCACGCCGTCCCAGGATCATGCCCACGGAAGCATGATAGCATGGCGCAGGGCGCGAGCGAAAGCGGCGTCGACAGTCAGCCTTCGATCGAAAACGGACGATAGAGGATCACTGCGGCCTTGGCAGCAAGAGCGCGAGCAGCTTGGCGCGGCATTCGCCGTCGATAATCCCGTCGATCAGGTCGGGGCGGAATCGCCGCTGGAAGGCGATCACGGCTTTTTGCGTGTCCGTGACGTCATAGCCGAACCGCTCGAGCGCGAGGAGGAAGCCGGCGTCGGTCCAGTAGGGATCGATCAGGTCCCGCGTGGGGCTCGGCAGCGCGAGGCGCCGCTTGGCCAAAGCTTCCCACGGGAAGAGCTCGCCCGGATCCTCCTTGCGCATCGGCGCGATGTCGGAATGGCCGACGATATTGCCGCGCCCGATGCCGTGCCGATCCTTGATGTCGGCCACCAGTGGGATGAGCGCGGCAATCTGCTCGTCCGGAAAGGGCCGATAACCGAATTCGTGACCAGGATTGACGACCTCTATCCCGACGCTCGCCGAATTGACGTCCGTCACACCGCGCCAGCGCGACTTTCCGGCGTGCCAGGCGCGCTTGGACTCATCGACCAGACGGTAGATCGTGCCATCCTCGTCCACGCAATAATGCGCCGACACCCTCGATTCAGGCGACGTGAGCCTGCACAGCGCACCCTCGGCGTCTGGCATGCCCGTATAGTGAAGGACAATCATCGAGACGGGCAGCATCCGCTCGTCGAAGTTTGGCGACGGCCTTTCGATGATATCCAGCTCCACGCGCACAATTGGCGCATGAGACGGTAGTCGGGGTCAAGCCCCGCTGGCAGATCTCCGGTCCGCTCCGGCACGCTTCTCGACGCGGCTGCCGTCGCCGACCTGCCGATAGAGGCCGCGGGCGTTGATGTCGGCCCCGAGCTTGGTTGTCTGGCCGATGACCGTTTCACCTGCGCCGAGCATCAGCCATCCGTCTTCGGCCATGGAGGCGACCAGTCGCTCGAACGCGAGCGTCTTCTTGTCCGGGCTGAGGTAGAGCAGCACGTTGCGACACAGCACGATGTCGAAACCGCCCGGATGCGGCGGCGGCTCGAGCAGATTGTGGACCTGGAAGCGGACCGGCCTGCGCAGCGGCTCGACGGCGCGCCAGCCGTCGGGGCACTCCTCGAACCACTTGATCATCTGGCCGATCGCGAGACCGCGCTGCACTTCGAACTGACTGTACGTGCCGGCCCGTGCGCGGTCGACGCACGAGGTCGACACATCCGTGCCAAGGATGTCGACGGTCCAGCCGCGCCATTTCTCTGGTTCTTCGGCGAACAGCATCGCGAGCGAATAGACTTCCTGCCCCGTCGAGCAGCCTGCCGACCAGATGCGGAGGCGCTTGGCCTTGTGGCGGCGGGTCGCAAGCTCCGGCAGCGCGTATCGCTGGAGCAGGTCGAACGGAGCGCGGTCGCGGAAGAAATAGGTTTCGTTGTTGAGCAGCGCTTCGACCACCATCTGCGACAGGCTCGGCTCCTTACCCATGACGAGGATCGTGATGAGCTCGTCGAGCGTGGCAATCCCACGTTCGCGCATGAGCGCGGAAAGCGCCGTCTCGATTCGCCAGCGGCGGCTCAGCGTAAGCTGCTGACCGGTGCGCGCTTCGAGCAGGCCCGCGAGGATTCGGCTCGAGCTGTCGCTTATCTGCACGGCTGGTCCTCGGTACGCGAAGTGATCCGGCGCGCAATCTTGTCGGGGGGCAACACGGCGCAAGCGAGCCCCGCTTCGAGCACCGCTCGGGGCATTCCCCACACGGCACAGCTTGCTTCGTCCTGGGCGATGATTGCGCCGCCGCTGGCGACGAGCCGGGAAGCGCCTTCGACCCCGTCGCGACCCATGCCGGTCAGGACTATGCCCAGTGCGCCGGTGCCGTAGGCGGCCGCAACCGACGCGAACATAGGATCAACGGACGGCATGCAGCCGCTGGACGTCCGACCGTGGGTCAGTCGCACCACCGGCACTTCCTCGGATGCATCGACCGTCAGGTGGGCATCTCCTGGCGCGAGCATGATCCGGTCGGGCAGGAGCGGCATCCCATCCTCGGCCACGAGCGCTTCGCGATGCGTCATCGCGCGAAGCTGCCTCGCAAACACCGGCATGAACGGAACCGGGAGGTGCTGCGTAATCAGGATCGGAACGCCAATCCGCTTGGGCATCGCCTGGAACAGCACCCCGAGCGCGTGGATTCCGCCGGTCGAAGCGCCGATGGCGAGCACATCGATCGGATCGCTTGGCATCGCTCTAAGGACCGGCTGAGCGCCGAGCGGCAGTTGTTGAGAGGCGTGGCCGCTGGCCTCGGCGTAGCCCAGCGCCTTCAATTTGCTCAGGAGGATCTCGGAAAAGCGGCCGTTGAACCGGCCAGTGCCCGGTTTGGGCAGTGTATCCGCCGCGCCAAGGGCGAGGGCAGCGACGGTTTCCTCTGCGCCTTCCTCGGCGAGGGACGAGACGATCATCACCTTCGCCCCGGCAGCGGCTTTCATGATCCGCGGGATAGATTTGAGACCCCCCGCACCCGGCATTTCGAGATCCAGGATGACGATGTCGACACGGACCTGGTCGAGCGCCTCGATTGCATGTTCGGCGGTTCCGGCGACGGCTACGATTTCGAACGCATCGTCACTTTCGACCATACGCGACAGTACGGCCCGGGCGACCATCGAATCGTCGACGATCATCAGCCGAATCCGGCGGCGTGTATTGCGCGGGGCTTGGTAGCGGTCCCGCGATCTGGCGAGCGCCCGCTCCACGGCTACTTTACTCAGGCGACGCCGACGAGCTGCAGCTTGATGTGAAGCGTCTCTCGGTCAAACGGCTTCATCACATATTCGTCGGCACCTGCCTCGAGCGCGGCGCGGATGTGCGCCATGTCGTTCTCGGTAGTGCAGAATACGACCTTGGGCTGGTCGTTGTGGCCGCGCTGACGAAGCAGCTTCAGGAACTCCATCCCGCTCATCACGGGCATGTTCCAGTCGAGCAGGACGACGTCGGGCATCTTGGCCTCGCAGCGGGACAAAGCCTCCTGTCCGTCACCGGCCTCTTCGACTTCGAACTCGAGCGTTTCGAGAATGTGCCGCGCAACCTTGCGGATCACCTTCGAGTCATCAACGATCAAACAGCTTTTCATGCCTTGGCTTTCCCGCTCCGAATTCGGCTGTCTTAAACGCTAAGGGTAACGAGAAACTTAAGCAGCCGCCTTGGTCTCGACGCCGGCGATCAGTGCGCCGACATCGACCAGCAACAAGGGTCCGCTTTCCGTCTCTACCATGCCCTGCGCCACGCGCTCCCAGCCGGGACCCATGGCAGCGCGTACCGGCACCGGGTCGGACAGCGCCTCGACCACGTCTTCGACAAGGTCGACAATCAGCGCGTAATGGTGACCGTCGAGCTCGACGACCGCGGCCTCCCGGATCCCGTCGGAGCAGTCGGTCGCGCCCAGCTCCAGCGAGCGCATGCAGTCGATTACGGTGAGCACCCGGCTGCGCAGTGCCGACAGACCGGCGACATGCGGCGCGGCGCGCGGCACCGGGATGAGAGTATCGAGCTCGACCACGGATTCGACCGCCTCGGCCGGCAAAGCGACGCGCTCGCCGGCGATTGTCACGAGCAACATGAGCTGGTTCACTTGCCCCTCCCCGCGATCTTGCTCATCTTCCGTTCCCCGCTCCGGCCGACTTCAAGGCCATGAGCAAGCCCGCGCGGTCGTACCGGTAGATGCTATCGTCCTTCTTTCCTGCCGCGTCGGGCTCGGTGCGCAGCCAGATGGTGCGCTTCGCCGCCTCTTCCGGCACGTCGCCGCCCTGCGACGCGATGACCAGATCGGCTTCGCTTTCGTCTTCCTCGCCGACGACGCGATAGCCCGCCGCCTCGACGATCGGGCGCAGCATGTTCTGCATCCAGGGATCGTCGCCCGGCAGCCGGCAGACGAGTTGCGCTGAAGCCCGCGCGCTCGCGCTAGCATGGTTGGCAAACAGCCAATGGGCATCGACCAGCTCGGCCGGCTCGCCGCCGACGAGTGACACGCCGCTGACTTCGCCGGGCCGCTCCGAATGGATGACGTCATGCTCGATGGAGGCGAAATCGATGACTTCGGCGAACGCATAGGCGATCTCGTTCGCACCATCGTTGAGGCGGAAGAGCCGTACCTTGCCCTCGCCCAGCTGGCCGGCGCTGGCGCCCGCCAGCGGCAGTATCGTTTCGCCGAGCTGGACCCGGAGCTGGCCCGCGGCTTCCCTGACGGCGCTGACCGGCACTTCCTCGATCCGGTCGACGATCGCGAGCCGAAGAGCGCGGCGAGCGCCGTCGAGGCTCCGGAAGAGAAGTACCGGGGAGGATTGCGGACCGACGTTTGCCGCGTTCGTTTCCGCGATGCGCGCCGCGCGCTCCTGCGCCTCGAGACGAACCCCGCCCACTTCTGCCAGACCGCCAGCGTCGAACAGCAGTATCGGGCTGCCGTCGTCGGCCAGAGTTGTTCCCGCATAAAGGCCAGTTGCCATCACGGCAGGAGCCGCCGGCTTCACCACCAGCTCCTCGTGATCGTGGATCCGGTCGACGGAAAGAGCGTAGACGTCTCCGCCCGCCGGCCTGAGGACGATGAAAGTGCGGTCTTTCTCGTCCACCCCACTCTCGAGACCGAGGATCTCGGCGAGCGAAACTTCTGGCACTCGGCGGCCGCGAATGGTTGCAACACCTGCGCCGCCCAGCCGCTCGAGAGTGACCGACTCTCCGTTGGCACGCACGATCTCCTCGATCGCCGAGCGCGGAATGGCGAAATGCTGGCCGGCAATCGATACGGTGAGGGCGGGGATGATTGTCAAGGTCAGCGGAACGCGCAGGGTCATACGCGTCCCCTCGCCGAGCCTGCTGTCCACTTCGACGATGCCGCCGATGCGCTCGATGTTCGAGCGCACCACGTCCATTCCGACACCGCGGCCGGAGATGGACGTCACTTTCTTGGCGGTCGAGAGCCCGGCCTCGAACATCAGAGCGAGCTGCTCGCGGGGCGAAAGCTGTGCCGCCTGGTCCTTATCGATACTGCCGGCCGCAATCGCCTTCTCAACCAGCTTCTTGCCGTCGATGCCGCGGCCGTCATCGTGGATGTCGATCAGGATCTGGTTGCCCGATTGGCGCGCGGAAACAGAGAGAATGCCAATCTCGCGCTTGCCAGCCTTGAGCCGCTCGGTCGGTAGTTCGATGCCATGGTCGACTGCATTGCGGATGATGTGCGTCAGCGGGTCGCGGATCATCTCGATCATCTCGCGATCGAGCTCGACGTCGCCGCCTTCGATATCGACCAGCACCTGCTTGCCGAGCTCGGCCGAGAGGTCGCGAATCATGCGCGGAAGACCGACGAACAAGTTCTCGATACGCTGCATGCGCGTGCGGGTGATCGCATCGCGCATCTCGGCAATGATCGACGACAGGCGCTCGAAGGCGCCATCCACCGACACTTCCGTCGAGGATTCGCGAAGGCGGCGCGCGAGCTCGTTGCGAGCGAGCACCATGTCCGAGACCGTGCTCATCACCCGGTCGAGAAGCTCCACCGACAGCCGAATCGTGCGTGGCGCCGACGAAGCCTTGCCTGAGGCTTCCGTGACCGTCGCGGCGGCTGGGCCAGCAGCGCCTTCCGCTCCGGGCGAAAGCGCGTGGATCAGAGCGCTGTCGTCGCCGGCGGGCATTTCCTCGCCGGCCTCGATCGCCGCCACCATTTCGCCGATTCGGTCGATGATCGCGAGAACGGCGCTGACGAGGGCGGCGTCGGCCTGGCGGCGGCTCGCACGGACATCGGCAAGCGCGTCCTCGGCCGCATGGCTCAGTGCCTCGAGCCGCGGGAATTCGAAGAAGCCGCAATTGCCCTTCACGGTGTGAACGAAGCGAAAAATGGAATCGAGCCGGGCGCGGTCGTCAGGCTGGGCTTCCCAGGCGACGATCTCGCCGCCCAGGGCTTCGAGCATTTCGCGGCATTCGGCTACGAAATCGGCAATCAGATCATCCATTGGCGAGATCGCCCCCAGCGCTGCAACGCGGGCGTTATGCCGGGTAGGTGTTAATGCGCCGTTATCCGTGTCGCGGAAGTATCGCGCCGATCAGGAGGGCCTCGCTGCCGGGGTCGGACAATTGGATCGTTCCGCCCGCGTCCGCGGCCAGTTGATGCGCGAGCCACGCACCAGCGGCGCGCGGCTCGACCGTTGGGCCACTGTTGCCCCTGACCAACGTGTCGCGAAGCACTGGGTCGAGCAGGATTCGCCCGCCCTCGGCGCGGATCACCAGCTCGACCTTGCCGTCGCGGCTTTCGGCACCGACGTCGAGCCTGCCGCCGCGAACCAGTGCATCCCCGGCGAGCAAGGCAAGATTGAGCAGCAACTTGACCGCATCCTTGGGGAGTTTATCCGCCGCCACCATCCAGCCCAGTTCGATCCTCTTCTCAGCGCCGAACACCCCTTCGAGCACCGCTTGCGCCTCGAGCGTGTCGATCTCCTCGCCAAAGCCGCCGCCCGCCCCAAAGGCGAGCCGGAAAAATTTCAGCTTGTTCGCGGTGGCTCGGGCGCTTTCGGCCAAAAGATCCAGGCACTTCTCGCGCATGTCGGGATCCTGCTCGTCGGAAAGTAGCTCGATCCCGTTGTTGAGCGCACCAACGGGCGACATGAGGTCATGGCAAAGCCGCGAGCAAAGCAGGCTGGCGAGTTCGACCGCGTTCATCGCTGTCTGATGCGTCAGAGTTTAACCCCACGCAAGTTCGGGCGACATTGAATGGTTGCGGTCTAAAACCCATATTCAACTCAGATGGGGGGTCATCAGACGATCGATGTGCGCCTGGAGCCCGCTCACGCCGGCTGGCGCCTCGACCGCGCGCTCGCCGCCGCAGTCCCGACGTTATCGCGCGAGCGGCTGAAATCGTTGATTCGAAGCGGGGCAGTTGAAGCCAAAGGCGGAGCGGTACGCGATCCGGCGCTCAAAGTGCGCGGCGACGAAAGCCTGCGTGTCGCGGTCCCGGAACCGGTGCCCGCTCACAATGAGCCGCAGGACATTCCGCTGACCATCCTGTTCGAGGATGAGCATCTGCTCGTGGTCGACAAGCCGGCGGGCCTGGTCGTCCACCCGGCCGCCGGAAATCTCGACGGCACACTGGTCAACGCGCTGCTCCACCATTGCGGCGGTTCGCTGTCCGGAATTGGCGGAGTCGCGCGCCCGGGCATCGTGCATCGTATCGACAAGGACACGTCGGGGCTTCTGGTCGTCGCCAAGAGTGATGTCGCGCACGAGGGGCTGGCGAAACAGTTCGCGGCTCACTCGATCGACCGGCGCTATCTGGCGATTGTCTCGGGCATTCCGACGGCGAGCGAAGGCACGATCGACGCCCCGCTTGCGCGCTCGGCTGCCAACCGGAAGAAGATCGCGATCGTCGAGGGTAGCCGCGGCAAACGTGCTGTGACCCGCTGGAAGCGACTAAACCTTTTGATAGATGCAGCGCTGGT
Organism: Pseudomonadota bacterium; assembly: GCA_046731955.1. Lineage (GTDB taxonomy): Bacteria > Pseudomonadota > Alphaproteobacteria > Sphingomonadales > Sphingomonadaceae > Sphingomicrobium. The sequence continues at coordinate 20,628 of JBKPMC010000015.1, read as the reverse complement.
CGAGTGTCGGCTAGAAACGGGGCGGACGCATCAGGTGCGAGTGCATATGGCCTCGATCGGCCATCCTTTGGTAGGCGATCCGGTTTACGGTCGATCGGGAAAGACGAACGGCAAACTGCTGAAGGAGCTTGGCTTTCACCGCCAAGCTCTGCACGCCGCCGAACTTGGTTTCACTCATCCGGTGACCAGGCACCGGCTGTCGTTCACAAGTCCCATGCCGCCGGACATGCAGGAACTGTTCAAGGCGCTTGGTGTATAACTTGTAACTCGCTAGGGCGACGCTAATCGCCCTACAAAAAGGGAGAAAGACGAACGGAATGGCTACGAAAAAAGGGATCGTCTCGCTCCCCTCGTCCGGTGGGGAGGCCGGGCTCAACCGCTATCTGGCGGAGATCAAGAAGTTTCCGATCCTCTCTCCGGAGGAAGAGTACATGCTCGCCAAGCGCTGGCGCGAGCATGGCGATACCGAGGCCGCCGCGAAGCTCGTCAACTCGCACCTTCGCCTCGTGTCGAAGATCGCGATGGGCTACCGCGGCTACGGCCTGCCGGTCAGCGAGCTGATCAGCGAAGGCAATATCGGCCTGATGCAGGGCGTGAAGAAGTTCGAGCCGGACCGGGGTTTCCGCCTCGCGACCTACGCGATGTGGTGGATCCGCGCCTCGATCCAGGAATTCATCCTGCGCTCGTGGAGCCTGGTGAAGATGGGCACCACCGCGGCGCAGAAAAAGCTCTTCTTCAACCTCAGGCGGATGAAGAACCAGATCGACGCGTTCGAGGAAGGCGATCTCAAGCCGCAGGACGTCGCCAAGATCGCGACCGACCTTGGGGTCACCGAGGACGAGGTCGTGTCGATGAACCGCCGGATGGCGATGGGAGGGGATACGAGCCTCAACGCGCCGCTGAAGGACAGCGAGGGCGAGAATCAGTGGCAGGACTTCCTCGTCGACAGCGGCCCGCTTCAGGACGAGCAGATCGCCGAGGACCAGGAAAGCCGGGTCCGCCACGATTTGCTAATGACCGCGCTCGAAAGTCTCAATGACCGCGAGAAGCACATCCTGATGGAGCGCCGCCTCGCGGACGAGCCGAAGACGCTCGAGGAGCTGAGCCAGGTCTATGGCGTCAGCCGTGAGCGCATCCGCCAGATCGAGGTTCGCGCGTTCGAGAAACTCCAGGCGGCGCTTCTGCGTCTTGCCGGCGAGCGGCGCCTTCTGCCTGCGGCTTAATTGGGTTTAGTTCGTCGCGTTCACTCCTCGCAATGACGAGGAGGTAACGAGCCCCTCTTGCCTTCTTCCGAAAACCGTCGGACGGTGGAAGCTTCCAGATGGGCGCCCGAGCGCCTTCATGAGAAGCGACTCGCGCGCCCGTGAACCGGACGAAGGGAGATTCGCATGGCCGGAGAATCAAAAGGCACCCGAGTGATCGCGCTGGTGGGACCCGCCGGCGCAGGAAAGACCAGCCTTGCCGAAGCCATGCTGTTCGCAGCCGGCGCCACCGATCGCCTGGGATCGACGGCCAACGGCTCCAGCATCGGCGATTCGAGCCCGGAGTCGCGGCAACGCGGTGGGTCGACCGAGCTCAACCTCTACAATTTCGATTATCTCGGCGATTCGTTCGCGATCGTCGATTGCCCCGGCTCGGTGGGCTTTTCCGCCGACGGGGCCCGGGCGCTTGCGGTCGCGGACGTCGCAATCGTGGTCGTCGACCCTGACCCGGCTCGGGCACCTCTTGCCGCTCCCGCCCTGCGCGCGCTCGACGAGCTCGGCATCCCGCACCTCATCTTCGTCAACCGCATCGACCAGGCGCACGGGCGGGTCCGCGACCTCTTGTCCGCGCTTCAGCCGATGAGCGTTTCGCCGCTCATGGCGCGGCAGATTCCGATCTGGGACGGCGAGAAGGTCAGCGGCTTCGTCGATCTCGCCCTCGAATATGCCTTCAAGTATCGCGCCGGCCAGGAATCCGAGCGGATTGAGATTCCGTCCGAGCTTCAGAGCCGTGAGATCGAAGCCCGCACGCACATGCTGGAGCAGCTTGCCGATCATGACGATGAGTTGCTCGAGCAGTTGTTGATGGACGAGATCCCGAGCCGCGAAAAAGTGCTCCAGGATCTCGCCCGCGAGACGGGCGAAAGCCTCGGAGTCTCCGTGCTCTTCGGCTCCGCAAGCAGTTCGTGGGGCGTGCGGCGCCTCCTGAAAGCGATGCGTCACGAGGCACCCTCCCCGCGCAGCGCCGCCGACCGACTTTCGGTCGGCGACCCCTCCTTGTACGTGTTCAAGATCCTCCATGGGTCGATTGGGCGGCTTGCGCTGTCCCGCGTGATCGGCGGGCAGATACGCGAAGGCTCCGACCTCAAAACCGATGATGGCGAGCACGCGCGGCTCGGCGCATTATTCAGAGTCCAGGGCGAAAAGACTCAGAAGGTCTCGGAAGCGCGGAACGGCGACGTGGTCGCAGTCGCCAAGATCGACACAGTGAAGGCTGGCCAGTGGCTCGGCTCGGGCAAGCTGCCGCCGCCGCTCGAGGTCGAATATCCGGCACGCAACTGCGCTATCGCGATCGAACCCGCCGACCGCAAGGACGACGTCAAGCTGTCAGGAGCGCTGCAACGCCTCACCGAGGAAGATGCCGGCCTCATCGTCGAGCATGACGACGCGAACCACGAGATTCGCCTGAGGGGCGTGAACGACGAGCATCTGAACACGGTGCTCGCGCGCCTGAAGCGCCGTTTCGGCGTCGAAGTGAAGTCGAGCGCGCCGACCGTCGGTTATCGGGAGTCGATCCGCAAGCCGGTTCGCCAGCACGGCCGCCACAAGAAGCAGTCGGGCGGACATGGCCAATTCGGCGATGTGATCATCGAGATTCGTCCATTGAGTCGCGGCGAAGGTTTCGTCTTCGAGGAGAAAATCCACGGCGGCGCCGTTCCCAAGCAGTGGATCCCCGCGGTCGAGGAAGGCGTCCGGGAGGCGATGATCAAAGGGCCGCTCGGTTTCAAGGTGGTGGATTGCGCCGTGACCCTGGTCGACGGCAGCTATCACAGCGTCGATAGTTCCGAGCTCGCCTTCCGCCTCGCCGGCCGGATCGCAATGCAGGAAGCGCTCGGCGCAGCGCACCCACACCTCCTCGAGCCCATGCATAAGCTGACGGTCGTCTGTCCCTCAAGCGCGACCAGCCGTATCACTTCGGCAATCGCGGGGCGGCGCGGACAGATGCTTGGGCTCGGCCCACGTGAGGGCTGGACCGGTTGGGATCGCATCGAGGCACTAATCCCGGAGGCGGAGCTATCGGGCCTGGAAGCCGAACTTCGCTCACAGAGCCAGGGCCTTGCGACCTACGAGTCCGAGTTCGACCATCTCGCCGAGCTCAATGGCCCGCTCGCCGATAAGGTGATCCAACAGCGCGTGCCCGAGCCGGCCTGACGCGAATTTGGCAGACGACAGCCGTTGCCGGCTCGTCTAGGCGGGCCGGCGCATGAAGCACTGGTTCAAAGACCAGCATTTCCGGTCGCTGCTTAAGAACAGCAGCTATCTCGGCGCCTCGCGCGTCGTGGCCGCGATCGCGTCACTGGCGACCGTTTCGTTCGCGGCGCACGGGCTCGGCGTTTTGATGTTTGGCGCGCTAATCCTGATCACCAGCTATGCCAAGGCGGCGAGCGGACTCAGCAAATTCCAATCGTGGCAGCTGATCGTACGTTTTGGCGGCCGCGCGCTTCACGGCGAGCCGGAGGAGTTCAAAGCATCGACCGGCTTCGCTTTCGCGCTCGACGCGGTCAGCGGCATCGGCGGTATGCTCGTCGCCGTCGCAATCCTGCCGATCATCGCAAGTTGGGTGGGGATCACATCGGACCAGCTGTGGCTGGCGATGTTCTATTGCACGCTCCTGCCGACCATGGGCGCTGCGACTCCAAGCGGCGTGCTGCGCGCGCTCGATCGTTTCGACCTTATCAGCTGGCAGAGCACCGCGGCCCCGATCGGTCGAGTGGTCCTGATCGCGATCGCCTATTTCGCGGACGCTCCCTTCGGCGCTTATGTCGCCGCCTGGTACGTCACGGATTTGGGCGGAGACCTTTATCTCTGGTTCCTCGCCTGGCGCGAGCTCCGCCGCCGCGGATTGATGCAGGGCATTCGGCCAACGCTCCGGCCGGATAAGCTGCCGGGCGCGTGGCGCTTCGCGATCCATGTGAACCTCACCGCCAGCGTCCAGGCTGCATGGGGCCCGATTGCCCGGCTGGTGGTCGGCGGTCTGCTTGGTCCAGCAGGCGCTGCATTGTTCCGCGTCGCTTCGAGCCTTTCGGACAGCGCGGCCAAGCCCGCCGATCTCCTTGCCAAGGCCTTCTATCCAGAAATCGTCCGAATGGACCTCACTACCAAGAAACCGTGGAAGCTCATGATTCGCGGGACCGTGCTCGCAAGCGGCGCGGCGGTCCTTGCGATTCTCATCCTCCTGGCCGGCGGCAAGCCGCTCGTTTCGCTTCTCTTCGGCAAGGAGTTCCTCGGCGCCTATGACGCGCTCGTCGTCCTGATGGTCGTCCCGTTCCTGAGCGTCTTCAGCTTCCCGCTGCCGCCGATGCTCTATGCGCTCGATCGGCCGGATGCGCCCCTCACTGCGCGCCTGGTAGGTACCCTGATCTTTTTTGTGCTTGTCGCGCCATTGTCCTGGAAATTCGGCGTGGTCGGTGCGGCAATCGCCCTCGTGCTCGGCAATGTCGCGACCGTGGGCATGATGATGTGGCAGCTGCGGCGGGAGCACCGCCGGGTTCGTCCTGCAGCGAAGCAGGCCTAGATCGTCGCCTCTTCGAACCCGCGCTCCTTGACCAACGCGTCGAGCTCCACGAGCATCGTGAGCAAGCTTTCCATCCGGTCGAGAGGCCAGGCGTTCGGCCCGTCCGACTTCGCGTTGGCCGGATCGGGATGCGTTTCCATGAACAACCCGGAGACGCCCGTCGCGACGGCGGCGCGCGCCAGCACCGGAACGAACTCGCGCTGGCCGCCTGAGCTCGTCCCCTGCCCTCCCGGCAGCTGTACGGAGTGGGTGGCGTCGAACACCACCGGGCAGCCGGTCTCGCGCATGATTGCGAGGCTGCGCATGTCTGAAACCAGGTTGTTGTAGCCAAACGAGACGCCGCGTTCGCACACCATGATCGTCTCTTCGTTGACCCCGGCTCCCTGGGCGGCGCCCCGCGCCTTATCGACGACATTCTTCATGTCGTGCGGAGCCATGAACTGCGCCTTCTTGATGTTGACCGGCTTGCCCGCCGCGGCGACCGCGTGAATGAAGTCCGTCTGGCGGGCGAGGAAGGCCGGAGTCTGCAGCACGTCAACGACCTCGGCCACCGGAGCGATCTGTGGAATATCGTGCACGTCGGTGAGCACGGGCACTCCCACCTTCTCGCGCACGGTCTCGAGAATGCGCAGACCCTCTTCAATGCCAGGGCCGCGATAGCTTTTGTCGGACGAACGGTTGGCCTTGTCGAAGCTAGATTTGAAGATGAATTGGATGCCGAGCTTGTCCGTGATGCGCTTGAGGGCCTCTGCAGTCCTGAGCTGCAGTTCCTCGCTTTCGACAACGCAGGGACCGGCAATTAGGAAAAGCGGCTGGTCGAGCCCGACTTCGCGTCCAAGAAGTTGCATGGCGCCTATCTAGGCGAGGGAGTCGACAACCGCCACCGGCGCCCAGTCGCCAAGGCCGAATTGCGCGGCAAAATCGTCCGGGAACGGCTCTCCGGCGTGAATTCCTCCACGGACGAATACCGTGTCGAAACCCATTTGCGCAGCGCCAAGGATATCGGTTCGGAGCCCGTCACCGACCGCGAGCACCTCGTCCTTAGGCGGGTTGCCCGCAAGATGCAGCGCATGGAGATAAATGGCTTCGTGAGGCTTGCCGTACCACGTCACGCGTCCACCGAGCCCCTGATAAACGTCGGCGATCGCTCCCGCGCAGGCCTCGGGCACCCCGCCACGGATCACCAGCCGGTCGGGATTGAGGCAATGCATGTGGACATCGCGGTCGGCCCAGCGCTCCAGGTCGGCGCGATAATCCGCGACGTGCGGCCGGCCTTCCGCGAGGCCGGTGCAGGCGAGATCGGTAAACTCCTCGTCCTCGGCGATGTGCACGCGGCGACCCTCGAGGATCTCCCGGTCACCGGCTGTGCCGACGAAGCCAACGGGCTTGTCGAGCGCGGTCAACGCCTCGATGCCCGCCTCGCCGCTGGTCGCGACCGCATCGAAGGCGTCGCGCGGAAGCCCGATCCGCGCAAGCTGCCGCTCGACAGCGTCGGCAGTGCGCGGCGCATTGGTGATTAGGATTACGAAGCGGCCTTCCCCACGCCACTGCAGCAACCGCTCAGTCGCACCGGGATAAAGGCTCACGCCGTCATGAACGACGCCCCAGACGTCGCACAGGATCAGCCGATACTTCGGGTCGAGCTGGTCCCAGAAATTCATTCAAGGCCCGCTTGGGCAAGCGCCTCCTCGATCGGAGCGACGTCCTCGGGGTTGTTGAGCTCCCTGAGCGCGAAAGGCGGGGTCTCGACGTCCACCACCGCGACGGGAATTCCCGCGACAAGGAAGCGCAGTTGCTCGAGACCTTCGAGAGTCTCCAGCTCGCTGACCGGAGTTGCGACATAGCGTTCGAGCGCGGCTGGACGATAGGCATAGACGCCGACGTGCAGCCGGACGGGCGACAGGTCTGTGTCGAGGGTACTTGCGGGCAGATGCGGAATCAGTCGCTTGGAGAAATAGAGCGCGTAGCCGCTTGCGTCAGTCACAACCGTAGTTCCGCCGACGCGGCTCGCCGCCTCCTCAGCCTGGAGGGCGCGTACCTCCTCGCTCCTCAGCCGCATGGCGGGCGTCGCGACCAGCGCATCACTATCGTCACGCATGCGCGCAATGAGCGCCTCAATGAAGCCCGGCGGCGTGAGCAGCGCGTCACCCTGCAAATTCACGACCAGGTCGACATCGCCGAGTCGGTCGAGCGCCTCGGCGCACCGCTCGGTGCCGTTGCGGCACTTGGGCGACGTCATGATGACGCTCGCGGCGAAACCGCGGGCCGCCTCGGCGATCCGGTCGTCGTCCGTGACGATTTGCACCGACGCTACATCGGGCACACGCAGGGCCGCCTCATAGCTCCGCTGAATCAGCGGCTTCGGCGTGCCTGTAGCACCCTTGAGTTCGACCAGCGGCTTTCCCGGATAGCGCGACGATTGATAGCGCGCCGGAATCAGGATCGAGACGTTCATCGTGCGAGATTCACCGGGGTGGTGGGCAGTCGTGGATGTGAAGCACCCCGATCGGCTTCTTGCCGCGCCCGTCTTCCTCGACCACGAATAGCGCCGTGATCTTGTATTCCTCGAACAGGGTCAGCGCGTCATCAACCAGAGCGTCGGCGGCGATCGTCTTGGGGTTGCGGGTCATGAACTCGGCCGCCGTGTGGTCGAGCCCGCGCTCCATGTTGCGGCGAAGGTCGCCGTCGGTGATCACGCCGACGAGGTAGCCCGCATCGTCGGTAACCCCCACGACGCCCAAGCGCTTTGCCGACATCTCTACGACCGTGTCATGCATCGAGGCGTCCTGACGCGTGAGCGGAAGCGCGTCGCCGCCATGCATCAGTCGGCTGACCGGCTTCAGCCGCGCGCCGAGCGCGCCTCCGGGATGCAACCGCCCAAAGTCTGTCCGAGTGAAACCCTTCTGGCGCATGACCGTCATGGCCAGGGCGTCGCCGAGCGCCAGAGTCATCGTCGTCGAGGTCGTCGGCGCGACCGATTCGGGCCCGACCTCCGGCCAGTGGGGAAGCACCAGCGCGGCAGCCGCCGCCTCCGCCAGCATCGATCCCGAATTGCCGGTGATCGCGATGATCGGGATTCCGGTCCGCTGGAAATGGTCGATCACAGGCTCCAGCTCTGCAGTCTCGCCGCTTTGCGAAATCAGGATCGCGACATCGCCTCTGGCGGCCATGCCGAGATCGCCGTGAATCGCCTCTGCGAGGTGGAGGAATGTCGCGGTCGTGCCGGTCGACGCGAATGTGGCCGCGATCTTTCGGGCGACATGGCCCGACTTGCCTAGGCCGCTGACGATGAGCTTACCTTGGCAATCTAGAATCAGGCCAACTGCGCGCTCGAACGCCTCGCCCAGACTGTCGGCGAGCGCATCCAGCGCGCGGCCCTCGTCGTGGAGGATGGCGCGTCCGAATTCGAGCACTCCAGGATCGTCGGGGGACTTGTTCATCACACCGCCTGAGATGCCGCTCGGCTTTCCGTGAACGCTTCCTCGCCCGGCTCAGCGGCGGAAATCACCTGCGCGGCGACAAGGTCCCCGACCACATTCAGGGTCGTGCGGCACATGTCGAGGAAGCGGTCGACGCCGAGAACGATCGCGATCGCCTGCGGCTGGATTCCGACCATGGCGAGGATGAGCGCCACGACCGGGAGCGACCCCGCGGGCACGCCAGCCGTGCCAATTCCGCCCAGTATGCAAACAAACATGACCGTTATCTGCTGCCACAAGCTCAGCTCGACGCCGAAAAATTGGGCCAGGAAGATGACCGTCACGCCCTCGAACATGGCGGTTCCGTTCTGGTTGGCGGTCGCACCGATCGTCAGCACGAAACGCGCCACCGTTCGCGGGAGCTTCAGCTCCTGGTCGGCCACCCGTAGCGAGGTCGGCAAAGTCGCGTTCGACGACGCCGTGGAAAAGGCCATGACGCTCGCTTCCTGCGTCTCGCGGAAGAAGACGAGCGGGTTCTTGCGGCCGAGCGTCGCAAGCAGGATCGGGAAGACGATGAACATCTGTATCCCGAGTGCGAGAAGCACGACTCCCACATAGGCGGACAGGCGGATCAGAAGGTCCCAGCCGAACAGCGCGGCGAGGTTGAACATGAAGGACGCCACCGCAAGCGGCGCCATCTTTATGACGATGAGGATGAGCCGCATCGTTACGTCGAACAGCCCTTCGAAACCCCGCTGCAGCGTTCGCGCATTCGGCGTGTCGGTGAGGAGTAGCCCGATCCCGAAAAAGAGCGCGAAGAACATCACCGACAGGATCGCGCTGTTTGAACCCATTACCTCGACGAGATTGTTCGGAATGATGTTGACGAACGCATCGATCCCCGCGGGCTGCTCGGCCCCGGTACGGATGATCGCCCCGGCGCGATCCGCCTGCGCCGCCAAAAGCTCGCTCGCCGCCGCGCGATCGACTCCCGCGCCGGGCTGCAACAGGTTCACGACAGCGAGGCTGACAATGACTGCGATTGAGGAAACGACGACCGTGTAGACGAGGGTGCGGATGCCGACGCGCTTGAGCGAGCGAATCTCGCCCATTTCGGAAATGCCGACCACGAGCGCAGAGAAGAGCAGCGGAATCACCAACATGAACAGCAGGCGGAGGAAGATCTGCCCGATCGGCTGCGTCACATAGGTGGTGACGATATCTACCCAGGCCGCGTCCCGCTGGGTCGTGTAGACGATTAGGCCGGCGACGAGCCCGACGACGAAGCCGATCAGCATCTGCCATTGAAGCTCGAGGCCGCGCTTCTTCACTGTCGCCATTTCCGTCCCTTCGTCACCCTCGCGACCGCTTCGCGGCGGCAGCCGCAAAGGTCAAGCGGCGGAGATCGCTGGTCAATCGAACGGGTGGTCGATGTCCGGCGGCGGCGTTGTGAAGAATGTCGGCCCGCTCGCCGTCATGTGGAAGCAATCTTCCAGCCGCACGCCGAACTTGCCCGGCAGATAAATTCCGGGCTCATTCGAGAAGCACATGCCGGGTGCCAGCGGCGTCGTTTCGCCGTGAACGAGGTTGACGGGCTCATGCACTTCCATGCCGATGCCGTGCCCAGTGCGGTGAGAGGTCCCCGGCAGCTTGTAGCGAGGCCCATAGCCCCAGCTTTCGTAGGTGCTGCGCACCGCATCATCGACGCTTCCCGCCGGCGCTCCGAGCTTGGCGGCTGCCATGGCTATGCCCTGCCCGCGCCGCATCTGGCTCCAGACCTTGCGCTGCTCCGGGCTCGAATCGCCCAGCACGTAGGTCCTCGAAATGTCCGCTTGGTAGCCGTGAACCGAGCAGGTGCAGTCGAGCAGGATGATTTCTCCGCGCTTTACGACGTGAGGCTTCTTGCTCCCGTGTGGATAGGCCGAGGCTTCGCCGACAAGAACCAGGCCGCCGTCATAGCTGCCGCCGAGGGTCTTCTGCGCGGCAGCAATCAGCGCGTCGATATCGGCCGAGCTCATCCCTTCGCGGGTTCGCTGGCCGGCATAGCGCAGCGATGCAGCCATGATGTCCGCCGCCGCCTGCATCAGGGCGAGCTCGGCAGGCGACTTGATCATCCGCTGCGCGCGGACGACCGGGTTGGCGCTGACGATCGGGACTGAGGGCAGCTGCTGCTTCAGCCGGTCCATCAGGAAGAACCGGTTGGTTTCTTCGAACGCTACCGGAAGCGTGGCAACTTTCCGCTCCCTCAAGAAGTCGGCGACGAGCTTCAGTGGCTCCTCATCTTCCTGCCAGGTGCGTATCTCGGCGGGAACACCGAGCATCTCTTTGATAGACGGCTGCTCGAAGAAGGGCGTCACGATGATCGGATCGCCTTCGGCCGGGATGACGACGCCGGTCAGCCGCTCGCTGCGCCACCACTGAATCCCGGTGTAGTAATCGAGACTTGGGCCGGACTCGACGAGCACCGCGCCGATCCCGCTCTTTCGCATCAGCTCTTGCGCTCTGGCCAGGCGCCGGACGCGCTCCGCGCTGGTGATCGGCGGCGGCACCCTCACGGGCTTGAGCTGCTCGGCTGCAGCGGCCATGACCCGGCTCAGTGGAATGGTTGCCGCGGCGGCGATCGCGACGGCAGATTTCATGAAAGTCCGGCGCCTCATTGGCGAACGTGTCATGGGATCGTCCCCTCCTCCCTGCACATGTTGCACGCCGGAGCGGCATGGGCCAGCAGGCGCTTTCCCATGTTCGAATCGGCTTTCAAGGACGGCGTCAAGCGCCCCGGCACGCGCGAGATGACGATTATGCTCGCCGGGCTGATGGCATTGAACGCCTTCGCGATCGACGCGATGATCCCGGCTTTGCCCGACATCGGCCGCTCGCTGGACGTCGCTCAGGAAAATAGCCGCCAGCTCGTGGTCATCGCCTATTTCATCGGTTTTGCCTCGACCCAACTCATATGGGGCCCGCTCGCCGACCGCTTCGGGCGCAAGCCGGTGCTTGCCGCGGGAATCACTCTGTACGGTGTCTTCGCACTGCTCTGCGGGTTCGCGAGCAGCTTTCCGCTGTTGATCGCCGGGCGCGTTGCGATGGGCGCATCTGCCGCGGTGACGCGCGTGCTGGTCATCGCCATGGTCCGCGATCTGTTCGAAGCCGAGGCGATGGCTCGCGTGATGAGCCTGGTTTTCATGGTTTTCATGCTCGTGCCTGTCCTCGCCCCGAACATCGGCCAGGCAATTCTTCTCGTCGCCTCGTGGCGCGCGATCTTCCTCGTACTCGCAGCCTATGCTTTGACCATGCTGATCTGGTCGTCGCGCCGGCTGCCCGAGACCCTCCACCCGGAATTCCGCCGCTCGCTGGCCTGGCGGGAAATGGCAGGCGCGATCGCGCAGACGGTGCGCGAGCCCCAGTCGCGCGGCTACACCATTGCCCTGACAATCGCCTTTTCGTCGCTCGTTGCGTATATCTCGTCGGTCCAGCAGATCGTTTTCGATGCGTTCGGCTCGCCGCAGCTGATCGGCCTCGCTTTCGCCGCGATTGCTGCGCCGATGGCCGTGGCCTCCTGGACCAATTCGCGGGTGGTCGGCCGTTTCGGATTGCGGCGCGTGGGACACACGGCGGCCGTTGCCTTTGCTCTCGTCACCACTGCGCATGCGGTATTCGCGCTGGCCGGCGGCGAAACCCTGCTGAGCTTCATCGTCCTGCAGGGGCTGGCAATGGCCTGCTTCGCCTTCACGTCATCCAACCTCGGCACGCTGGCGATGGAGCATATGGCGCCGATCGCCGGAACGGCCTCGTCGGTTCAGGGCGTGATCAGCACCATCGGCGCATCGCTCATCGGCTTCCTGATCGGTCAGTCGTTTGACGGAACGGCGACGCCCTATCTGGTCGGAACGGCGATTTGCGCGACCCTCGCGGCCGTCGTGATCGCGCTGACCGAGCCGAAGCGGCTGTTCGCGCCGATGCAGGCCGATCCCGAGGAACAGATTGCGGCGAAAGAATCGACAGCAGTGCCCGAGGACCTCGCCTGACAAGCCCCTCTCCCCTGTGAGAGAGAGGGGCTTGGGCGGGGGAGCCCTATTCGGCAGCGATCTCGTCGTCTTCGGCCGCGCCGACCATCAACGCTTCGCCGACTTCCTCGGTCCGCCCGCGGATCGCATTCTCGATCCGCTTCGCGACGTCGGGATTCTCCTTGAGGTAAAGCTTGGCGTTCTCGCGACCCTGGCCGATGCGGACGGAATCATAGCTGAACCAGGCGCCCGACTTTTCGATCAGCCCTGCCTTGACTCCGAGGTCGAGGATCTCGCCGACCTTGGAAACGCCCTCGCCGTACATGATGTCGAATTCGACTTGCTTGAACGGCGGCGCGACCTTGTTCTTGACGACCTTCACGCGCGTCGCGTTTCCGACGATATCGTCGCGATCCTTGATTTGACCCGTGCGGCGAATGTCGAGGCGCACCGAGGCATAGAATTTCAGAGCATTGCCGCCGGTCGTGGTCTCGGGATTGCCGTACATGACACCGATCTTCATCCGCACCTGGTTGATGAAGATGACGGTGCAGCGCGAGCGGCTGATCGAGCCGGTGAGCTTGCGCAGCGCCTGGCTCATCAGCCGGGCCTGGAGTCCGACGTGGCTGTCGCCCATCTCGCCCTCGATCTCGGCGCGCGGCACCAGCGCAGCGACCGAATCCACCACCAGCACGTCGATTGCGTTCGAGCGCACCAAAGTGTCGACGATCTCGAGCGCCTGCTCGCCGGTGTCGGGCTGGGAGACGATCAGCTCGTCGATGTCGACTCCGAGCTTCTTCGCATAGACCGGATCGAGCGCATGCTCGGCATCGACGAACGCCGCGGCGCCCCCGGTTTTCTGCGCCTCGGCGATGGCGTGCAGCGCCAGGGTCGTCTTGCCCGAGCTTTCCGGCCCGTAAATCTCGATCACGCGGCCGCGCGGCAGGCCGCCGACGCCAAGCGCGATGTCGAGCCCGAGGCTCCCCGTGGAGATGGTTTCGATCTCCATCTTCTCGCGGCTGCCCAGCTTCATCGCCGAGCCCTTGCCGAACGCGCGGTCGATCTGGGCGAGCGCCGCTTCGAGCGCCTTCTGCCGGTCCATGCTGGGGGCTTCCACTCCGCTACCGATGATCTTCAACTGCGCTGCCATGTCCCCTGTCTCCCTCGTCAATGCAAGCGGTCATTCCGCTTTCTGCATCGGCGGCCGAGCCCCGCCTGTCCGAACGTCGTATCCCATTTGTTCGCGCAGAACAATAGGGGAACATCGCTCTTCCGTCGACTCGCCGACAGAGGAACTGTGCGAAGCCTGAACTGTTTGCGCCGGCGGAAGGAGAGTTCCATGCCCACCAAGTCCGGCTCCAGCGGCTCGAAGAAGGCCACCTCCAGCTCGCGCTCCAAAACAAGCTCAAGCAAGAGCAGTTCGAGCAAAAGGGCCACAAGCAAAAAGAAGTAAGGATGCAGTCTTACCGGACTAGCCGGCCATCCTTGATCACGCTCTCGACATGCTCGAGGGTGCGGATGTCGGTGAGCGGGTCGCCCTTAACCGCGACGAGATCGCCGTAAGCGCCCGGAGCGAGGCTTCCCACCTGGCCTTCCATGCGAAGCGCTCGCGCGGCTTCGGTAGTCGCGGACTGGATCGCCTGCATCGGAGTCATGCCGTAGCGAACCATGTAGGCGAACTGGCGTCCACCGAGGCCGTAGGGATAGACGGCGGCGTCCGTCCCGAACGTCATCTTCGCGCCGGCCTTCACCGCGGCGGCAAAGCCGCGCCGCTGGACGTCCGTCGTCTCGCGATTCTTGCGCAGGTACTCGGCCGGCCACCCCTGTTTGGTGCCGACTTCTTCGATCCAGTCGCCATTGTAGATGTCCATGTCGAGCCACACGCCGGACTTCTTCGCGAGCGCTATGCCCTCGGCGTCGAGATAGCTTGCATGCTCGATCGTCCGCGCGCCTGCACGGATCGCCGCCTTAATCCCCTCGGCCCCGTGGGCATGGGCAATGCAATAGCTCCCCCGTAACTTCGCCTCGTCGCAGGCTGCCTTCATCTCCTCGGGGCTGAGCTCGAGCGCGCCCGGCTCGCTGCCGAGGGCGAGCACAGCTCCGGTGGCGATCAGCTTGATGAAGTCCGCGCCGTGATCGAGCAGATAGCGGGCGCGGTCGCGAGCATCCGCAGCGTTGCGGACTTCACCCATTCGAAACGCCTCGGGGATCGGCATGTCGGGAGCAAGCGCATCGATCTCGCCGCCGCCGCCCGGCGTGGTGATGTAGCCGCCAGCCACGGACATCCGCGGCCCCACGATGTCTCCGGCATTGATCGCGTCGCGAAGGGAGACATCGGTGAGTCCGCGATAAACGCCGACGTCGCGAACCGTCGTGAAGCCCGCGCGGAGCATGGTTTTCGCGGCAGGCACCGCCTTCAGGATCGTCGCCGCCTCGCTGTGCTTGAACGGCTCGGCCGGGTCGCTGCTCTCGGTTGCGCCATCGGCAATGTGCGTGTGCAGGTCGATTAGGCCGGGAAGAACCGTGTAACCCGACCAGTCAAGTGCGGACCCGTCCGCAGCTTTCCACGCCGCAACCGACGCAATCTTCCCGTCGACAATCCGAATCCGCTGATCCGAGAGGACCTTGGCCGAGGCCGGATCGATCAGCCGACCGGCATGCACGTCGACTGTTTCTGCCGTCGCGGGTGTTGCGAACAGTGCCGCAACGGCGACCATTAGCGACAAACGAACCAATGCCCCCTCCCTTTTCAGCTCGGATCAGCTCTCCTCGACGATCCGAATGTGCAGTTCCTTCAGCTGCTTGGCCATGACCTCAGCCGGCGCGTTCATCATCAGATCTTCCGCCTTCTGGTTCATCGGGAAGAGGATGACCTCGCGGATGTTGGGCTCGTCGGCGAGCAGCATGACGATCCGGTCGATGCCCGGCGCCGAGCCGCCATGGGGCGGAGCACCGTACTTAAACGCGTTGATCATGCCCGAGAAGTTCGTGTCGACCTCCTCGCGCGTGTAGCCGGCGATCTCGAACGCCTTGTACATGATGTCCGGCCGGTGGTTTCGGATCGCGCCCGAACTCAGCTCCACGCCGTTGCAGACAATGTCATACTGCCAGGCGAGAATCTCGAGCGGGTCCTTGCTCTCGAGCGCCTCCATCTCTCCCTGCGGCATCGAGAAGGGGTTATGGCTGAAGTCGATCTTCTTTTGCTCCTCGTTATACTCGAACATCGGGAAGTCGACGATCCAGCAGAAACGGAATGCGCCCTTCTCGAGGAGGTCGAGCTGCTCCGCGACGCGCGTGCGTGCTAAACCGGCAAGCCTCGCGGCCTCGTCCTCCTTGCCCGCAGCAAAGAAAATGCCGTCGTCTGACCCAAGGCCCATTTCCTCGGCAAGCCGGTTCATTCCTTCCTCGCCGTGGTTCTTGGCGATCGGGCCGCCCCACTCGCCGCCCTTGCGGGTAGCATAGCCGAGACCAGCGAAGCCTTCGGCGCGCGCCCATTCGTTCATGTCGTCGAAGAACTTGCGGCTCTTATCCGCAGTGTTCGGCGCGGGGATCGCGCGGACCACCCCGCTCTTTTCGACGATGCCGGCGAACAGCCCGAACCCCGAGCCTTTGAAATGCTCGCCGACATCGCTGATCAGCAACGCATTGCGCAGATCGGGCTTGTCCGTGCCATATTTCAGCAGCGCTTCCTTGTAGGGGATGCACGGATATTCGCCCGCAGGCGTCACCGTCTTGCCGTTGGCGAACTCTTCGAACACGCCCGACAGTACCGGCTCGATCGCCGCGAACACATCGTCCTGCGTGACGAAGCTCATCTCGAAGTCGAGCTGGTAGAATTCGCCGGGTGAGCGGTCGGCACGAGCGTCCTCGTCGCGAAAGCAGGGCGCGATCTGGAAGTAGCGGTCGAAGCCCGCGACCATGATCAGCTGCTTGAACATCTGCGGCGCCTGCGGGAGCGCGTAGAATTTGCCCGGATGGACCCGGCTAGGGACGAGATAGTCGCGCGCGCCCTCCGGCGAGCTTGCCGTCAGGATCGGTGTCTGGAACTCGGTGAAGCCCTGGTCGATCATCCGCCGGCGGATCGCCGCGATCACCGCCGCCCGTAGCATGATGTTGGAATGGACCTGGTCGCGCCTGAGGTCGAGGTAGCGGTATTTGAGCCGGATCTCCTCGGGATAGTCCTGCTCCCCGAACACGGGCATGGGCAGCTCGGCCGCCGCCGACTGAACCATGACGGTCGTGGCACGCACCTCGATCTCGCCGGTCGGCAGGTTCGGATTCACGGTTTCGGGCGAACGCGCCACGACCTCGCCTTCGATCGTCACCACCGATTCCACTCTGATCCGGTCGAGCGTTTTGAACGCAGCCGAATCCGTGTCGGTGACGATCTGCGTGATCCCGTAGTGATCGCGAAGGTCGACAAAGAGCAGATGGCCGTGGTCGCGCTTGCGGTGGACCCACCCCGATAGGCGAACCGTCTCGCCGACATTGCTTTGGCGCAGCTCGGCGCAGGTGTGGGTACGATAGGCGTGCATGCGTGAAGTTGTGCTGAGCCAATGATGAGGTGGGAAACGAGCGCCGCGCTTCCCTTCCCACTCATCTTTTGTCAACCCGCGAGGGCGGGGCTATGGCCCCACAAGACTCATGCGTATCCATTCCTTGATTACCAAGTCGGACGACCTCACGGGCCTGGTCGACCGTCTCTCCCAGCAGACTTTCGTCGCCGTGGACACCGAGTTCATGCGCGAGAACACCTATTGGCCGGACCTCTGTCTGATCCAGGTTGCGAGCCCCGAAGAAGCAGGGGCGATCGACCCTAAGGCGGACATCGATTTGAAGCCCCTGCTCGATTTGTTCGTGAGCAATGAAGACGTTCTCAAGGTCTTCCATGCCGGCGGGCAGGACCTCGAGATTATCCACAACCTCACGGGCAAGGTACCCCACCCGCTGTTCGACACGCAGATCGCCGCCATGGCGCTCGGGCACGGCGAGCAGATCGGCTATTCGAACCTGATCGAATCTCTGCTCGGCCACAGTCTCGACAAAGGTGCGCGCTTTACTGACTGGAGCCGCCGTCCACTCGACAAGCGCCAGATCGACTATGCGATCGCCGACGTCACGCATCTCGCGGCAGTGTTTCCGCGGATGGTCGAAAAGTTGAAGAAGACGGGACGCGGGGCCTGGCTCGACGAGGAGATGGATCGCCTGGCCGACGCCTCGACCTTCGCCTTCGAGCCGGGCGATGCGTGGAAGCGCCTCAAGCTCCCGAGCCGCAACCCGGCGGTGCTCGGACGGATGAAGGCGCTGGCCGCTTGGCGCGAGACCGAGGCGAGGTCCAAGAACTTGCCGCGGGGGCGGATCATCAAGGACGACACGCTGAGCGAGATCGTCCTTCATCCGCCCAAGACTCAGGACGACCTCGGGCGTGTCCGCGGCCTTTCGGCCGGGTGGAGGACCAACGATATCGGCGCTCGGCTGATCGCTGCGCTGGCGGCCGCAAAGCCGCTCGATCCCACCGAAATGCCCGATCGCGAACCTCGGCGCCCCGGCCTCACCAAGGACGCGGCGCTGGTCAGCGATTTGCTCAAGCTTCTGCTCAAGATTCGGGCGAAGGAAACAGGGGTTGCGGCGCGGCTGATCGCCCGCTCCGACGATCTGGAGGCGCTCGCCGCGGGCGTCCGCAAGAACCTCAACATCCTCAGCGGCTGGCGCTACGAGCAGTTCGGCAAAGACGCGCTTGACCTTGTGGAGGGACGGCTCGCCTTCGCGATCGAGAACGGGAAGCTCAAAATGAGTCGCGTCGTGAAGGAGGAGACCGTCGATGCGTAGGATGCTGCTCGCTGCGCCCATGTTCCTGATGGGTTGCTCGACAGCTCCCGCCGCCCCGCCGGCTCAGGGCGAGACTCCGGGCCGGACATGCCAACCAGCCAGGCTTGAGCGATTCGCCGGTCAGTCGCCGACCAGCGAGATTGGTGCCGAAATCCTGCGCGCCTCGAACGCCGCGACCGTCCGATGGGTGCCGCACGGGACCATGATTACCATGGAGTTTCGCGCCGACCGGGTGACTGCCTGGCTTACTGCCGACAACCGCATTGAGCGGGTTAACTGCGGCTAGGCCGCTTCGCCAATCAGCTTCGCTTCCATCAGCGCGCGTCGGATAGTCGGCAGCGACAGTCGTGCGCGCTCCGAGATTGCGAACCGGTCGACGGCCTCGACCGCGCGTTCCGCGGTCCAGTAATCGCGGTGGAGCCGGTCTGCCATGAAGCGCAGCGCGTCGGCCGGGATGTGCAGCCCGCGGTCGGCGAAGAACAGCTGGATTAGCGCCGCGAACAACGCGTCGTCGGGGTGGCCGATGCTGGCAATAGGTGTGACCGCAAGGCGGGTCTTGAGATCGGGCAAGGCCGGAGTCCATGCGGGGGGTATCTGGTCCGCGATCATCACTAGCGGGTGGCCGGTGTCCTGCGCCTGGTTCCACGCGTGGAACATCTCCTCTTCGTCGCGCTGCTCGGCTTCATCGAACAGCCGTCCGCCGACCCGCTCGACGAAGCTGCGCGCGAGAAGCGTACGCCCCGATCGACGCGGACCGGTGAGGATCGTCGCCTTCACCGGCCACATGCTCCATTTGCGAAAATGCTCGAACGCTTCGCGGTTTGCGTCCGAGACGATGAATCGGGCATCGCCTTCGCTGTGCGGCCAGTCGAGCGGAAGCGCGATCTGGTCCGAGCCCTGCTTCATTGCTCGCGGCCCGGCGGCGCATTCTGCGGCGGCGGCTGCTGCGGCTGCGCAGGGGGAGTTGCCGGTTGCGCCGGCTGGGGCGGTGGGGGGAGCGCCGGCGGCTTTTCCGACGACGAGCGCATCCGGACCACGGTTCCGGCATGTTCGACGATCCATCCACGTGCGCTGAGCGCCGAAGCGAGCTGCGAAATATCGCCGCGGAAGGACACGAGCACATAGCTTGTGCCCTCTGGATTGATCTGCTGCGGCGTCGCCGAGAGGATCCCTGGCAGCGTCCTCAGATGCGCCATCGCGAAATTGTAGACGTTCACGTCCTTGCCGCTGATTTGCACCTGATAAGCATTCCCGGCCGCCCTCGCGACTGGCTGCTCCACGGGGAGCTCCGGAAGAATCGGCGGCGGCGGCAGGTCGAGCGACGAATCTCTCTCGAGTCGGCCCGCGGCGAGCGCGTTGGCGAACAGCTCGTCCATGCGCTGGGCGCCTTGGGCCATCATCGCCGGGACCGCGTCGCTCTTCGGCGCCGTCAACGTGAACCCACCGACAATCTCATGGTCGGGTCCGTGGCGCGCGATGAACCGTGCCCGCGCCGGGCCTCCCGGATAGAGACGCTGCAGCTGAACCTCGGCGACGAGGATGTCGGCGGCGCCGTAGAGGTCGACGATGTTTCGCCACCAGCCGCGCCCTGGCCGGGTCGTCTGGGCGGCGTTCACCAGCAGCGGATCGACGCCCATGCCGCTAACGCGGACATAGTCGATCGGGCTCTGCGAGGTTCGGAACTGGGCCCAGGCGCGCTGCCATGCGTTGCGAAGCTCGACGCTGGTCTCCGTCCCTGCGGTCACGATCACCGGGATGAGCAGCATGGGCACGGACCGCTGGACCTGCCCGCCCTCGACTCCGAGGAACTGAGCCGCGCGCGCCCGGTCGAAGAGGATTCCGAGGTCGGCAATGTAGCGGTTTGGCCCGATTTGCTCGCGCTCGACATTGATCGAGCTCACAATCTGATCGAGCGTCGAATCCGGCAGGTTCGGCGCCTGCTGGATCGGGACCCGATGCATTTTCGCATAGAGGGCGCGAAAACCCTGGCGCTGCGCGATGCGCCAGCCGGCGAAGCGCGTGGACTGAGCGTCCGGGCCACCGACGTCGACGTGGATCCCAGTGATCTCAAGCGTCCCGGAGCTGTCGAGCGGAAGGATCCCGCGATCGGCCGTCTCGAGCTGCGCATAGACGACAGCCGACAGGCCGAGCACGGCAACAAGCAACACAAAGGGGACGACAAACCGGCGGCGCAGCATTCGCCGCGTCTTTTGGCGATAACGGCGTGGAAATCCAAGCGGCTTGTCTCTAGTGCCCGCGAGGAAATGAGCCAGAAGCCGCTGACTTACGCAGATGCCGGGGTGTCGATTGATGCCGGAAATGCGCTGGTGAAGGCGATCGGCCCACTCGCGCGATCGACCGCCCGGCCCGGAGCCGACGCAGAGCTGGGCGGCTTCGGCGGCTTCTTTGACCTGAAGGCGGCCGGCTATTCCGATCCGCTGCTGGTCGCCGCTAGTGACGGCGTCGGGACCAAGCTCAAGCTCGCGATCGAAACCGGCCGTCACGACGGTGTCGGCATCGACCTGGTCGCCATGTGCGCCAACGACCTCATCGTTCAGGGCGCTGAACCTTTGTTTTTCCTCGATTATTATGCGACCGGA
>JBKPMC010000014.1:0-7485 GCA_046731955.1 Pseudomonadota bacterium | reverse complement strand
GCGGTCGTTCGAGGTCTTCGACAGCGTTCGCGTTCTGACCCAGGGCGGGCCGAACTATGCGTCCGAAGTGCTGCTGCATCGGCTCTACACCGAGAGCTTCGATTTCCTGCACATGGGATATGGCGCAGCGCTCACCGTGATCTATCTCGCAATCATTGTGCTGCTTACGCTGACACAGGCGCGGCTTCTCGAACGGCGGGTCCACTATTCATGATCGCCCGCTTTCCAGACCGGCGGTTCGCTGGCCGGATTGCCCGGCATGCGATTCTGATTCTCACGGCAGCTTTTGCGCTGTTGCCATTCGTCTGGATGGTGAGCCTGTCGCTCAAACCGCCGGAAGAGATCTTTCAGGCCGATTTCCGCCTTTGGCCAACGGTCTTTCATGGCGTCGAGAACTACCGTGTTGCGCTGACGGCGGCGCCGATGTTCCGCTTCCTGTTGAACGGGTTGCTAGTGTGCGCAGCGATCTTCGCGCTGCAGCTCCTTGTCTGCATTCCCTGTGCCTACGCACTTGCGAAGCTGCATTTTCGTGGGCGGGACACCTTGTTCTCCGCGGTGCTGGTCGGCCTGCTGCTGCCGCCTCAAGCGCTCGCCATCCCGCATTTCGTCCTGTTGAACGTGTTTGGGCTGCTGGACACCTATGCCGCGCTGATCCTGCCATGGGTGATCTCTACTTTCGGCATTTTTCTGCTGCGGCAGTTCTTTCGGTCGATACCCGACGAGGTGATTCACGCAGCCCGCCTCGATGGGCTCGGCGAGTTCGAGATCATCTGGCGCATCATGATCCCCAGGACCGCGCCTGCGCTGGCTGCCTTTGGCATCTTCTCGGTCGTAGCCCATTGGAACGACTTGTTCTGGCCGCTCATCGCGGTGCGCCGCGAGGAAATTTCTACGCCTGCGCTCGGCATCCTGCTCTTCCGTGACGATGAAGCCGGGCAATTCCTCGGTCCGCTGATGGCCGGCGCCATGATTATCGTAGCCCCACTCCTCCTTGCATTCCTGCTCGCGCAGCGCCGGTTTATCGACGGCCTCGCTGTAACAACCATGAAGTAATCCAAAACGGAGACCGTCAATGCTTGATCAAATCGTAACCAGGCTTGCTCCAGTGCTTGCCGGGGCCGTTGCCCTCATGGCGGTGGGCGCAACTGCTGCGCGGGCGGAGGCCACGCTCGACGTGCTCTACACCACGCCCGGTACCTTTAATGCGCTGCATCAGGAATTGGCCCGGCGCTTCACCGAGGCGCACCCCGACATCAAGGTGAAATTCCGCAATCCCGCCGCGGGATACGAGGAGGCTGCACAGCAGATCCTGCGTGACCAGATCACCGGTCGTCTGCCGGATGTGGCTTTCAACGGGATCAACCAGATTGGCCTGTTCGTGGATCGGGGATTAGGCGCGTCGCTGGACGGCTTCGCGGCGGCAGATGGCGGGCTTGTCGAACTTGGCTATTACCCGACGCTTGCGGAGCTCGGAAAATACAAAGGCAAGCTCTACGGCCTGCCGTTCGCTGTCTCGACGCCGGTGCTCTACGTGAATGCTGATCTGCTCGCAAAGGCCGGCACCGATGTATCGGCGCTTCCAAAGACCTGGCCGGAGCTTCTGGCCCTGGGCAAGATCATCGAGTCGAAAGCGGACGCCGGAGTTACCGGCTTCTATTATCAGTGGGAGCAAACCGGAAACTGGTTGTTCCAGTCGCTGGTGACGAGCAAGGGCGGTCGTGTTCTCAAAGCCGACGGGTGCAGCATCGCCTTCGATGACGCAAACGGCATGTGGGCGCTGAAGACGCTCGAAGCTTTCGGCAGATCGGGCATGCCAAATCTCGGGCTCGGTCAGGCCCGGCAATCATTCGTCGCCGGCAACATCGCGATATCAGCGGATTCCACATCCTATGTGGCCGCGGCCGAGCGGCAGATCGGCGGTCGGTTCCAGTTCAAGACCGTCGCGTTCCCGCTCGCCGTCGCCGACGGACGGCTTCCCGCCGGCGGAAACGTCGGCATGGTTTTCGCAAAGGAAGCCGAACGCCAGAAGGCCGCCTGGAAATATGTAAAGTTCACCACCGGCCCGGTCGGCCAGACCGCGATGGTCAATTCCACCGGCTATATGCCGGGCAACGAGATCGCCGTGAAGACGCCGGACCTGCTCGGCGCTTTCTATGCAAAGAGCCCCAACCACCTGACCAGTATCCAGCAATTACCGTTGCTGACGGAGTGGGCATCCTTTCCAGGTGATAATTCGCTGAAAATTATCGAGGTGATCAAGCACCATATCGAGAGCCTGGTGACAGCCAAGCGCACGGCGGAGCAGGTCATGCCTGAGCTGATGAAAGATGTGTCCAATCTTCTGCCAAAGTGCGGAGGCTAGCCAGCGGTCGAACGAAAGGGGCGCGGCGGCTCTCCAACCGAGAACCGCGCGGCGTGACGCGCCGGGACGGCGGGATTGTCAGCGAATCCGGATCAGCCGCTTGCCGGTATTCTCGCCGCGATAAAGACCCGCGATAGCGCCCGGCGCGTGTTCGATGCCGTTCAGTATGTCTTCGGAATAGCGCAACCGTCCATCGCGAATCCACTGGGCCAGGCGAGCAACGGCCTCTTCGAACCGGGGCGCGTAGTCGAAGATGACGAAGCCCTGCATGCGTGCCCGCTTGACCAGCAAATGACGCTCGGCGCGCGGACCGTTGGGCCAGGGATTCCAGCTTGAAACCGAGGCGGTTCCGCAAATCACCACGCGAGCACCGACGGCGAGATGGCGAAGGACGGTGTCGCTGATAGCGCCACCCGTGTTGTCGAAATAGAGATCGACACCCCGGGGGCAGGCCGCGGCGAGCGCCGACTCGAGCTTGTCGCTCTTGTAATCGATCGCCACGTCGTAGCCGAACAGCTCGAGGCACTGGGTGACCTTCGCCGGCCCGCCGGCAATCCCGACCGTCCGGCAACCCGAGAGTTTCGCGATCTGACCGACCGCCGATCCCACCGCGCCGGCCGCGGTCGACACCACCACGGTATCGCCGGGGCGCGGCTGGCCGATGTCCAGCAGCCCGAAATAGGCGGTGATACCGTTGAGGCCGGTGACGCCGAGCGAGAGTGAAAGCGGCAGGCCGTCTTCCCTGATCTTTCGCGTGACGGCGGCGGGTCCGACGACGGCGAACTCCTGCCACCCGAACATGCCCATCACTTCGTCGCCCGGCTTGAAGTCGGGATGTGCCGACTGCAACACCTCGCCGGCGGCGAATGAGCGCATCACTTCGCCGATACGCACCGGCTCCGAATAATTGGCGACATTGCTCACCCAGCCGCGCATGGCGGGTTCGACCGAAAGATAAAGATTGTGCACGAGGATTTGTCCGTCGCGCAGATCGGGAACGTCGGACTCGATGATTTCGAAGTTGTCGGCCTGAGGAATATCGGCCGGCCGGGATTTCAGAATGACCTGACGGTTGCGATTGTTCTTCATGAGCCAAGTGTTCCGGTTGGGAGGAGGGGGCCGTTGCTCGAAAGCGGCGAATTGACCGGCCAAGCCGATCCTCTTGCATTAGTTAGCAAAGATAGTACGTATGTGTACGATATCCGGCAAGACCATTGTCAAGGCCATTATGTCGAGGTCGGTCCGGGAAGGCGATGCCGCCCAAGGCCAATAGAGCAAGGGCCAATAGAGGGAGAGATCGGATTGAGGGCCAATTTTACGCGGGGTGTCGCCGCCGTCCTGCTTCTGCTGGCCGCTTTCGTCCCGGCGGCGTCCGCGGAACCTTATCCTTCGCAGCGTATCACGCTGATCGTGCCTTTCCCGCCGGGCAGCGCGACCGACAGCGTGACGCGGCATCTGGCGGAAAGCATTCGGGCTGCGACCAACGCCACTGTCGTGGTCGAGAACAAGCCAGGCGCGGACGGCAATCTTGCGGCGCTCGCTGTCCTGAAAGCGGAACCTGACGGCTATACGGCATTTGTGACGACGAATTCGACGCAGGCGGCGAATATCAGCCTGTTTAATTCGCTGCCTTACGATCCCAAAGCGGACTTCGCACCGGTCGCGGGCATCATGACGATACCGATGATGCTGACGGTGAGGGCGGACTTTCCGGCCAGGAGCGTTGCCGAATTCGTCGCGCTGGCGAAGAAGCGCGAGAAACCCTTGTCCTTTGGCAGCGGCAACACGTCGAGCAGGGGAGCGGCCGAGCTGTTCAGATACCGTCAGGGCATCGAGATGCAGCACGTGCCGTATCGCGGCATGCCGCAGGCTTTGACTGACGTGATGGGCGGGCAGATCGATTGCGTCTTCGCGGACCCTGCGAGCGCGCAGGGCCTGGTCCAGGACGGCAAGCTGCGGGCGCTGGCGGTGACGAGTACGAAGCGGCTTGAGACGATGCCGGATCTTCCGACGGTCGCGGAAAGCGGATTGTCCGGTTACGAATTGACAGCCTGGGTTGGGGTCTTCGTCCGGACAAAAACGTCACCCGAAATCATCGCCAGGCTCAACAGCCTGGTCACCGGCTTCGTCAACAGCGCCGAGACGAAAAAATATCTGGCGACGATAGGCGCGGCGCCATTTCCGTCGACGCCACAGGAACTCGCAGCCTTTCAGGAAGCGGATACCAGGCGCTGGGCCGAGATCGTCGCGACCGCAAAGATCGAAAAGAAGTGAACGGCGCTTAAGCGGCTACGCCGCTTTCCTGCTCTTCCGCGGCTTACTCTTCTTGCCGACCTCTTCTTCGCTCTCGCCCGGAAGCGTGTTGCCATCGGACATCGCCAGCAGATTGTGCTTCATCGCCAGCAATGCATCCGACGCTGCTTCCAATGCCTTGCGGTCAATCCCATGGGTGAGCTGGGCATTGAACTTGTCGGTCTCCTTGCGAAGCTTTTCCAGGAAACCGCGGGCCTGCTTCGTCACAAAGACGCGCTTGACGCGGCGGTCGACCGGGTCCGCTTGCCGAAGCACGAAGCCGGAAGACTCTAGACGATCGATCAGCGCTCCCACGCCAACCTTGCCGACGTCGAGTTCATTGGCGAGCTGGGTTTGCGGAAGTCCGTCTTTGCGCGAAATGAAAGCAAGCACCCACCATTGCGACCTTGTTATGCCGAGCGGGGCGAGGGCGCGGTCGAACATCATCCGGCGCAGCCGGGAAACGTCGTGGATGAGATAGCCTAGTCGGAGATCCCAGTCGGGCCGGTCGACCATGTCGTTTTTTCCTCGTCAGACGCCTGATACCGATGGGTGTCGATCCCGGCGATTCAACTGATATCATACACAAGCGTATTTTAAAAGGAACGCGCCCGTAGCGAACCGGGCCGCGGCAATCCTCGCGTGCGCATATCCCCGGAAATTGGCTTTATTTATGTGGAATTTGAGCGGGATTGTTCGCCCGGACGTCCCTTCGGAGCCAGATCGGGGTGATTTACAAATGAAGTACAGTAGTGTATCAATTTGACTTGGACGGCCTGGGGTCGGGCTGTGACGCAACACTTCCAACAGCAGGATTTGCCTCTCATGTTCAGCCGCGACCTGCTCAAGGGAAAGCGCATCCTCGTGACCGGCGGTGGCACGGGGCTCGGCAAGGAGATTGCCCTCGGATTCGCGGCCCACGGTGCGCACGTCTTCATTTGCGGCCGCCGGCCGGAAATCCTCGAGCAGGCGGCAGCTGAAATTCGCGCCCGCTCGGACGGGCAGGCCGATGCTCTGGTCGCCAACGTTCGTGATCCCGACAGCATCGAGAAGATGATGGCGGAGATCTGGGCCACGGGACCTCTCACCGGTCTGGTGAACAATGCCGGGGCCAATTTCCTTGCGCCGACCGAGACGTTATCGCCGCGTGGCTACGAGGCGATCCGCTCGACCGTCATGGACGGCTCGTTCTATGCGGCGCAGGGATGCGGGAGACGCTGGATCGCCGCGGGGCTTCCAGGGGTGATCATCAGCAATCTGGTCACCTGGGTCTGGACCGGATCGGCCTATGTGGTGCCGGCCGCAATGGCCAAGGCAGCAGTGCATGCGATGACGATGTCGCTCGCGGTCGAATGGGGACCCAAAGGCATTCGTGTCAACGCCGTGGCGCCCGGTCCGTTTCCGACCGAAAATGCCTGGGACAAGCTCAATCCTCTGGCGGAGACCGGCGTGGGCGCGACGCAGGCGGATGAAGTACCGCTGCGCCGGTTCGGGAAGATGGACGAGCTGCGCAATCTGATGATCTTCCTGATGTCGGATGGATGCAGTTACATCACCGGCGACACCATCAGCATCGATGGCGGGCATCATTTGGCGGCGCCGAGCACGTTCGCCGGGCTTTCGAAGCTATCGCCGGATGACTGGCAGCGGGCGCGGGAGGCCATTCAGGCGTCCACGCGCAAGGAAAAGGAAGGCCGGTCGGCCTGACATTGCTTCGATCGCGAAAAGTCCGGCGGACCGATAGATCCTTACCGCTTCAATGCATTCGAACAAGGTTCGAACGTCTGGGAGAAACGCAATGGGGCTGGCAATCGCAACAACGAGCTTCGAGTGCACGATCGAAGGTGGCCTCGCGCATGTCGTTCTCAATCAGCCCGACCGCGGCAACCCGATCGACGGCGACTTCTGCCGTGAGTTCGGCCTTTGCATGGCGGAACTGAGCGAACGTGACGATGTGCGCTCGCTGCTGATTTCCGCGCGCGGAAGATTGTTCAGTGTCGGTGGCGACCTGGCGGCGCTTGCGTCGCGTGGCGCCGCATTGCCGGTGACGATCAAATCGTGGACGGCGGACCTGCATGCGGCCATCGTGCGGATGGTCCGCATGCGCGCGCCGGTCGTCGTGGCCGTGCAAGGCAACGTCGCGGGTGGCAGCGTTTCGTTGATGGCCGCGGGTGATCTGGTGGTGATCGGCAAATCGGCGCGCATTTCCTCGGCATTTGCCAGGATTGGCTTCACGCCGGACAGCGGCTCGACGACGACGGTGACGCGGCGCATCGGGGTCGCCCGCGCCAGGCGGTTTTTCCTGCTCGCGGAAACGATGGATGCCGACGCCGCGCTGGCGGCCGGGCTGGTCGACTATGTCGTGAACGACGATGCGGTTGTCACCGAGGCCGAAAAGATCGCGCGCGAACTTGCTTCGGGCCCCACCGAAGCCTATGGCGGGATCAAGCGCCTGTTCCTGCAGACACTCAACCGTTCCATCGAAAGCCAACTCGAAGATGAGGCGCAAACGCTGGCGGCGATCTCGCGAACGGCGGATGCCCAGGAGGGGGTAAAAGCCTTCAGGGAGAAGCGCAAACCGACATTTGCGGGACGATAGCTCTATTGATCCTTGTAGGCAGGGTCGCGCTTCTCTCGAAATGCCGCGACCGCTTCCTGATGATCGCTGGTTTCGAGCAGCATCACCTGCTGGCGGTCCTCGATCATCAGCGCGGCATCGATGCCGGGAGCGTCGATCAGCGCATTCAGCGTTTGCTTGGTCAGGCGCAACCCCATCGGCGAGGCGCGGGCCATCTCGGCGGCGAAGGCAAGTCCGGTATCGAGTAGTTTGT
>JBKPMC010000013.1:0-73167 GCA_046731955.1 Pseudomonadota bacterium | reverse complement strand
GGTGACTGGCTGCTCGCTCTCGGGGCGGTCAAGGATCTGGACTTGAGCGAGGAAGCGGCGAAACCTGTGCGATACGCTCGGCGCCGCTAACGTCCGCTTTCGAACCTATACCGACCTGAGTTGCACGCGGGGAACAACGGTTTCGAAAGGCAGCGAAGGCGAGGATGGCTCCGAAGTGACCAGAATCAGCTTCGGCCGCTGCCTGTCCAACTCGACCAGTTTCTCATAGATGCAAGCCATCTCAAGGTGGATGTCGGCGGCATGCTCGCTCGCCGCTTCTGCGGCGCGCGCGCGCTCTTCTGCGGCACGTTCACGATAATAGCTGAGTTCGCGGGGAGACATACTCAGCTCCTGCGCAGCGGGCGACGGAGGCGAAACGTACGCAGCAGCAATTCGCCTCATCAATTCACCTAAGTTAGCAAGCGTCAGTGACGCGCACCCTCAGAGCTACTCAATCTGCGAGCAGGTAATCCGCCAGACTGTAACAGTGGCTCGCCTGATAGGCGTTTCGACCCAGGTTCATGTGCCTCATATTGAAGGTCCGGATGGCGCGCAGCGCGCGCGGGTGGGCGAGAAATTTGCGGATCGAGGCGGCGCCGCGGACCTTGACGATCAGGATATCCGGTCGCCTCCAGAGAACATGGCTGACGTCTTCAGGCCGCTCGACGCAATGTTCGAGAAAGGCGTCGTCGAGATGCTCGGGGTCAGGCGATCCGTCCTCGGTGAAATCCAACAAGTGCGCGATGAATCTGGCGCGGATGCCGGCACCGTCGGGCAGGAGCGCGAACAGCTCCATCCAGCTCGCATTGACCCGCACGAGCGGCTTGTCAGAGGTCGATGGCAGGCAGGAGACCGACCAGTAGGTGCGCTCGGTGAGGCGGGGAATCGGCAAGCAGCTTTCGCCGTAGAGCCTGAGGATGTCGAGGACGTCGTGGGCTTGCGGCCGGCGAAGCAGCTTCTCGAACCGCGCGGCATATTTGAAGCGATGTTCCAGCGACTCCGACCGCTCGTCCGCGTCAGGCAAGTCTGCCTCGCCTTCCATCCAGCGACGCTGCTGCTCGGGATCCAGAAACTGACGCAGACCCTTTGCGCTGCCGCGATTGGGCGAGCGTTCAAGGGCGGTGCTGTTGGGATTCATCGAAAGGCTCGGTGGTCGCGCGGAACTCTAGCAAAGGGATGGTTTCACGCGAAGTCCGGGTTGGTCGTGATCCGTCAGTTTCGCTGACGAACCGTCCGCTAAGACCGTACAGCAGTTGTTTGGCAATACGAAGCCGAATGACCGCTAAGGCGGAGGCGTGTTGAAGGCCTCCAGATACATTGCCCCGAAATGCGGGTTGTCGAAGGTCCTTGAAGTGGACACGCGCGGCAGTGCGCCAAAGACATCTTCACCCGCGAGCCACCGCGCTTCCGCGCTCACATCGTTGAGAGCAATCCAGATGGAGTCGTTCCACTCGCGAACGGTCGGTACCAGTCCGGCGTGGAGGATGGCTCCCTCGAGCCCAACCGCATAGGCCTTCCCCAGGTTGCGCCACACCGCAGGGACGGGAACGCCCTCGCCGCTCATCTCCAGATAGGCTCGCCTGCAGGTGTCGGCATCGGCGGAAACGGCGGCCCGGCACACGATCGGCCGCGCGCTGTAAACGCTGCACACATGGCCATCGAGGAGCGGGCAGGGCGTGACCATTGCCGAACGCTCGTCGAACGATTTGCCGGCGGTCTGGTGGCGAACCCGACCGACAGCCTCGATCGCGCGCGGGCGCTGGTCGCGGGTCATACTCTTGACCGCGAACAGCGCCTCGACCGCAGTCGCATCAACCCAGCTGTGGCAGCAATGGGAGCAGCCCCGCCCGCACGCGATCGGCACTTCCTTGAGGAAGCGGGCCCCGCTGCTCATGTTCGCGTAAAGGAATTCCATGAGCGGGCCGACGGACCCGCGCTGGACCGAGACTTGCAGCTTCTGATCGAGCGCGCGCATCAGCGCAACCATCTGACGCCCGTCGATCTGGCGCGCGTCGAGCCCGCGAG
The DNA here is from genome assembly GCA_046731955.1 of Pseudomonadota bacterium. Lineage (GTDB taxonomy): Bacteria > Pseudomonadota > Alphaproteobacteria > Sphingomonadales > Sphingomonadaceae > Sphingomicrobium. Next base: position 71,142 of record JBKPMC010000013.1, on the reverse strand, counting down.
CGACGCGCTTCTCTTCCTCTCTCAGCTGGCGGCGGCGTTCGGCTCTATTCATTTCAATGGTTTACGAACAACGAGCGCGCCGGTGAAGAGGATCGAAAGGCTTGCCGTAGGAAAGAGCAGTGTCCGCTTTTGACCAAAAGCTCACGGACGAACGCGAATGATCGTCTTCCCGGGGCGCCGCTCGGTCGGGTTGAAGGCGGCAACGGCATCGTCGAGGGTCGAGACGGTGCCGATGTTCGTCCGCAACCGTCCTTCCCGCACCCGCTCGACAATCTCGCTCAGTTGGGCACGATCGGACTCGACAACGAAGTCGACCGCCAGGCCGTCGACGGGCCGCGCCTCGGACGGCCCGACGATGGACACCAGCGTTCCTCCGGTTCGAACCAGGCGCGCGGATCGCTTCCCGATGTCGCCGCCGATGAGGTCGAACACCAGATCCACGCCGCCGACGTCTTCAAGAGTCTCGTTGTCGAGGTCGACGAACTCGTTCGCGCCGAAGTCGAGCGCCGACTGACGGTCGGGGGCACGCCCGGTGCCGATAACGTATGCGCCGAACTCACGTGCGAGCTGCGTCACCATCGAGCCGACCGCGCCGGCCGCACCGTGCGCGATCACGCGCTGCCCTGCCCGAAGGCGGCCGTGCACGATCAGCCCCTGCCACGCGGTCAGGCCCGAGATCGGAAGGCTGGCGCCTACCGTGAAGTCGACGTCGTCCGGCAGCGGCGCGAGGTTGCGCGCCTCGACGGCCGCATACTCGGCCAGGGTGCCGTCGCGATACCAGTCCGTCAGGCCGAACACGCGCTGTCCCACTGACAGCCCCGTCGTGCCATAGCCGAGGGCGGTGACCACCCCGGCCAGTTCGTGCCCGGGGATCGTCGGCGTTCGGTCACGGTCGAGGCGATCGGTCCAGGTCGAGGGCCACGCCAACTCGGTCCCGACGAATCCCGACGCGTGAACCTCAACGAGAACGTCGTTGATCGCCGCCTGCGGCTCGGGCCGCTCAGCCAGCTTCATGCCCTTCGTTCCCGCAGCCTGGTCCGTCACAACGATTGCCTTCATCCGTCCACCTCCTTGTGGGTAGTAAGTCGTCATCTTCCGATGGGGCGGTTACATAATTTAAGCCATCCCGGCGGGGTGCCCAAATCAGACACGGCCTAGTTCCGCGGCGCCGGCGGCGTAATCACCGTTAGCTTTGCGTCCCGAGCGCCGCAGAGTGTTGGGTGTAGGAAAGAGCAAATGTTCGCTTTCGACCCATTGCGGACATTACGCCCACGGCGAACTCTGACGGCACTTCATTTCAGTGGACTGGAAACGATGGTATTCCGATTGAACCGTAAAGAGGGACCTCAAGCACCCGATTGTCCTGCACGAGGTGAGGCTAATGGAAGGAAAGGCATCCCCATGCTGATCACCCGCGGCTTCAAGGGCAAGGAGCGCAATCGCGCCATCGCTGGGGATCGCGTGCCGCCGGGCCAATATGTGACCCCAGACTTCCCGGTGCTGTCGGCGGGGCCGACTCCACGCACGGCGCTCGCGGAATGGAGCTTTGCCCTTCACGAAGGTGGCCGCACGCTCGCCGAGTGGCGCTGGGACGACTTCGAGAGGCTGCCTCAGACCGAGGTGAAGGTCGATATTCACTGCGTCACGAAATGGTCCAAGCTCGACACGCATTGGCGCGGCGTCACGTTCGACGATCTGCTTGTCGCCGCCGGTCTCGAAGCGCCGCCGACATTGTTCGTGATGGCGCATTGCGACGGCGGATATACGACCAATGTGCCGGTCGCAGACTTGGCGGAGGGCCGAGCGATGATCGCCACTCATTATGAGGATCTGCCGATCCTGCCGGCCCATGGCGGTCCGGCGCGACTGCTGGTTCCTCACCTCTATTTCTGGAAATCGGCAAAGTGGGTGCGCTGGCTCGATTTTATCGAGCGGGATCAAGCCGGTTTCTGGGAGAGCCTGGGTTATCACAATTACGGTGATCCCTGGCGCGAGCAGCGCTACGAAGGCGATCCGTGACGCCGACGCATTTGCCCTGGCGCGTCGCGACCGTGGCGGCGACCAAGCCAGAGAGCGCCCGCGCCAAGGCGATCCTGCTCGACGTGCCCGGCTGGCCCGGCCACCTTGCCGGCCAGCATCTCGACCTGCGGCTCACCGCCGAAGACGGCTATCAGGCGCAGCGCAGCTATTCGATCTCATCGGGACCCGATGGCTCGCCGCAGCTCGAGATCACCGTTGAGCGCGTCGATGATGGCGAGGTCTCGCCCTTTCTGCTGGACGAGTTGCGGGAGGGCGACCGGATCGAGCTGCGCGGGCCGATCGGCGGCTATTTCACCTGGATGCCCGGCGACGGCGGTCCGCTCCTCCTCGTTGGCGGCGGCTCTGGGGCCGCGCCGCTGATGGCGATCCTGCGCGCACGCACCCGTTCCGGCGACCGGACGCCGGTCCGGCTGCTCTATTCGGCACGAACCGTCGACGAGTTGCTCTACTGCGCCGAGCTCGACGCGCTGGCCCAGGCGGGCGACGGCTTCGAGCTCATCTTCACGCTGACCCGCGGCGCGCCGAAGGGCTGGACCGGCGAGCAAGGGCGGATCGGCCGGGAGATACTGGCGGCGCGGGGTTTCCCGCCAGAGGATCGTCCCCGCGTCTTCGTGTGCGGCCCGACGCCGTTCGTGGAGGCGGTCGCCGACGCGCTTGTTGCGCTCGGACATGGCGGCGAGCGCATCAAGACCGAACGCTTTGGCCCGACGGGAGATGTGACATGATTGAGGACGTTGTGCCGCTCGACGGCAATGCTGCGGCCGGACCTTTGGCTGCCCTGTTCGCGGTCGAGCCGACCACGATGATCATCACCTGCGACGGCTGCGGACGGGAGGGCGCGCTGGCGACACTCAAGCTCTACGGCGGGCCGCTCGGCCTGGTGCTGCGATGCCCGGCCTGCGACACCGTCAACGTTCGGTTCGCCGACACGGGCACGAGCGTAGCGCTGGACCTTCGCGGCAGCACCCGGCTGACGGTGTACGAGGTGGAGCCTGAGCTCTTAGGTGAATCGAGTCGTTGAACTGGCTGAGCGCCAGGCGTCCGCTCTCCACCGGTTGCGGACATTGACGACACTTGCGCTCCCTTCGGAAGAACTGAGCGACTGTTGACCTGCAGCCCACACCGGCAGAAATCGCCGATGAATGATCCAGGCGGTGACCGCGCGATGAAGATCACATTCTACGGTAGGTTGGCCGGCGTTCTTGGCCGCGATCTGGACCTTGTCGTCGAGGAACCGTGCTCGATCGCCCGGCTGCGCGAACGCATCGCCGCCACATGCCCGGCCGCGGCCGGCTTGCTCGAGGACCAGCGGGTGCGAGCTTGCGTTGGGAGCGAGCTGGTCGCGGACGATTACCGGGTCGGAGTAACAGACGCAGTCGAATTCCTCGCGCCGGTCTCGGGCGGATGAGCATCGCCGTTTGCCTACAAGAGCAGCGACTCGATCCTCGAGAGGAGCTTGATGCACTTCTCGATCAGGCGACGCACGACGGCGCGGTGGTGAGTTTCGTCGGGATCGCCCGGCCTGTGAACCAGGACGGCGATCAAATCGAAACGCTGGTCCTCGAACATCATCCAACGCTGACAAAACGATCGCTTGAGGAAATCGCGGACGATGCCACTGAGCGGTTCGAAATCAGTCACGTCCGCGTGGTACATCGTTGCGGTGAGATCCTCGCCGGCGACCCGATCGTCTTCGCCGGCACTGCTTCGGCACACCGCCGCGCGGCCTTCGAGGCAGCAGACTATTTGATGGACCGGCTGAAGACAGAGGCCATCTTGTGGAAGCGCGAAGAAGGGCCGTCGGGTTTCAGATGGATCGAGCCGACGGAAACCGATTACCGCGAACGCAAGCGCTGGGACTGAACGCGTGACCGGAATCGACGAAAGGTTGACTTTTTACCCGTTACGAATCGCGGTTCTTACGGTGTCAGATACGCGTACGGATGAGACGGACAAGTCCGGCCGCCTGCTCGCTGAGCGGCTGACGGAGGCCGGACATGAGCTGGCGGGCAAGCAGATTGTGCCGGACGATCTCGTCGCCATCCGAAACCAGGTCCGCAGATGGGTCGACGATCCGGATATCGACGTAATCATCTCGACCGGCGGCACCGGTTTTGCTCCCCGCGATCTCACGCCTGAAGCCGTGAAGCCCCTGTTCCGGCGCGAGATGGACGGCTTTTCGGTCCTGTTTCACCAGGCAAGCTTCGGCACGGTCGGCCTGTCGACAATGCAATCGCGCGCGTTCGCAGGCCAGGTCGATGAGACGTTTGTCTTTTGCCTGCCCGGCTCCTCCGGCGCCTGCCGCGATGGATGGGACCTCGTTCTCAAGGACGAGCTCGACAGCCGCTACCGGCCCTGCTCGCTCGCGGGACAGGTGCCCCGGCTGAGGCACTTGGTCGAATGAGCATCACGCACCTCGATGAAAGCGGCCGCGCGCGGATGGTCGACGTGTCGGCTAAAGAGGCGACGGCGCGAACTGCGAGGGCGGTGGGAACGCTGACTTGCGACACCCAAACCGTGGATCGGGTCCGCGAGGGAACGGCCCCAAAGGGATCGGTGATCGCGACCGCCGAGCTCGCCGGAATCATGGCCGCCAAACGTACCGCCGAGCTGATTCCGCTCTGCCATCCGCTTCCGCTCACCAACGTTGAGGTACGTATCGAGGTTGAGGAAGCGCTGCCCGGTTTCCGGGTTTCGTCGGAGGTGCGCACGAATGCCGCGACGGGAGTCGAGATGGAGGCGCTGACGGCTGTGTCCGTAGCCTGTCTGACCTTGTTCGACATGCTGAAGGCGATCGACCGCACGATGGTGATCGGCGGGATCGAAGTGACCTCGAAAAGCGGAGGCAAGTCGGCCGACTGGCGAAAGGCATGATCAGCTTCGACGAAGCGATCGAGTTGATCCGCTCAGTCGCAAAACCGCTGGGGATGGAAGCGATCGCCATCGAACGCGCCGGCGGCCGGGTTCTCGCCGCCCCCGTCATCGCCTGCATCGATTCGCCGCGCGCGGATGTCTCGGCGATGGATGGCTACGCGGTCAGAACTGAGGATCTCGCAAGTCTTCCGGTATCGCTGAAAGTCGTCGGCGAGTCCTTCGCCGGCTCCGGCTGGCGGGGCACGGTTGAGGCCGGCACCTGCGTGCGCATCTTTACCGGCGCTCCAGTGCCCTCGGGCGCGGGCCGGATCGTCATCCAGGAGGACGTGCGCCGCGACGACGACCTCGCGATCATAGACGCGGTGCCGGGAGTCGAGCATCACATCCGCCGGCGCGGCGGCGATTTCGAAGCTGGCGAGGTCCTTCTGCGCACGGGACGATTGCTGGATGAACGGGCGCTGGTCGCCGCCGCCGCGGCTGATCTCGCTGAAGTGGTGGTCTACCGGCAGCCGCAGGTGCAAGTGCTGAGCACCGGTGACGAGTTGGTGGAACCCGGAGCTGCGCGCGACCGGGCAGATGCCGTCCCGGACAGCGTTTCGCTAGGGGTCGCCATGCTTGCGGAGCGTTGGGGCGCCGAGTGTGTCGGCCGCGGTCGGCTGCGCGACGACCTGCCATTGATGGAAGAGGCAGCCAACGCCGCGCTGAAACGGGCCGATATAATCGTCGTGACCGGCGGAGCGTCGGTGGGGGAAAAGGACTTCGCCAAGGCGATGTTCGAGCCCGCCGGACTGGACTTGATATTCTTCCGGGTGGCGATCAAGCCGGGCAAGCCGGCCTGGCTCGGCCGTGCGGGCGGGAAGGTCATCATCGGCCTTCCGGGTAACCCGACTTCCGCGTTGGTCACTGCCCGGCTTCTGCTTGCGCCGCTAATTGCGGGAATGGTCGGCCTCCCGGTCGATACTCCTCTGCAGTGGACGACAAGCCGGCTCGCAACAGCATTGCCCGCATGCGGCGAACGCGAGACCTTCCACCGCGCACGCATGCATAGCGGCGAGGCGGGAATCCTCTCTTTCCAGGAATCGAGCGCGCAAAAAACGTTAGCCGAGGCCGACGTGCTGGTGCGGCAAAAGGCAAATTCGCCGGCGATCGCTGCCGGTGAGAGCGTCGAGCTGTTGCGCCTCTAGCTCAGGTGAACAGCAGCTTGGCTCCGGCGATAATCAGCACGAGGCCAAGCGTTCGTAGCAACCACGGCCGGGGCAGTCGCTCGACTCCGAGCCATGTCCCGAGAAGAGCGCCTGATGCGACTGCTCCGAGAAAGATGGGCAGCTCGTTCGGCAGATTCCCGACCGAGGCCACATTGCCGGCAAGTCCTGCTGCCGAGTTGAGGAAGATAAAGGCGGACACGGCCCCGGATGTATGACGCGGCTCTTCCCATGCCATCAGGATGATGAGCGGGCTGAGGAAGATCCCGCCGCCGGTTCCGGTGAGCCCCGCAAGCAGTCCGACCACCGCTCCCACCGGCAAGGTGATCCACGGCGACGGGGGGTGGGTGCTCCGCTCGGCAAGCGCCTTCGGCTGCCAAAGCAGCCGAGCCGCGGCGAGCCACAGGAGGATGCCCACGAGCGGCTTGTAATAGATTGCAGGCAGATGGATTCCGCCGCCGATGAACGCAGCCGGTGTGGCCGTGAGTGCGAACGCAAGCACCAGCTTCCAGTTCGAGAGCCCGCGGCTCCAGTACCGCCACGCCCCGAAACCCGCGACGAGCAGGTTCAGCGCAAGCGCCGTCGGCTTCATCGTCTCGGGCGCGACCGAGAACAGGGCCATGGCGGCGATATAGGCGGACGCTCCGCCGTGCCCGACGCTCGAATAAAGCGCCGCAGCCAACGCAAACAGGATTGCCAGTGCGATGACGGTGGTCGGGTCCATCCTCGGGACGTACTGCTGTTGATTAAGGTCGCTCAAGCGCTCATTCAGCCACGACAAATCTATCCGCGAGCATGTGCTTTCGCTATGTGGGCGGACGCAGGACATGGACGACGTAGCCGTCAACGACGAGCAAATTGAGGCGGAACCTCCACCACCTCCGTCGCCGCCTGTGCCTCCACCGCGGCGCATCGCGTACCGCCACCGGCTGCCGACGCGCATCTGGCACTGGGTGAACGCGATCACTGTCATCGTGATGATCATGTCGGGGCTGATGATCCTTAACGCGCACCCGCGACTTTACTGGGGGCAGTATGGCGCGAACTTCGACCACGCCTGGATCAATTTCGGACAGCGACCCTTTCCCGGCTGGGCAACAATTCCTTCGAGTTACAACCTCGCCGCGGGGCGCATCTGGCACTTCGCCTTCGCTTGGGTGCTGGTGATCGGACTCATCGCATTTCTGCTGACCAGCCTGTGGAATCGGCACGTACAGCGTGATCTCACGCCAACTTCGGACGAGCTCGCTCCAAAGCATGTATGGCAAGACATCAAGGACCATGCGCAGCTAAACTTTCCAACGGGCGATGCAGCGCTTCGCTACAACACGTTGCAGAAGATCAGCTACGTCACGGTCATCTTCGTCTTCCTGCCGCTGATGATTCTGACGGGCCTGACGATGTCCCCCTCGATGGACGCAGCCTGGCCGTGGCTGCTGGACCTTTTCGGCGGACGCCAGTCGGCGCGCTCCATTCACTTCATCGTCGCTGCGGCGATGCTGGCGTTCATCATCGTGCACCTGGTGATGGTCGTTCTTGCCGGACCAGTGAACGAGATCTGGTCCATGATAAGTGGGCGGTTCCGGATCCCGCCGGATAGGAGCGAAGCTTGATCTCGAGGCGGCGGTTCATCGCGACCGGCGCGTCCGGCCTGTTACTCACCGGCTGCGACAGGCTCAACCGGAGTCCGGAGTTCATGGGCGTACTGGAGTCGGCAGAACAGCTGACGATGAAGTCGCAACGCCTGATCGGCGGCAGAGATTCGCTCGCGCGCGAATACAGCCAGGCCGACTTGGCGCCGATTTTCCGCTCGAACGGAACGGCCATGCCGGACACGAGCGAATATGCACGGCACCTCGCCGAGAACTTCGCCAATTGGCGGCTGGTGGTCGACGGGCTGGTTTCGAGGCCGCTGTCGATCCCGATGCAGGTCCTTCGGTCACTGCCGTCCCGGACCCAGATCACGCGCCACGACTGCGTCGAGGGATGGAGCGCGATCGGCAAATGGCATGGCGTGCTGCTGTCGCGATTGCTGAATGCGGCGGGCCTCAGCACGCGTGCCCACTACATCGTCTTCCACTGCGCGGATCGCTTCGGTGATTACCCTTATTACGAGAGCATCGATCTGGTCGACGCCTTTCACCCGCAAACGATCCTGGCATGGGGCATGAACGATCGTTTGTTGCCGGTGCCGAACGGAGCGCCCCTGCGCCTGCGCGTCGAACGTCAACTCGGCTACAAGCACGCGAAGTACGTCCACCGCATCGAAGCGGTCGAGAGCCTTGCGGGAGTCTACCGCGGCAAGGGCGGCTTTTGGGAAGATAACACCGATTATCAGTGGTACGCGGGGATCTGACCTAGCCGCCAGTGACGCTCATGTGCCGGGCCACCGCGGGCGCTGCAGCGACATCGAAATGATGGCGCTGGGGCTTTCCGGCGATCAATCTGTCTAGAGCCTTGGTCACCGCCTCGGCACCTCCGCTGCGCAGCAGGTCCCGCAGCTCCACCTTCTGGTCGTGGCCCAAGCAGCCGAAAACCGTTCCCGTCGCTGAAACGCGAATCCGGTTGCAGCCGTCGCAGAAATTGTGCGTCAGGGGAGTGATGAAACCGAGCCGGATGCCCAGACCCTCCTCAACCTCGAAATAGCGCGCCGGCCCACCCGTGCGCGCGAGCGACGGGATGAGTCGGAAGTCGCGCTCCAGCCGGGCGCGCACATCGCTTAGCGGCAGATAATGCTCGGTGCGGTCCTCCTCGACCTCGCCCAGCGGCATCGTCTCGATAAGCGTGAGGTCGTACCCCATGCTCGCACACCAGCGCAGCATCGGTGCGATCTCGGTCTCATTAAGACCTTTGAGCGCAACCATGTTGATCTTGATCTGAAGCCCGACGCTCGCCGCGGCCTCGATCCCGGCCAGGACCTGTTCGAGATCGCCGCGGCGCGTGATGTGCCGGAAGCGCTCGGGGTCGCGGCTGTCGAGACTGACGTTGATCCGGCGGATTCCCGCATCGAACAGCGCTGGCGCAAATCGTGAGAGCTGCGTCCCGTTGGTCGTCATCGTCAGCTCTTCGAGTCCGCTGCCAAGGCGCCTGCCGAGCTCGCGCGCCAGAATGTCGATCCCCTTCCGCACCAGGGGCTCGCCCCCGGTCAAGCGGATCCGTGAGACGCCCCGAGCAATGAAAATATCGACCAGCTCGATGATTTCCTCGAAGCTGAGCACCTCGGCGCGGGGAACGAACGACATCGTCTCGGCCATACAGTAGCGGCAGCGCAAATCGCAGCGATCCGTCACTGAAATGCGCACATAGCTGATACGTCGGCCAAAGCCGTCGATTAGTGGCTTCAAACTGGTCGCTGTCTCGCTCACCGCCGGGCGTTCCCCGCGCTTCGTTCGCCTGCGGTTTTAGACCAGGCCCGCCCGGGGCTCCATTCCCTATTTCCAATCCGGGCAGGCTGCATTCGACTTAGCGGTTGCGCTGCGCGCTCGGTCTAGTCGCGGTTGAGCTCGGCGATGTCCTCAACCATCTGCTCCGGGAGACCGGCGTCGGACTCGACGGGTGCGGCCTTTCCCGCCGCGACCTCCCGGTCGCGCTGGTCGAAGAAGGCGGCGCGCTTCAGGCGCTTCTTCAGCGACAGTGAAGGGTTGTCGGGCGTCGGGCCGAGCATTGCACGGTCGACATGGCTCTCGGTCGAGCCGCTTGCTGCATTTTGCGTGTCGTCTGTCATGATGAAGTACAACGTTTGGGCGGGATGCTTGGGCCCGTATCTTGTCGTCGATGCGAAGGACCGCAGCAGCGCGCTCCAGGATGCGGCGACGTTCGACTATGAAATCCGGATCATGGCCGCCCAGGCGCTCCCCATGGCGCGCCGCTATCCGGTAAACCGCTCGCGATCATCCGTTCGCGGCGGCGAAGACCGCATGTTGATCGGCGAACGCGCGCTTGAAAGCGGGCCGCGCTTCGCCGCGGGCGACGTAGGCGGCGAGGCTGGGATATTCGTCGAAGAAGCTCGAACCCGCGGGCCGGCGCAGCACGTTGATCATCAAGAGGTCGCCGGCGCTGAACTCGGCATCGAGCCAGTCGGCATCGCCAAGCGCCTCAGAGAGTTGATTGAGGCGGATGCGGACGCGGTCGTCCAGGATCGGCAGACGCTCGTCAAACCAGCTCCTGTCTTTCTCCAGGAGGATGAACGCTTCGCGCTCGACGATGGCCGGTTCCACCGTGCTCTTGGCGGCAAACATCCAGGCGATCGCCCGCGCCCTGGCATCGGGGTCGGTCGGGAGCAGCCCCGGATGGCGCTCGGCGATGTGGAGGACGATCGCGGCGGACTCGAACAAGGCGAGCCCGCCTTCCTCATAGGTCGGAATCTGCCCGAACGGTTGCAGCGCGAGATGCGCCGGCTGCTTCAACTCGGCGAACGAGACGAGGCGGACGTCGTAGGGCTGGCCGACCTCCTCGAGCGCCCAGCGCACGGGCATGTCGCGCGCCAGCCCCCGGCCGCGGTCGGGCGAGCTTTCGAAGGCGGTGATGGTCGGGGTCATTGGCCGCTCCTAATCTCCCAGCATGGCATCCGCCACACTGTAGCAGTGGCTTGCCTGATAGGCGTTCCGCCCTCGGTTCATGTGGGTCAGGTTGAACGTCCGGATTGCGCGCAACGCGCGTGGAGTGGCGAGGAATTTGCGGATCGAGGCGGCGCGGCGGACTTTCACGATAAGGATCTCAGGCCTCCTCCAGAATGCGTGGCTGATGTCTTCGGGCCGTTCGGCGCATTGATCGAGGAAGCCCTGGTCGAGGCGGTCGGGCTCGGGCGATCCGTCCGTGGTGAAATCCGACACGTGCAGGATGATTCTGGAGCGGAGACCGTCGCCGTCGGGGAGGAGCGTGAACAGCTCCATCCAGCTCGCATTGACGCGGACGAGCGGCTTGTCGTTGGTCGAGGGCAGGCAGGACACTGACCAATAGCAACGCTCGGTCCGGCGCGGGATGGGGATGCAGGTTTCGCCGTAGATCCTGAGGATATCGAGGACTTCTTGCGCCTGTGGGCGGCGAAGCAGCTTCTCGAAGCGAGCGGTATATTTGAAGCGGTGTTCGAGGGATTCCGTGCGCTCGTCGGCATCGTGGAGGGTGGTCTCGCCTTCGAGCCAGGCGCGCTGTTGCTCTGGGTCCAGAAACTGGCGGAGGCCCCTGGCCGTGCTCATTGGCCGGCTTCCTCGCGCAAGAGCGCAAACCAGGCATCCCTCAATTCCTCGTCCTCGGCGCGTTCGGCGGCGCGGGCGGCCCTTGCATCGGCTTCGAGAATTGCAACTTCCTCCTCCGTGCAGGCGCGCACGTAAGCTTCGTCGTCCCCGATGTCGTCATAGGGGCGGCTTTCGTAGCCGTCGAAGCCGACGGGCGGCGGGAAGTCGGTCATCCAGATATCGTCGATCCCGTCCTTCCAGCAGCGGTCGGACAGGTCGAGGCCTTCGTCGTCGCCGCGAAGTGGAAGGTTCGGGTCTCCCTCCACTTCCTCCACTTCGTTGGATTTGATGAGGGCGAGCGCCTTGGCCACGCCTTCGTCGTCGCCGGTACGAAGCGCCTCAACGGCGAAGGCCCAATCGATCGGTTGCGGGGAGGGGGAACGCTGCTGCGCAGCGCCTGGGCCCCGGCCTTCGCAGGAGCGCATGTCCCGCTCGGACAGACGATCGAGGCGGCGGAGGATGGCGAGGCCGAGGCGGTTGTCGAGGAAGTGGCGCTCGCCGACCAGCTCGCCGTCCTTGTAGATCTGCTCGACATTGCCCTCCATCGAGCGGGCGAGGAGCGTGTCGGCGAGCCGCTCGCGGGCGATGCTCAGCGCCGCGTCCCAGGCGGCGGCGAAAACGGGGTTGCGGCGGCGCGCGGCATAAGCGCCGGAGATGCTCATGCCCGCGGCCTCGCAAGCCTCCGCGACAACGGCGGTCTCGGCGAGCGTTTCACAGAAGATCGCCATTTTCTCGCCGGTCCAGCCGTCGTGGCGGATGACGGGGATGGTGATGGCTTGCTGTTGCGGTTCGTGTGATTCGTGTTCCATGAACCATATTGGAACATAGAACAGGGAGTGTAGGAAAGTGGGTTTGCTGCTTTCGACCCAAAGCGGACAGTAGCGTAGTGTCCGCTTTCGACCCAAAGTGGACATTAGCTTTCATCGACGCTTCGGCTTGCGTCGGCGGCTACGCTTTTAGAGTCATTTCCTCCAGCAATCTTTCGACCCGCAGCAATCCTTCGTCACTCTCGACGGCGAGATGGAGTGGCTGACCATTTAACCGGTCATGCTGAGCATTCAGGAAAGCGATGACTGGCCCCGGCTCGCCGACGTGGCGCCACGCACATCGAAGGAGATCGCTCTGCCGCCTCGTCTGTTCAAGCGTGAGCCGTGGCGCACCGCTGTGCCTGCGAAATATCTTGGTTCGACCACCACCCTGATTGGCTGCGGAACGGTCAACGGGCGCTGCCGACTTCAAGTGACTGATCCCGGAAACGAACGTCTCGCGCCGAGCGCATTGCGCGTGAGGCGAATCGAGCTCCCGCCTGACGCGGTGTTAGATCGTCTCGAGCTGCACGGCCGTATTCTGACCGTCCTTCTGGCCTAGTTCGTAGGACAGGCGCTGCCCGGTCTTCGGGGAAGTCTTAGGATCCCAGGAAAGCTCGCTTCTTTCGAAGCGGAGATCTTCACCACCCTTTTCAGGCGTGATCGATCCCTGACCCTTGACCTCGTCAAACGATTTGACGGTTCCGAACTGCTTCATGGTGATTTCCTTCTTTGCCGAGGCAGCCCTGATTGGCCGTCTCGCGGCTAAGAGGCGTTAAGGATGGAGAGAAACGCGACTGAGCGCTTAGGACCGTCGATACCGACTGGTAGCAACAATTATATAGGCGTCACCCAAGAAGCACGCAATGGTCTGTAAAAATAAAAATGGCAAAATGGCGGTGGGCAGCAAATATAATTCCAACGACCCATAGGAATCACAGAATAGGATATTATATATAATATATCGGTTTATTTAGCGCAGGAGAGGAGCCATGTTCGGATTTACTGGCGGAGATAGCTCCGAAACCGTCGCGCGTAAACGAGGTTATATGCTCGAAGCCCAGGCGCGTTGGCCATTCCTCACTTTTTTCGACGTATCCACCATTAAGAACGACCGGCAGCTCGTCACAATGGTGAAGGAACGCTGCTCGCTGTCTCAACCGGAGGCAGAGCTCGACGTGCGGCAATGGCTGGAAAACAAGGTGTTCTGAGACGTGACCGACAGGCAAACCCTTGCTTCGGAATTACCCCTGATCTTCAACGAACTGGGGCTGAGCAGCATCGAGATCGGCGTCACCGCTTTTGACTGCATGGGTGTGCTACCCCCTCACGATCATCCCCACATCTATCTGAACATGGGAGAGCAAGCGGATGTCTTGTGCCCCTATTGCTCAACTCACTACTTGTTTAATCCTGCGCTTCGCTGGAACGAAACTAACCCCGCTAATTGCTGCTGGCCCGCCGCGTGAACCAGGATCGCATTCTCGCAGAGCGAGCGGATAATGACCGCCACGTATTGCGATGCTGGCATGAATGGGAGTTCGATGGGCGCGAACCGCGCATCATCCTGTGTGTGGAAACCGCCCTGGAACTGCGGCCTGGCTGCGAAGGCTTCGATCCGAGGCAGTTCGACGAGTTGCTCGCAGAGGCGACGGACATGATGCGTTCGAGCGCCAGTCCAATTGATTCGATACGCATCGTCCCCGAGCGCCAATCCCCGTCGGGCTTACCCTGACGTTGCACTCGTAACAGAATGTCCGCTTTCCACCCATTGCGGACATTAGAAATTCAGGCGTCGATGGCGTCTTCGTCGACGGCGGCGGCGCTTCGCTGAATAAACTCAAACCGCGGCGCGGGATCTCGCCCCATCAGTCGCTCGACCAGATCCTTGACCGGCTGGCGGTCCTCATACTGGCTCGGAAGCGTGATCTTGATGAGCGAGCGCGAGCCCGGGTCCATCGTCGTTCCCTTGAGCTGGTTCGGGTTCATTTCGCCGAGGCCCTTGAAGCGGCTGACCTCGACCTTCTTGCCCTTGAACTCGGTGGCTTCGAGCTCGGCGCGGTGGGCGTCGTCGCGGGCGTAGAGGGTCTTGGCGCCGCTCGTGAGGCGGTAAAGCGGGGGCTGGGCGAGGAACAGGTGGCCGCGCCGCACCAGCTCGGGCATCTCCTGGAAGAAGAAGGTCATCAGAAGCGTCGCGATGTGGGCGCCGTCGACGTCGGCGTCCGTCATGATGATGATCCGCTCGTAGCGGAGCGCGCCCTCGTCGAACTTGTCGCGCGTCCCGCAGCCTAGTGCGAGCTGAAGGTCCGCGATCTCCTGGTTGGCGCGGATCTTGTCCGCGGTGGCGGAGGCGACGTTGAGGATCTTGCCGCGGATCGGAAGGATCGCCTGGGTCTTGCGGTCGCGCGCCTGCTTGGCCGAGCCGCCGGCGCTGTCGCCCTCGACGATGAACAGCTCGGTCCCTTCGGGATCGTCGGATGAGCAGTCGGTGAGCTTTCCAGGCAGGCGGAGCTTGCGGGCGCTGGTGGCGGTCTTGCGCTGAACCTCGCGCTCGGCGCGGCGGCGGAGGCGCTCCTCCATCCGCTCCACGATCGAACCCAGCAGAGCGCGGCCGCGGTCCATATTGTCGGCGAGATAATGGTCGAAATGGTCGCGCACCGCTGCCTCGACGAAGCGGGCGGCTTCGAGGGAGGTCAGGCGGTCCTTGGTCTGGCTCTGGAAGTGCGGGTTGCGGATGAAGACGCTGAGCATCAGCTCGATGCCGTTGAAGACGTCGTCGGCGGTGATGTCCCTGGCGCGCTTGTTGCCGACGAGCTCGCCGAACGCCCGGATGCCCTTGGTGAGCGCGGCGCGGAGGCCCGCCTCGTGGGTGCCGCCGTCGGGGGTGGGGATGGTGTTGCAGTAGTAGCTTTCGCTGCCGTCGGAATAGAGCGGCCAGGCGACCGCCCATTCGGCGCTGCCCTGGTCTTGCGGGAAGTCCTGCTTGCCCACGAACGGCTGGTTGGTGACGGTCGGGCGGTCGCCGAGTTGCTCGGCGAGATTGTCGGCGAGGCCGCCGGGGAAGTGGAACACGGCCTGTTCCGGCACCTCGGCGGAGGCGAGCGAGGGATCGCAGCGCCAGCGGATCTCGACTCCGGCGAACAGATAGGCCTTGGAGCGGGCGAGCTTGTACAGGCGCTCCGGCGAGAAAGCTGCGTCCGCACCGAAAATCTCGGGATCGGGCGTGAAGATGACCGTGGTCCCGCGGCGGTTGGGAGCGGCGCCGATCTCCTCCAGCTTCGAGGTCGCAACTCCGCGCGAGAAGGTCTGACGGTAGAGCTTCTTCTCGCGCGCGACCTCGACGATCGTCTCGGTCGACAAAGCGTTGACGACGCTGACCCCGACGCCGTGGAGTCCGCCCGAGGTCGAATAGGCCTTGCCCTCGAACTTCGCGCCCGAGTGGAGCATGGTCATGATGACCTCGAGCGCCGACTTGCCGGGATATTTGGGGTGCGGGTCGACCGGCATTCCGCGACCGTTGTCGGTGACCGTCAGGCGGTTGTCCTTGTCGAGCTCGACCTCGATGCGCGTTGCAAAGCCGGCGACCGCCTCGTCCATCGCATTGTCGATGACCTCGGCGGCGAGGTGGTGGAGCGCCCGGGCGTCGGTCCCGCCGATGTACATGCCGGGACGGCGGCGGACGGGCTCGAGCCCCTCCAGCACCTCGATCGCGGACGCGTCGTAACTGTCGGGCGGCGGCGAAGCGGAAGACGAGAACAGGTCGGCCATTGCCCTAGCTATAAGGACCGAGGACTCGCCCGCGCAAGGATCGGCGAGCGCAACGGCAGTGGGCGCGACATTGGGAATCTGCTAAGGCCGGCGAGCCGAATAGAAAGGTCGCTCCGACATGGCCGGGTCCCCCTTCGTCGAGGGCAAGGTCGCTTCGGCTCCCTTCACGCTCAAGATCCATCGTGGCGAGGGCATGGTCCTGCTGGCGATGAACTGGAAGAACGGCAAGCCGCCGGCGGACTTCGTCGGCTTCTCGATCGAATACCGCGAACCGGGCGGGACCAAGTTCTGGCCGGTCAAGAACCGGCTTCATTTCCGGGGTCGATCCAAACCGGCCAAGCAGGGCCAGGCGCCGGAGCAATATCCAAGCACCGAAGCACCGTTCCAGACGTTTCGCTGGGTCCATTTCCCGCGGCTCGCCGATACGCCCGGAAAGTTCACTTACCGAGTGACTCCGAAGTTCATGAACGACGAGGACGTGCTCGCGGCGGGGGTCGCGCAGGAAGCCCAGCTCGAAATCTATTCGGAGACCGAACCGGGGAAGTACAACATCGCCTTCACCCGCGGTTACGTTTCGTCACAGGCGTTCGTGGACAAGTTCGGGGGAGCCGAGGGACTTGCCAAGCTGATCCCGAAGGACGCGGACGAGGGCAACGAGTTCAAGTCGACCCACAAAAAGGCAAGCGATGCTTATCGCTGGATGGGATTCGAAGCGCGCGAGCGGATCGTCAAGCTGCTTGATGACGCGGCAGCGGACGGTGCTGACGTGATGGTGGTCGCATACGAGCTGAACCTGCCGGAACTCATCGACCGGCTCGCCGCGATCGGACCAAAGCTTAGGATCATCCTCGACGACAGCAGCAACCGGCGGAAGAAGAAGGACGGCACCTTCACCGGCAAGGACAAGAGCAAGCCGGATTCGGCCGAAAGTAAGGCTGCGGCGTTGCTCGCGGCGGCGGGGGCACAGGTCCGCCGCCAGCACATGGGCGGCCTGCAGCACAACAAGATGATGATCGTGGACGGGCCGCACATGAAACGTGTCGTGCTCGGATCGACTAACTTTTCGTGGCGCGGATTTTACGTGCAATCGAACAATGCCATCATTCTGTGCGGCAAAGGCGCTGTCGACCAGCAGCGTGAGGCTTTCGAGGCCTATTGGAACGGGACGGCGCCAACGTTCGTGAAGTCGCCGCCCGCGGCCTGGCGGCCGGTCAATGTAACCGGGCTCAAGGCCGATATTTCCATGTGCCCGCACAACGCGGCCAACTCGACACAAAAGGGGATCGCTCAGGACGTGGATTCCGCGGGTTCGAGCCTGCTTTATTCGCTCGCCTTCCTCAACCAGACCAGCGGCGACGTGACCGAGGCGGTGAAGCGCGCCGTCAATCGCAACGACCTGTTCGTCTATGGCGTGTCGGACAAGCGCACGGCCATCGTCCTGCAGCAGCCGGACGGCAATCCGGCGCCTGTCTTCGCCGCCAGCCTGGCAAAGGGGCTTCCGGAACCGTTTCGAAGCGAGGCAACGGGCGGATCCGGAGTCAAGATGCACCACAAGTTCATCGTCATCGATTTCGACAAGCCGAGCGCGCGGGTCTATGCCGGCAGCTACAATTTCTCGAAGCCCGCCGACCGCAACAATGGCGAGAACCTGCTGCTGATCCGCGACCGCAAGGTCGCCACAGCCTACATGGTCGAAGCCTTAAGAATTTTCGATGCGTACCAGTTCCGAGTCTCGTTTGGTCCGAAGCCAAAGACGGCAGCCGGGCAGCCCAAGCCCAAGCGGAAGCCCAAGGAGCTCAAGAAGCCTCCAAGGGAGGCGGGCGAGCTGCCGTGGTGGGACAAGTTCTGGAGCGTTCCAATCAAGCGCCGCGATCGCGAGATGTTCGCCTGACGACACTGGTGTTTGAAGAGTCCTGTCCGTTATTCAGGCTCGAGCAAAAGGATTAGGGCGATTTCTGGCCCATTCGCGGCGCAGGATGCTCATGTACCACACGTCGTGGAGTCCGCCGTCGGGCGAGGCATGATATTCGCGAAGGCGGCCTTCGATCTGGAAGCCGGCCTTTTCATATGCCCGGCGCGCCCTCTCGTTCTCGACAAAGACGTCGAGGTCGAGGCGATTGGTGGCGGTCTCATTGAACAGCCACTCCTGAACCGCGCCGAGCAGCCGGCTACCCTCGCCGCGGCCGGCATTGCGGACGGCGATACGCTTCAAGTGCACCCGACCGTCGAGTTCGCCGATCCGCTGCAGCAGGGCGAATCCAGTGATCTCGCCATTGTCCCGAAGGACGCAATAACGGACCGAGGGCTTGGCAATTTCCTCCGCGTGCTGCTCGTGCGACCAGCGGCCGACGAGCCCCTCGAAACCCGGTGTGCGCTCCACTGCCATGATGGCGGGGATGTCGGCGGCGGTGGCAAACTCGACGCTCACCGGCGGCGCATAGCAGCTTTCTCGAACAACGCGTCGAGGCCATATCGGCCGGACCCGCGAAGGCCGAAGTAGAGTCCGAGGAAGACCAGCACCAGCGCCGGCCACCACGTGGGGAACGGATCGCGGGAATGGACCATCCACACCGCGACGATGAAATTGAAAGAAGTGATGAGCCCGAGCCAGCGGGTGAACAGTCCGAGGATGAAACCGATGCCTGCGGCGAACTGGGCATAGACCGAGAGCGGCGCCAGCAGCTCCGGGTAGATGAAGTGGAACTGGCGGAGGAACTTGACGAACTCCTCCATCCGCGCCGCCGAAAAGACATTGTCGTGGCTCTGGTAGATGAGGAAGACGCCGGTTGCGCAGCGCAGCAAAAGCAGCCCCAGGTCCGCGTGCCGAGCGTTACGGGGCAGAAACAGCGCATCCCTGAGTTTCATCAAGCCCCTCCTGTCGCGGTCGGGATACCGGCCGCCGAGGGTCCGCTGAACCGGCATTCGACCAAGCGTTGCCGGGGCTCCGCAAGCTGTCGAAAACAGGCTTGAAAACGGCAGTTTTCCCACCATCTGACCCCCGCCGGGCGCCATCCGGGTCCGGCGACGGGGCGGTCCTGCTCCATACGCAGCACGATCGTTCCGCCAGTCGCTCAAATTGGAGGACAAATTATGCGTAGTGCTTTCGACTTTTCGCCTTTCCGGCGTTCCACGGTCGGCTTCGACCGCCTGTTCGACATGCTCGAGAACAACACGTTCGGGCAGACCCAGGAAAATTACCCCCCGTTCGACCTCATCAAGCTCGGCGACAATGAGTATCGCATCGAGCTCGCCGTCGCCGGGTTCAAGCCCGACGAGCTCGACATCACGGCCCAGCAGAATGTGCTGATCGTCTCGGGGCGCAAGAGTGACGAGTCCGAGGGCGGTAACTCCCCTGGGGGCTCCGATTACATCTACCGCGGGATCGCGACCCGCTCGTTCGAGCGCCGCTTCGCGCTCGCCGACCATATCCAGGTCAGGGCGGCGGACATGAAGGACGGCCTGCTGTCGGTCGACCTCCTCCGCGAGATCCCGGAGGCGATGAAGCCCAAAAAGATCAACATCGGCGGATCCGAGCGTTCGTCGATTGGGCAGACCGTGGACGCGGAATCCGAGCGTGCCTAACGGCAGCGCTTAGCCAACAAATCGAAGCCCCGGAGAGCCTGCGCTCCCCGGGGCTTTTTCTTGGCTTTCGAGCCGTCACCAGATGCGGGTTTCGGCAACCTCCGTCCGACCCGCGGCTGCGATCAATGCATCCGCGACATCATCGCACGGCTGGGCAAGAAAGCGAGCGTCGAACTCCTCCTGCAGCTTGCCGTCGGGGCCCATGGTAATGGTCCAGACACGCGCTTTGTCGTCGATGGTGTCGATGCGTTGGTGTTTCATCGTCTGTCGTCCTTGGTGACCGTGACCTTTAGGTAGGTGGCCGGGATTTCGGTACAAGCGCCGCCGCGGTTCTGGATGTTGAACAACGTCGCGAGCTCACCCGCCAGTTTCGCCCGGCCGCCGTTCTCCGCCGCTTCGAATGCGTTCATCGTGGGACCGTAGAAGTTGCGGAAGATGGCCAGGAGCTCGGTCGGCGGGCCGTCGTAGCGGAAGACCCAGGTTGCGCGTTCGCAGCGGATGTTCGCTGGCGCGATGCCCGCTGCTTCGAAGCGTTCGCGTACCTGAGACTCGTCGCCCCAGGCCATTGGGCTCACGAAGCCCTCCGGCGGCGGCGGCGTGTAGGCTGCGCTGATCTTCAAAATCTGGGCCACGAGCGTTGGGTCGCCCGGAATCCAGTTGCCCATGACAATTCGCCCGCCGGGCTTCGTCACCCGGATCATCTCTCGAGCGACGTCGAATGGTCTCGGGGCGAACATCGCTCCGAAGATGCTCACGACCAGATCGAAGCTGGAGTCGGTGAGACCGGAGAGGTTCGATGCATCGCCTTCTTCGAACCGGAGATTGTGCAATCCGGCGGCTTGAGCCCGGGCGTTGCCCGCGGCGATGAGGTTGGAAGCGATGTCGACGCCAAGCACGTCCGCACCGCGTCTCGCGATCGGCAGTGCAGTCGTGCCGTCACCGCAGCCCAGGTCCAGCACGGCCGTGCCCGGCTCGATCTCCAGACTGTCGACCAGGTCCTGGCCGCTTTTGCGCATGGTTTCGGCGATGCGGGTGAAGTCTCCCTTCTCCCACAGCGCCTTGTTCGGGTTGATGGTCAGCGTGTCCAAATCCGCCATTGATTGAGTCTCCAATGTTGAGGTGCACGTTGCGACCTACCAAAGGCGCGTCGCGGCTATCTCCAGCTTGCCCAGCGCCGTCAGCAGCGGATCGGCCAAGTCAGCAGCGCTATCGCTGCCATTGTCGTTGGCGCAGGATTCCCAGATCGCGCCTTCAAACCGCTGATCGACCTCGGCGGCCCAATCGGCCACCAGGTCGGGAAATGCGGGGTCCATGAGCAGATGTCTCATGATGCTGATCCTTTCGGATTGTCCCGGGCGCACCGTGAGGGGAGGGGAGTGGAAGTGCGCCCGGGAAACTGTGTCAGCCGACTAGGAGGGTTCCGTTCATCCGGATCGGCCGGTTCAGGTTGAAGTAGTTCGGCGAGGTCTTCATCACCGTCTGGTGAATCTCCTCGAACTGTTCGGGAGTGCCGTCGCCGCTGATGCTGACTTCGTAGTCGATGGCCTGGTAGCCGGGGGGCACACGGTCATCGAGGCCGAGGAAGCCGCGGAGATCGAGCGTGCCCTTTGTGCGGATTTCAAGTGAGTTGAGGGTGATGCCCTTGAGTGCAGCTCCGGCAACATAACCAACCGTCATGCAAGCGTTGACCGCCGCCATGAGCAGTTCTTGCGGATTGGCCGCATCGTCGCTGCCGAGCAGCTCGCACGGCTCGTCGGCGACGATCTTGTGACTGCGCGCGATGCGCTCGCCGGCGAGGGTGAAACCGTCGACTGTCGTCTCGCTGCGGGTCTGACCTTGCCAGCGGGTGGTGACGTCGAAGCTGACCTTGGCCTTGCTCGCGTCCTTCTCGATGGCTTCGACCACGTCGCCGAGCGCCGCCAAGTCGAGTCCGTTCACGCGGCTCTTCACGGTATCAAGCATTTGTCTTTCTCCCTGTTGGATTGGTTCTGTTGGATTGGTTCAGTCGAACAGCGGCGTTGCTTCGGCAACCCGCTGGGCTGCTCGCGGTGAGAGGGTTTCAAGCGCTTCCTTGAATCGCTCGTGGACCATGCCGGAGCCGATATAGGTCCAGCGCGCGGCCTGGTGCTGCTGCGCGAGGAGCTCAGCGTGATCCTCGACGGGGCGGCCGATCGCCTTCTCAAGTGCTGCGAGATTGTACCCCGCCTGCTGCTGCAGACCTTCGTCGAGGAAGGCGCCGATCTCGAAGAACTCGTCGATCGCCTGATCGATCTGCTCTTCGGAGCGGCCTCGGCCCAGTGCCTCGACGATGAGCGTGTCGAGCTTCGCGTGCTGCGCTTCCTCCATCCAGTGATGCCTCATGAGGCTCTTGAACAGAGGATCGATGTCGCCGTTATCGCGGATCGAACCCAGGTAATGTTGCTGGGTCATCCACTCGATCATCAAAACAAGAAGCGCAACCGCGAGCGGCTGATGCCGGAGCACTTCCGCGCCAATCGCTTCCGATGGACCGATCACCTCGCACTCGACGGGAAAGCCGCGCACGAACGCCTGGTGGAAGCGCTTGAACAAGTGAATGTGCTTGGCTTCCTCGCCAGCGAAATTGATTAGCGCACGCACGCGCCAGTCATCGCCGTGCAGAGCCGGCCGGGCATGATCGAACAGGAAGGGGAGAATGAACTCCTCGACCACGACGAAGATGCTCAGATATTGGTGCGCGCTGATTTGGTTAAGCACGCGCTGCTCGGACGCATTTAGCGACTGAATCGAGGCCGTCCGCGCGAGGCTATCGGGCATGAAATTGCGCGAAAAATCGAGGTCCTGGTCGGCGCGCAGGACGTCGTCGAGTTGCCACTGCGCCCGGAGCGACGAGGCTAGCGTCGCTTCGTAGCTGAAGTCGTGATACATCGCGCTAATCCCTTTCGTTAAGCGTGAAGCATCGCCGGCGCGAGCGCGAGCGAAACGGCGGAGACACCCGACAGCAGCGCGAAGACCACCATCAGAACTCGACTTGAACGGAGATCCTTATTCGGCTCGAACATTCCTCTTTCTCCTTGCATCAAACCGCATGAGTTCTCCCGTCTCGGGAAGCACTGCTTGTCCGACCGCGGAATTGTTCGCGAATTTGATGAGGGGCATTTAGGTCGTCAGTCGATTTGCCAAAATGACCGGGCTGCCGGATAATTTGATCGAAACACCGCATACGTATCCGGACCGGGGCTTCCGATGGACGTTCTCGACGAAATTCTGAGTTCGCTGCGCCTCAGCGGCGGCGTGGTGATCGACGGCGAGTTCAGCGGCGATTTCTGTGTCAGCGCGGAGTTCACCCCGGCTCATTTTGAGCCCTTTTTTCCGGTGCCCGAAAAGCTGATCAGCTACCATTATGTGCGCTCGGGTCGGTTGATCGTGGAAGTCGACGGACTTCCGCCCGTCATCCTCGATGAGGGCGATATCGCCATTCTCCCGCGCAACGATCCGCACCGGCTCGCAAGCCGCCCCGGCCTCCCGCCGGCTGATGCGAGCGCAATAAGCCGGGTCACTGCTGACGGGGTGCACCGTGTGTCGACTGGTACAGACGGACCGAAGGCCGAGGTGTGGTGCGGATTCCTCGCAACGGCCGAGAGCAACGAGCACCCGCTGCTCGACGCGCTTCCGCCCCTCTTGACGCTCGACGTCACCGCAGGCGAGGCGGAGTGGCTGGACAGTTCGTTGCGGTTCCTCGCGGAACAACATCCCTCTTCGGATGTGGTCGCCAAGCTCGCGGAGCTGTTCGTCGCGCAGGCCGTGCGCGAATATGTCGACCGCTTGCCGGCTGGGGCAAAGGGCTGGCTGCGCGGACTCGCCGATCCGGCCGTGTCGAAGGCCCTGTCGATGATCCACAGTCGCTATGCCGAGGAGCTCGACGTCGAGACGCTAGCGCGTGAGGCCGGTGTGTCGCGCACAGTCCTCGGCGAGCGGTTCGCAGAGCTGCTGGGCGAGCCGCCGATGCGGTATTGCGCGAGGTGGCGGATGCGGGTCGCGGCGAACATGCTGCGCGACGGCAAGGAGAATACCGCCAACGTTGCCTACTCCGTAGGGTTCAACAGCGAGGCGGCGTTCAATCGAGCGTTCAAGCGCGAATATGGCGAGCCGCCTGCGACCTGGCGGCGGCGCATCGAGGCGGAAGCAAGAGCCGAAGAGCCGGTTTGGAGGTCCGGCCTGCCAGAGCAGGTCGTCCGCTACTGCACGGCGCACGACGGCACGCGGCTGGCTTTCTCCATGGTTGGGGAGGGACCTCCGCTGGTGAAGGCGGCCAACTGGCTCAATCATATTGAGCACGATTGGGAGAGTCCGGTTTGGCGTCACTGGCTCAAGGAGCTGACCCGTGACCATTGCCTGATTCGATACGATGAACGCGGAAACGGGTTGTCCGATTGGGACACCCCGGAAATATCGTTCGAGGCATTCGTCGACGACCTGGAAACGGTGATCGAGTGCGCCCAGCTCGAGCAGTTCGACCTACTTGGAATCAGCCAGGGCGCGGGAGTGGCGATCGCTTATGCCGTTCGCCATCCGGGCAAGGTCCGAAAGCTCATTCTGTGCGGTGGCTATGCAAGTGGCTGGGCAGTGCGCCAGGACCCGGAGGAAACGGCGCGGCGGGAGGCAATGATCACGCTCAGCGCGACGGGCTGGGGCGCGGACAACCCCGCATATCGGCAACTCTTTACGAACCTCTACATGCCCGGGGCGTCGGCCACGCAGCAGCGATGGTTCAACGAGGTTCAGCGAGTCAGCGCTTCGCCCGAAAACGCCGTGAAGCTTCAGC
Source organism: Pseudomonadota bacterium (assembly GCA_046731955.1). Taxonomy (GTDB): domain Bacteria; phylum Pseudomonadota; class Alphaproteobacteria; order Sphingomonadales; family Sphingomonadaceae; genus Sphingomicrobium. The sequence continues at coordinate 46,832 of JBKPMC010000013.1, read as the reverse complement.
GCGTTTTTTCCAAGGTCGACGTGCGTGACCTGCTGCCGAAAGTGACGACCCCAACGATCGTCTTTCACGCCCGAGGTGATCAGGCGATTCCGTTCGCGGCCGGCGAGTATCTCGCGGCCAATATCCCGGGCGCGGTCTTTATCCCGCTTGAAAGCAACGATCATATCCTCCTCGAGACCGACGAGGCCTGGCACGCATTCGTTCGCGCACTTCGCGAGTTCCTCAAGAAGGACCACGCCGAGCTGCCTCGGGCAATGGCCGCGCCGGCAAAGCCGTCAAGTGACCGAATCGAACACTGCAATTCATCGGACGGCACCCGCATCGCGTATGCCGTAGCGGGTGAGGGGTTCCCGCTCGTCAAATCGCCCAACTGGATGACGAACCTTAGCCTCGATCGGGAAAATCCGGTCTATCGGCATTGGCTCACCGAATGTTCGCGCGGAAACCGTTTCATCCGTTCCGACATGCGCGGGTTCGGAATGTCCGAGCATAGCCCCCGGCGCTTCGACTTCGAAGCGATGGTGGACGACCTCGTTGCCGTCATCGAGCATGAGCAGGTCAAGCGATGCGATCTGCTTGGTCTCTCCCACGGCGCTGCCGTCGCCATGGCTTACGCCGCGCGCTTTCCCGAGCGAGTCCGAAGGCTGGTCCTTGTGAACAGCTTTGCGGCGGGCTGGCGGGTACGCGCCGACCCCGACGAGATCGCCTGGCGCGAATCGCTGTGGGAAATGAACAGCAAGCAGATGAGCTTTCGCCGGAGCGCGCTCGGTGAAATGTTCATCACGCTCTATTTCCCGTCGGCGACCAATGAGCTGATCGACTGGCATAATGAACATCTCGCGGAGCTTGGGCCGAACGACATCCTCGAACCGATGATCAACCTCGCAGCGTGGATCGACGTCCGCGACGAGTTGCCAAACATCCGCGCGCCCACCCTGATCGCCCATGCGATAAAGGACGGGAACGCACCGCTTGCAGCCGGCCGCGCGGTTGCCGACGGGATCGCGGGCGCGCGCTTCGTCGAGCTCGACAGCGCGAACCACATCCTTCTCGGCGATGAGCCCGCGTGGGACGTCTTCAGGCGGGAGATGCGTGCGTTTCTGGCGGCGGATGAGCGACAGCCTCAACCAGTCGCATGAGTCCGTCCGCGACCTCGACCCGCGCGCCGAACTGGCGGCACTCGCGGTCCATAGTCGCCGCCAACCATTGAGCTTCCTCGTCGCCGGCGCGGTTCAGCCGGAATCTGGCGATGCGATATGGGAGCAGGGTGACTGTCCTGTCGCCCGTGTCGACCAGGTAGGCGAGCGCAAGGTCCGGCCGGTAGCGTTCGTGACCGCTGATTCCCTCATAATCGTTCAGGAAATCACCGCAGCCGTAAAGAATGGGCTTGCTCCGGTAAAGTTCGATCGCCTTCGGGTGGTGCGAGCTGTGGCCGTGGACGATGTCCGCGCCCGCTTCATCGACCAGCCGATGGGCGAAATTCGGGTCTTCGTGGGGGATGTCGTAACCCCAGTTCGGGCCCCAGTGGATCGAGACGATCACGATGTCGCCGTCGCGCTTATCCGCGGCGATGCCGCTGCCGAGCCGTTCGAGCGCCAGATCATGATTGTCGAGCAGATTCACCCCGGAGCGATGCGGCGTAGCTGTCCAGGAGCGCGGGACTCCGCTTGAGGGTGCACCCAAAGCGTAAACCAGCACCCGTCCGCCGCCCGGTAGTGACAACATTGCGGGTGCCTCGGCGCGATCGAGATCACGGCCGGCGCCCGCATAAGCGAGGCCCGTTGCCTCGAGCGCGTCGAGAGTCTCCAGCAGGCCCTTCTCGCCCCAGTCGAGGACGTGATTGTTGGCTAGCACGCAGCAGTCGATGCCCGCCGCCGACAGGCAATCCACGTTGGCGGGATGGCAGCGGTAGTTGATCCCCTTGGGCGCTGGTTCCTCGGCACAGGTGATGGCGGTCTCGAGATTGATGATCGTGAGATCGGCCGCGCGCATCGGCTTCAGCGCGTCTCCCCACACGTAATCGCACGGGACGCGCCTCGGGAGGGGGCCGTTCCGCTGCTCCGCGAGCGCGACATAGGTCAGAGCCGACTGAACGAACGGCTCGTAAAGCTCGGGCGAATTGGGCCGCTGCAGGATCTGGTCGATCCCCCGGCCGATCATCACATCACCGGTAAGCAGGATGGTCGTCATGGCACGCCGTCAGACGTGCCGTTGGCCCGACTGTTCCTTAGAGTACATAGCGGACCTTCTTTGGCAGATCAGCTGAAGGCGCGCGCGGCTTCGGCGACCCGCTCGGCCCCGCGCGGTGAGATTTCCTCGAGGTTCGCGACGAAGTTCGGATGGGTGATTCCCGAGCCGAGATATGTCCAGCGCGCCGCCCGATGCTGCCGCGCTTGGATCGCCTCCCGGTCATCTATCGTCCGGCCCGTCAGCCTTTCCAGTGCGTCGAGATTGAGCCCGGCCTGCGCGAGCAGTCCGCCATCGAGGAACGCGACGATTTCCAGGAAGTCGTCGAATGCCCCATCCAGCTCATCGTCGACGAGGTCTTCTGCAAGGTCATCAATCACCAAGGTATCGAGCTTGGCGTGCTGCGATTCCTCGATCCAGTGATGCTTGAGCATGCTTTTGAACAATGGATCGATGACAACGTCACCTCGGACGCTGTCGACATAATGAACCTGGGTCATCCACTCGATCATCAGAATAGTCAGGCCGACCGCGAGCGGTCGATGGCGAAGGACTTCGGTGCAGATCGCTTCGGATGGGCCGATCATCTCGCACCGAACCGGAAATTGACGGACGAACGCCTGTTCGAACCGTTCGAACAGATGGATGTGCTTGGCTTCCTCGCCGGCGAAATTGAGGATGGCGCGCAAGCCAGCTGGATCGCTGTGCAGCATGGTCCGGCTATGGTCGAGCAGGGCCGGGATGATGAACTCCTCGACGATTACGAACAGCCGCAGATATTGATGCGCGTTGATCTGGTTGAGCGCGCGCTGCTCATCTGTGCTTAGGCCTGCGAGCTCAGCGGTACGCGCCAGTCTTTCGGGCAGGAAATTTCGGCTGAAATCCAGTTCCTGGCCAGGCGGGAAAACGTCATCCAGTCGCCAGGCCGCCTTCAGCGAGGTGGCAAGCACCGTGTCGTAGGACGAGCGCTGCAGCATGGCGCAAATCCCTGGCAGCCCGCTCCGCGCCCTCGCGGGGCGGCGCTGCGGGCGGATTACTCCTGCCATGGCGGACGCACAAGCGCGGCCGGGCCAATTTAACGGACCCGCGGCCCCCCAAAGGGCAGCGGCGGAGGCGGACGGCGGTCGCGGCGCGGCAGCTGCGCCTGATAGGCGACTCCGCAATGCGCGACGCAATAGGGGAAGCCGGGGTTGGCGGGTTCGCCGCAGAAATGGAAGTCGGGCTCGCCGGGATGACCGATCGGCCATTTGCAAATCCGGTCGTTGAGGTCGAGCAGGCTGGTCTTGTCTGCAACCTCGGGGCTCGGCTTGGCCGGCACCAGCCGGCGCGGCGGCGCGGGCGGGATCGGCGCCTGCTGGTCACCGGGGCCCTGCCTCACGAACCCACCGGGACCGATTGAGCGATATTGCATGTCCGGAGACGATCGCTGCGGAGTGGTTGACTGCGAGCTAGGTGCAGCCGCGGACGCTGGCTTTGGGTCCTCGGTCTTTGGTGCAGCCTTTGGAGCTGCCGACGCGGGCGCGGGCGCCGCCTTCTTGATCTCTTTCTCCTCGCCCGGCTTCACCGGCGACGGACGCTGCTCGAGGCCCAGGCGGTGCGCCTTGCCGATCACGGCGTTACGGCTGACTCCGCCGAGCTCGTCGGCGATCTGGCTGGCCGTGGCGCCATCGTGCCACATCTTCTTCAGGCGCTCGATGCGCTCTTCGGTCCAGGACATTCTAAAATCCGCTCCAAATGTCAGCCCGCCGACTGCCTTGCGGGTAATGCCCTCAAGGGATAGGCGCACGGGCCGTGAACGACCAAACCATCAACGACCAAACCGCGCCTTGGGTGCAGAGCGCACCGGGCGAGCCGGTTCTGAAGGGCGTCAATTGGGGAGGCCTCAAGACCCTTTATATCAAGGAGGTTCGACGGTTCTTCAAGGTCCAGATGCAGACCGTCTGGGCTCCGTCGATCACGACCCTCCTCTACCTCGTCATTTTCACCGTCGCGCTTGGGCGGGGCGGGCGCACGGTCATGGGCGTCCCTTTCGCCGACTTCCTCGCGCCGGGGCTGATCGTCATGGCGATGATCCAGAATGCCTTCGCAAACGCGAGCTTCTCCCTCCTGGTCGGCAAGATCCAGGGCAATATCGTCGACTATCTGATGCCGCCGCTTTCGATCGGCGAACTGATTGCGGGGTTGGTCGGTGCGTCAGTCACGCGCGCCTTCCTAGTGGGGTTCGCCGTCTGGTTCGTGATGCTGTTCTGGCCGGGCGTATCAGTCGAGGTGCGGCATCCGTTGCTGGCGCTGTGGTTCGGCCTGATGGGCGCGCTGATGCTCTCGTTCCTCGGCCTCCTGACCTCGATCTGGGCCGACAAGTTCGACCATGCCGCGGCCGTCACCAATTTCGTCGTGACTCCGCTGTCGCTGCTTTCGGGCACCTTCTATTCGGTCCACCAGCTCTCGCCGACGTTCCAGGCGGTGAGCCACGCCAACCCCTTCTTCTACGTGATCTCGGGCTTCCGGGCCGGCTTCCTCAAGGTCAGCGATTCGCCCCTTCTGGTCGGCGGCGTCGGGCTTTTGCTGCTGAACATCGCGCTCTGGGCCGTCTGCTATGCGCTATTGAAAAGCGGCTGGAAGATTAAGAACTAGCCATTTCAACGACATGGCGCGTTCATGATTTTGAACGGCCGATAACGGACACGTTCAGCCTGTCCTCAACGGAGTTGCGGGAAAACATGCGCATCAACCTGGCTTAAGGAGAGCCGTGATGCGTAAAGTCCTGATTTCTCTTGCAGCAGCCGGAACGGCTCTCGCGTTCGCGACGCCGGCCTCGGCGCAATATTACCCCGCGCCGCAGCCCTATGGTTACAACAACTACGGTTACAACAACTACGGCTACAGCAATTACGGAAACGTCCGCGCGCTTCAGGCGCGGGTCGATGCGATTCAGTACCAGATCCGACGCCTCGACCGGCGCGACCGGATCGGGGAGCGCGCGGCGGACCGGCTGCGCGAGGATTCGCGCAACATCGAGAACCGACTGCACCGTGCTGCCCGCTACGGCCTTAACCCCTATGAGGCGAACGACATTTCGGTGCGGATCGCCCGTCTCGAGCAGCGCGTCCAATATGCGCTCGGCAACCGTTACAACCGCTATGGCTACAACACCTACAACAGCGGCTATTACGACCGCGACCGCGACGGCCGCGATGACCGCTACGAAGACGACCACGGCTATCGCCACGACTAGGCCATCCGCCAAGGTCCAATGAGCGCCTCGGGAAACCCGGGGCGCTTTTCCTTTTGGAAACCTCTGGCTATAGGCTCGGGATTAGCGGCCCGGGGCCGCTCCGCTATCAGATCAGCTCAAGGAGCCGCTTTCATGGCCATCACGCCGCTCATGCCCGTATATCCGCGTTCACCCGTCCGTCCGGTGCGCGGAGAAGGGGTCTATCTTTTCGGCGAGGAGGGCGAGCGGTACCTCGATTTCGCGGGAGGCATCGCGGTCAACCTGCTCGGACACGGTCATCCGTATCTGACCAAGGCGATTCAGGATCAGGCCGCGACCCTGATGCACGTGTCGAACCTCTATGGCTCGCCGCAGGGCGAGGCGTTCGCGCAGCGGCTGGTCGACCTGACCTTCGCCGACACGGTTTTCTTCACAAATTCGGGCGCCGAGGCGGTCGAGTGCGCGATCAAGACTGCGCGGCGCTACCACTACGCCAAGGGTAATGCGCACAAGCACAATCTGATCACTTTCTCGAACGCGTTCCACGGGCGGACGATGGCCACGATCAGCGCGACCGATCAGGCGAAGCTTCGCGACGGGTTCGCCCCGCTCCTCACCGGTTTCACGGTCGTCGAGTTCAACGATCTCGATGCGGCGCTTGGCGCGATCGACGAGAATACGGCGGGGTTCCTGGTCGAGCCGATCCAGGGCGAGGGCGGGATCCGGCCTGCCACGCACGAATTCCTCGCGGGGTTGCGCGAAGCCTGCGACGAGCGCGACCTGATGCTCGTGTTTGACGAGGTGCAGTGCGGCGTCGCGCGCACCGGAACGCTCTATGCCTACGAGCAATATGGGCTGGAGCCGGACATCATGGCTTCGGCCAAGGGGATCGGCGGCGGCTTCCCGATGGGCGCGTGCCTGGCAACCGAAGAAGCGGCCGCGGGAATGGTCATCGGCACGCACGGCTCCACCTATGGCGGCAACCCGCTCGCGATGGCGGCGGGGCAGGCGGTGTTCGATGTCGTTGCCAACGAGGAGTTCCTCAATAACGTCCGGCTCAAAGGCGATCGGCTGCGCGCCGCGCTCGAGCAGATGATCCCGAACCACGACCATCTGTTCGAAAGCGTTCGGGGCGTCGGCCTGATGCTCGGCGTCAGGATGAAGACCGACAGCCGAGCCTTCGTGAATTATCTGCGGACCAAGGGACTGCTGACGGTCAGCGCGGGCGACAATGTGATGCGCGTGCTCCCGCCGCTCATCATCGAGGAAGAGCATATCCGCGAGTTCGTGGACATGCTGTCCGCGGCCGCGGCGGAATATGAGGTGCCCGCGGCGGCGGCCTGATCGCGCTCCTCCCTGCGAGCGAAGCTCGTGGGGCCGGCCCCTCCACCACTCAGCTGCGCTGAGCGGTCCCCCTCCCCATTGCTGCGCAACAGGGAGGAGAGTTGAGTGGCGCGGCACGTCTCCCTATCTTCCTCCCCATGCCGACAACAGAGCTTAGCACGGACGTCGCGCTCGGCGTCGCGATCCCGGCGCGCAATGCGCGGGGACGCCTCGCACGCCTGGGACCGGTGGTCGACACGATCCTTGCCAATCATCGCTATCCGCCGGTCATCGAACGGCTGCTCGCTGAGGCGTTGGTCCTCACCGCGCTGCTCGGCACGCTGCTGAAGGAGCCGGAAGGCCAGGTCACGCTGCAGGCGCAGACCGAAGCCGGCATCGTCGATTTGCTCGTCTGCGACTATCTCGGCGGCGAGCTTCGCGGCTACATCCGCCACGATCCGCAACGGCTTGCCGACGCGGGGCCGAACCCGTCGCTCTTCGCATTGTTCGGCAGGGGCTATCTTGCGATCACATTCGATCATCCAGTGATGAACGAGAGATACCAGGGCATCGTCCCCCTCGAGGGCGAGAGCCTCGCTCAGGCCGCGCAGAGCTTCTTCGCCCAGTCCGAGCAGATCCCGAGCATCGTCCGGCTCGCAGCCGAGAAGCGTAACGATCATTGGAGCGCCGGCGGACTGTTGTTCCAGCATCTTCCCGAGGGCGAGGAAGGACGCGACCGGCTGCACACGCGTCTCGACCATCCCGACTGGCCGCACGTGGCAGTCCTCGCTGGATCCGTTAAGCCTGAAGAGCTCACCGATCCCGATCTGCCACTCGACGACCTGACCTGGCGCCTGTTTCACGAGGAGGCGGAAGTGCGCACGCTTCCCGCCATTGCGCTGCGGAGGGGCTGCCGCTGCGACCCCGATTATGTGCGGTCAGTGATTGCGCGCTTTCCCGCCGAGGAGCGGGAAGCAATGGTCGGGGAGGACGGCCTTATACGGGTGGATTGCGAGTTCTGCTCGTCAAGCTTCGCGATTGAGCCCGGAGCCCTTGCGTAAATTTATTCTTAATCTCCACCCGTTAACCGGGGCATGGTAATGGTGATGAGATGCAGGTTCGAGTCCCGACTCTGATAGCGGCTGGGGCCGCAGCGGTGCTCGCGCTCACGGCTGCGCAGCGTCCCGCGGTGCTTGCGCAGGCGAGCCCGGGTCTTTGGGAGATCAGTGGTGCTCCGGGAGCGAAGGCACCAATTCGCCAGTGTGTAGCTGACATCGCGGCGCTGGGCCGGTTCGAGCACCGTGGCCGCACCTGCAAGAGCGATATCATTCGCAGCAATGGCAGCGCGACCGTGATGACCTACGAATGCGGGGGCCATGGTTTCGGCCGCTCCGAAATCAGCATTGTCACCCCGCGCAATCTCAGGATCGGGACTCAGGGAATTTCCGACAATCTGCCGTTCAACTACGTGCTCCAGGCGCGGCGGATCGGCGATTGTCCGGCAAAAACTTCCCCCGCTGCCGCTCATTAAGGCCCCGTTTAACCATCCTGTCGTAGGAAGGGCTCGTGCCGGATTTGGCACGCTTTCCTCCCAATCGGGCATGTATGTCCGATACCTGGGCCGCTCTTCTTAACGACGAGCGGCCCTTCTTTTGCGATCGAGCCGCGCCTAGATGGGCGCATCCATGAACGTCGTCTCTCAAGAATTGCAGAAAATCGCGGTCGTCCTGCTGTCCGGGGGGCTCGACTCGATGGTCTGCGCCGGTCTGGCGCGAGAAGCGGGTTACGACGTGATCGCGCTGACGGTGGATTATGGCCAGCGGCATCGTGTGGAGCTCGACGCAGCGGGCGCGATCGCGGCCGCGATTTCCACGCGCCACATCGTGTTGCCGCTGGACCTAAGGGCATTCGGCGGATCGGCGCTAACCGGCGACATCGACGTGCCGAAAGACGGCGTCGGTGCCGGCATTCCGGTCACCTATGTCCCCGCGCGCAACACGATGTTCCTGAGCCTCGCACTCGGGCTCGCCGAGTCGAGCGGAGCGCGCGACATCTTCATCGGCGTCAATGCGCTGGATTATTCCGGTTATCCCGACTGCCGGCCCGAATTCATTGCCGGATTCGAGCGGTTGGCTAATCTCGCCACCAAGGCGGGGGTCGAGGGCGACCCATTCACCATTCACGCACCGCTTCTCCACATGACGAAGGCCGAGATCGCGCGCGAGGCAGAGCGTCTCGGCCTCGACGCAGCGCTCAGCCACAGTTGCTACGATCCGCTGCCCGACGGTCGGCATTGCGGGCGCTGCGACGCCTGCCGCCTACGCGCGAAGGGATTTGTCGAAGCGGGCATTAAGGATCCCACGGCCTACGCATGACCTACGCAGTCAAAGAATGCTTCCTCACCCTCCAGGGCGAAGGCATGCAGGCGGGGAGCCGTGCGGTGTTTCTGCGCTTTGCCGGTTGCAACCTCTGGTCGGGGCGCGAGCAGGATCGTGCCGCCGCGCAGTGCCGCTTTTGCGACACGGACTTCGTCGGCACCGACGGTGAGGGCGGAGGCAAGTTCGCGAAGGCCGATGAGCTTGCTGCACACGTCGAGCGGGTGTGGGGCGAGGGCGCGGAGCGGCGCCTTGTCGTGGTCACCGGCGGCGAGCCCATGCTGCAGCTGGATGAGGCGCTGGTCGACGCGCTTCACGCCCGCGGCTTTCGAGTCGCTGTCGAATCGAACGGGACTTTGCCGGCGGTCGCGGGAATCGACTGGCTCTGCATCAGTCCGAAGGCCGGCACCGAGGTCGTTCAGCGAAGCGGAGACGAGCTCAAGCTGGTATGGCCGCAGGAGGGGATCGACCCGGCGCAACTCGAGAGCTGGGCGTTCGATCATTTTCTGGTCCAGCCGATGGACTGTGCCGAGCGTGACGCGGCCACCGACGCTGCGATCCGTCTCGCGATGGAGCGGCCCAAATGGCGCCTGACGCTGCAGGCGCACAAGGTCGTGGGGCTGCCCTAAACCTATTCGGTGGCGTTGTTGACGGTGACGTTTGTCGCCGTCTCGTTTGAAGCCGGCGCTTCGGTCGGTCGGGGCCGACTGCCAGTCGTGGGCCGGGGCGTCGCGGGTCGGGACGTCGGCGTGCTCGCATTGTCTGTGGCATTGTCGAATTCGTTGACGAAATTGATGTCCATGTCGGCGGCCATGTTCGCCGCCTCGCCGGTCACCGCGTCGATCGCTGTAACGTCGTTCGACGCGATATTCTCGGCGGTCAGACTTTCATCGATGTTGGCGGTGTTTTCCGCCCGGTCATTGTTGCCGCAGGCCGTCAGGGCCAAGGCCGCGCTGGCGGCGATGATATAGGCGCGCATGCGAATCTCCGAACTGCCTATCAGCCAAAAAAAGAGGCTGCCGGAATAACCGGCAGCCTCTTGAAACGCCAACGCCTCCGGTGAGCGGAGGCGCCAAGAATTACATCGCGTTGTTGGTTGTCGCGTTGTCCGCGGCGTTCGTCGTCGCGTTCATGTCCGTCGCGTTCATGTCCGCATTCATCGTCGCGTTCATGTCCGCATTCATGTCGACCGCGTTCATGTCCGTCGTAGCGTTCATGTCGGTCGTCGTGAGGTTTTCATCGACGTTCATGGTGTTGTTGGCGCCTTCGTTGCTGCTGCAAGCCGAAACCGCCAGGGCCGCACCAGCGACCAGGATAAGAGCACGCATTCAAGACTCCCTATTTATTGCGATCTGCAGCGGTCTCCCGCCTCACAAATCGCGGGGACAATAGTCTGAAGCGCAAGGTTCCATCAAGGGTCTTTGCACGGCCGTTCCAAACCGTTGAGAAAATGACAGAAACTCCGCCTCAAGGCGGCATCAATGCTTGTCAGCGGTATTTGTTTCCCCAGATCGGCCAGGCTGGTGACCCCAAATTCAGCGATCCCGCAGGGCACGATACCCCCGAAATGCTTCAGTTCCGGGGCGACATTGAGCGCGAATCCGTGAAGCGTCACCCAGCGCTTCACTCGGACGCCCAGGGCGCCGATTTTCGCTTCCTCGGCTCCTTCGCCGACCCAGATCCCGATTCGCCCGTCGGCGCGGTGCGCGGCCACGCCGAATTCCGCGAGCGTGTCGATCATCCAGCCTTCGAGCGAATGAACGAAGCGTCGAATGTCCTTTCCGCGCTTTTCGAGGTCCAGCATGACATAGCCAACGCGCTGGCCGGGTCCATGATAGGTGTAGCGCCCGCCGCGGCCGGCCTCATAGACCGGAAAGCCGAGGGGATTGAACAGCTCGGCGGGATCGGCGCTCGTGCCCGACGTGAAGAGCGGCGGGTGCTCGAGCAGCCAGACGCATTCGCGCGCTTCGCCGGCGCGAATTTCTGCAGCCCGCTGCTCCATGAACGCGAGCGCCCGTTCATAGGGCACAGGCTCGCTGCTTTCGCGCCATTCGATGTCGGCCGGAATTTCCATCGTCTTCGGCGAAATGGCCCCGCGGGGCCATGACGACAAGCGCGTTGCGCGGAGTGGAGGAGCTTCCCATAAGGGCGGCGCGTTCAAACGGGGTAGCAATGGTCAAATTGTCGATGTCGAGGGCCTGGGAGGAGACCAAGGCCATCCTGGCCCGAGACGGCCGCCTTTTCGTGTCGGTCGCACTAGCCTTGTTCGTCCTTCCAGGAGTGGTGCTCGATCTCAGCATGCCTGCATCGGGCCCGGGCGAGTTTCCGAAGCCGGGGACATGGATGGCGGTCGGATTGGTCGCGGTCCTTGTCTCGCTGGTTGGACAGCTCGCCGTGATCCGCCTGTCGATGGGTCCGCACCTGACCGTTGGGGAGGCGATCAGCCACGGCGTCCGGCGGCTGCTTCCCTATGTCGGCGCGGTGATCCTATGGACACTGCCCTTCATCCTGATCGGTGCGTTCCTGGTCACTCAGGTTTCGGGCAACCCACAAAATCCGAAGCCCGGCGCTTCATTGGCGCTCCTCGTCTTGATGGGCGTCGGAATCTTTTTTGCGGTGCGGTTCATTCTGGGCTCGGCCGTCGCGAGCGCGGAGCAGCTGGGGCCGATCGCCATCCTCGGTCGAAGCTGGTCTCTTACTCAGGGGAGCTGGTGGCGGCTCTTTGTCTTCCTGCTGATGTTCGCGATTGGCGCGGTGGTGCTTCTTTGGGCCGTGGAGTCCGTGCTTGGCGTGCTTGCCAAGGTGCTCTTGGGGGACACGAGTCCGATGACCGTCGGGGCGCTGGTCGTCGCGATTATCGGGCAATTCGTCAGCGCGCTGGTCTCGGTCACTTTCTTCGTGATGCTGGCCCGCCTGTATCACCAGGCGGCAGGCCACGATCACGCTCGGGCGAGCGTTCCGACCACCGGAATTTGAGGCGCACAATCCATCGGCAGGATGCCGAGCAGGCGGGGGTCCGGGAAGCGCTCGATCGCGCGCTTGTAGGGGGTGAATCCGGCGCGGCGATAGGCGCTTAGAGCTGCCGGATGGTCGAGCGAGCAAGTGTGGACGTGGACCCGATTCACGCCCTCGCGCCACCCGCGGCGCACCGATTCCGCCAGCAGCCAACGGCCATAGCCCTTGCCGGACAGCTCAGGCGCGAGACCGACGAAGGCTAGCTCGCATTCGCCAGCTTCGCGGAAGTCCAATTCAAGCAAGCCGACCTCATGGCCGCCGTCGTCGACTACGGAATAGAGCTCGACTTTCGGATGCTGGATGATCTCGGCGAGATGGGCGTCGTCGATGATCAGCCGCGAGAACCACAGCCATGGACCGCCAACCCGCCGGAACAGCTCACGATAGTGCTCCGGCTGCGGAACCTCGACGCGCTTCAGCGTGAGCGGCGAAGATGGGATCACATGCTCTGGCGGTTGCCGCATCTCAAGATAGGTCACGACGGCGGCGAGCTCGCCATCGGGGACAGCCTCGTAGCTCATTTCCACTTCGCCAATGGCGGAAGGCTCATCAGGATCGCGTCGACGTTGCCGCCGGTCTTGAGGCCGAACAGTGTGCCGCGGTCGTAGAGCAGGTTGAATTCGACATAGCGTCCGCGGAAGGTCAGCAGCCTCTCCAGCTCCTCGTGGCTGAACGGCGTGTCCATGCGCTTCCGGACGATTTTGGGGAAGATGTCGAGGAAGGCTTCGCCTACGTCGCGGGTGAAGGCAAAATTGGCCTCGAAAGTCGGACCCTTGCCGGCTTCGAAACATTCGAGATGGTCGTAGAAAATCCCGCCGACGCCGCGCGGGACTCCACGGTGAGGAAGCCAGAAATATTCGTCCGCCCACTTGGAGAAGCGGGGGTAGAAGGTCGGGTCGTGGGCGGCGCACGCGGCGCGCAGCCGCGCGTGGAACGCTTCCGTATCTTCTTGGTATGGGATCGCCGGGTTGAGGTCGGCGCCGCCGCCGAACCATCGCTTCGTGGTGGTGAGGAAACGCGTGTTCATGTGGACGGCGGGCACGTGTGGGTTCGCCATGTGTGCGACGAGGCTGATTCCCGTGGCGAAAAAGCTCGGATCCTCCTCGGCGCCGGGGATGCGCTTCGCGAACTCGGGCGAGAATTCCCCGCCGACCGTCGAGACGTTCACCCCGACCTTCTCGAATACCTTGCCGGTCATCTGCCCGCGCACCCCGCCGCCGCCGGGTTCGCCGGTCGTGTCGGTCCGCTCCCACGGTGTGTAGTCAAAAGTCGCGTCGCTGCCCGCCTCGCGCTCGATCTCCTCGAACGCGGCGCAAGTGCGGTCGCGCAGCGACTCGAACCAGTCGCGCGCCGCCTGTTGCTCCTCGTCCAGCGCCAGCATGGCCGCGTCCTTGCGGGGACTGATAGCCGGACGCAAGCCATGGCATGACCGAGATGTAATGTCGGGATAAATCCGCCGTTCACCAGCGTGGACGCAGTGGCCGCTCGACAGGGGTCCACGCCGCTTCGTGCGGCGAAACGAAGGACCACGACCTAATGAAGACGCTGATGTTCGCAGTCGCCTTTGGCGCGACCATTCTCGCGGCCCAGGCTGGAGCGCAGTCGGCGCCCATGGACAGCGGCCGCGAGGGCTTTACCCGTGCCGAGGCACAGCAGTTCGCCGATGCCTTGTTCGACCGCTTCGACCTCAATCACGACGGGGTGATCACGCGCGACGAAGCCGAGCAGGCGCGCGCGCAACTGGCGAGCGGCGAGAAGGGAGCCGAGCGGGCCGATCGCGCCGAAAAGATGATCGAACGCTTCTTCGGAACGGCCGAATCGCTGTCGAGGCCCCAATTCGAAAGCCTGGCAATGGCCCGCTTCGACAAGCAGGATGCCAACCACGACGGCGTGGTGACCCACGACGAGCGCGGCAGGGGCCGCGATCAGAACCCGCCTGCTCAGTAAGCGCGCCGCTGGGCGGCGACGAGCATCCTCAGAAGCATTGCGACGGGGCGAGGGACGCCGACCTTCCCCTCGAGCCACAGACTGACGGCCGAGCGCGAAACGCCGATGGCCTGTGCAAGGTCGTTCTGCGTACGGTAGCCGAGGCTGCGCATGGTCGATCTAAGTTCCTCGGGGGACATGGAAGCGAGGTGGGGATTGTCCATCTCAGATCGCGTCCGGCCCCCGATCGCCCGTGCGGATTCGGATCGCCTGTTCGATGTCGAGCACGAAAATCTTCCCGTCGCCGATACGGCCGGTCCGCGCCGCATTCTCGATCGCCTCGATCACATTTTCGACGAGGTTGTCCTCGACCACCACCTCGATCTTCACCTTCGGGAGGAAGTCGATCACATATTCGGCGCCGCGGTAGAGCTCGGTATGGCCTTTCTGACGGCCGAAACCCTTCACTTCAGCGACGGTGATTCCGGAGACTCCGACCTCGTGCAGGGCGTCCTTCACGTCGTCGAGCTTGAAAGGTTTGATGATTGCCTCGATCTTCTTCACGCGGCAGTCCCCGTTTGTGGTTGAGCAGCTAATGCCCAATCGGTGCCGTATTTCCAAGCGAAGGGCACCGCCATCATGAAAGCGATCATTCTTTCCGCCGGTCAGGGGTCGCGGCTCGGCCACCTCGTCGACGACAGGCCGAAGTGCCTCATCGACTTCAACGGACGAAGCCTGCTCGACCGCCAGCTCGACACGCTCGAGGTCAATGGCGTGGACGATGCGGTGGTGGTCACCGGCTTCCACGACGAACTCGTCAATGCCGCGATCGCCCGGCGCTCCGGCGGGCCGGACGTGCGGACGATCTATAATCCCTTCTACAAGGTCGCGGATAATACCGGGTCGCTATACATGGCCCGCGAGGAGCTCGCCGGTGACTGCCTGGTGTGGAACGGCGACACGCTCGTCTCGCGCACTCTGATGGAGCGGGTGATCGCCAATGATCAGCCCGGCATCTGCGTCACCATCGATCGCAAGCAGTCCTACGACGAGGACGACATGAAGGTCGTCGAGGAGGGCGGGAGCCTGAAGGCGATCGGCAAGCGCCTGCCGCTCGACACGGTGAATGCCGAATCGATCGGGCTTCTAGCTTTTCGCGCGGGCGGTGCCGGGCAGTTCCGCGAGGCGATCGACCGGGCGATCAGAACGCCCGAGGGCACGACGATCTGGTATCTCCGAGTGATTCACCAGATCGCGCAGGACGCGAACGTGTGGACGCTAGACATCAACGGAGAGGAATGGGGCGAGGTCGACTTCCCACCGGACGTCGAGAATGCGCGCGAGCTGACGGCGCGCTGGGATGCCGCCGAGGAAGCAGCGGCAGCTTAACCAGCATCCCACTTTGTGTGGAAAACGGACGTTAGTTGCGCGAAGCGTAACGTACAGGTTTCGCCGCTTCCTCGCTGAATCGATGTTCTTGACCGTTCCGAGAGCGAGCAGCCAGTCAATCCAGAAGGCGCCGCTGCTTCCGCATAAACGATTGACCACAGTCCCTAGTCTCTGGTTGGATCATTTTGCATGATCGAAGCGCCTGAATCTCCGCATGCCGGCCACTCAGGCCATCGATGGTTCGATTTTGCGATCGCCATTGCCGTTGTGCTGGTGTCCCTCGGCTCGCTCTACGTATCGCTTCACACTGGACACACTATGGAGCAGCTCGTTGAGCAGAACGCGCGGCTCGTACGCGCTAACTCGGTTCCGCTTCTGCAATTCGACACCGGCAACGTCGATGACACTGGAGCCCCTGTAATCTACCTCGAAGTAAGTAATGTCGGCACCGGCCCTGCACGCATCCTATGGTTCGAGATGCAGCAAGGCGGAAAGTTTATACGGAGCTATCAGGTTCTCATGCCGAAAGGCGTCAATCTTTCGCGACCTGATGCCGGCATCATTACGAGCAACATTGCGCCAAGCATGATGCCAGTTGGTGAGAAACGGCGACTATTGTCGTGGCCCAGGCCGACCGGGGGCGTTGAAATGGCTGCTTGGAATCACGTCAACGGGACCCGGAACGACGTGACGGTTGAGGCGTGCTATTGCTCGCTGTTCGACGAATGCTGGTTAACCACGGCAACCGCCGATGTACCTCGGCCAATTGTCAGTTGCGAGTTTGGCAATCGAACGAGCTATCGGGGATAGAACCGCGCCGGGGCGCGCGTGTCCCCGGAACGGGTGGGAGCGGTGGCTACCAACTCACTACGGAGCAGTGCTTTGGGCCGCTGACCCGACGCCAGAAGGTTCCCTACCGTCGCTCGATTACCGCGGTGCCGCGCCGATTGGCGCGGTTGGTGCACAGGTGCCAAGCAGCGGAAGCAGAAATAGGAGTAGCGCTGTGAACCGCATGATCCGAATTTCACTGATCAAGCAAATGTCCGCAATGGGTGGGGAAAGCGGACCTTAGCCGCTCGGGCTAAGGAGTCGGCGTAAGAAAGCGTCCGACGACGTCGCGGGCGAGTCGGGCGGGGCGCTGGGTTGCGGCATCGAGACAGCACCAGCAGCTCTGGATTTCGCTCAGCACGTCCTCGCCGCGCTTGAGGACGGTGCGGAAGAAGGCGCGGGCGCCATCGACCTTCTCGGCGATGACCTCGGCGACCACATTGTCCTGGAGGAAGGTCGGCTTGAGGTAGGTGATTTCGTGCTTCAACGCGACCCACAGATGCCGGGCGACCGCGTCGGGCGGAGCGACGCTCTGCCAATAATCGACCACCGCGTCCTGCACCCATTTGAGGTACACGGCATTGTTCACATGACCCATGTGATCGATATCGGCCGGTTCGATGGCGACGGGATGGCGGAACATCTTAAGCTACTCGAATCACAGACAAGCTTAGGCTCTCATTAGCTTACAGTTGTGTCAATAATATGCGTAAATTGTTTCATGACCGAGCGGTAATCTGATCGTCAGTTCGTCCTAATCACGGAGCTGGTAGTGGTTTCCGCAAGAGGGACCCCATGCAGACACTCTCACATGCGCGCGCGGCCGTCGGCAACGGTGCGACAGAAATCGAGCGCGGCGTCGACAGCATTCTCGAAAAGCGTTCGCTGCTGGTCGGATCGCGCGTTGCGATCACCTTCATGTACTGGTTTGCGGGTTTCGGGTTCCTGCTGAATTTCCCCGGCGCCGTCGCGATGATGCAAGGCTACGGCCTCGAGCCTGCGTCGCTCCTCGCGGGCATGATGATCTTCGTCCTCCTGGCTGGTTCGGCTTTAGTGATTGACGGACGATTGGTCTGGCTCGGCGCCGGGATGCTGGGCGTGTTCACGCTCGCCACCATTCCGACGATCCATCATTTCTGGACCATGACCGGTGCGGCCGCGGTCCAGGCCCGACTCGAAAGCGAGGAACATGTGAGCTTGATCGGCGGGCTCGTGCTCGCGTCGATTCTAGCGCACCTCGAGAACCGCCGGAGGCGTCAGAGGTAAGGCGGCTTATCGAGACCCTTCGGACTCTTGGTAAAGATCTCGCAGCCGTCCTCGGTGATGCCGATCGAATGCTCGAACTGGGCGGAAAGCGAGCGGTCGCGGGTGACCGCCGTCCAGCCGTCGTCGAGCACCTTCACGTCGGGGCGGCCAATGTTGATCATCGGCTCCACCGTGAAGATCATGCCGGGCTTGAGCTCGGGGCCTGTGCCCGGTCGCCCGGCATGGATCACTTCCGGGCTGTCGTGGAACAGCCGCCCGACTCCGTGGCCGCAGAAATCGCGCACGACGCTGTAGCGGTGCGCTTCCGCGTGGCGCTGGATGGCGTTGGAAATGTCGCCGAGATGGTTGCCGGGCCTCGCCTGCTCGAGGCCTAGCGTGAGGCATTCGTAGGTGACGTCGACCAGCTTTCGCGCCTTCAGCGGAACGTCGCCGACCAGGTACATGCGGCTGGTGTCGCCATGCCAGCCGTCGACGATCGGGGTCACGTCGATATTGACGATGTCGCCGTCCTTGAGGGTCTTATCACCCGGGATGCCGTGGCACACGACATGGTTGATCGAGATACAGCTGCTCTTCGTATAGCCGCGGTAGCCCAACGTTGCCGGCACCCCTCCGGCGTCGAGCGTCATGCGGTGGACGATGTCGTCGAGCTCCTGCGTCGACACGCCCGGGACGACGTGCGGCACCAGCGCGTCGAGGATCTCGGCCGCGACCCTTCCGGCGCGGCGCATGCCTTCGAAGGCTTCCGGCCCATGCAGCTTGATGACGCCGTTACGCGCCTCGGCCCGGTCATCAGCCGCAACCGTAATGTATTGAGTCATGGTGCCGATATAGGACCATCACGGGTCAAACCCAACCGTTCGTCCTGAGCTTGTCGAAGGACTGCTTTTCTTCTTAGGGCAGCAGGAAAAGGCAGGGCTTCGACAAGCTCAGCCCGAACGGAGTTTGAATGGGTCAAGAGCGCACTTGGACCGCCGCGCTGGTCGTCATCGGCGACGAGATCCTTTCGGGCCGGACGCAGGACCGAAACGTGGCCCAGGTTGCGACCTGGCTCAACGAGCAGGGCATTCGCCTCTCCGAGGTGCGGGTCGTTCCGGACATGCAGATCCGGATCGTCGAGGCGGTGAACGCCCTTCGTTCAACGCATGATTATGTGTTCACCACAGGCGGGATCGGTCCGACGCACGACGACATCACGGTCGATGCGATCGCTGCCGCTTTCGGCGTTCCGGTCATCGTCGATCCCGGCGCGCGCCGCATTCTCGAAGATTATTATCGCGACCGGCCGGGCGGGGTGACCGACGCGCGGCTCAGGATGGCGCGGGTGCCGGAAGGGGCGGAACTGCTTCCGAACCCGACGTCGGGGGCGCCGGGCGTGAAGATGGGCAACGTCTTTATCCTCGCGGGCGTACCTGACATTGCCGCGAGCATGCTCGAGGCGCTCGCCGGCAAGCTGATGGGCGGACGGCCGATCGTTTCCGTAACCGTGGGAGCGCGCGCGGCCGAAAGC
This sequence comes from Pseudomonadota bacterium, assembly GCA_046731955.1. Lineage (GTDB taxonomy): Bacteria > Pseudomonadota > Alphaproteobacteria > Sphingomonadales > Sphingomonadaceae > Sphingomicrobium. Next base: position 27,799 of record JBKPMC010000013.1, on the reverse strand, counting down.
GACGTTGCCGACCTCCTGCGCGAAACGGAGACGGCGCATCCCGGTGTCGCGATCGGCAGCTATCCGTTCTTCAAGGACGGACGCTACGGCGCCAATTTCGTCATCCGGTGTGAGGATGGCGATCTCGCCCGCCAAACGGGTGAAGACCTGGTGCAGCGGCTGCGCGACGCCGGCTACGAACCGGTCGTGGGAGGCATCTAGCGAAGGCGGCGCTATTCCTGAGGCGCGGGAAACGGTAAACCCGGAATTACCGGTCCTTGGGGGAAGTCGGACCATGCCTGACGATGCGCGACAGCCGACATTGTTCCTTAGCTATGCGCATGACGATCACGCGCAGGCGCAGCGGCTCGCGGCTGCACTTAAGCGTGCTGGCTACACGGTCTGGTGGGATGCGCTGATCGAGGGCGGCACGCGCTACGCGAAGACCATCGACGAGGCGCTGCAGGCGGCTGATGCCGTCATCGTCCTGTGGTCGCGGCGGTCGGTGGACTCCGACTGGGTGCGCGACGAGGCGGCGCAAGGCCGCGAGCGCCACCGCCTGGTGCCGCTGTCGCTCGACGGCACTCATCCGCCGCTCGGATTCCGGCAGATCCAGATGATCGACATGTCCCACTGGCGCGGCCGGGCGGATGCCCCCCAGATGGACGCGGTGCGGCGCGCTATCGCCTCGGCCTTGGGTCAGGCGCCGCTTCCGGCTCAACGCGAAGTGAGTCCATGGCTGACGCGGCGCCGGGCGGTGGTCGGCGGAACGGCCGCCGCAGCTGCGCTCGCCAGTGGCGGAGCGCTCGTCGCCTGGCAGTCGGGGCTCCTGGGCGCGGGAAGGGCTGAGGCGAGGAGCATCGCTGTCCTGCCGTTCAAGAACCTCAGCGGCGACCCGGGCCAGTCCTTCCTTTCGGACGGCCTGACCGAGGAGGTTCGGGCGGCACTGGCGCGGAACGCCGCCCTGATGGTGCTTGCCGCCACGTCATCCAACACGGTGCGCGAGGACCAGGGCGGGGCACGGTCGATCGCGGGCAAGCTCGGCGTGGCTTACCTCCTCGACGGCTCGGTCCAGCGCTCCGGCGACCGCGTTCGCGTGGCCACCAACCTGACCAACGGCCGGACGGGTTTTTCGGAATGGTCCCAGCGCGTCGAGCGGCGGCTTGGAGATATTTTCGCCTTTCAGACGGAAGTCGCCCGAAGCGTATCCCATGCCTTGTCCGTGCAGATGGCCACGGACGCGCCAGCGCCTGGAGGGACGCACAATGCGAAGGCTCTTGAGGCCTATTTGAGGGGCAAGGCGCTCTACAATTTGGCCAGGGACGAGGAGACGGACCGCGAAGCGCGGGCCAATTACGAAGTGGCGATCGACGCGGATCCCGACTTCGCCCTGGCTCATGCGGGGTTGTCGCGGGTTCTTTCCTCGATCGCCGCCAGCCATGCCGAGGCCAGTGAATTGAAGCCGCTGTACGCCGCGGCGGTTTCCGAAGCCCAGCGTGCGGTCGAGCTCGCACCGACCCTGGCGGAAGGTCATCTTGCCCTCGGCTATGCACGCTTTGCCGGCTATCTCGACGTGCGCGGCGCCCGGCCATCCTATGACAAAGCCTATCGCTTCGGACGCGGGAACGCAGACATCGTCCTGCTCTACGCCCTCTACAATGCCCGTGCGCGCCGTTCGGCCGAGGCCCGTGACGCAATCGAGCGGGCGCTCGCGCTCGATCCGCTCAATCCGCGAACGCACCGGGCGGCGGGGACGATCGCCTACACGTCACGCCGCTATCCGGACGCGGTCAGGCAGTATCGGCGCGCTCTGGAGCTCAACCCGAAAATGTCCAGCGCGCATGCAGGAATGGGCGATGCGCTGATGGAAATGGGCAAGATGACCGAGGCGCGCGCGGCTTATGAGGCGGAGCCGGCTGCGATGTTCCGGCTGCGCGGCCTCGCCGTCCTCGAGTACCGCCTAGGCAATCGTCCAGCGGCCGAGCGTGCCCTCGCTCAGCTTGTGAAGGAGGAGGGCGACGCTGCCATGTACCAGCAGGCGGAAGTCATGGCGCAATGGGGCAGGGTGGATGACGCGCTCGCCCGACTCGACCGGGCGAGAGTGATCGGCGATTCCGGGCTGAGCCTCGTAATCACCGACCCGTTGCTTGACCCGATCGCGAAGGATCCGAGATTCGCGCGCTTCGTCAAGGACATCGGGTTCGCCTGAGAGGCGCTGTCTTAAATCGTCGATTCGTGAGACTCTGCGTGCCCAGCCCGAAGGAGAAGGATCATGATCCAGCGCGGCCCGTTCGACGAAGAGAATGAAGACCAGGGCGAAGAGGAAGACCGCGGCAGCGGCGATGACCGCGGCAGTGGCGACGACCGCGGCAGTGGCGACGACCGCGGTAGCGGCGATGACCGCGGTAGCGGCGACGATCGCTAACGCATCTCGTTGACAGAAGGGTCGGCCGCCATCGCGCGGGCGATCCAGTCGCGGAAATGATCGTGGTCAATGCGGATGTAGATGCCGGCGCTATCTTCCCGGTAGCAGCCGATGCCCCAGTTCACGACTCCGACCAGGGCCGGTTCGTCGCCTTCCATGACCAACGGTCCGCCGCTGTCGCCGGTGCATGTGTCGGCGTCGTCGCCCGGCGTCCGGCCCGTGGCACACAGCTGATATTCGCGGGTCTTGCCTGCATATTGCGGAAAATCGGCGCAATCGACGGTTCTCAGGTCAACGGCCGTCAGTTCCGCTTCGAAGCCCGTGTTCTTGCCTTCTTCGGCCTGGCCCCAGCCGGTTGCGTAGACGTCAACGCCGGGCTCCAGGGGCGGCCCGTCATAGAGCGGGATAGCCTGGACCGGACCGGCATTCTCCCCGTTCGTCTTCTCGTCGGCGACGAAATGGACGAGGGCGATGTCGTAGAGGTGCTGGTCCTTGTTCCAGTCCGCGTGGCGAACCATCCGGTCGATGCGGTAGGTCACGCCTTCATCATTATCGATATAGTCGGCGCCGAGCCGGACGCGGTGGCCGTTCTTTATCCTTTCCTCGTTGATGCAATGGGCGGCGGTAAGCACCCAGTCGTCAGCGATCAGCGTCCCGCCGCATTTGTGGGCGAGGTTCCAGCCCTCTCGATTCTGCAGCTCCTCCTCGGTCCATCCTTCAAAGCTGGAATAGATCTGCGCTTGCCACGGCGACGCGCCAGGGCCCTCTTCCGCTTCGGGCGTCGCCTGAAGCGCAAGCGCGAGCGCAGCAGCGGTCGAGAGCAGAAGCGGGCTCATCGGCAATTCCCCCGCACGAGGTTATGCCACGCGCAGGGAGGGGCGCGCAATTCAGGGGAGTGCCGGTCGCCGCTCCGCGAGCGCTCCATGCGCTCAGCCGTACGCCGGTCCCCCGGGCTAGGCTGGAGCGGGTAACGGGAATCGAACCCGTGCGTTCAGCTTGGGAAGCTGACAGGCTACCATTACATCATACCCGCGCCAGCCGCGCCCAGTTAAGTGCCGCTGCGCCAACCGTCAACGCGACATGAAATTCCGGTAATTCAGGAACCCTGCGCAAGCGCTCCGCGTTTTCTGCTTCCACCTCCTTGCTTAATATAAGCATGCTTATTATATCGGTTGTCGATGGAAACTCTTCCCTCCGAAATCGGCGAGACGGCGCACGCACTCCGTAAGGCGTTCGGCCGCCGTGCAGCCAGCCTTGGCGTCACCGGCGCACAATGGAAGGTGCTGCTCAAGCTCACCCTCAAGCCGGGCCTGCGCCAGAACGAGCTCGCGGACATACTCGATATCGAGCCGATCACATTGTCGCGGACCATCGATCGCCTCCAGGAGGCGGGTCTGGTGGAGCGCGCAGCCGATCCGGCGGACAGGCGGGCATGGCGGCTTCACGTAACGGCGAAGGCACAGCCAATCGTCAAGAAACTCCGCGCGATCGTCGATGAGATGGCGGCTCAGGCGCTCTCGGGGGTCGATCCAAAGGACGTCGATACGACGCGGCGGGTGCTTGCTCGTGTGCGCGAGCAGCTCTGTCAGTCGTCATCATGAACAAGGCAGCGAACCAATGAACAAGATGGCCACCGAGCCCATGACTGCCGCCGATGCCTTTGAGGCGCCGCAGGTCAGGCGTCGCCTCAAGCTGCCGGCGGGAAAGGGCCTGCTGCGCACCATCCTCATGTTGATCGTGCCCGCCCTGCTGCTGATTGGCGGCGGCTATTACTGGATGACCAGCGGCCGCAGCGTCTCGACCGACGATGCACAGGTCAAACAAGACATTGTAGCGGTCAGCCCGCAGGTGAACGGCCAGATCGTCCAGGTCTTCGTCCGCAACGGCGCACAGGTGAAGCGCGGCGACTTGCTGTTCCGGATCGACCACAAGCCGTATCGAGTTGCGCTCGAGCAGGCCCAGGCACAGCTTTCGGCGGCGAAGCTTCAGACGACGCAACTGAGAACGCAGGCGGCCGGCACCGGCGGCGACATCGTCGGTAACGAAGCCAATCTCGAAATCAAGAAGAATGCCTTCGCGCGGCAACAGGCGCTGCTCAAGCAGGGCTTCACCACCCGCTCGGACTATGACGACGCGTATAACGAAGTGCGAACCGCGGAAATGCAGCTTGCGGACGCGCACGCCCGGGCGGCCAATGCGCACGCCGCGCTGGCACCCGGCGAGCAGCCATCGATCGCGCAGGCCCAGGCCGCCGTCGACAAGGCGCGGCTCGACCTGTCGCGCACCGATGTCTACGCGCCGATGGACGGCGTGATCGAGAATGCCGACAACCTCCTGGTCGGCCAGATGGCAGTGACCGGGCTCGGCGCCCTTTCGCTCGTGCACAGTCGGAGCGCCTGGGTCGAAGCGAACTTCAAGGAGAAGGACGTCGGCCGAATGGTTCCCGGACAGCGCGCGACCATCGATGTCGACGCCTATCCCGGCATGAAGTTCGAGGGCCACGTGCAGAGCATCGGCGCCGGAACCGGGAGCGAATTCTCGCTTCTTCCCGCGCAGAACGCGAACGGGAACTGGGTCAAGGTGACCCAGCGCGTGCCGGTGCGGATCGTGTTCGACGGCAATCCGGCGAGGCCGATGATCGCCGGCCTGTCGGTCACCGCCACGGTCTATTTCGACTCCAACAAGAAGTAAGCGGATGGCCACCGCGCCGGACGTCGCCACGCATCCGCTTCCTACGGGCGAGCGCATCATCGTCACTATCGGCGTGATGATGGCGGTGCTTCTGCAGGTGCTCGACACGACTATCGCGAACGTCGCCCTGCCGCACATGCAGGCGAGCCTCAGCGCGGCGCAGGACACGATCAACTGGGTGCTGACGAGCTATATCGTCGCCTCGGCGATCGCCCTGCCGATCAGCGGCTGGCTCGCCGACAAGATCGGCCGCAAGCGGCTGCTGCTGATCTCGGTAGTAGTTTTCACCATCGCCTCGGTGTTGTGCGCTACCGCGACGTCCCTTCCCGAGATGGTCGTGTTCCGGGCGCTTCAGGGCGTCGGCGGCGCCTTCATCGTGCCGCTTGCCCAGGCGACCCTGTTCGACATCAACCCGCGCGAAAAGCAGGGCCAGGCAATGGCGCTGTTTGGCGGCGGAGTGATGATCGGGCCGATCCTCGGGCCCGTGCTCGGCGGCTGGCTGACCGATAATTACAACTGGCGCTGGGTGTTCCTGGTGAACCTCCCGGTCGGCGTGATCTGCGCGCTCGTCATGCTGCGGTTCATGCCGAAGACGGACACGCACGAGCGCAAGTTCGACATATTCGGCTTTGCTCTCCTCGGAATCTGTGTCGCGGCGCTGCAGCTGTTTCTGGACCGCGGCGAGCAGAACGACTGGTTCTCGAGCTGGGAGGCGATCATCGAGTGCGGCCTGGCAATCGGCGCGGGCTGGATGTTCCTCGTGCATCTGGCGACCGCCAAGAACCCGCTGTTCGACCGGTCGATGTTCGCCGACCGCAATTTCTCGACCGGCATGGTGTTCATGGCCGTGACCGGCATTCTGCTGCTGGCCGGTCTCGCGATTCTGCCGCCGCTGCTCCAGAATCTGTACGGCTATTCGGTCCTTCAGTCGGGCTTCCTGACCGCGCCGCGCGGAGTCGGGACGCTGATCTCGATGCTGCTCGCCGGTCGCCTCGTCGGCAAGTTCGACTCTCGCCTGCTCGTCGGCATCGGAGTCGTGCTGATGGGCACGTCGCTCTACATGATGACGGGGTTCGCGATCGACCAGCCGTCGCAGCCGGTCATCGTCAGCGGCGTCGTCCAGGGGCTGGGCCTGGGTCTGATCTTCGTCCCCCTGCAGACCCTCGCGTTCGAAACACTTGCGCCGAACGCGCGCACGACCGCCGCGGCGCTGCTCAACCTGTCACGCAATATCGGCGGTTCGATCGGCATTTCGGTGGTGAGCACGCAGCTGGTGCGCATGACCCAGGTGGCGCACGCGGACCTCGCAACGAACATCACGCAGCAAACCATTCCGACGGCGAATCCGGAGATTCTTCAGACGATCGGTCCGCAAGGCCCGGTCGCGCTGGCGGTCATCAATAGTGAGGTCACCCGGCAGGCGCTGTTCATCGCCTATCTGGACGACTTCAAGCTGATGATGCTGGTCACGTTCGCGGTGCTTCCGTTGCTGCTGCTGATGAAGCGCAGCAAGCAAACCGGCGGTGCCCCGCAACATGCGGCGATGGATTGACGAGCACGATCGCCATCCGGGTGACTCCAAGATCCTCGAAGCCGGGGATCGGTGGCTGGCGAACCGGGGCCGACGGACGCGACGAACTCGAGGTCCGGGTCGCCGAAGCGCCCGCCGACGGCGCGGCAAACGAAGCCGTCGTGAAGCTTCTGGCCAAGGCGCTCGGGATCAGCCGTTCCGAAGTGTCGATCATCTCCGGCCACGCCAGTCGTCACAAGCGGGTGGCATTCCCATTTGACACCCAGGAACTCCGCCGCCGCCTGGGTGGCTGACCAAAAGGGAGAAGACCAGTGCATCAAATCGGCAAGCGCCGGCTCGGCAAGAACGGACCCGAAGTCTCGGCAATTGGCCTGGGCTGCATGGGCATGAGCGAATTCTATGGCTCCGCAAGCGAAGCGGAGTCGATCAATACGATCCATCATGCAATCGACCGCGGAGTGACCTTCCTGGACACAGCGGACATGTACGGCTCCGGAAAGAACGAAGAGTTGGTCGGCCGCGCCATCAAGGGGCAGCGCGATCAGGTCTTCCTCGCCACCAAATTCGGCAACGTGCGAGGGCCCAACGGCGAACAGCTCGGAATTCGGGGTGACCCTGACTATGTACGCTCCGCCTGCGAGGCGAGCCTGAAGCGGCTCGGGATTGAGGTCATCGATCTTTATTATCAGCACCGCGTCGATCCTAAGGTGCCGATCGAGGACACGGTCGGCGCGATGGAGCGTCTCAAGAAGGAGGGCAAGATCCGCTACCTCGGCCTGTCGGAGGCCGCGCCGCGAACCATCCAGGCGGCGTACGCGACGTCACCAATAACGGCCGTTCAGACCGAGCTGTCGCTATGGAGCCGCGATGCGGAAGAGGAAGTGATTCCTACCGTCCGCGAGCTTGGCATCGGCTATGTCGCTTACTCGCCGCTCGGCCGCGGTTTCCTGACTGGCCAGGTCAAGTCACCCGACGACTTTGCCGAGAACGACTTCCGTCGCACCAACCCGCGCTTCCAAGGCGAAAATTTCAAGAAAAACATCGAGCTCGTCCATGAAGTCGAGGCAATGGCGAAGGAAAAGGGTTGTACCACGGCTCAGCTCGCACTCGCCTGGGTGCTCGCGCAAGGGGAAGATATCGTCCCGATCCCGGGGACCAGGCACGTCCGTTATCTCGACGAGAATATCGGAGTGCTCGAGGTGAAGCTGACGCCAGAAGACTTGAAGCGGCTCGACGACATCCTTCCGCCGGGCGCTGCCGCGGGCCCACGCTATGCCGAACGGGGTATGGCGGCGGTCAACCTCTAGGAGCGCTCGTCGATCAGGCTCATGCAGGTAACGCCCGCTTCGGCCTTCTGAAGCTCGGAGACGTCGAGCTCGACGACGCGGAATCCACGGGCGCGCAGCCTGTCCGCCGTGCGTGGGCTGCCCGCCGGAAGGATGAGTGTTTCCGCGACCCTCAGGCAGTTCGCCGCCCCGGGCTCTTGCTCGTCCACGGGCATGGGCTCCACTCCGGCGAACTGCACTGGATCTACGCAGCGGGGGTTAAACAGCAGCACCGGCGCGCCGTTTGCGTCGGTCCCGGCGAAGGTCGCGCCGGTCTTGAGGTGGAGACACTCGCGTAACTGAGCTTCGATCACCTCATAGCCGAGCGCCGAGGCGATTTCGCTCAGCGCCGCGATTCCAGCGGTGTCGGTCCTGGACGAAAGCCCGACGTAGATCGTCCGCCCAATCCGCAGGACATCGCCGCCGTCGAGGAAGCCGGAACAGAGTCGGTGCAGGTCGAAATGGGCGGCGAGGCCTTGCGCGGTGGACTCGGTTTCGTTCGCCCGCGACTCGACGCCCGGCCGGGTGATGATCGCGTGACCATCCAGCAGCAGCGCCGTGTCCTCGACGAACACGGCGTCGGGGTCGCCCGGAAGATCGGGCAGGCGAATGATCTCGACGCCCGCTTCCGCAAGCGCCTGCTCGTAGGCGGCGTGTTGCGCCGCCGCCTTGGCGACGTCGATCGGTACGCGGTCGAGATGCGTGAGCGCGCATTCGGGGAGCCTCGGGCTGACGGCTCGGGTGAAGGCCCGCGGAGTCATGGCCCCTTCACGACTTTACCGCCCTTGATGACCAGTCGTGCCTGGCGGACGGCTGAGATGTCGCTTGTGGGGTCCCCGTCGACTGCGACCAGATCCGCGAGCAGGCCCGGACGGATCTGGCCACGGTCGGAGAGGCGGAAGATCCGTGCGTTGCCCGAGGTCGCCGCGATCAGCACCTGTGCCGCGGGCATGCCGGCCCGGCGCATGGCATCCATCTCGAGCCAGTTTTGCCCGTGCGTGTAGACGCCGACGTCGCCGCCCATGCAGATGGGTACGCCGGCCTTCATCGCCAGCTGGAATGAGCGGCGATTTTCCTGGACACTTTCGGGTGCCGGCTCCTGGCCGTTCCACTTTTCGAAATAGCGGGCATAGGCCTCGGAGGCGGCGATAGTCGGACACAAAGCAACGGCCTTGTCGTGCATCATTTTGAACACATCGGCGGTTCCGTTGTAGCCATGCTCGATCGTGTCCGCGCCGGCTAGGACCGCGCGCCGCATGCCCTCGGCGGTCGTTGCATGAACGGCGACCAGCCGCCCGGCATCATGGGCGGCGGCGACACCCGCATTCAGCTCGGCCTGCGAGAGGGTCGGGCGGCTCGGTTCGCCCTTGCCCCAATGATAGTCGGCGTAGAATTTCACCACATCGGCGCCCCCTGCGATCTGGTCGCGCACGGCCTTCACCGTCTCGTCGAGGCCGGCGACTTCCTGCGCGCCTTGGGGGATCGGAACGCCGGGTTCGAAGCCCTTCGGCCCGTAGGCGCCGCGGGCGACGATCGCCTTGGTTGCGACCAGAAGCCGAGGGCCGGGGACGATGCCCTGATCGATCGCTTGCTTGAGGCCGGCGTCGGCGAAGCCCGCGCCTTCGGTGCCGAGATCGCGCTCGGTAGTGAAGCCGGCTTCAAGCGTCTTCTCGGCGCTGACCACCGCGCGGGCGGTGCGCAGCGCGAGCGGCTCGTGGAGCACCTGAGCGTCCCACAGGGCTTCGTCGTAGGGGTGGAGGAACAGGTGCGAATGGCCTTCGATCAAGCCGGGCATGAGGGTGGCGCCGGGAAGCTCGATCACACGCGCTCCCGCGGGTGTCGCGATGCTCGGGCCTGCAGCGGCGATGCGGTCGCCGTCCACCAGCACCGACCAGCCGTCATGTGGCCGTGGATTCACGCCGTCGAACACACGTGCCGGCCTAAGGAGGATCGGCTCGGCGGCAGCCCGTACGGCAAGCAGGAGGGCGAGCAAGAGGAGGGCCAGGCGGCGCATGGCCGCAGCCTAGAGCCGCGCAGCCCCTGCCGCCAAGCCCGCAACCCATCTTGACTTCGCGACGAAAGTATCAGATATTTCTGTTATGACAGAAATTACAGTCGAGTCGCCCAAACTGCCGATGGCCGTGGAACGTTTCATTCTCCATTGGGGCGAGATGGGCAATCAATGGGGTGTCAACCGATCGGTCGCCCAGATTCATGCGCTGCTCTACGTTTCCGAACGGCCGCTGACGGCTGAGGAGATTTCGGAGACGCTCGGCATGGCTCGATCGAACATATCGAACAGCATCAAGGAGCTGTTGGGCTGGAAGCTGATCCGCAGGGTGCCGGTGATGGGCGACCGCCGTGATCATTTCGAGGCGGAGACTGATCTGCTCGAGATGGTCAGCCGGATCGCCCAGGGACGCAAGGAACGGGAGATCGATCCCGCCGCCGCTGCGCTTCGGGCCTGCATGGCCGATGCGGAGGGCGACCCGCGCGTAAGCAAGGTCGCGCGCGAGCGGCTCGCCGAGCTCCAGCGCTTCGTCGACACGCTGAACAATTGGTATGCGCAGATGCTGCGGGTGCCGCCTGGAAAGATCATGGCGCTGATCAAGATGGGTTCGAAAGTGGTCAATCTGCTCAACCTCGGCGGCAAGGAGGACAGGCGGCCAAGCGCGAGTTGAACTTCATTTGCAAAGCTATTTCTCTCTATTCAGAAATAACTGGAACAGGGTGTTGGGATGCAGGAACCAGTACGAGCCGAGATCATCCCGTTTCGCCGGCCGGACGCACGTCGGATTGCTCCAGCTCAGCTGAACGACATGCGCTTCAGGGCGCTTGTCGGCGAACAGGCTTGGGCCGCACTCCCGCACGCCACCCGCGCGCGCTTCGGCAAGCGCGTCTGCGACTGCCGCACCGTTCTCTATGCAGGCGAGGTCGTCGAGTGCCGGATGAGTGTCGCAGGCTGGCTGCTCGCCCAATGCGCTCGGATCATCGGAGGCCCGCTTCCGACCTCGCGAGACACGGCCGTTCCGGCGAGCGTCGCGGTCACCGAGGATATTGCGTTCGGCGGACAGTTCTGGACCCGAGTCTACGGCCGTTGCAGCGGCTTCCCGCAGGTGATCCATTCAAGCAAAAGGTTCGGTGGACCTACCGGGCTCGAAGAATATGTCGGCTGCGGAGTCGGGATCGCGCTTCGCTGCAACGTCGAGAACGAGGCGCTGCATTTCGACAGCGACCATTATTTCGTCAAGGTTTGCGGATTGCGACTGCGTATCCCGAACTGGCTGCAGCCGGGGCAATTGCGGGTCAGCCATATCGATTGCAACCATCGCTGGTTCGCCTTCCAGCTGCTGCTCCGTCACGCCCTGTTCGGCGAGCTGATCCGCCAGACGGTGATGTTCCGTGAGGTGGAGATTTGTCCGTGAGCCGCATCCTTGTCATCGGCGGCTATGGCGGCTTCGGCGCGCGTGTTTCGAAGCGCCTTCTCGCCGTCGGACACTGCGTTCTCGTCGGCGGACGGAGCTATGACAAAGCGGCCCGGTTCTGCGGGGGGCTGGTTGGCGCCGAACCGGCCGTCGTCGATCGCTCCGGCGACCTGCTCCCGCTACTTCGGGTGCACAGGCCGGACATCGTCGTTGACGCGGCGGGACCGTTTCAAAGCAGCAACTATGCGGTACCCGAGGCATGTATTGCGGCCGGGGTTCACTACCTCGACCTCGCGGACGCGCGCGAATTCGTCGTGGGAATTCGCGCTCTCGACGAAGCAGCAAAAAAGGCCGGCGTTGTCGTCATCGGCGGTGCGTCGAGCGTCCCAGCACTGTCCGGCGCGGTTGTTCGGCGCTTGGCCGAGGGTCTCGATTGTGTTTCATCGGTCGACATTGCGATCAGCGCCTCGACGCAATCGACCGCCAGCCGGTCGGTAACACATGCGATCCTTAGCTACGCCGGACGCCCAATCAGGCTTCGGCGCGGAGGGCGCTGGAGCAGCAGCTTCGGCGGCAGCGAACTGCGGCGCATGCGATTTGAGGTTGCGGGTGCAAAGCCGCTTCGTCGGCGATGGGTTGCACTCTGCGATGTGCCCGACCTCGCGCTCCTTCCGGGCATCGTGCCCGGGGCACCGGCCATTGCGTTCCGAGCTGGTTCCGATCGTCCGCACCACATTCTGGGGCTGTGGTTGGCGAGCTGGCTCGTCCGTTTGAGTGTGGTCAAATCGCTCACGGGGCTCGGGGGGATTTTCGTGAAGCTGCAGCGAGCCACGCTTTGGCAGGGCAGTCAGCGGTCGGCCATGGCCGTCATATTGAATGGATGGCGAGGCTCGGATCGGATCGAACGTCGGTGGACGCTGATTGCCGAGAATGCTTCGGGCCCGGAGATTCCGACGCTCGCTGCCGCGTTGCTCGCCGATGACATGCTAGCCAACCGTCTTCACGCCGGAGCTCGCGACGCAACCGGTGCGCTTCAGTTCGACCGATTCGCCAAGCCGTTCGCCGCGTTGCCAGTGCGCCACGGAATCATAGAGCAAGTGCTGGAGCCGACGCTTTATCGTCGCGTGATGGGCGAAGCGTTCGACGAGCTGCCGCCGGCCGTTCGGCAGATGCATGAAGTCAACGGCAGTGCAGGTGCTGCGGGGAACGGCAGCGTGTGCGTCGGCACGAGCCTTTGGGCTCGCCTCCTATGCCGGTTGATGAGATTTCCTCCAACGAACGCCTACCCTGTGCATGTGGCCTTCGCCGAGCGAGACGGCGTTGAAACATGGACCCGCGACTTTGGCGGATACCGATTTTCCAGCGAGCTTCGGCAGCGCGGCGGCCTTCTCTGTGAGCGTTTCGGGCCGTTGAGCTTCCGGTTCGATCTCAACGTCGATGAGCGGGGCCTCAGCATGAGGCTCCGCGGCTGGACCCTGCTCGGCATCCCGCTCCCACTTTTCGCCGGGCCGAAGATCGATGCGCACGAGTCGGAGGAGGAGGGCGGCTTTTGTTTCACCGTCGCCGTCGCGGTTCCTGGGATCGGTCCAGTGATTAGTTACTCCGGACGGCTGCAGCGGATCTGCGCAATACAAATGAACGAAGGAGGAAGTGATGACCGAGCTAGCCTATCTGCTGTATCTGGCGATCTCGATCGGGATGACGATCTGGGTCGCGCATACGCTGTCGACCAACGGTGAAGTGTTTCTAATTCAGTGCTTCGGGCACAATGCAGAGCTCGCAAGGTCCACGAACCACCTACTCGTGGTCGGCTTCTACCTAGTGAACATTGGGTTCATCACCCTAACTCTAAGCACCGGTTCGGAGCCGCAGACCTGGCCTCAGATGATCCGTTTCCTGAGTGGCAAGGTCGGCCTCGCCGTGATTGTCCTCGGCGCGATGCACTTCTTTAACATGCACGCAATCGCGCGGTTTGGACGGAAGGTGTCGGACTGGCTCGTGGAAGGCCAGGCCTACCGCGCGCAGGCCTAGCTGCGCCGGATACGAAAAGGGCGGCTGGGATAGTCCCAACCGCCCTTCGCGCGACGAAAAGGAACTGTTTTTAGCGCTTCGAGAACTGGAAGCTGCGGCGGGCCTTGGCTCGGCCGTACTTCTTGCGCTCGACGACGCGCGGGTCGCGGGTCAGGAAGCCTTCGCGCTTGACCGCAACGCGCAACGCCGGTTCGTAGCGGGTCAATGCCGTCGAGATGCCGTGACGGACAGCGCCCGCCTGGCCCGACAGGCCGCCGCCCTTGACGGTCGCTTCGACGTCATACTGACCGCGGCGATCGGTAACATCGAACACCTGGTTGATGATCAGGCGCAGAGTCGGACGCGCGAAATAGACTTCCTGCTCGCGGCCGTTGATGACGATCTTACCCGAGCCCGGCTTGAGCCACACGCGCGCGACGGCATCCTTGCGCCGGCCAGTGGCATAAGCCCGGCCGTACTTGTCGAGTTGCTGTTCGCGCAGCACTGCCTCGATCTGCGGACCCTGGGTCGACGCGCCGTGATCGCTGACTGGCTCGTCACGATCGCGACGGCCGCCCTGCCTGGGCGCGGCGGGCGCGGTTTCGGCGGCAGCTTCAGTCGTGGGCGCGTCGGCAGCGGCGGGTTCCTCCGGAGCCTCAGGCTTGGGGCTGGTCAGTTCGCCCAGATCGGAAAGGGACTTTTTGTCGGCCATTATGCGCCCACCTTGTTCTTGCGGTTCATCGACGCGACGTCGAGCGGTTCAGGGTTCTGGCCGCCGTGCGGATGCTCGGTGCCGTTGTAGAGGTGCAGGGCGCGCATCTGGTCGCGGCCGAGCGGTCCGCGCGGGATCATGCGCTCGATCGCCTTCTCGAGGATGCGCTCCGGGAAGCGGCCCTCGAGCACCTTGCCGGCGGTGACCTCCTTGAGGCCGCCTGGATAGCCGGTGTGCTTGTAATAGAGCTTCTGCTCCAGCTTGCGGCCGGTGAAGCGCACCTTGTCGGCATTGATGATGACGACATGGTCGCCGCAATCGACGTGCGGCGTATAGCTCGGCTTGTGCTTGCCGCGCAGGATGTTGGCGACGATCGTCGACAGACGTCCAACAACCAGGCCGTCGGCGTCGATCAGATGCCATTTCTTCTCGACCTCGGCGGGCTTCGCCGACTTGGTCGTCTTCATCAGCGCCTTCATGGCGTCGGACCTTTCGTTTGAATACGAAAGGCGGCACATGCATGCGCCGCCGTCGGACGTGCTATTCGCGGGCGAGTGCCGGAAAGTCAAGCAAATCCGGTACTTTGCTGACGGGTAAAATAATACCCGTTATATCGACCAGTGCTCGTACCCGTAACGATTGGAACGCCGGATAGTCGCGCTCTGTTCTTGACGCGACGGGAAATTGAGGAGCGTGTGATGTATATCGGACTAGGCGGCTTGCTGATCCTGATCCTGGTGCTCTGGCTGCTCGGCGTAATTTGAACGCGAAACTTGAACGGACCGCAATTGAACGTTTGAGCGGCGCGGCCCGCCGCGCGGCGTGAAAAATTGGAGCCCTTCACGCGTTGCCTGGATGGGGGATGCGCCGTAGTTGGCGTGCGCGCCGGTTAGGCGCCTCCTCCCGAGTCCCAATTTAAGAGCGAGCCCGTGCCCCGACGCGTCAAGGACTTCATCGACATCAGCGACTATACGTCGCTCGATGACCTGATCCGCTACCTTGAGACGATCCGCGACAACCTCCCGCCGGAACATGAGGCGGAGCTCAAAATCCGCGGCGACGATGTCTTCGGACGCCGGCTGACAATCACCTATTTCCGCGAGCAGACGCCCGACGAAGCTGAGCTCGAAGCAAAATATTCAGGCTCCGAGAAGGACGATGCGACCATCGAGAACCTGCGCCGCAAGCTCGACGAGGTGCCTTTCCGGCTCCGCAAGTCCAAGCCGAACTAGGTCGCTGCCTGCTGCTGCTTAAGGCTCTTGCCGAATTCCACAATCAGCTTGCGCAGTTCCTCCGAGTCGACGCGCGCAGCGGCTTCTTCGAGGCCGAACCATTTACGGGTGCGCTCGCCGCGCTCGGGCCAGTCACCGAGCTCGCGCTCGACGACCATGGGGTGCACGAGGATGTCGACCTCGAGCCGGCCGAGCAGCAAATGCTGCTTGACGTGGCGAAAGGTGCCGATTGGTTTTGAGTCGATCTTCCCCTTGATGCCCGCCTCCTCAAAGGCCTCCTGCGCTGCGGAGTCGGCCAGCGATTTGCCGGCGACGGGCCAGCCCTTCGGGATCATCCAGCGGCCGGAACGGCGGCCGGTAACCAGCATGACTTCGGCTTTTTCGGTTTTCTTGCGGCGCTTGAGTCGCCAGGGCAGCGCCCCGGACTGCAATGGCACTACCCCATCTCCTTCCCGACTCATGCTATGCTCATAAAACCAGTCTGCAACTTTGCTGAGCAGATCGGACAGTTTCATGACAAAAGGAACGGCCAGACGTCCACTATGTTCGCCCGAAGATCAAGGGAAGCCGAAGTCGCCCGATGAGTCACGAAATTGAGCTGAAACTCGAGCTTGCCGCCGAGGCGGCCAAGCAGCTGATGGAAGTGCCGTGGCTTGCAGGCTCGAGCTGTTCATCCCAGGAGCAGTTGTCGATTTATTACGACACGCCGAAGGGACTGCTGCGTGAGCGCGGTTACTCTCTCAGGGTGCGCACGGTGGGGGACCAGTTCATTCAGACCGTTAAGTCGCTCGACGGTGGCGCCGGCCTGTTCGATCGCGGCGAGTGGGAGAGCGGCATTTCGGGGCCCGAGCCGGACCTCAGCGAGCTCGGTTCGACGCCCTTGGGCGCGATCCCGCTCGAGGGGTTGCAGCCGATCATCCGGTCGGAGGTGACCCGCACGACCTGCCGGCTGCGCCCCGCAGGCGCCGAAGTCGAGGTCGCCGTCGACCGGGGGCGAATGACTGCCGGCGACCGAGGCGCCGACATCAGTGAGCTCGAGATCGAGTTGCTGCGTGGCGAACCGGACGCGGCGGTCGCGCTGGCGCGCCGGATCGCGGGCGAGGTCCCAGTCAGGCTCGGAGTGATGAGCAAGGCTGAGCGCGGGTTCGCGCTTGCGGATGGCAAATTCGGCAAGGTGATCAAGGCGGAGCCCGTCTCCCTCCGCGCCGACATGATTGTAGCGGAAGGGTTCGCGACAATTGTCGGCGCCTGCGTCCGGCATTTCCGTCTCAACGAGCTGCTGGTGATCGAGGAGCGGCGGATGGAGGCGCTGCACCAGTGTCGCGTCGCGATGCGCCGGCTGCGCTCTGCCCTGAGCCTGTTCAGGACGGCCGTCGCCGACGATCGCTTCGAACATATCCGCGACGAACTGCGCTGGTTCACGAACCAACTCGGCGACGCTCGCAATCTCGACGTGTACCTCCAGCGCGATCTCTCCCGAAAGGAACGCCGCCCGCTCGAGGAAAAGCGGGAGAAGGCCTATGACGCGGTCATCGCAGCGATGGAGTCTCAGCGCTTCAGGCAGCTGATGCTCGATTTGATCGCTTGGGCCGCGCTCGGCGACTGGCGCCTCCATGCCACCGCCGGAAGGGAGCTGGAGCCGTACATCAGCAAGCGCATCGACCGACTTTGGGCGAAGGTCGACGACGCTGAGGATCTCTCCCGAATGGATGACGAGCAGCGGCACCGACTGCGCATCGAGATCAAGAAGCTCCGCTATGCGGTCGAATTTGCCGCGGCGTTGCACCACCACGAAAGAGAGAGGCAGAAGGCATTCGGCAAGGCGGTGGAAGATCTGCAGGAGGCGCTCGGTCATCTCAACGACGCAGTCGTCGCCCGAACCCTCGTCACGGCCGATGCCTGGCCGATCGAGCCGCCAGAGCCGAGTGCCGAGGAGCGCGCGTCCTTAGAAGAGGCGGAACAGGCCCTTCATGAGCTGCGCAAGATAGGGCCTTATTGGAGACGGCACTCCGACTAATTGTTGTTGCCGCTAATCCTCGCGATCAGGCGGTTGCGCTGCCAAACTTCGCATGCGCCATCGAGGCGCCGCTCCTTCGCCTGACGAGCGGCATGATCGTCATCATCGGCCTCGAGCCATTCGGCGCTCGTAATCTTTCCAGCGCCGTCGAGCCGATAAAGCCTGTAGTTCGGCACCTCTTACCCCCGATATGGTGAATAACATGGTTTCGGGGCCGTGCCGATTCAAATATGGCTATATATATTCAGGAGTTAGCGGACGTTGTCCTCGATCCAATCGGCGTAATTCCGCAGGATCTTGTCGATCGGCCAAGTGACGACGCAAGGCACTTTGTAGCTGTGCAGCGCTGCGATGCGCTCCATCAGCGCGTCGCTGTACCAATGATGCGTCTTGAAGATCGCTGCGACTTCGTCGGCCTCCTCGATCGCGCCTTCCCAGCGATAAATCGAGTGGATCGGCCCAAGGATGTTGGCGCAGGCCGCGAGCTGCTCCTCAATGACCGTTCGCCCGATGCGGTCGGCCTCTTCGGCATTGGCGAATACCGCATAAACCGAGACGACGCTCATCGGCCGGTCTCAAGCGGAAAAATCGTTAATCGCATCCTGCAACAATGACGCATCGAAGGAGAGCTGTCATGCGCCTGATTGCAGTCCTGATCCTGGCGGCCGTCATGCATGTGGCGGTGCCAATGCTCTGGCAGCGCGCAATGGTCGCGAAGGTCAAGGAAATCTCGGCGAACCCGTCGAATTTCCCCGTCAGCAACGAATCGGTTATCGCCAATGTCGACACCGCCAATCTGGTAGCGGCGATCAATCCTCCACCGCTCGACTTCAACGTCGAGGAAGCCGAAGCATTCGGGGCGCAGGCCGCGGCCGACCGCCAGATGCGCGACATCTCGGCTGCGCAGGACGCAGCTGCCAGGGCCCAATATCCCTAAGTTGGGGCGCGCCCGAGCAGATGGGCGCCCCACACGGTGGCTGCGACTAGCAACGCTCCCGTCGCCTGATGCAGCGCGGCGAGCCAAATCGCGACCCCCGAGAGCACGGTGAGGATGCCGAGGACGATCTGCGTGCCGAACGCCGAATGAATCGCGATCGAGGCGGTGCGCGCGCCTTCCACCCTTCGGAGCTTGCGCGCGAGGACGACCAATGCCGCGACAACTATCCAGGCCCACCAGCGGTGGACGAAATGAACGAGATAAGGATCGTTGGCGAGGGCCCAGAGGAGGCCGTGGCCCCAGTCGATCCCCTCGGGGAAGAAGCGGCCGTGCATATCGGGCCAGGTGTTTGCGACCTGACCGGCGTTGAGGCCCGCCACCCAGGCGCCGAATAACAGCTGGACGAAGAGGATGGCGAGGGTGATGGCCGCCGGCAGCGTGAGGCGTGATGGATGGTCCTCGCCGGTGGCCGCGAGGCGCCTCAAATCCAGCGCAACCCAGATCAAAGCGCTCATGATGGTCAGCGCGAGGAGCAGGTGGGCGGAAAGGCGGAGGTGGCTGACGTCGGTTCGATACTCAAGCCCGGATTCGACCATGTACCAACCGAGCGCGCCCTGGAGCCCGCCAAGGATCAACAGGCCGATCATCTTCCAACCATAGCCTTTGGGGATTACGCGCTTGACCGCGAACCACAGCAACCCCGCCGCGAACACCAGGCCAATCACTCGGCCGAGGAGCCGATGGACGAACTCCCACCAGTAGATGTGTTTGAACTGAGCGAGGGTCATGCCCGCAGGGCCGTTGATCTGCTGATATTCCGGCGTAGCCCGGTAGAGCTCGAACGCTCGGACCCAGTCGGCATCGGAGAGCGGCGGGATCGCTCCGCTGATTGGCTTCCATTCGGTGATCGACAAGCCGCTTTCGGTGAGGCGGGTAATCCCGCCGACCACGACCATGGCGAAAACGAGCGCAGCGACCAGCAACAGCAGGTTCGACAGCGCTCGGGGGCACGGCTGAGCGCGAACCCGAGTCAGAGCAGGCGAGGCTAGAGATGAGTCCATCGGTCGGCGCCTATGCGCGGGCGACGAGCCGTGGTGCAAGCGTGGGATCAAAACGCATGATATATTGTAACGTATAATTTCCTCGCCTATATCGCCGGCAGCATGGCATCGCTTCCGATTCGCTCATCCCGGCTAGACCGGTTCGCGATGGCCCTTTCAGGCCTGTGCGTGATGCATTGCTTCGCGACGGCCGTTCTGCTCGGACTGCTGTCGGCAGCAAGCGGGTTTCTCGGCAAGCCGATCATCCATGAGATGGGCCTGACGTTGGCCATGATCCTCGGCGCGATTGCGCTCGGGCGCGGCATCCGCGAGCATGGGTTCATTCTTCCAAGCGCGGTCGGCGCAGTGGGTCTAGGCATCATGGCGTTTGCCTTGACCATGCACGAGCACGGTCTTGAGCCGGTCTACACCGTGATCGGTGTCCTGATCCTCGCGCTCGGTCACCGCCTAAACGTTTTGGCCACCGAGTAGAGCGTCTGATTCCTTGCCGGTGCGGCTGGCGAGGACTATCTCACTAATAGTCTATGGCTCGGCACGATCATCGCATCCATGAAGGCGAATCGCTTAAAGCGGCCGCTCGCGAGCAACTGACTCGCGAGGGCGAGCAATGGACCGACATGCGCGCAGCGGTGTTCGAATCGCTCGCCAGTTTCGACAAGCCGGCAAGCGCTTACGACATCGCCGAAGCGGTCTCGAAATCGCAGGGCCGCCGTATCGCTGCCAACAGCGTTTACCGGATTCTCGACCTGTTCGTCGGCGCAAACCTCGCGCGGAGGGTCGAGAGCGCCAATGCCTATGTCGCGAACCAACACCCCAACTGCCTGCACGACTGCATTTTCCTGATCTGCGACACGTGCGGGCAGACCGTGCATATCGATGACGACAGCCTGTCCGGCGGAGTCCGCCAGGCGGCGAAGAGCGCGGGCTTCACGGCGCCGCGCCCGGTGATCGAAGTGCGCGGCACCTGCGGTGAGTGCGAAGGTCAGTAGCCGAGCGCATCCGTCGACTATCAATCCTCGCTAGTCGAAATACTGCATCATCCCGTTCCCTGCCGACTATGGCGTCAGATGGTGGCTCCTGGAGAAGGGGACAGCAGCATGGAAAAGATGCGATTGACGCGTCGGGGACTCATCGCAGCTGCGGGTGCGGCGACGGCGGGAGCGGTGCTGATCAGCCAAAAATCGCCGGTGAGCGCGGCGGCAGGCAACTCGGGCGCCTCACTCCCTCGCCCAGACAAACCAGTACCCGTCGCCTTCTTGCTCGACGAGTCTGCACGATGATCGACTTCAGCGGACCTTGGGAAGTCTTCCAGGACAGTGGAGTCGCGGAGGTTCCAGGGTTCGAGCTGTTCACGGTCGCGCCCAAGCCTGAGCCGCTTCGTGCGAGGGATGAAAATCGTCCCTGACTACACGCTCGATAACGCTCCTCCGGCGAAGGTGATCGTGATTCCGGTCCAGGTTGGCGGCCGTCAGGCAATCGCGGGCAGCCCCAAGGTAGCATGGTTGAAGACCCAACATGCCAACGCCGACGTGATCATGTCGGTCTGCACGGGCGCGTTCCTGCTCGCGCAGACCGGGCTCCTCAACGGACTATCCGCGACCACGCACCACCTGTTCCTGGACGAATTCGCAAAGCAATATCCAAGCGTGCGCCTGCTCAAGAATCAGAGATTCGTCGAGAACGGCAAACTGATCACCACCGGCGGTCTGTCATCGGGAATTGAGGGCGCACTGCGTGTCGTCGAACTTTATTACGGGCAGACCGCCAAAACCAAGGTAGCCAATTACATGGAATATGTCAGCCACACCTGGTCGGAGGCCCAGCCCACAACCTGAAGCGCGCCGTGGCCAGCCACGACGCGCATCACGTGCATTTTAGAGCTTTGAGCCGCCCGATGCGTCGATCACTTGGCCAGTGACCCAGCCGCTATCCGGCCCAGCGAGGAAGCCGGCGACGCGCGCGATATCGTCGGTCTGGCCGATCCGCTTCAGCGCCTGGATCGACTTGACCTGCGCCTTGCCCTCATCCGTGCCGAGGAAGCCCACGGCCATGTCCGTGTCGATGGCGCCCGGCGCGATGGCGTTAACGCGGATGCCGCGCTCGCCAAGCTCGGCTGCGAGGTAGCGGGTCAGGGTATCGATCGCGCCCTTGGTGATCGCATAGGCCGTGGCGGTCGGGAAAAAGGTCTTGGCGACGATCGAGCTGGTGAAGAGGACGCGCGCGTCGCTGGAAAGATCGTCAACGAGGCCCGAGACGATCTGGTACGGAGCGCGAACGTTGACCGCGAGCAGCCGATCGAGCGCCGATGCGTCATTGTCGCCGAGCGTGTGAGATTCGAAGATCGCGGCATTATTGACCAGCACGTCGAGCTTGCGATTGCCGAGGCGCGATTTGACGTCGGCAATCAAGCGAATGACGGACTGGGCGTCCTCCAGATTCGCGGGGATCGCTTCTGCCGACCCGCCGGCCTGCTCGATTCCCGCGACGAGTGCGTCGGCATCCGCCCGGGAGCGATTGTAATGAACGAACACGTGCGCGCCATCGTCGGCGAGGCGCCTGGCGATGGCGCGGCCAATTCCGCGCGATGCGCCGGTGACGAGGGCAGTCTTGTTGGCAAGTGACTTGGACATTGGGCACTCCTGTTGAAGGTTGAGGGAACATGGGAGTGCCAAGGTATTAGTTCAATATATCCGAACTACCGTCAGTTGGAAATTTTGAAATCTCTTCTATATCAGCGGCATGGCTCGCTTCATTCACCCCAACCTCAACGACGTCCCGCTGGCGAGCGTGCTCCATGCACTGTCCGATCCGACACGGCTGGCGATCGTCCGCCGGCTCAACGACGACCTCAACACGAAGGGCGAGGGCCTGGCCTGCAATTGTGCAGTATCCGAGGCGCTGCCGCGGGCCACGATGTCGAACCATTTCACGATGCTGCGCAGCGCGGGCCTGATCGAGAGCCGCAAGCATGGCACCATGGTCATCAATCGATTGCGCCGAGCAGACGTCGACACGCGTTTTCCTGGCTTGCTCGACGCCGTTCTGCGAGCAGAGGCAGCGTCTTAATCGACTTGGGTCGCGCGTCAGGGTAGGGAGTCGGCCATGAGCGACCGCCCCGAAACACCGCTGCTGGACACCATTCTGTACCCGGCCGACATTCGCGCGCTTGAGAAAGACCAGCTGCCGCAGCTCGCTGATGAGCTTCGGCAGGAAGTGATCTCGGCTGTCTCCGTCACGGGTGGGCACCTTGGAGCGGGACTGGGCGTCGTCGAGCTGACGGTCGCGGTCCACTATGTGTTCGATACGCCCACAGACCGGCTCGTGTGGGACGTCGGTCACCAGGCCTATCCTCACAAAGTCGTCACCGGCCGGCGGGAGCGGATCCGCACGTTGCGCCAGGGCGGCGGCCTCTCAGGCTTCACCAAGCGTAGCGAGAGCGAATACGATCCGTTCGGCGCCGCGCACAGCTCGACCTCCATCTCGGCAGCGCTTGGCTTTGCGATCGCCAACAAGCTGTCCGGTGATCCGCATCGGGCGATCGCGGTCATCGGCGATGGCGCGCTTTCCGCCGGCATGGCTTATGAGGCGATGAACAATGCCGCCGCGGCCGGCAATCGGCTGATTGTGATCCTCAACGACAATGACATGTCGATCGCGCCGCCGGTTGGCTCTCTGCGCAACAGCCTCGCCCGGCTGGTGTCGTCGAACAAGTATCTCGCCCCGCGGAAAGTGGCGCAGAAGATTGCCCGAATGATGCCGGACGCCATCCACGATTGGGCTCGAAAGGCCGAGGAATATACACGCGGCTGGGTCACCGGCGGAACGCTCTTCGAGGAGCTCGGCTTCTATTATGTCGGCCCCGTGGACGGGCACGACGTCCGCGCGCTGGTCGAAGTGCTGGAGAATGTCCGCGACGCCGACATCGGGCCGATGCTCGTCCATGTCGTCACGAAGAAGGGCAAGGGCTACGCACCCGCCGAGAACGCCGCCGACAAATATCACGGCGTGGTCAAGTTCGACGTAGTGTCCGGCGTTCAGGCCAAGGCCGCGGCAGGCGCGCCGAGCTACACGAGCGTCTATGCCAAGGCGCTAGCGAAGGAGATGGAGCGGGACGACAAGGTCGTCGCGATCACTGCTGCGATGCCCTCGGGCACCGGGCTCGACAAGGTGGCGGAGAAATTCCCCGATCGCACATTCGACGTCGGGATCGCGGAGCAGCATGCGGTAACCTTCTCTGCGGGACTTGCGGCGCAGGGCTACAGGCCGTTCGCGACCATCTATTCCACTTTCCTGCAGCGCGCCTACGACCAGGTGGTCCACGATGTCGCGATCCAGAATTTGCCGGTGCGCTTCGCGATGGACCGCGCAGGGCTGGTCGGCGCCGACGGGGCCACGCATGCGGGCAGCTTCGACCTCGCCTACCTCTGCACGCTGCCGAATTTCACCGTGATGGCTGCGGCGGACGAAGCCGAGCTGGTGCACATGGTCCACACCATGGCGCTCCACGACAGTGGTCCGATAGCGGTGCGTTATCCGCGCGGCGAGGGCAGGGGTGTGCCGCTTCCGGAGATTCCGCAGGCTCTCGAGATCGGCAAGGGTCGAGTCATTCGCGAAGGTAAGACGGTCGCGATCCTGTCACTCGGAACGCGGCTTGAGGAAGCCGAAAAGGCTGCCGACGAGCTGGAAGCAAAGGGCCTTTCGACCACGGTCGCGGACCTGCGCTTCGCCAAGCCGCTCGACAGCGAGCTGATCCGCCGGCTGCTGACCACGCACGAGGTCGCGGTGACGATCGAGGAGGCGTCGATTGGCGGCCTCGGAGCGCATGTGCTGACGCTGGCCAGCGACGAGGGGCTGGTGGATGCTGGCCTCAAGATCCGCACCATGCGGCTTCCAGACCGCTTCCAGGACCAGGACAAGCCCGAGAAACAATATGACGAAGCGCGCTTGAACGCGCCGCACATCGTCGAGACGGTCCTGAAGGCGCTGCGCATCAACAGCGCCGGCGTCGAGGAGGTGCGGGCGTAAGAAGGGGGTTCACGCAAAGGCGCAAAGGCGCAAAGTAGTCTGCGTGAAAGAACTCGAAGCACTCGCCAAGGCAGCGGTGGATTACGGCTTCCGAATCCACAAGGAGCTTGGACCTGGATTGCTGGAGTCCGTCTACGAAGCCATCCTTGCAGACGGCCTGCGCCGTACCGGTCTGTTTGTGGAGCGGCAGAAGCCGCTCCCAATTTCATTTGAGGGCGTACAAATCAACGAAGGGTATCGCGTCGATCTGCTCATTGAGGGTAGCCTGATCGTCGAGATTAAGTCTGTCGAACGGCTCGTCCCCGTCCACGGCAAACAACTGCTTACTTATCTGCGGCTCGCTCAACGGCCCTTAGGTCTTCTGATGAATTTTGGAGGCGAGACGTTCAAGGAGGGCATAAGGCGCGTCGCCAACAACTACGTCTTTGCGCCTTCGCGCCTTTGCGTGAACCCCCCTCCTTCTGCTGAATGAGAAAGGTCCGCGCGGATCAGCTGCTGGTGAGCCGCGGGCTGGCTGAGAGCCGGACGCGGGCGCAGGCGTTGATCATGGCAGGGGCGGTGTTCTCGGGTGAGAAGAAGGTCGCGAAAGCCGGCGACATGTTTGCCGAAGACGCGCCGCTGGAGGTCCGGGGCAAGGACCATCCCTGGGTGTCGCGAGGGGGGATCAAGCTCGACCATGGACTCACGCATTTTGGGTTCGATGTAGCGGGCGCGGTTGCGCTCGACATCGGCAGCTCGACCGGCGGATTCACCGACGTTCTGCTGAGCCGCGGCGCAGCGAAGGTTTATGCGGTCGATGTCGGCACCAATCAACTCGCCTGGAAGCTTCGGCAGGACCGGCGCGTCGTCGTCCTTGAGCAAACCAACGCACGCTACCTAACCAGCGAGCAGGTGCCCGAGCCGGTGGATATCGTGGTTTGCGATGCGAGCTTTATCTCGCTCGCCAAAGTGCTCGAAGCGCCGCTGAAGCTTGCGAAACCGGGCGGCAAACTGGTGGCGCTGATCAAGCCGCAGTTCGAGGCGGGGCGCGAGGAGGTCGGCAAGGGCGGCGTTGTGCGCGATCCAGCGATTCACGAACGTGTCTGCGCCGAGGCCAAAGCTTGGGTTGAATCGCTGGGCTGGACCGTGCTGGACGTAACCGAAAGTCCTATCACCGGGCCCGAAGGCAATGTCGAATTTCTCCTTGGTGCGACAAAGAGTTGGGGATAGCGGCCCGGTGAGGGTGGCGAATTTCGCCCTAAGCTCCTATCTGCGCGCCGAAAGGGAGAAAGACCGATGCAGTCCGAGAACAAGATGTTCGACGACTTCGTGAAAATGGTGAACGGCTTCGCCGGCACGATGGCCGGAATGGGCCGCGAAGCCGAGGCGTCGATGCGCGAAAAGATGCGCGAGTGGATGGGCGGCCAGGATTTCGTCGGTCGCGACGAGTTCGAAGCCATCAAGGCCATGGCTGCCGCGGCGCGCGACGAGAATGAGATCCTCAAAGGGAGGATCGCGGCACTCGAAGCGAAGGTGGCAGTCCCGGCCGCCGGAACCACCGCCACCAAGCGCGGCGGCCGGTCCAAGGCCAGCCCGGGAGCGTCAAGCTGAGCGAAGAAGAAGTCCAGGACGAGCGCGACGACGGCGCTCCGATCGAGGTTCTCGAGCAATATTTCGAGGCTCGTGGCTGGGCCTGTGAGCGCACTGCCGAAGGCGAGATCGTCGCTTCGGCCACCGGAAGCTGGGCGCAATATGAGCTGCGCGGAGTCTGGCGGCCCGAGGACCAGGTGCTGCAGTTCCTCGCCTTTCCCGACATCAAGGTCGGGCCCGACAAGCGCACCGCGATCTACGAGGCGCTGAGCCTCATCAATGAGCAGCTCTGGCTTGGCCATTTCGAGATGTGGTCGGGTTCGGGCCTGGTAGTGTTTCGACACTCGACCATCCTCGACATGCGCGAGGATGAAGGGCTGAGCCTCGAGCAGGCCGAGGCTATCGCCGAAGCGGCTGTTGAGGAATGCGAGCGCTTCTATCCCGTCTTTCAGTTCGTCCTGTGGGGCGGAAAGTCGCCGGGCGAGGCCATTGCAGCCGCGCTGATCGACACGCATGGTGAGGCATAAGGGTTTGGCGGGCATGAACGCCCTCTCGCCACTCCCTGTCCCGACCTGGTTCGTCGGCTGCGGGAATATGGGCGGTGCGATCATCGACGGCTGGCGGGCTTCCGCGTTCGACCTGTCTAGCATCACCGTCATCCGGCCGAGCGGAACGCCGGTACCCGGGACGCATACGGTCACGAGCTTCGCCGAAGCCGGCCCGTCGCCCAGGCTCGTGGTGCTCGCGTTCAAGCCCCAGACGCTAGGCGAGGTCGCGCCGCAGCTGCGGCCGTGGCTCACGTCGAAATCCACCGTGCTGTCGCTCCTGGCGGGGGTCGAATGCGCGACGCTGCGAGAGCTTTTCCCCAGTGCTGGCGCAATTGTGCGGGCCCTGCCCAACCTGCCGGTCGCCGTCCGGCGCGGCGTGGTTGCGCTCTACAGCGACGATGCCGGGGATAACGTACGGCAGCAGCTCGCCGATTTGTTCGCGTCGCTCGCTTTCGGCGTGTGGATGAACGAGGAGTCGAAGCTTGCCGCGGTGGGCTCTGTCGCCGGCGCTGGTCCGGCCTATGTGGCGCGGTTCATCGAAGCGCTCGCCAAGGCCGGCGAGGAGCGGAGCCTATCGCGCGAAATGGCCTCGGCCATCGCGCTCGAAACGGTGCTCGGTACGGCTTGGCTCGCCGCGACCACCCATGAAACGATGGACGAGATCGCGCGTCGCGTGGCCAGTCCCAAAGGCACCACGCAGGCCGGACTTGACGTCCTCGACCGCGAGCATGTTCTCGATCAACTGATCGGCGTCACCATTGCCGCTGCGGCGCGTCGGGGCGAGGAGCTTGCCGAAGAGGCGAAGGCCGGCAGTTCGCAGCTGACGGACGTCTCCCAGACGTCCTAGCAGCGAACTTGCCGAGGACGCGCGCCTGTCCTAGGCGCGTCACGCATCCGTAACAGGAACGATTATGGCCGAGCAGCAGGGCACATACGACGACCGTGACGGTTGGATCTGGTTCGACGGCGAGCTGGTGCCGTGGCGCGACGCCAAGGTTCATGTGCTTACCCACGCGCTCCATTACGCCTCGTCGGTGTTCGAGGGGCAGCGCGCCTACAACAACGTGATCTTCAAGCTGCGCGAGCATACGGAGCGGCTGCACAGGAGCGCGGATATCCTGGGCTTCCATATCCCCTGGACGTCGGACGAGATCGACGCCGCCTGCTACGACGTATTGAAGGCCAACGGCTGGACCGACGCCTACATGCGTCCGGTCGCCTGGCGAGGATCGGAATCGATGGGTGTGGCGCCGGGGAATACGAAGGCGCACCTTGCGATCGCGGCCTGGCAGTGGGGCAAATATTTCGATCC
>JBKPMC010000012.1:0-6217 GCA_046731955.1 Pseudomonadota bacterium | reverse complement strand
ATCTTCTTGTCTCCGCTTCTTCCCTTAAGCGCGTACCTCTCCGGCGATGCACTTGTGTGGAGTTGGCAGGGTCAGGAGGTCACGGGACCCAAAATCGTTGACCTTGCCTGCCATATACCCGCGGTTATTGCCTTTTCGTTGATTGGCTTCGCTCGGCTGCGGTGGCCCGCTCTTGTGGTCGTTCTCTTGGTCGGATTGTTCGCCGTGTCGCAGCAACGACAAGCCCTGCTCACGTTCTCGATCGGCTGCTTCTTGGCGTCTTTATTTTCACCGGATCGTCGCGCACTGCGGAAAGTCCTTGTGATCGGATCTGTACTGGCAACGACTCTGGGAATTTTCGCTGCGGTCGACTTGCGAATCGCCGGGAAAGAACAAAGCCGCACGTTTGACGCTCGTCAGCTCGTCATCAACGCGACGGACATTTTTTCCAGTTCCGGCTCGGACCGAGGCGACGATACCAAAGAATGGCGCCTCAACTGGTGGACCGACATCGTCCAATACACGCTACACGGTCCGTACTTCTGGTATGGCAAAGGATTTGGCGTCAACCTGGCTGACAGCGATGGCTACCAGACGAGTGACCTCGAAGCTGGCGACCCCCCCCTGCGCAGCCCGCACAACGTCCATATGACCATGCTGGCACGAGGGGGTGTACCCGCGTTCGTCTTGTGGATCGTCACACTAGGTTCATGGCTTGTTGCCATGGTGCACCAACTGAGCGAGGCGAAACGGCTACAAGACGACTGGTGGGCCGGCATATTCGCTTTTCTGCTCTCGTATTGGACGATCATATTGATCTCCGCATCGTTCGATGTCCTCCTCGAAAGCCCGGTCGTGGGCATCTGGTTCTGGACGATCCATGGCATTGGATTGGCCGCCTTGATTCTCCATCGCCATCGCGTGTCCACATTGCAAAGTCCGCGGGCCAATGTCGGACTCATGTGGCGTGCCGCGAGCCGCTGATTGCCGTTCGAAGAACCCTCAACGTCATCCCGATCCCCACACAATCGCGGTGGGTCGATATGAGGATTCCAACACGCCGTCCTGCTGACTCCTCACGGTGTCGCTCCAATGGGGCGCCGAAATGAACAAACGCGAGGGCGTCGGCCCGGCCGGACAATGCAGGTACGACGAGGTGCCGGCGGCAGCTCGCAGCCGACGTCGCCGCATCCTCGTGTCCGCTTACCTCTTTTCGCCAGTCATGGGGTCGGAGCAGGGCGTCGGATGGAACGTCTGCTCGCGTCTTTCGGCGTACCATGACGTGACGGTGCTGACCCGGTCATGGGACGAGAAGCTGTGGCCTGGGGACGAGAAACACAGAGAAGAAGCAGAACGCTTCATGCGAGATCGAGGTCCCATCCCGGGCCTCACGATCAAATTCGTGCCGTCCCCTGTGCTGTCCCGACTCCTGCAGCCGCGTCCGCATGTCAGCCTGCGCTCGCCATTCTACTTCCAGGGCTATGCTGCCTGGCAGCAAGCCGCCTATCGCGAAGCCGTTCGCTTGCATCGTGAGCGGCCATTCGATGCGACGCATCAATTGACGGTCGGAACGTTTCGAGACCCCGGATACCTCTGGAAGCTGGACGTTCCGTTCTTCTGGGGGCCGATGGGCGGAGGCGGCAATATTCCTTGGAGCTACTTCGCTGACTTCGGCACCCACGACACTCTCTACTACGCCCTCAAGAACGTCGCGAATAAGGCGCACGCTTGGACCAAGTGGCGCAGCCGAATGGCCGCCCGGAGAGCGGAGCGAGTACTCGTGGTCAGTGAAGAACTACGATCGATGATGGTCCGTTGGGGGCGAACCCCGGATGTCATGCTCGAAGTCGCGGCACCGAATTGGTCGGGCCGTCCACGACGCTATG
This sequence comes from Pseudomonadota bacterium, assembly GCA_046731955.1. GTDB lineage: Bacteria > Pseudomonadota > Alphaproteobacteria > Sphingomonadales > Sphingomonadaceae > Sphingomicrobium. The sequence goes on along the minus strand of JBKPMC010000012.1, from coordinate 4,352 downwards.
ATGGCATGCGCCCCCTGCGCTTGTGCTGGATCGGCTTGCATACTGGCCGGAAGGCCCTCCCGATCCTGTTGCGCGTGCTTCGAGAATTGAAGGCACTCGGGTTTGGCGAAAAAGTGCATCTTGCGATCTTTGGCACGGGACCTGAGACGCACTCCTGGCAAGCCCTTTGCCGGCAACTTGGTGTGCGGGACATGACGACTTGGATGGGTCAGGTTCCGTTTCATCAGATGCACGACGAGTTGGACAAGCAGGACGCGTTGGTGGTCTGCAGTCTGCAAGAAAGCACATCTACTGTCCTCATGGAGGCGCTGGCGACCGGCATGCCGGTAATCTGTCACGACGCGTCGGGCATGTCCTTCGCCATAGATGAGAGTTGCGGAATCAAGGTTCCCTTACGCGCGCGCCAGACCAGCGTCTCAGGATTCACCGACGCCATCGTTCGGCTTGTGACCACCCAGGGGCTGCTGAACCGACTTTCACAAGGGGCCCTGCAGCGCGCGAGGGAGAACTCGTGGGAGGAAAAAGTTAGACAATTCGCGATCGCCTATGACACCGCTGGTTCCATCACGAAATACTCGAAGGACCTTGGCCGGCCGCAAGGGCCATCACCGGGTTGAAATGGCGTGAGGGTTGCATTAGTGGTGCCGAGGCCTCGCTTACCTGCACGAACTGGGATGTTCAAGCAATGGATAAGGTGAACGGGGATCATCCTTGCGCCCTCTCTGATAGATCCTCCGCGAATCCGAGCGATGGATCGATCAAGGCCATCAAAGTCTTGGGCATCCCAATAGCTTGCTGTACTTATGACTCTGCACTTGACCTGATCAAGATGCTCGCGCGCAAACCGCGACCTGCTGCGGTTTGCCCCGCCAACACGCACATCGTCGGCGAGGGCCGGCACAACCCAGAGTTCGGAAAGAAGCTTGCCCGGTTCGACTTGATTTTGCCGGACGGCATGCCGATTGTTTGGGCTCTCAACCTTCGCGGGGCTCACCTGAAGGACCGTGTGTACGGTCCCTATTTCATGCGTCATGTGCTGCGGAACACGCCGCGGCCGTGGCGCCATTTCTTTTTCGGCGATTCCGAGGACTGTCTCGTCGACCTGCGCCGCACGCTGCTCGAGCTGCAACCGGATATCGAGATCGTCGGGATGCTCAGCCCTCCATTCCGCCTCTTCACGAAGGCTGACGAGAAATCCTTTGCTGAGAACATCAACGGTGCCAAGCCGGATTTCGTGTGGGTGGCGTTGCCTGGTGTTCGGATGGAACGATGGATCATCGACAACCAGTCGCAATATCCGAGGGGCGTATTCGTCGCCGTGGGCGATGCATTTTCCCTGTTAAGCGGCCGCCGCGTGTTTGCTCCGTCATGGATGCAACGGATGGGGTTGACCTGGGCTTACCGTCTTTGCCGGGAACCGCTGCGCTTGGGTCCGCGCTACCTGCGGTATAACTCCATTTTTGTCTTCTACTTACTGTGGGACTTCGTACGCGGACGGGCCCGGAGATGAAGATCCCGGCAGTGAAGCGCGCGGGGACGCCGAGTCGCTAACAGTTTGGCTATGTGGTGACGCGTCACGCTGCTCAATTGTGTTTAGGTTTTTGCTGAACTTGGTTGGATTTTGCCAATGCAGGCGCGCTTTGTTGCCATAGAGTCGAGACTTGGGTTTCCGTCAAATAGCCGGTCTCAGGCAGCCCTTGCGATTTTTGCCATGCCATGATCATCGCCCGAGTGCGGGGACCGAAGAAACCTGTCGCCGACGGCATTGAATGCCCCAGGGCGTTCAGGGCGACCTGCACCTTCTTCCGATCCTGTTCCGACAGATTCAAGGCTGCCTCCGCCTTTTCGGCTTGTTGCGGCGTCGGAGCCTTCGTCGGGTCGGCGCGCTTTACCGGCGTGGCTTGCTCATGTAGGGCGAGCAGCTGAGGTTCATCCAGGAAGCCCGTTTCCGGCAGGCCCTGCTTTTTTTGCCAAGCTGCGATCATGGACCGAGTCGTCGGGCCAAAGAAACCCGTCAAGGGTACCTGATGTCCGAGAGCCGATAGGGATGCCTGCACTTTTTTGCGATCCTGCTCGGTGAGGTTCAGGTCGGCTTCACTGCTTTGAGCTTTGTTCCGGATTTCCGCATCAGACTTCGACTGTTGTACGCTCTCCTGCGTTGAGGCTCGCGCTTCCTCTTCGGCCGTTTGTCTTACCGCAGCAACCGTGGGCTTTTGATCCACCTCGTAAAGAGCCTCATCGTCCTGCCGGCGCGTCGCCGCCTCGTCCTCGAGCTTCGCTTCAGCAGTACTGGCCGCCCGCCGCGTGATGCCATCCCACTCGGCTTGCGCGAGGCCAGCCAGTGTGTGCAGTTCGCTCAAAGCGCGACCATAGGCATTTCGCGCGATGTCCAAATTGCCCGTTGTGACCGCCAACAAACTCCCCCCGGCCAGACAGGTGAGAGCAACGATCGCCATCGCAATTGAGCGACCACGGTTGCGCCTGGCAGAAGGAGCGGGTTGGGCAACAAACTTGATTGTCGTGAGCTTTCTTGCGCGGCTCGCGTCTTCGGGTGGGCGGTTCTCACGTCCAGCTAACGGGGGCTCTTGTGCAGGTGTCGACGGTTCGCTCGTCGCCAGCGAATCGGGCGCGACAGGAGTCGGTTCAGTGTGCCTGATCTTCACGGACGCAGTGGCCCGATCCCCCTCGGACACGGCCACGGCAAAGGCATGGGCCGCGGAGACAATGTCTTCCTTGGCGTGAAATTTAGTTCGCCTTGTTGATTTAGGAAATATTCTTCCTATCACAGTCATTCTTTGGCGGTCGACGATGGGAGCTCGTGCCAGACATCGTTAGCTCGTGCCAGACATCGTTAGATCGTGGAGGATCGCATTATAGGTTCGTGCCCGAGTGGCCGCAAACTCTCTCCAAACTTGGTCACTGCTTGATGCGGGATCGCTTGCGACGGCGATTCCAGCAATTCGAGCGAGCAGCAGCTAAGCTTGTGAGCACACTGTGACACTCAAGACATGGGCTCGAAGCGTCGGTCCCTTGCAGTTCGGCGGCGCAAGTTGGAGATTTGCCGTGAGTACCCCTCACAGTGGCGCTCTTGCGAGCGGGTTACTCCAAGAGTCGCACAACAATCCAGCCAAGCCCGACCCACAGTCCAAGATTGAGCACGAGTAAGACGATCAGCCAAAATCCGCGAGCGCGGGCCACCCCTTCGGGCGAAAAGAAGCTGGGATGTGGCCTTCGGGGTGCCGTTCCGGTTTCCGACTGGGTCAACTCGGGCTCGTCGCAGTGGTCGGCCGGGGAAGAATCGCCGCCTTTTGCCAATGACGTAATGGTCGGTACCCTGCGCTCCTCTGGTGCGTGGTACCTTTCCCGCGGCAGGCGGCTTATCGCTGTGAAAAATGTCACAAATTTGCTCATTTACATCGTCTGAACGACCAACCGAGGCGACCGTATCATTTAACGGGTTGAAAGGCCGAATCCTTTTTGAACCGCGGGCCCTGGACGAAGACTGGAGGGGTAGGCCGACCGCAGGCTTGGCGACGCATTGGACCAGGAATAGTGCGTAAACCAGCGCGACAAAGAGCGTGATTTGGTGAAAGCTCAAGCTGCAGCGCCTTGCAACGCAGTCGGTAGCGCCGAACTGCCGCAATATCCGACGGTCCGAACCAAGGTCGTCCGTACCAGACCAGCAAGCCTTCGGCGCAGTCCGCCCAATAGCTTGCCTTCCTAAGTTCCTCCAACATTTCTTCCGGGACCGTTAGGATCCAGCACGTCGGCCCGATAATTCTCGATGTCGCTCAAGTGCGGCATCTCGCAGAGAACCAGGGAGCGACCCCCGCCGCCCTCAGCGCGTCGGCCGTCCGTGTCAGCGAACCCGCGGTCGAAAGGACTTCGTTGATCCGATCCGGCTTTACGACGAGATGCTCCGCGAGCAGGCTGGACTGGCCGCAAGCGGTCGGTTGAAGCGGCAGCGCGTACCCCGGCAGACATTGTTGATGTGCGATACGGTAACCGACGAGGCGGGTGAGCGATAGAACGCGCGGAGCAGCGATGATTTCGATGGTGAGACAATCGGCAAAGTACTCCTGCTCCGGGTCGCCACTTAGGTTGCGGAAGGGCAGCACGGCGATCGATCTTGGCTCGGTCGCCGCCGCTGGCGGATTGGCGAATCGTGCCGCAAGGGCGTCCGCGTCCAGTTCCAGCTGCACCGCGCAAACCATCGTCGCTAGAGCGCAACCGCCTCAGGTCGGGGTATGCGTCTCGAACGGCCTGCATTGTTCTCGTATCAGCTAGAGTCGTGTGGCGCGCCACTGCTCTTGCGGCGAATGGGTTTCTCCAACGGCCGGCCGTAGGTGCTG
>JBKPMC010000011.1:0-113925 GCA_046731955.1 Pseudomonadota bacterium | reverse complement strand
TTTCCACCCAAATCAGACATAGCGGGCGTGACCGTTTTCGACCCATTGCCGACATTGGGCAGGGCGTGTGGTAGGGGCTACGGCATCATCGGCAAGCACTGCCCGCAAGCATCTGAGAGTCCTGTGCTCCCGCTTGCCTCAGGGAGCGAGATAATGACACTGGAAGTAAACGGCGCCGCCGAAGCGGCCTTGAACGCTATTTGGCGACGCGCGTGCAGAACCTCAGCATTCGCTTCAGTAGTCGCTGTGCTTGCAATCATTCCAGTAATGGCATGCTCGGCGCCGTATCCCACCTTGCAGCCGCACGCGGAGCCGCACCACGTGGCTTGCATCCCGGCAGATGGCCATCAGGGCCAACCGGGATGCTGGGAGTTGGGCAGTATCCCTATCTCGGTAACAGCGGGGACGCCGCTTTACTGGCACGTCTACGAATTTCCGTCCGTGGCGGAAGCGAGGCAGGCGCGGGACGATCAAAGTCAGATAATAGAAGCGTACGGACGAGTATGGCTGGAGGCCGTAGCTGCGGAACGATGGACGGCGCGAGGGGGGCGCCACGTCGCGACCGTTGGTCCGATGCAGACGCTTTCATCGCTGCCTCAGACGGCTTCGTTCATGGAAGCGATGTTCACTCCAGGAATGCGGAGCAGGGTTCATACGCATCCGGGTCCGGAGGCGTGGGTGGTTTTGGAAGGTGAGCAATGCCTCGAAACCACGGAAGGAAAGATTCGCGTCCAAGCCGGCGAGAGCATGATGGTGCGCGGAGGCATCCCGATGGCTCTCTATGGCACAGGGAAAGGCATCAGGCGTGCCCTCGTCCTCATCATTCATCCGACCGGGCAGCCGCTCGGTACGACCTATAATGGATGGCAACCCACCGAATCCTGCCTGAAGACTGCGCTCTAGGCCTGAGCGCTGGCACCGCAGGCGCCGCAATGTCTGCTTTCCACCCAAAGCAGACATTGGCCTAGTGTCGTTATCGACCCATTGCAGACATTGGAGATTGCTTGACTGGCCAGTCCCCGCCGAATGCGAGCGCCGGGCAACTTTAGACAGGTCGATCCGGCGCTGACATTCCGCGCCGAATCAGCCTCCATGCGGGCCAATCAGTTTCTGGCAGCGGATGCACCACGTGAGGTCGGGTGGAGGCGGACGTTTCGGCATCCCCTCCCGCTATGTGGCGTGCGGAACGCTTCGGGAACAAAGAATCTTCTGAAGTGTCGGCTGGCGAACTATCTTCCGCCGTGCAGCCAACGTAACCTGCGCCTGCGGGCAAAGGTCACGCGGGGCGGCCTGGCTTGTTATCCCCTGGCTGGGCCGCCCTCTCATCGTCGGCGGATTGGCCGCGGAGGGGAACGAGAGTGCCGCGAATAACGAAGCATCCGAAGTACGCATCCCGCTGGAGTGCCGGCGACTGCGAGGTGCTCGCTGCAGGACTTAAGAGCGGCCGAACGATGAGCGAGATGTCTAAAGAGCTGGGGCGTTCCCAAGAGGCCGTGCGCAACAAAGCATGGGCCGCCGGCCTATTAAAGCGCCGACCACCCAAAGCGCCGGATAAATGACTGAAGCGCTACTCGTCTTAGTCTGCGGCCTGTTGTTGCTGCTCCTTGCGGTTCTGCTGCTCATCCGCGCCACTCGCTCTGATCGCGGCGCCGATGACAAAGGTATCTGACGAAGCCGAAAGGCGGCGGATTGGCGGGGCGCTATGTTCGATGACAAAAGGCTGGGTGTAGCCGTCTTCCTCTTGTCGCTTGTGATGACCTATGTCGCTGTCGTTGCTTGGAAGGAGCCGGTCTGGGCGGCCCTGTTCGGCATGATCTCAGGTTTCTGGCTTTCCAGACTGACGACCTGAGAACGGCGTCGGGACTCTCCCCGATTTGGTCGCATTTTTCAAATAGTTATACAGGGACGGTCGGGACTCGCGCCCCCCTCCCCCCGGAAGCCGCGAGTCTCGCTCAAGAGGAGCGGCCCGGTCCCCCCGGAGTTACTGGCCGGGCCGCTTTTCAGGAGTCGTTCGAAATCGGCTCGTGTCCCGGCTGCTCGTGTGGAAGACGTCGCCTAGCTTCCCCGCATATCGACCGCCTGCCCGCACGCCCTGTACGTGTAGAAGTGAATCGACTGGCCTTAGCTCCGGCTCTTTCTCAGGCCACAAACCCCTCTGCGAGAGATGGCGGTTCAGCTCTTCTCCTGGGGTGCCGGTGCTCGGACACGTTTCCATGCATCGCCTACTCCTTTCAGCGGTCGCAGCGGTCCGGCTGAACGAACTCACGTGCGGAGTTCTTGTTCAGAGCTCACAGCGGAAGAGATACTTGCAAGACGAACCTGGGGTCCGTTCTCGACCCATTGCGGACATTCGGCACAGCTCGGCTTCCATCGAGGTGTAAGAAGAACCGCAACCGAAAGTTGCGCCAAGCGCTTTCTGCCGAGTGGGTCGAACTTCTGTCGACGTGGAACGCTGGTGGACAGTCCAGCACGGACCGGGGCCGGTGGTCGCGACGGCGATTCACGACGGGCACGAGTTGAGACCCGAAATCGCGGCGCAGATGGCCCTGAGCGACGGGGACCGCCTCCGCGAGGAAGACCCCTTCACGGGGGAAGCCGTCAGCGGCGTGGCGCAACACGTCATCGCCCACCGGTCGCGGTTCGAGTTCGACCTCAATCGCGATCGCGAGAACGCCGTCTACCGCACGCCTGATCAATGCTGGGGCCTGCAGGCGTGGAAATCCGGCGAGCTTGACGCCGAGTTGGTGCAAGGCTCGATCGACCTTCATGCCCGATATTACCGCATGCTCGGGGCCCTCCTCGACGGTGTCGCAGAGCGGCACGAGCGTTTCCTGGTGATCGACGTGCACAGCTTCAATCATCGCCGGGACGGGCCCGGCGGCGAGCCGATGCCGCAGGCGGAGGCGCCGGATATCAACATCGGTACATTCTCCATGCCGCGCCAGGAGTGGACCTTCCTCGTCGATCCGGTGATGGACGCCATGCGTAATTTCGACTTCAACGGACGCCGCCTCGACGTTCGCGAGAACGTGGCCTTTCAAGGCAAGGGCGAGCAGGCACGCTTCGTCCACCAGCGCTACCCGGGACGCGGCTGTGCGATCGCGCTCGAGTTCAAGAAATTCTTCATGGACGAGTGGAGCGGCGAACCCGATCCCAGCGAAGTCGCGGCGATGCGCGCGTTCATTGCCCACGTCGCGACCACGGCCGAGGCTATGCTGGCGCGATGAACCCCGCGCAGCTGCACATCGCCGATGCGCCCTTCGTGCCCGAGTTTGGCAAGCGCGGCGAGCTTCGCCAGGCGGTCGGAAAGGCCGGCCGCATTCATCTCGATCGCTGGCTGCCGTTCATCGTCCTCCATCGATCGCCGGATCCGTCCGGCAGCATCGCCAGAAAAGTCGCAGTCAACAGTCCCGCCTACCTGATCTGGTCGCCCGAGGACGACCGGGGGGCCGAGCAGGCGTTCGCCGCGGTTGCGGCCGCAACCCACAGGCAATTCGGCTGCATCCTCGTTCTGGAAGTCGAGGATGCCGCGTGGGAACCCGTCCCGGAAGGCTCACAGAAGCTGCCGGCGTTTGACATTCAGGCAGGCGCATCCGGCGGCCCGTCCGCGCGGCGGGCGCTGGATTGCCTTACCGAGGCCTTGGGGAAGATTCGCATCGACCTGCGCAAGCCGAAGATCGCGATCGGCGATGCTGGCCCTCCGTCGATCAAGCTCGATGAAGCCGACTTGGCGGTCGATCGCCTTTCCGTGGTGATCCCGCAGATCCACCGCGAGGACGAAACCACATTCTACCCGCAGTTGACCCGCGATCTCGCGGTGGCGGTTGGTGATGCGCTGCTCCAGGCGGCCTGCGAGTTTATGTCCGACAGTGGGGTCGGCTCGCCGCCCCATTTTCGCTCACTCGGGCGAAGCGCCTTCCTTGCCGCCGCTCTGGATGCCGATAAAAGGCTCGACAAGGTTGCTCGAGGTTTCGACTTCCTGCTGTCCGTTTCGCCGATCAACAGCCGCGAAGCGATGGAGCGCTTCTTTGCAGGCGGCGAGGCGGAAACGCCCAAATTCCGCTACCGGCCGCTGACCGTCGACCCCGACGCTGCGAAGCGCGACCTCTATGCCGTCGACCTGTCGATCATCGAAGACCCGCTTCTCGAGCGTCTGCTCTCGGAGAAACGGCAGGAAATAGACCATCAACTGACGATGCTTTCAACGCGCAACACCGCCGCGTTCAAGGCTGCATCGTTGCTGCAGTACGGAACGGTTGGCTCGCAGCTCCTCGCCGACGCGCACGCGATCCTGGCCAGGCCGCGGGCGCGCAAGCCTTCGGGAGACGTAGTCGGGGCGTTCGAGGTCGCCGAGGCGGCGCGGGCTTTGGTCGTCAAATACCAGGCCATCGACAAGCGCTTCGACCCCGACATCGAGATTCGGGACGACGTTGGGGGTCTGCTGGTCTCGGGCCGCAAATTGATGATCGCGAGCAGCACATCCATGTTACGTGCCCGGGTCGATGCACTGTTGTCGCATGAAGTCAGCGTCCACTTGCTCACGCATTTCAACGGCGCAGCTCAGGGCCTCACGGTCTTCCGCACCGGCCTTGCGCATTACGAAGGCCTGCAAGAGGGGCTTGGCGTGTTCGCCGAATGGGCGGTCGGCGGGCTATCCCTGACCCGGATGCGCCATCTCGCAGGGCGCGTGATCGCGGTCGACGCGATGCTCGACGGCGCGGAGTTCGTCGACGTTTATCGAGGCCTGGTCGACGGTTACGGATTGCCGCGGAAGTCCGCGTTCGACATCACGACCCGCGTGTTCCGATCTGGCGGCTTTGCCAAGGACCTTATCTACCTAAAGGGATTTCAGGACGTGATAGGACTGGTCGTGTCGGGCGCCTCGCTCGATCCTTTCTGGATCGGAAAGATCGCTCGTGATCACGTTGGAGCCATCGAAGAGCTGATCCAGCGCAAGCTGGTCCAACCGCCATTGTTGATACCTGAGTTTCTGCAACGACAAGACGTCGAGCGCCGGATTGCCCGGCTTCGCGGCGAGTCATCGTTCGCCGGGATACTCGACGCGGAGTGACTGACACATGATGATTGGCTTCTTCGTCAACGACCTTGAACGCGAGTATGAGAATTACACCACCACGATCCTCGCCCACCAAGCGACGAGCCGTGGGCACCGGGTTTGCTACATCACGCCCTCGGACTTCGTTCTCAACGCCGACGACTCATTGTTCGTGCATGGCCGCTTCCTGCCGAAGCGGAAGTACAAGGACCGCGGCGAGTTCTTCGATACGCTGAAGGACTCCAGCGCGATTAAGATCGAGCGGCTGGACGTCGCCGAAATCGACGTGCTGCTATTGCGCAACGATCCTTCGATAGACACTCAGACGCCGTGGGCGATGGAAGCCGGAATCCTCTTCGGTCGCGAGGCGGTGAAGCGGGGCGTCATCGTCCTCAACGATCCGGACAGCCTCGGCCGAGCGATCAACAAGCTCTACTTTCAAGGCTTCCCGGTAGAGGCGCGGGCCGAAACTCTGATCACCAAGCATGCGTCCGACATCAAGGCCTTCGCCAAGGCTCATGGCGGCAACATTATTCTGAAGCCGCTCCAGGGCTCGGGGGGGTCGGGCGTATTCAAGGTCGATTCCGAAAACAGCTCCAACCTCAACCAGATGATCGAGGCGATCGGCCGCGATGGCTACATTATCGCCCAGGCCTATGTTCCCGCAGCGAAAAAAGGCGACATCCGCCTGTTTCTGATGAACGGGCAGCCGCTCGAGCTGGACGGCAAATATGCCGCGCTTCGGCGGGTCGCGGCGAAGGACGACATCCGCTCCAACATCCACGCCGGCGGCACCGCGGAGGCGGTCGAGATCGGCGAGGTCGAGCTCGCCGTCGCCGAGATCATCCGCCCCAAGCTGCTCGCCGACGGCATGTTCCTGATCGGCATCGACATCGTCGGCGACAAGATCCTCGAGGTGAACGTGTTCTCGCCTGGGAACCTCCACAGCTGCTCCGAACTAGCGGGCGTCGACTTTTCCGAGCCGATCCTTGAAGCAATCGAGCGGAAAGTTGCGATCAAGTCGCAATATGCTCACGCCTTCGACAATCGACACCTCGCGATCCTGTGATCCCCCTGTGTTTTGGAAGGATCATGTGTCCGCTTCCACCCATTCCGAACACTGGCGGCTAACGTCTCCAAGCCGATCCACATCTGATTTTCCGGAGCAAGATACGGCTGTTTCGCGTTGTTCGCTCGAAAGGAGCGGCGCCATGCCGAAATTCAACAAGGAGTGGAAAGTCCTTCCGCACGGGCGGGTCAAAGCGGTCGACGACCGCATCGTCACTGTCGAAGGCGACATATCCATGCCGCTGGGTAAATTCCCGCGGCGGATGACGGTCGTTGGCCTCAGCCGCAATCGTAGCGCCGTCTTTAGCGCCATGGCTCTGAAGGAGCCGGCCATGCGGCGAATCGAGGAAGTTGGGAAACCTTCGTTCCTCATCGTTCCGAATGGTCACCACCGGATCGACGCCCGCCCTTGGAAACAGCGCTATCCCAAGCTGAAAGTCCTGTGCCCACGGGGCGCGAAGGAGAGCGTCAGCGAGGCCGTACCAGTGGATTCGACCGACGACATCCTGGGCGACAAGGACGTCCAATTCGTCGTCGTGGAAGGCACCGACGATGGTGAGGCCGCGCTCGTCGTCCGGCGCAAGACTGGGACTACGCTCATCGCCAATGATGTCATCGCCAACGTTCGCCACCCGCACGGGTTGGGTGGGAAGATCATCGCGCGACTGGCCGGTTTTGGCGTCAAGCGGCCGCAAGTCCCCCGTGTCGTCAAGCGGGTTATGGTCGAGGACAAGAGGAAGCTGGCAAAGCAGTTGCGCCAATGGTCGGAAATTCCCGGCCTCCGGCGGATCATCCCCTCGCACGGCGACATGATCGAGCAGCCCGCGCCGGCCCTCCAGAGAATGGCCGAAGAGCTATCCTAGCCCAAGACCCCGCACCACCTGCGACGAGCACCAGGAAATTTCGGCCGTTATGTGCGCACTACGCGGCAATCCCGTTTGAACGCTAATGTCCGCTTTCCACCCAAAGCGGACATGCGCATGTTTCAGCTAAGCAGGCCCGCGGCGCGCAGCGCATCATCGATCGTCTTTCTGACGCCGCTAACGGGGCCTCGCAGCTGACGCGCTCCGGGCGAGTGAATCAAGTTGGACCCCCGCGAAGTTTCCAGATCGTGCTGCTCGATCGCGTGGGGTGCTCCGGACGGCCGCCTAACTCCCTCTGACAGACCCCAGAAACGGCAAATATGGCGGGTGGACGATATCCCGCTTCGAGCATGTATGGACCGGCCACTTCACCAAACTCCGAGCGCAGACTGCTGAGCGGCGCGCCATGCTCCGCCGCCCCGCAGCCCGCGCTTGGCTACGATTCGTTAAATTAGATCCACTAATCGCGGGAATCCGCTGATAAACTGGATAATTTCCGGCACATGTCATAATGATCCATGACTCGTTGCTCGGGAGTGCCGCGAAATGGCGCGCGGGGTGGGGATTGCATTGAAGGAAATTGCAGGCGTGCCTGGAAGCTCGGACAGGCCATACTGTACCGCAAGCGATGAATTGCAGGAGCGCTGCGCCCGGTTGACCGCCGGTCAGCTGGACTGCTTGAGGCTGGTCGATCAGCACCTCTCGTCGAAGGAGATTGCGGCCGAGCTCGATATCTCGCCGCACACCGTCGACCAGCGGGTGCGCCAGGCGCTCGCGATCCTCGGCGTCGAGCGCCGTACCCAGGCCGCACGCATCGTTGCGCAATGCTGCGGACCATATCAGCGATTGATACATCAATCGCCGTATATTGAGACGGAGCCCACCAAGGGTCACCCAGCAGGCGCGGTCAGTCATCAGATTCGGCACGCTGACCGTGCAGGGGAGGCTGGGGGCGCAGGTTTCATAACCGAGCAGAGGCCCGCACATTCCTGGTCTTCCCTGCCTTTGCCGATCGCAACGAGGAGCAACCCCCGGAATGAGATGAGTGTCGGCCAGAGGCTGTTCTGGATCGCGGCGATCGCGATCGGAGCGGCGTTTTCGGCGGGCATGTATCTCGCCGGACTCGAAAGCCTCGCCAGGCTGCTGGGTAAGTAGCCGAACAACCGACCCCAGATCGGACCGACACCACTCCGGCGCGGGGAGCGCCGGGGAAGGAGGAGTCATGCGCAAACAAATGATCGAAAGTGCCGCCTACGAAGTCGCAACCCAGGTCCGTGCGGTTGAGGACTGCATCGACTCGACGCTGACGCAAATCGCCGAGCTGCAGAGCCGGGTCATGCACGTCAATTCCATCGCGCGCGTCGGACCCGCGCCCATCCACGCGGCACTGGAAGAGCTGGCGGCAGCGTTCGGAAGCCTGATCGCGGCCCGCGGATCCATCGTGGCCTGTCACGGCGAGCTGGTCGTAGCCAAGGAGAAGGTTCCGGGCCTGCGGACCGTCGGCTTTGGCGACCAAGGCGAATGCCCGGACAAGAAGATCGCGCAGGTCGACCTGCGCGTCGTCGCGTGACGTTCACGGGATGTTGACCGGACAGTCGTAGCGCTGTCCGGTCGCGTATCCATGATCCGGGTGATTCTCTTCGACGTTCTGCTGTTCGGCGTTTGCGGCTATGCGCTGCTGCGGGGCAAGTGGGATGCGCGCATCGTCGCTGTGGTATGCGTCGTCGCGAACTTCGCGTCCTACGCCGTCGTTTCGCAATATGCGTCGGTCGAAACGGGCGTCCTCATCATCGACCTTCTAACCTTCGCGGCGTTCACTCTCGTGGCGCTTCGCTCCGAACGCTTCTGGCCGCTCTGGATCAGCGGTCTCCAGCTCACGACCAGCCTGGGCCATTTGCTCAAAGGCCTCGAAACGGAGCTCGTGCCGATCGCCTATGCGGCGGCGCTCCGTTTCTGGAGCTATCCGATCCTCATCATCCTCGCCGTCGGGACCTGGCGGCAGCAGCGGCGTGCGAGAGCCGAGCGGCAGACGTCCGCCGCGGCGTAGCCTGAGTGCTGGACTAACGCGCTCCGGCGGCTAAGCGGGGCGCCATGTCGCGCCGCAAGAAGTCGCACCAGAGCCACGGAACCGCGAACCGGCCCCGATTCTGGGGCAAGCATGCGGTCGCGGCGGCGCTCGACAATCCGAGGCGGAAGGTGCTGCGCGCCTGGGCGACGCGCGAGGCGGCAGCGTTCATGCAGTTCCCGGACGACGTGTCGGTGACTCTTGCCGAAGCGCCGGACATGGGCCGGCTCGTGCCGCACGACGCGCCGCACCAGGGCGTGGTCATCGAGGTCGAGCCCCTCAAGGAGGTCTGGCTGGACGAGGTCGTGCAGGGCGCACCGGAACGCGCGGTGCTGCTCGTGCTCGACCAGGTTACGGATCCGCACAATGTCGGCGCGATCCTGCGCTCGGCCGCGGCGTTCGGCGCGGTCGGGATCGTCACGCAGGACCGCCATTCGCCGCCCGAAAGCGGCGTCGTCGCCAAGGCCGCGTCGGGAGCGCTCGAGCGCGTGGCGTGGGCACGGGTGGTCAACCTCGCGCGAGCGCTCGAGGAGATCGGCGAAGCGGGCTTCTGGCGGATCGGGCTGGCCGGCGACGCCGAAATGGACCTGCGCGAGGCGCTCGGATCGCCGCGCGTGGCGCTGGTGCTCGGCGCCGAGGGAACCGGACTAAGGCCCAACACGCGCGAGCATTGCGACGCGCTGGCGCGGCTGCCGGTCAGCGATGCGATCGAGAGCCTCAATGTCTCCAACGCGGCCGCGGTGGCACTCTATGCGGCGAGCATCGCCTGATGGTCCGCACGACAAGCAGCATCCGTGAACATGTCGAGGCGCTCGCGACCCGCGAGCCCGCTTTTGCCCGGGTGCTGGAGCAGCACGGCGTTCCCCAGCCGCGCAGCAGCGATCGGGGGGCGAACACCCTGCTGCGCACGATCGTCGGCCAGCAGGTGAGCGTCGCCGCGGCACGATCGATGTGGGCGAAGCTCGAAGCGGCCTACGGAGCGCCGCCCGATCTTGCCGCACTGCTCGCCGCGAGCGACGAGGGGATGCGCGCTGCCGGCATGTCTCGCCAGAAAGCCGGCTACATCCGCAGCCTCGCCGAGCTGGTGCTGACCGGCGAGCTGAACCTGAACGCCCTCCCGAATGACGACGAGGAAGCGGTGACATTGCTGACGAAGATCAAGGGGATCGGACGCTGGTCGGCGGAAATCTACCTGCTGTTTGCGGAAGGACGGCCCGACGTCTGGCCCGCGGGGGATCTCGCCGTCCAGGTCGAGATCGGCCGCCTGCTCGGCCTTTCGGACAAGCCCAGCGAAAAGCGACTTCGCGAACTCGCCGAGCCCTGGCGGCCGTACCGCGGCGCGGCCGCAGTGCTCGCCTGGCACAGCTACAACAGTTCGGTGCTCTAGCCGCGCGAATCCCTGATGCCGCTCGGAGATTCCGCGCGACCTTAGTTGCGAACACCCTGCGGTAGCGGCCGCGCGCCGAGGCCGCGGAAGACGCGCGGGCCGAGATCGATCCGAAACGGTGCAAGCTTCTCGCCCTGTGTGTCGCGACCGAGCAGGAAGCCGTTCGACGTCTGGCCCTCGCCGCCGCCCCAGCGGTAGAGGATATTGAACCCGATCAACGGCACGAACACCTGGCGGCCCGCGACCTCGAATAGCTGCACTCCACTTCGCGGAACCGTGACCCGTGGGCTGACGCTGACCCGCTTGAGGGGCGCAATAGCCGCGATTCGATCGCCCTGCCCGACAGGGCTCGAGAAGAAGGCCGCGATCTCGCTGTCCTGCGCCGGACCGGCGTTGAAGACGGTCGCCTCGAGCAGCACCTCGCGCGCCGCCGCGCTTCCAGAGTTGAACAGCTCCAGTTCGAATTCGAACGTCACATTCTCCTCGTCGAGGACGCAACGCGTCGGCTTGAACCCCAGCTCGAGCCATGGGCGGAGTTTGGTCGAAACGATGCCGACGGGCTTGGCCGGGGCTGCTTCCGGTGCCGGGGTGGGTGTCGGTGCAGGCCTGGGCGGCAGTGTGGGAGCCGGCGCAGGGGCGGCTCTCGGCGGAGGCGCAGGCGCGGGGTCCGGCCGCGGACGCGGGGCCGGCTCGGGCGCGGCAAAGAGGTCAAGCTGCGGTCCGCCGGCATATGCATGCCGCGCTCGGTTTCGGAAGAAGAGGAAGGCCAGGCCCGCACCGAGGGCAAGTACCGCAAGCAGCCAGGGAATGATCGGGAAGCTGCGCTGAGGAGCAAGGCTGGCCGGCGCCTCAGCTTCAGAAGTGAAGTCCGGGGACGATGCTTGCGAATAGGTCTGCCTGCTCGCCACTGGCGAACCGCCGAGAGGGGGCAAGCCGACGGTGACCGAGGAGGAGGGCGGGACCTCGGTGCTGGGTGGCGTCCTCGGCGCAGGCGCCGCTGTGGCTAGCTGCGGCGGCTCGGCAGATGGCCGCGACTGGGTCGGTACGTCCGCAGTTGCGGCCCGCTGTTGCGGCGGTGCCGCAGGGGTGCTCGTGAGTGGTGTCGTTCGCGCCGCTGGTTGGTCGGCGGTTGCTGGCGCCGGCGGCTGCTGGGCCTGGCGAGTGACCGTCCCTTGAAGGTTGAAATTCTGTAGCTCCCGTGGGCCGATCGAATCCGTGGCGGGGGTGCTGGTCGTCGGCTCGGGTGCGTCCTGCGCGAGCGCGGGTGCGGGTCCGAGCGCGAGCCCGGCCGCAATCGCCATCCCCAAGCGCAGTCCCGCCCTCATCTGCTCCCGCTTTTGTGCGTGATTCGCGCCGATTTCCGGCGGCGCTCCAGGCACATGCCCCCGCAATCGGCGCTATTCAAGCACAGCTTGGATGAATGGCGCCGAAATTCCGGCGCTTAGGCCGAAATTTCATTGCCTTAGCGCGAGTCGACCAGGACGAGCTCGGCGTCGTCCTCGGCTTCGATCCGGACCTTGTCTTCGCCAGTGATGGCAACTCCGTCGCGCGGCGACGCTTCCACGCCGTTCACACGGACTCTGCCGCTCGGCACAAGGTACAAGTGCCGGTCCGGTTTGGCATCGATCTCGATCGAATTGCCGGCCTTGACCGTGGCGCCAAGGATGCGCGCATCGGCGTTGATCGTCAGCACGCCGTCGTTCCCGTCGCCGCTCGCGAGCAGCTGGAATGCGCCCTGCCTCGAATCCTTCGGGAACGGCATCGCGCCCCAGCTCGGCTTGGCCGACGGCTTGTCGGTCTCGATCCAGATCTGGAACAAGGTCGTCTTCTCGTCTTCGAGATTATATTCGGAGTGCGTCACCCCGGTCCCGGCGCTCATCACCTGCACGTCGCCGGCTCCGGTCCGGCCCTTGTTGCCCATCGAATCCTGGTGCGTGACCGCTCCGGTGCGGACGTAGGTCACGATCTCCATGTCGCGGTGCGGATGGGGCGGGAAACCACTCTTCGCGCCGATCTCGTCGTCATTCCACACACGGATCCGGCCCCAGCCCATGCGGGCTGGATCGTAATAGTTGGCGAAGGAGAAATGATGGCGGGCATTGAGCCAGCCGTGGTCGGCATGGCCGAGGCTCGAAAATTTCCGGACGTCGATCATTGGAAAATGACCCCTGCTGGAGTGGATTTTGAAACGGAAATGGCCTCTCCGGACGGGCCATCAAGTGTCATGGCTGTGACCGGCCAGTCGCAATCCGCCATCATCCGGCGAAGGGCCCTCGGAAGGACGAAGTTGCGCCTTCGACTTCCTCAGCCAGCTCTAAGCATTTGGTCCCTCGATTTGGAGTTCTGTCGTGCCCTGCCCTCTCGCCCATGCGATGGCGTCTGTCTCAGCTTCTTGAATGGTCGCGAACTCGGCGGGACTGGTTCCGAACACGGCCTTTCCGCGCGCATGAACTGAGCCGGTCCAGGATATGCGCCCATCCCCTAAGCGATTTATGTGGATGCGATCAGCTTCATCCGGCGCTCGCTCGCCCGGTCTGAGTTTTCTGATGAACACGCAGCCTCCCCTTCCCCTGCGCTGAACATAGCACATGGGACGACCTAAGCGACTGACATCCGGCGACGGTGCGTCGCTTAGGGTCCACGAATGTCCGCTTTGGGTGGAGAGCGGACAACCGGACTGACCTCCTCTCGTGGAACTTGACGATGAAACGTGCATTTTTGTAGACGAGTCGAGTTTCGGCGGTCATCGGAGGTGCGGCATGGAAGGCTATCGGGTCGAGCGTACGCCAAGTTTCAAGCTGGGCCTGGCTATTGCGATAGGACTTCTTCTCGCTGTGCCTCTCTTCTCCATTTATCTCCTGAACTACGATCGGCAGTCGCAGTCGCGCGAGGCGACCGAATCGATCACCGCCGGCTGGGGAGCTGCCCAGACAATGACGGGACCCGTCCTGGTCATTCCGTATCGGGCGACCGCGACCGAGACGGTTGTCCAGAACGGCCAAAGCGTAACCCGCACGAACCAGGTCATGCGCGAGCTGACTCTAGCGCCCGAAGCGGCGGAGCTGTCGACGGATGTCAGGCCCGAAATCCGGAAGCGTTCGATCTACGAAGCCGTCGTCTATGACGCCAAGATCGCTGGCAAGGCGCGCTTCGCCTTTCCGCCCGATCTCGCTCGGATAGGGGTCGATCTGGCGCAGATGGACCTGGGCCGAGCCGAGTTGCGCTTCGGTCTCAGCGATCCGCGCGGCCTCGGCGCCAATCCGAGCGTGTCCGTGGACGGCCGTCCGCTCCGCCTGCAGCCGGGAGGCGGAAGCAGCGGTGGGCGCGGGTTCTTCGCCTGGCTCGACGCGACCGGCCTTAGCGGAAAGCCCATTGCGGTCGATTTCTCATTCGACCTTCGCGGCAACGAAGCGCTCAGCCTGGCCCCGCAGGCGGGCGATACGCGCTGGACAGTGCGCTCGTCCTGGCCGAACCCCAGCTTCGGCGGGGAGTTTCTACCCGGCTCGCGCCAAGTCACGGACAGGGGTTTTACCGCATCCTATCGCATCGGAAATCTTGCGCTTGGCCGCTCGCTGGTCAGCACTGCCGACAGGGGTGCACCGACCGCCTCCGACACGGCAACTCCCGACGACAGATTGAATGTAGCCGGCACTCAGGCCCAGACTGCGCAGATCAACCTTATACAGCCCGTCGACCTCTATTCACAGGTCAACCGCGCCACGAAATACGGCTTCCTGTTCATCGGTTTCACCTTCCTTGCCCTCTTGATGTTCGACGTGATCGGCGGCGTTCGGGTGTCGGCGGTCGAATATCTGCTGATGGGCGCTGCGTTGGTGCTCTTTTTCGTGCTTTTGCTCGCCTTCGCCGAGGTGATCGGCTTCACGTTCGCCTACATCGTCGCCGCGGCCGCGATTGCGGGCCTCAACACAGCTTATTCCGCGGCTGTGCTGGGCAGCTGGCGCCGTGCAGCCTTCATCGGCGGGCTGCTCGTCGCGCTGTACGCCGTGCTGTACATCCTGCTGAGCCTCGAAGCTTACTCGCTCCTCATCGGCGCGCTGCTGCTCTTCGCGGCGCTAGCCGGAGTGATGTACGCGACGCGCCAGATCGACTGGGGCGGCCGGAGGGAGGCGGCGCAACCGGCGTGACGCTGTCACAGATTGACGCTAGGCGGCGCGGATGGCTGATCAACCGCTGCCGCCCAAGCGCATCTTCCCCACATCCGAGGTCGACGCCCGCACCGCCGAGCATGTCCCGTCGATCCCGCAGACCGAAAGCTCGGCGTACAAGCTCGCCTTCCAGGATAGCGAGTTCCTGCTGCGCGAGGATCTGCGGCCGGTCCGTTTCCAGCTCGAGCTCCTGAAGCCCGAGCTTCTACTCAACGAGGCGGGGATCGGGTCCACCTTCGTCTTCTACGGCTCTGCGCGGATTCCGGCACCGGACATGGCTGACGCGCTGGTAGCGGCGGCGGCCAACGCCGAGCAGGAGGCGGTCGCCGAAAGGCTCAAGGCGAAGTCGCGCTATTATGAGGTCGCGCGCGAGCTCGCGCGGCTCGCGAGCCGCTGCGAGTGCGACGAAGAGGGCAAGCGCCATTTCGTCATTTGCTCCGGCGGGGGACCATCGATCATGGAGGCGGCGAACCGCGGCGCGTGGGAAGAAGGCCAGGAGTCGATCGGGCTCAACATCGTGCTCCCGCACGAGCAATTGCCGAACCGCTACGTCACGCCCGACCTCAGCTTCCAGTTCCACTACTTCGCGTTGCGGAAGATGCACTTCCTGCTGAGGGCGCGCGCGGTCGCGGTTTTTCCGGGCGGATACGGGACGTTCGACGAGCTGTTCGAACTTTTGACCCTGGTGCAGACCGGCAAGGTTCGGCCGCTACCCATCCTGCTGTTCGGCCGCGACTATTGGAACCGGGTCATCAACTTCGCGGCGATGGTCGAAGAAGGCGTGATCGCGCCGCACGACCTCGATCTCATCCATTGGAGCGAGGAGGCGGACGAAGCCTGGGAGTTCGTGACCAACTTCTACGCCGAGCACCCACATCCGCAGCCGGTTCAGACCGCGCCGCCGGAGTGAAGCCGCTTATGGCTTCTTGGTTGCGACGCTCTCCGGGCCCTTGGACGCGCCCTCGGCGCCGGCATTCTCCGCCGTTTTTGCACCATCCTTCGAGCCCTCCCCCGGTTTCGCCGCGGCCTCAGCAGGCGCGGCGGGCAATGGCAGCGGATGGGGGCTCTGCTGGTTCAGGTAGGCGATCACGTCCGCCCGATCCTGTGAATTGCTGATCCCGGCAAACGTCATCTTCGTGCCCGGAGCGAACGCCCGCGGACTGGTCAGCCACTGGCTGAGATTATCCCAGTTCCAGGTACCGCCCTTCTTCGCTAGCGCGTCGGAGAAAGCGAAGCCCCTGCCCTGTCCGACCGGTTCGCCGAGTACGCCCCATAGGTTGGGGCCGAGCTGGTTCGCGCCGCCGTTGGCGGCATTGTGGCAGGCCGCGCATTTGTTGAAGACTTGGGATCCTTTGTTCACGTCGGCCTTGGCAAGGTAGGCTTCGATCGGTTGCTCGGCCGCGGCGGCGCCCTCGCCTTCCTGCTCCACTCCGGCGATCGGGTAGCCCATCTTTTCCGGGCGCTCGCTGTGGAAGATCTCGCCGGCGACGATCGAGGAGCCGAGCGCGACGATCCCTGCGAACAGCACCCAGCCGGCGATGGTGTTGAAGCGATCGTCCATGCTTTTCCCTGATTTTCTCGGAGCCGAGACAAGTGAAGTTGCGGCGCGTCTTAAGGGCGAGTTCGGGCGACTTCAAGCCGACAACCAGTGCTCCAGCAGCGTCCGCGCGATGGCCGCTTTCGGCGGTGGCTGGAACGAAGCGCCAGGCGCGCCGGCGAGCGCAGCCGCGATCTCGCTGCGGCTGAACCAGCGAGCATCCTCGAGCTCGGTGGTGTCGATCTTCAGCTCCTTGTCGCCCGCGGTCGCAGTGCAGCCTACCATCAGAGACGACGGGAACGGCCAGGGCTGGCTCGCGAGATAGGTTACATCGCGGACCTGCACTCCGGCTTCCTCGTGCAGCTCGCGCGCGACGGCCGCTTCAATGCTCTCCCCCACCTCGACGAAGCCAGCGAGGGCCGAATAGCGGCCAGGAGGGTATTGAGGCTGCCGGCCGAGCAACAGGTGGTTCTCATGCTCGGCAATCATGATCACGACCGGGTCGACGCGCGGGAAATGATCGGCCGAGCAAACCGGACAATGGCGGGACCAGCCGCCGCGAACGACTTCGCTCAGCGCTCCGCAATTCGCGCAGAAGCGGTGCCGCGAATGCCATCCGGCAAGGCTGAGCGCTGCGGCGAACAGCGGCGCGTCTTCCGGATCCAGGATCGCAAGGAGCTGAAAGGCGGACCAGGCGCTGCTGCTCGCCTCGTGGATCGCGGAGAAGCAGGGGATCTTCCCGTTGAGACCGAGGAACAGCTCGGCGCTTTCCACGGGACGCCAAGCCAGTCGTCCCCCAGGAGTCAGCTCGGGAAAGCCATCGAGCCATTTGAGCTCGCGGGCCTCAGGATGCGCGGCGAATGCCTCCATCGCTGCGACGTCGGCACGCAAAGCATCCGCCCGGTCGAGACCCGGGCCACCGAAGAAGGGTTCAGGCGGCAAAACGCTGGTCTCGCGCGAGGACCGTTTCCGCGGCCTTGCGATAGAGCGTCGGCAGCCCGGCTTCGGAGAGACGCTCGATCTCCTGCCACCACCCCTCCCCGGTCGGCTCAGGACGAGACTCGATCGTCAGGTCGAGGATGAAGTGGGTGAAAACGTGATGGATCGTGCCGAGCGTGTTCCGTGGCTTGGCAGCACGCTCGCTCCAATCACTTCCGGGAAGGGCGGCCATTCCACCGAGCATGCCGTTGGCAGGCCGCCGGACCAGCCACACGCACCCGTCGCGCTGGGTCCAGTAGGCAACGCCATATTTGTGCGGTCGGGCACGCTTTAGGCGCGCAGCCGGAAAAGCTTCGGGGTCGCCGCTCGCGAACGCCGCGCAATCGAGCCTCAGCGGGCACCGGCCGCACTCAGGCTTCTTCGGACGACAGACTGTCGCGCCGAGGTCCATCATCGCCTGGACGAAGTCGCCGGGGCGCTCGGCCGGCGTCATCGACTCGGCGAGTTTCCGGATTTCGTTCCTGTGCTTATGAACGGAGTGTTCAACGCGCTTGTCGACTCCATGGTAGCGTGCGAGCACCCGTGCGACGTTTGTGTCGACCGCGGCAGCTTGCTCTCCGAACGCGATCGCGGCGATTGCGGCGGAGGTATAATCGCCGATGCCGGGCAATCGCCGCAGTTCGGCGGCAGTGGTCGGGAAACCACCTTCCTTCGCGACTTCGCGAGCGCAGGCGATCAGGTTTCGCGCCCGGGCATAATAGCCGAGGCCTGCCCATTCGGAGAGGATCTCCTCGTCGCTCGCTGCGGCAAGCGCCTCAACAGTCGGCCAGCGTGCAACGAATCGCTCGAACCGCGGCATTACGGTCGCAACAGTCGTCTGCTGGAGCATGATCTCGCTCAGCCACACGCGATAGGGATCCGGCGGGGGGTCGCCCGGCGGCGAACGCCATGGAAGGCGCCGGAAGTTATCCACATAATGTTGGATCAGGCGCTCTGCGGCATTGGCGGTCACATATCCGCTATGGCATGGTCGATGCCCATGTCGAGGCAAAAGCCCAGGAACGAAGATTCGGAGCGCAGCTGCCGCCCCCGTGCGGCAGGCGACCTCGTCGGCGCCGTCGGCGGGCAGTCGTTCAAGCGCTTCGGCTTCGTGCAGAGCTCGATCGTGAGCCGCTGGGCCGAGATCGTGGGCGAGCGCTACGCCCGGGTCTCGTCACCCGAATCGATCCGCTTTCCGACAGGCAGGAAAGCCGGCGGAGTGCTGACGCTTCTCGTGGACGGTGCGCACGCTCCGCTGATCCAGCATCTCACGCCGATGATCGTCGATCGCGTGAACCGCTTCTTTGGCTATGCGGCAATCAATCGCATCGTCTTTCGTCAGGGAAAGCCCTCGACGCCGCCTGCCAAGCCGCGCCGTCCGGATCTTCGACCCGTGCCCAAGGAGCTTGGCGAAGGCCTGCGCGAAATTGCCGATCCCGAGCTCCGTGCATGCCTGGAGTCGCTTGCCGCGCAAATTGTCGCTAGCAGCGGCCCGCCATCGCTTCCGCAAGACGGCGATGCACCCATACCCGTGATCAAGGGAGCTGAGTGATTCCATGAAGCCTTCCGTTTTCCTGGCCTGCGCTGTCGCCGTTGTCGCGATCGCCGGGTGCAATTCGAAACAAGGCGATGCCGCGACCAACAAGTCGGGGAAGGTCGCGAAGGTGGCACCACCGAAAGGCGGCGACTGGAGCCAGGTCGTCTCCACCTCACCCCAGGGCGGCTTCGTGATGGGCAACCCGAATGCCAAAGTGAAGCTGATCGAGTTCGGTTCGATGACCTGTCCCCACTGCCGCGAGTTCGACGAGAAGGGCGTCCCGACGCTGATCAATGACTACGTCAAGACCGGCCAGGTGAGCTGGGAATTCCGCAACTATGTGCGCGACGCCTTCGACCTCACTGCCTCGCTGATCGCCCGCTGCAACGGCGCCAAAAGCTTCTTCCCGCTGATGCGCGCGCTTTACAAGGACCAGAACAGCTGGGTGGAGACCGTCCAGAAAACTCCTCCGGCGCAGCTAGAGCAGCTTCAGAACCTGCCACCCAACCAGCAATTCCCTGCGCTAGCGAAGGTAGCGGGCTTTCAGCAATGGGCGGCGATGCGCGGCGTACCGGTCGCCAAAAGCTCGCAGTGCTTGAGCAACGAGAATTCGGTCAATCAGCTGGTGCAAATGACCAGCGACGCGACCACCCAATTCCCTGAATTCCAAGGTACGCCGACTTTCGTCATCAATGGCAAGATGCTCGAGCAGACGGCGACCTGGGACAAGCTCGAGCCGCAACTCAAGAGTGCAGTCGGGGGTTAGCCAGCGGTAAAGGGGGAGGCTAGTTGAGGATCAGGCGGCTCAAGCTCAGCGGTTTCAAGAGCTTCGTCGAGTCTGCTGAATTGCGCATCGAGCCCGGCCTGACGGGCGTCGTCGGCCCCAACGGCTGCGGCAAGTCCAACCTTTTGGAAGCAATTCGCTGGGCCATGGGCGAGTCCAGCCCCAAGTCGCTGCGCGGCGGGGGAATGGACGACGTGATCTTCGCCGGTACGGCGACACGGCCGGCGCGCGACTTCGCCGAGGTGTCGATCCTTCTCGAGCGCGACACGAGCGAGGACGGCGGCGGCGAGAGCGAAATTACGCGCAGGATCGAGCGTGGCACAGGCTCCGCCTACCGGATCGACGGCCGCGACGTTCGCGCAAAGGATGTCTCGCTTCTGTTCGCCGACGCGGCCACCGGCGCTCACTCACCCGCCCTCGTCAGCCAAGGCAAGATCGGCGCGGTCATTGCCGCCAAGCCGGTCGAGCGCCGGCTGCTGCTGGAGGAAGCGGCGGGCATTTCCGGGCTGCACGCCCGGCGCAAGGACGCCGAGCAGAAGCTCCGCGCGACTGAGGCCAATCTCGCGCGCTTGGCGGAGATCCTCGGCGACCAGGAGCAGCGCGCGGCGCAGCTTCGCCGACAGGCGCGAGCGGCTGAGCGTTACCGCAAGCTCACCGACCAGATTCGGGCGGTAGAAGCGAAACTGCTGCGTGCGCGCTGGGCCGAAGCGGAGCATGCAGCGGAGACCGCCAACGCCGAGGCGCGCTCCGCTGCAGAGGAAGTCGAGCGCATCAGCCAGGCAATCGCTAAAGCGCAGGCGGCGCACGACCGCGCAAACGAAGCGCTGACCGCACGGCGAAACTTGCTGGCCGAACTGCGCGAGCAAGGGCACGACCTCGCTCACCAACTCGCGACTGCGCGCGCGCGGCGCGACACGGTTATCCGCCGCCTCGCCGAGCTCGATCGGCTCGATGCGTCGCTCACCACCGACATGAGCCGCGAGGAATCGCTTAAGAGCGATGCCGCGCAGGCCATCGCCCAGCTCGAGGAAGAGCGGACGGCAATTGGCCGGCGCCTCGAGGATGCCGAGACTCACTCGGCCCGGATTGCGACTGAACTGAGCAAGTCGGAAGCCGTGTCTCGCGAAGCCGAAGCCGCGCTTGCGGAACTGTTGGCACGGCAGGCGGCGATGCGGGCGGAGCGGCGGGTAGCAGAAGCCGCGCTTGAGGCTGCGCGGGCGCAGCTCGGCCGTACCGAGCAGGAGCGGCGACGGCTCGCTGAACAGCTCGAATCGCTCGGCGACGGTAGTGCCCAGGTCGCGGCGCTCGACGAAGCCGAAGCGAAGTCCGCAGCGGCCTCGCAGGCGCTCGCTGAGGCGGAGGCGCGACGGGTCGACGGCGAGCAGAGACGATCGGTGGCGGCTGAGCAACGCGATATGGCGGAGAGCCAGCTGGCGTCGGCACGCGCGGCCCTCTCGGCAGCGAAGTCGGAACATAATGCGCTCGCTCGGGCGCTGGAGCATGGCGGCGGCTCGGCAATCGCGAACCTCAAGGCGGAAACGGGCTACGAGCGTGCGCTTGCTGCAGCGCTTGGCGAAGATGCAGACGCAGCGATCGGCGGCGACGGCGCTCGCCGCTGGCAGGGCACCAACGTTTCACCCGACGATCCGCAGCTGCCAGCTGGCACCGAATGTCTTGCAGATCACGCCAGCGCGCCCAAGGAGCTCTTCCGCCGCCTCAAACAAGTTGCGGTCGCAAATGCGGACGCGGGTCAGGAACTCGCCGTCGGCCAACGGCTGGTCACCCGCGATGGTCGGTTGCGCCGGTGGGACGGCTTTATCGCCGAAGGAAGCGGCGCCGCCGCGGCCGAGCGACTGATCCGGGCAAACCGACTTGCGCAGATCGCAGGCGAGTTGCCCGGCTTCGAGAAGGCGGTCGAAGCCGCATTGTCCGAACAAGACGGCGCGCTGACGGCGATGGAGCAGTACCGCGCCGAAGCGGAGCAGGCGCGCACCGCTGCGCTGGCCGCGGAACGAGATGCTCGCGACGCCGCACGGGCGATCGACGCCGCCGGCGCGGCGTTGGAAAGGATCGAGGCGCAGCGCAGCAGCCTAGCCGAGCGGGGCGCGGATCTTGAGCCGGTCTTGGAGGCGGCGCGGCAAGCGGTCGGCAGGGCCGAGCATTCGCTCGCGACGT
Source organism: Pseudomonadota bacterium (assembly GCA_046731955.1). Lineage (GTDB taxonomy): Bacteria > Pseudomonadota > Alphaproteobacteria > Sphingomonadales > Sphingomonadaceae > Sphingomicrobium. The sequence continues at coordinate 92,309 of JBKPMC010000011.1, read as the reverse complement.
TGCCCGACCCAGCGGCGCTGGAACATGAGGTTGAAACTGCCCGGGCAAGCGCCGAACGCGCCGCGACGGCCGTCGCCGACAAGCGTGCCGAGGCTGCGACCAAGGCGCGAGAGACCGCAGCCGATCGCGAGCGCCTGAGCGCGGCCGGACGCGAGCAAAATGAATGGCGCAAGCGCCAGGGCGACGCCGAGCAAAGGCTGGCGCAAGCCCTCGAGCGGCAAGAGCAACAGGCCGCCGAACGGGCGGAACTCGAGAGCGAACCCGCGGCGCTCGGCGCGCAGATCGGCGATCTTGAACGCTCCAATTCGGAAAGCCAGGTCCGGATCGGCGAAGCGTCCGCCGCGGAGCGTGAGGCCGAGGAAGCGGTGGTCGCCGCAACGGCCGCGGTGTCCGCTGTCAATGAGCGCTCCGCCGACACGCGCGAACGTCGCGCCGCCGCCGCCGCGCGGGCCGAGGCGCAGCAAGCGCGCAGCGCAGAGTTCGCGCGCGCCTGCGTCGAAAAGTTCGAATGCGTGCCACAGCGCCTGCCTGAAAAGATCGGTTTCGATCCGGATGAGGTTCGCGATGGGGATGCGGAAGCGGCGACTCTCGAGCGGCTGACCGCCGAGCGCGAGCGGATCGGACCCGTGAACCTCGTTGCAGAACAGGAGCTGGCTGAGCTCGACGAAGCGCACAGCAAAGGCGCAGCCGAAGCGGAGGAGCTGACCCAGGCGATCCACCGCCTCCGCGGCTCGATCGGCAATCTCAATCGCGAGGGCCGGGTACGGCTGCTCGACGCCTATGAGAAGGTGGACGCGCATTTCCGCCGGCTGTTCACGACCCTGTTCGACGGCGGCCAAGCGCATCTCGAGTTGGTCGAGAGCGACGACCCGCTCGAAGCCGGGCTCGAGATCATGGCCCAGCCACCCGGCAAGCGCCTGTCGACGCTGACCCTCCTTTCCGGCGGCGAGCAGGCGCTGACCGCGATCGCTTTGATCTTCGCCTTGTTCCTGACCAACCCGGCGCCGATCTGCGTCCTCGACGAAGTCGACGCACCGCTGGACGACGCCAATATCGAGCGCTTCTGCGACCTCCTCGATCGCATGGCGCAGGAAACCGACACGCGTTACCTGATCGTCACCCACAATGCGGTGACGATGAGCCGAATGCACCGCCTTTATGGAGTGACGATGATCGAGAAGGGTGTGAGCCGCCTCGTCTCGGTCGACCTCGGTAGCGCTGAGACGCTATTAGCGGCTGAGTGACCGCACCCTTCGTTCCGACGCATCCTGATCGGCGCCCAAAGCCGGTCCACACCTTGCGCGGCTTGTTCGGCGAGCGCGCCCGCACGGCGGTTTACGGCTGGTCGGAGCTGGCGTTCGACACCTGGTATTTCAAACGCAATGTCCTCGGCCACACCGTCCACATAGTCTTCAAGCCCGAGTGGATCGAGCGCATCCTTCTCGACAATGCGGCCAATTATGAGAAGCCGCAGCTGGTTAAGCGCATCCTCTCGCCGACCATCGGCCGCGGGCTCTTAAGCTCGGACAGCGAACTCTGGCGAGCGCAGCGCAAGATCGTCGCTGCGAGCTTCACCCCGCCTGCCGTCGACGCGCTGGTGCCGGTGTTCGCGAAGGTGGGGCAGGGAATGGCCGACTCGTGGGAGGCTGGCACGCGCGACATGGCCGTCGAAGCGACCACTGCTACCATGAACGTCATTTCCGAGGCGCTGTTCAGCGGCGATCCGCGACTCACCAGCCGCGAGGCCATGGATCACATCACCGGTGCGATGGAAGGCGTCGGGGAGGCGCGAATCCAGGTGTTGCTCGGCCTTCCCCTGATCCCGGTCACGCCCAAGGGACGTCGCGGGCGGCGCGGCATGCGGTTCCTCAGGCAGACGTTGGGCGAGATTGTCCGCGAGCGGCTCCAGCCCGATGCGCCCGAGGATTTCGTCACCGATGTGATCCGCGCGCTGATGGACCGCTTTCCAAAAGAGGAGGCGCTCGATCTGGCAGTGGACAATGCCGCGACCTTCTATCTGGCGGGGCATGAGACGACTGCGAACACGACGACGTGGACGCTCTATCTGTTATCGGAACTGCCCGAGCTTCAGGAACAGGCGGCGCAGGAGGCCGAAGCCGCCCTTGGTGCTGGCGTGGACGCCCAACTGCCGGACCGTTTGCCCTTGCTCCGGCTGATCCTCGAGGAATCGCTGCGCCTTTATCCGCCCGTGCCTCGGTTCGACCGCGAGGCGGTCGCCGCCGACAGGATCGGCGAGCATGAAGTTCTCCCGGGCGAGCTCGTCTCGATCTGGCCGTGGATCATCCACCGTCACAAGAAACTGTGGGACGACCCCGACGTGTTCGACCCGCAGCGGTTTAAGCCCGGCCGCAAGCGCCACCGCTTCCAATATCTGCCGTTCGGCGCCGGCCCGAGGACATGCGTGGGAGCGCGCCTAGCCATGGCCGAGGCACTGACGATCCTGGCGATCTGGCTCAGCCGCTGGCGCTTCGCTCCGATGCCGGACCGGGAAGTACAGGTGTCAGGAATGGTCACCCTGCGGCCGAAGGGAGGGCTACCGTTGATGATATCGCGCCGCTGACGGCGGCAGTAGAAATGCTATTGCGAATGACTTTCAATAACACTAGAACCACAGGCGAAGTCCAAAGGGGAATACATGGACCGCCTGAAAATACCGCTCGCCGCGGCCCTCGTCTGCGGCGCCGCCCCCGTTCACGCTGCTGACGCGGCAGCTGACGCATCCGGCGCCGGCGCCGACCAGCGCGAGATCGTCGTCACCGGCCAGCGCGTCGAATATGGCGTGCGCTTCACCAGCACGGCCACCAAGACCAACACCAAAGTCCTCGATGTTCCACAGGCGCTCAGCGTCATCTCGAGCAAACAGATCGAGGACCAACAGCTGCGCTCGGTCGCCGACCTCATCAACTTCGTGCCCGGCGCCTCCTACGGCAGCGGCGAAGGCAATCGCGACCAGATCGTGCTGCGCGGCAATTCGAGCACCGCCGACTTCTTCGTCGACGGGGTCCGCGATGACGTCCAGTACTTCCGCGACTTCTACAACGTCGACCGTGTCGAGGTCTTGAAGGGCCCGAACGCGATGATTTTCGGCCGCGGCGGCGGTGGCGGCATCGTCAACCGCGTGCTCAAGAGGCCGAGCCTCAATCCCTATCGTGCGATCACCGCTTCTGGCGACCGATGGGGAGACCGGCGATTCACGGCCGATCTCGACCAGCCGCTGAGCGGGAATGTAGGGTTCCGCCTCAATGGGATGTTCGAAGACGGCGACAGCTTTCGTCGCCACGTCGAGCTCAAGCGCTACGGAATCAATCCGACTGCCGCCGTCCTGGTCGGCCCGGATACGCGGATCGACATCGGTTACGAATATTTCCACGACCGCCGCACCGCTGACCGCGGCGTTCCGGCCGAGGGCGACGAGCCGATCCGCGGCTTCACGCGCACCTTCTTCGGCGATCCCCGCGACAGTTTTGCAAAAGCGAACGTGAACCTTGCAACGCTAGCGATCGAGCATCGCTTTGCCGAAGGGCTGACGCTGCGCAGCCGCACCCTGCTCGGCGACTATGACAAATTCTACCAGAACATCTTTCCGAGCAACTTCGACGCCGGCACGGGCCTCGTCACCCTCGGCGCTTACAATAATCGCAACGATCGGAAGAACGCCTTCCATCAGACGGATCTTATCTGGGAAAACCGGCTCGCCGCTATCGACCAGACATTGTTGTTCGGTTTCGAGATCGGGCGAGAGAAATCGCGCAACTTCCGTCAAACGGGCACCATCGTTGGCGGCAACACCACGCCCATCACGGATCCGACCGTCGATGTGGACGTGATTTTCGCGCCCGCCGCAAGCGACGCCAACAATCGCGTAAAGGCGACCGTCGCCGCAGCCTATATCCAGGACCAGATCCGGCCGACGAGCTGGCTCGAGATCGTCGCTGGACTCCGCTTCGACAGCTTCAAGCTGACGGTCGACGACCTTCGCGCGGTCGGCGGCGGCGAGTTCGGGCGACGCGATAATCTCTGGTCGCCGCGGCTTGGCGTGATCCTGAAACCCCGCGACAATCTCTCGCTCTACGCGAGCTACAGCCGTTCCTACCTACCCCAGTCGGGCGACCAGTTCAGCGGCCTGACCTCGATCACCGAAGGATTGAAGCCGGAACGCTTCGACAATTATGAGCTGGGCGCGAAGTGGGAGGTGCTCGACGGTCTGCTCGCGACGGCGGCCATCTACCAGCTCGAACGCACCAACACCCGAGCAACCGACCCGCTCGATCCCTCGCGCGTCGTGCTGACGGGGGAACAGCGCAGCCGCGGCATCGAGCTCGGCCTCGAGCGCAGCGTCACCAGCCGCTGGCTCGTCTCAGCCGGCTACACCCTGCAGAAAGCGGAAATCACCGAGACGACCTCGGCCGCGCCCAAGGGCCGCGAGGTGCCGCTGGTTCCGCGCCACAGCTTCTCGCTGTGGAACCGCTATGATTTCACGCGGGGGATCGGGGTTGGCCTGGGCGTCATTGCGCGGTCCAAATCCTTTGCCTCGATCAGCAATGCCGTGAAGCTGCCCGGCTACGCCCGGGTTGACGCGGCGCTGTTCTACACCCTGCCCCGCGGCATGGAGGCGCAAATCAACCTCGAGAACCTGCTCGGCGCGCACTATTTCCCGACGTCGAACGGCGACAACAATATCGCACCCGGCGCGCCCCGGACGATCAAGGCGACGGTGGGTTATCGGTTCTAACGGGCCAGCTCGGCCGCGCGCGCCTTGATGCGCTTGAGGTCGCGCAGGAAGAGCGCGCGTTCCTCACGTTTCCGGTCCGGCTCCGGAATCCGAAGCAGGAAGCTCGGGTGCACGGTCACCCAGCATTCGCCCCCATCGGCAAGCGTCAGCGGCGCCTCGCGCGCCCGGCTGATCGTCACTGCCTTGCCGGTCAGCGACCGCGCCGCGGTCGCACCGAGCGCGACCGTGACAGCCGGTTTGATGAGTTCGCGCTCGTGATCGATCCACCAGCGGCAGGCGGTTAGCTCGCCGGCGTCCGGCTTGTTGTGGATGCGCCGTTTGCCGCGAAGCACGAACTTGAAGTGCTTGACTGCATTCGTGACGTAGACCGTCGATCGGTCGATCCCGGCCTTCTCCAGAGCCGCATCGAATAGCGCCCCCGCAGGGCCTACGAACGGCCGCCCGGCGAGATCCTCCTGGTCGCCGGGCTGCTCCCCGACGAAGACGATCGACGCGTCGAGCGGACCTTCGCCGAACACGGTCTGCGTCGCATATTTGTAAAGGTCGCAGCGCGTGCAGGTGCGTGCGTCCTTCAGCAGCGATTCCCATGAGCGGCGCAAATTGCCGCCCGGCTCGATCCGCCGCTCGGTCTCAAGCGCGCCCTTCAATCCTGCGTCGGCAATATCCGCCATCATTTCTGCAAACGACTGAAACTGCTCGATGGTGCCCGCTTGCCGCCCCCAATCCGCGCCCCTAGGCCGCTACTCATGAGAACCCTGCCACTGCGCATTGCCGCCTTGCTCCTGCCGCTTGCGACCCTCGCCGCTGCGCCGCCGCAACCCGTCACGCCGATGACCCCCGATGTCGTCGCGAGTTACGACCAGGTCAGGCCAGAAGCCGATTTCATCAAGCGCGTAGTGATGGTGCCGATGCGCGACGGGGTGAAGCTCTACACCGTCATCGTGATGAAGAAGGGCACTACCGGCGGGCCGATCCTGCTGTCGCGGACGCCCTATGACGCGAAGGGCAGCACGGCGCGGGCGCCGAGCCAGTCGATCGTCGACGTGCTTCCAATCATGGATAAGGAATTCGTCAACGACGGCTATATACGGGTGTACCAAGACATCCGCGGGCTTCACAATTCCGAAGGGCAGTTCGTGATGAACCGGCCGATCGTCGGGCCGCTCAACAAGACCGGGATCGATGAATCGACCGACGCCTACGACACGATCGACTGGCTGGTGAAGAATGTTCCGCAATCCAACGGCAAGGTCGGAGTCATCGGATCATCCTATCTCGGCTTCACGACGCTTGCGGCGGAAATCAATCCGCATCCGGCATTGAAGGCGGCAGTTCCCGAAAGCCCGATGGTCGACGGCTGGCGCGGCGACGACTGGTTCCACAACGGTGCGTTCCGCGTCGGCGGCTTCGATTTTGCGGTTTCGCAGAGCACGGGCAAGGCGGAAGGCAGCGGGCTCGCAGTCGGGCCGGGCGACGATTACACGCGCTACCTCAAGGCCGGCTCCATGGGCGATTATGCCCGGAAGCTCGGAATCGAGCATTATCCGTTCGTCCAGAAGCTGATGCAGAATCCAGCCTACACCGAGTTCTGGTCCGGGCAGGCGGTGGACAAATGGATGGCCGCACACCCGCTGACGGTCCCGACGATGCTCGAGGTCGGCCAGTGGGATCAGGAGGACAGCTACGGCGCCCCCGCGGTCTACAAGGCGCTCAAGGACAAATATGAAGGCAGCGGCCTATTGCATCTCGTGATCGGACCGTGGCGCCATTCGGGCGCGAACCATTACGGCTATGATTTGGGCGCGCTGACGTTCGCCGGAGACACCGCCCTCGAATGGCGCGTGCGCTGGGTGAAGCCTTTCTTCGACCATTATCTGAAGGACGGCCCGGACCCGCGCACGCCCAATGTCCTCACCTATGCGACGGGCGTCGACCAGTGGCAGGAATCGCCGCGCTGGCCGATGGGAACGCCGACGCCTTTGTTCCTAGGCGCGGGCGGTAGTGCCACCTTCGAGCGGCCCACTGCATCGGGGCGTGACGAATATGTCTCTGATCCGAGCAAACCGGTTCCGTTCATCCCGCGACCCATCGACATGGGCGCTTCCGATCAGTGGAAGCCCTGGCTGGTGCGCGACCAGCGCTTCGTGTCGGATCGCCCGGACGTCCTGGCCTACCAGACCGAGCCGTTGACCAAGCCCGTGCACATCATGGGCGCGCCGGAGGTGAATCTCTTCGCCTCCACCAGCGGCACCGACAGCGATTGGGTGGTAAAGCTGATCGACGTCTACCCGAACGAGGCGCCAGAGGGGGCCGACCAGGGCTCCAAGCAGGACATGTCGGGCTATGAGCTGGCCGTCGGAATCGAGATCTTCCGCGGTCGCTACGTCGACAGCTTTGCAAAGCCGCGGGCGCTGAGGGCGGGCAAGGCCGAGCAATATCGCTTCGCTCTGCCGAACGTGAACCACGTGTTCCTTCCTGGCCACCGAATCATGGTGCAGGTGCAGTCGAGCCTGTTCCCGCTCTACGACCGCAATCCGCAGACCTTCGTTCCGAACATCTTCCATGCGAAGACGAGCGATTATCGTAAGGCGACGCAGAGCGTGTTCAGGGGCGGTACGAAGGCGAGCTCGGTCTACCTGCCGATCGTGCCCTAGCGCGGCTCCAGGGCCCGTTGAAGAACGCCTCTGAACAGCAGCACCAAGGTTCCACCGGAGGCGGCAATCGCGGCGTGCATCGCCCAGAAGGCGACCGGGCTCATCTGCTCGTAATAGGTGCCGATCCAGCCGATGAGGTTGTTGGCGACGAACAGGGTCAGGAACGCGACCCCCATCATCGTGGCGTTTATCCTGGGCGGCGCCGTCCGCGACACGAGCGCGAGCAAGGAGGGCCAGAAATAGATGAAGCCGACGCCCTGGAGCGCACAATAGATGAACGGCCAGATCCAGAGGACTTGGCCGGGCGAGCTGACGATGGCGGCGGCGAGGAAGAGGTTGGCGCCGGCGCAGATAAAAGAACCGGTCGCGATCTTGGCAAGCTCGGACGGCTCACGGCCCTCAACGCGGCCCTGCCACCGCCACAGCTGGAACAGCAGCGGCACGCTCAGGATGCTGAACAGCGGATCGATCGACAGATACCAGGGGATCGGGATCTGAAATCCGCCCGCGTTCAGGTCGCCGTGCTGCTGGAGGAAAACGGGCAGCACGTTCGCGAGTTGGTAATAACCGATGTAGATGAACGCGGTCATTGCCATGACGGCGAGCAGCGCGGTGACGATTTTCCAGTCGGCGCGCGTCATGGCACCCGTGTCTTGTGCGGTTCGCTCGACCCTGGCGGGCATGTAGCGATAGCCGCTGAGGTAGATGGCGAGCGCCACGAACATGAGCAGCGCGGCCAGCCCGAACCCGACATGCCAGCCGAAGCGCACACCGAGATAACCGCAGGCGATCGGGCCTGCCACGGCGCCGAAATTGATGCCGGTGCTGAAGATGGCAAAACCCCGTGTGCGCAGGGCCTCGGCATCGCGCGGGTAAAGCCCGCCGACCTGCGCCGAGATGTTGCCCTTGAGCAGCCCCGACCCCGTCATCAGCAGCAAGAGGGCAAGTAGGAAGCTTTGGTCGAAGGCCATGGCGATATGCCCGCCGCTCATCGCCAGGACACCGAGCACGACGGCATTGCGCTGGCCGATCCAGCGGTCGGCGATCCAGCCGCCGAGGACGGGGGTGAAATAGACGAAGCCCGCGTAGAGGCCGAAGATTTGCGACGCGAGGGCCTGCGTCGACAGCGGCCCGAAGATGTCCTCAAGGATGCCGCGAAAAGTAGCGAAGCCCACCACATGTTCGACGTGGCCGGGCAGCAGCAGCTGGTTGACCATGTACAGGACGAGCAGCGCGGTCATCCCGTAATAGGAGAAGCGCTCCCACGCCTCGGTGAAGGCGAGATAGAAGAGCCCGCGCGGATGGCCGAGGAAGCTGCCATCGATCCGGCGGTCAGATGGGGACTCAGCTGCCGCTTGGACCACGGTCAATCAGCGGCTCCCCACCCCTTGCGACGAATCAGTAATCAGGCGCGGTCGAGTCCTCGGCCTGCTGCCGACGCTGCTGGCGTGCCTGCTTGATGACCTGCGTCAGGCACCCGGTATAGCCGCCCGGTCCCACAGGAGAGCAGCTGAAGGTGCCAGTGTCGCCGACCGTTTCGAGCACCTTGGACTTGTTGGCCCAGGACTCACGCGCCTGAGGCGGGCCGCCTTCGCGCAGCTTTTCAGGAATCCGGAAGCGCTCGGCCTCGGGGCGGCGGGCGCAGACGACCACCTGGTCATCAGTCGAGCGTGGGCACGGGTCGTTGCCGTAGACGACAATCTCGGCCACGTTGGCGCTCTGCGCAGCCGCCGGCGCCGGGAGTGCGGCGAAACCCGCCACTGCGGCAACACTCGCGGCAAGGGTGATCAACAGCCTGGTCATCGTCCTGTACGCGTCCTTTCCAGCGACTTCAGCGGGCGAGCCCCGCTTCGTGTTCCTCATATGCGCTTTGAAAGCTCAATTGCCACCCTGCAACCGGCACGGATCGCCGCAGTCAATAAGGGATAGCCAGCCGCATTGGCAGCGCCTGCGGCGCGAGCGGTGTCGCGGTGCTCCAGCTCCTCGGCGCGGAACTCCTCGATATCGGCGGAAAACTCCGGGTCGTCGTCCCCCAGCTCCGCGAGCTGCCCGCGGTAATGCTTGTCGATCTCCGTCTCGACAGCGTCAGTGCAGGCCAGCGCCGCCTGCTCGGACATTAGCGCTGTCGCCGCCCCAAGTGCGAAGCCGGCGACGTTCCATATCGGCTGAAGTGCGGTCGGACGCACCCTCCGCTCCGACATCATCTCGTTGAAGCGCTTCAAATGGCGCTCTTCCTGTGCTGCCATGCGTGCGATCAGCTTGGCTTCAGGGCAGTTGCCGCGGAGCACGGCCAGCTGGCCGGAATAGATGCGCGTCGCGCCATATTCGCCCGCCTGGTTGACGCGAAGCATCGACGCCCGGTCCGGCCGGGGATCGCCAGGCCGCCAGCCGCTCATCGCACCCGATCCTTGAGCATCAGGAAGGCGATGAGCGCTGCCCCTCCGAGCGAAAGGATCGCGTTCCAGCCAGCCATGGAGATGCCGAGGAAGCGGAACTGCACCTGGTCGCAACGGACAAGCGGGGCATGGGTGATTTGCTTCAGGAGCTCGGATGCGCTGGCGCCGCTTGGTAATGCCGTGCAGGTCGTGAAACCCTCGAAGATCTTGGCCTCCACTCCCGCGTGATAGACGCCGATCGCGCCTGAGACCGCGATCGCCAGTGCGGCGAGGATGGTCGGGATCCGCGAGCGCTGTGCCTGTGCGGGCGCGGTGAACGCCAAGGCCGCTAGCAGGATCGCCGCGCCGTGCGGCCACCGCTGCCAGTAGCACATCTCGCATGGGTGCAGCCCGCCCAGATATTGCGAGCCGAGCGCGCCGCCGAGCAGAGCGAGCGGCAAAAACAGGGCAATCAGGCGCGCGGCCGCCGCCGGCCTGACCGAAACCGCACCGCGAGGCGCCGCGGCCACCGCCTCAGCCATTGGGACCTAGCGCAACTTCTTCTGCGAAGACGCCGATGCGATCGCGGCCGGCGAGGCAAGCCGCTTCAGCGTGTTGATCGCATAATAGAGCTGGAAGTCCTTGATGGCCTTCTTCTCGAGGTCCGCCGACTTTGCCGCGAAGCGCGGATCGGGCGTGTCGTCATTCTCGAGCAGCTTGTCCTCGACCTTGGCCTGCGCGAGCAGGTGACGGCGAAGATCGGCCTCGCGGACCACTCGGCGATCCTTGTAGTCGGCATCCGAGATCTGGGGCACCGGAATGTCCGGGTCGATTCCGCCCGCCTGAACAGACTTGCCGGACGGCGTGTAGTAGCGCGCCGTGGTCAGGCGCAGGGCGCTGTCCGGGCCTGTCTGCACGACCGTTTGGACTGAGCCCTTGCCGAAGCTCTTCTCGCCCATAACAAGTGCACGGCGGTGGTCCTGGAGCGCGCCTGCCACGATCTCCGAAGCGGAAGCGGTTCCTGCGTCCACGAGCACGATCACGGGCAGGCCATGAGCCATGTCGCCGGGCCGCGCATAGTAACGCTCGATGTCATTCTTTTCGCGGCCGCGCTGTGACACAATCTCGCCGCTTTCGAGGAAGGCGTCGCTGACGTCGACGGCCTGATCGAGCAGCCCGCCCGGGTTCGAGCGCAGGTCGACGATATAGCCGAGCGGGTGGCCGCCGGTCGCCTTGTCGATCGACAGCAGCGCCGACTTGGTCTGGTCCGCGACATTGCCGGAGAAAGTGTTGATGTTGATGATGCCGATGCCGTCCTTGATCTCCCACTTGACCGGACGAAGCTCGATCCGCTCGCGGTTCATGGCGATGTCGAGCGGTTTGTCACGGCCCGGGCGGACGATGGTAAGCTTGATCGGAGTGCCGGGCTGGCCGCGCATCTTCTCGACTGCCTCGTCGAGCGACAGGCCGTAGACCAGCTCGCCGTTGATGTGGGTGATATAGTCGCCGGCCTTCACGCCCGCGCGCCAGGCCGGCGTGTCCTCGGTCGGCGCGACGACCTTCACCGCCCCGTCCTCGATCGAGACCGTCAGGCCGAGCCCGCCGTAATTGCCGTCGGTCGTGGTCTTGAGCTGATCGAAATCGCTCGCCTCGACATAGCTCGAGTGGGGGTCGAGCGCCGAAAGCATGCCGTCGATAGCGCCCTTGATCAGCGTCTTGTCGTCGACCTTGTCGACATAACTGGCCTTCACCCGCTCGTAGACGCTCATGAACTTCTCGAGCTCCTGGTAATTGGTCGTGTCCGCGGCAGCGAAGGAGCTGGCGGTCACGGGAACCAGGGCGAGCGCTCCGACGAGCGCGAGCGGCGGAAGAAGCTTAGGATTCAGTTTCATAGGTAGCGTCCTAATCCGGCGATGTACGCGTTTAGCCGCCTTTACCACCCTTTGACAGACTTTGAGATGAACCTGCGCTGAGAGCGGGCGAGATTCGGCGCCCATTTTGGGACAGTTCGACTCCAAGCGGGCCCAGCGCCCGACCGAGAGAATCACCGATTCTCACGCGCGTTCCCGGCTTGAGTGCTGAGGACAGGTTGAGCAGCAGAGTCATCCATCCGCCGCCGTGATCGAGAATCAGTATCCCGTCATAGTCGCGATAGGGGCCCGAGAATCGAATGATTCCCTCGGCTGGAGCTGCGACTTCAGCCCCTCGCGGGGTTGCCAGAATCAGCCCCCGCGAACGGACGCCGCTAGCACTCACCGACCCGAGCCCGTCGGTAACAGGCGCATTCGCCGGTAAGGCATAATCGAACGGCGGCTTAGGCGCGATGCCTTCCGGGGCAATCGGGCGGGGCGGCGTGGCTTCGGATTGGGCGAGCGCTGCTGCAAGCGCCCGCACATCGCGGCTGTTCGCCTCGGCGCGCGTCAGGCCCTCGATATCCTCCCCTGCGGACAGCGCGACGTCACCTGCGGTGAGCGCGCGGCTGCCGGCCGTTGCGGCCATCTCATTCGCCTTCGTCTCGAGGGCGGCGAACCGCTGCCGTTGCTTGAGCAGCTGCCCTCGGCTGCCCACCATCTCCTTTCGCGCGGCAACGGAGGCCTGTTCGAGCTCTTCGCCCCGCTTCAATTCCGCGGAAAGAGCGGCAGTGCGCGTCCGGATGACGGGAAGGGTGGCGTCGAGCAGGATTCGAACCTTCACGAACTCGTCGGTGCCGCCCTGGTCGGCGAGCGCGAGCAGGGGCGGGCGCTGGGCCATGACCGCGAGCCCGGCCAGCAGGGACGCAACCGGACGCTGTTCCTGCGCGAGCCGCTGCCTCCGGCTCTCGAGATAGGCGGAAACCAGCCGAAATTGGGCGTTTGCGGCGGTGATTCGCGCTTCGGCGGCCTCGATCGCCTGCGCCGCTGCGGCCTGCTCCGAGCGAAGGCGCGCAGCCTCGTCCCCTGCCTTGGCTGCAATCCGCTCCAGGCGCGCCGCCTCGGCCTCCGCCGATGCCTGCTCAGCCCGGGCTCGCTTCAGCGCTGTGTCAAGCGGCTCGCCCGGTTCTTGGGCCGGGGCGCTCGCCGCGAGCAGCGAGGAGAGCAGCAGTGCAGAGGCGAGCGCCCGCATGCCCCTATCCTTCGCGATGGTAGGGGTGGTTCGCAAGGATCGATGTCGCCCGGAACAATTGCTCCGCGAGCATGGCGCGAACCAGCAAGTGCGGCCAGGTCGCCGTGCCGAACGACAGCAGCAGGTCGGCGGACCGCCTTTGCTGCTCGTTGAGACCGCCGTGGGCCCCGATGAGGAACCGGGCTTCACGCTTTCCGCCGTCGCGCCAAGTCTCGAGACGGCTGGCGAGATCAGTGGAAGAGAGCGCCGAGCCACGCTCGTCGAGGACGATCAGCACGCTATTCGCCGGAAGTACCGGGACATTGCCGCCGCGCTCAGGGAGCTCGGTGACCTTCGTCGGCCAAATGATCCGTTTGAGATAGCGCTCGACCAACTCGGCCTCCGGAGAGCGACCGATCTTCCCGCGTGCAACGATGTGCAGGAGCACCTAGTTGCCGGAAGCTCCGCCACCGGAGCCGAAGGGCCAGCGGAAGACCGACCGGAAGCCGTCGTAGATCGCCCGCGCCGTTTCGGCGATCGTGCGCGGCCGGTCGGTGCCACCGCGGGCGAAGATCGCGACCGCGATTCGGTGACCATCCGGCATGGTGATGAACCCGACGTCGTCGGTCAGGCCGGTGAGCGTGCCCGTCTTATGCTCGACCGGCGTGCCGAAGGGCAGCATTGCTTTCATCCGGTTCTTGCCCGTCTGGCACTGACCCATGAGGTCCATCAGGTAATTGCGGCTCCCGGGCTTGATCAGCTCGGCCTTATAGATGCGCTTCAGTAGATCAACCATCGCCACGGGCGTACTGGAGTCGCGGCTGTCCCACAGATCACGCTTGTCGCTCAGGAGTTGGGCAATGTTGCGGTCGACGCGAAGCCCGCTGACGCCATTCTGCTGGAGCCAGTCGTGCAAGGCACGTGGGCCGCCCAGATCCTTGAGCAGAATATCGGTCGCCCGGTTGTCGCTGTGCACGAGCATGCGCGCCATGAGGCTGCGCGCAGACTGACCGTTGATCGTGTCGTCGAGCGAACGCCGGCCGTGATCCACCTGCGCCAGATAGAGCGCGGCAACCGCGACCTTGACCGTGCTCGCCATTGGGAACGGCGTGTTGCCCTTGACGCTGATGCTCTCGCCGGTGCTGAGGTCGAGCGCGGCAATGCCGACATCGGCCGACTTGCCCGCGACCATATAGCTCAGCTGTTGCTCGAGACTGGTCAGCGCCGGCGAAGAGGCCGCCGCAACGGGCTGCGCGACAAACGCCAAAAGCGCCAGTGGAAGAGCAAAAAAACGCATGTGCCTCACCCGCGAGCAGCTGCACTCAAGCCCGAATCATCGCCAAACGCCCACATTCGTTCCAAATTGTAAAAATTTCTCACTTCGGGACGGAAAATGTGGACGATCACGTCGTCGGCATCGATGAGCACCCAGTCGGCAGCCGGGAGCCCTTCGATCCGCACGCTCCGCCCAAATCGCTCCTTTATCTTGTCGGCAAGCTTAACGGCCATCGACGCGACCTGCCGCGTCGAGCGGCCGGACGCGATCACCATATGGTCGGCGATGTTCGATTTACCGGCGAGAGGGATGGACACGACCTCCTGCGCCTGGTCGTCGTCGAGCGACTGAAGAACGAGACGGTGGAGGTCTTCGACGTCTGGGGGAGTGCGGCCGGCTTTGCCGGCAGTCTCAGCGGGACGTTCGGTCAAGGGGTCTCCTGACGGACATTGGCGGGCCGATTCCGGTTGGACCCGCGGACATGCGGGCACGATCGACGCTGCCAGTTTGGAGTGTGCGCGCGTATGGCGGTAGCGGACGTGGGGTCGGGCGGCAGGCGAAGCAAAAGAATCGCCGGTGCACTCCACTCCGTCCAGTGAATCGCCTGGCTCGAAGGCCGGACGAACCTTCTGAGCCAGCCCATCGCGCGTGCCGCGTGGGCCCCGTGATCATAACCGGGCCGGCGAATCACCGCAATCGGGACCTCCCGGGCCAAATCCCTCCAACGCCGCCACTCGTGAAAATTTGGCAGAGTGTCGCTTCCGAGCAACCAGATGAACTGGTCGCGAGGGTAGCGGCGCTTGAGGCGACGAACTGTGTCAATGGTGTAGCGGCTGCCTTGGAGGCGCTCGAAATCGCTGACTCGGATGCGCGAGCGGCGGGCCATCGTTTTCGCGGCCGCAAACCTCGCTTCGAACGGCGCCATGTCCTTAGCGCCTTCCTTCAGCGGGTTGCCCGGCGAGACCAGCCACCAGATTTCATCGAGGCCGAGCCTGCTCATCGCCGCTAGGCTGATGCGCCGGTGCCCCCGATGGGCCGGATTGAACGAGCCGCCGAGGAGGCCGATGCGCGCCATTGCGCGCAGCTAGCATGGGCAGTGGCGCCCGCCTATCGCGGGACGGACCGAAGCAAAAATGAGGCGCGCGGCGAACTGCCGTAAGGGACTCGACGCTTACCGTATCGGACCCGTCTTTCTCGGAGCGGCCTTGTTCCCCGTTCGTTTTCAATGCGTAGTCAGAAAGGAGGGAATCATGGCTATGCGTGATATCATCCCCTGGAGCCGCCAGCACACGGCTCCGACCCTGTTCCGCGAAAGCGACTGGAGCCCGTTAACGAGCTTCCGCCGCGAATTTGACCGGCTGTTCGACGATATGTTCCGGACCCCCACGTTCAGCCGCTTCGGCGAGCTGGGCGGAATGACCGCAACCTGGCCGAGCATCGACGTCAAGGACACCGACAATGAGGTGATCGTCACCGCCGAGGTCCCGGGCATGACCGACAAGGATGTCGAGCTGTTCGTTGACAACGGCATGTTGACGATCCGCGGCGAGAAGAAGGGCGAGAAGGACGAGCGCGGCTATTCGGAGCGCTTCTACGGCCGCTTCGAGCGGCAGATCCCGCTGCCCGCTTCGGTCGACGAGGAGCATTGCAAGGCCGACTTCCATGACGGCCTTCTGACCATCCACCTGCCGAAGACCCGCGAGGCAGCAGAGAGCAGGAAGAAGATCCCGGTCAACGCGGATACGCGTCACTAACCAGCCGAACTGAAGAGGGCCGCTTCGGCGGCCCTCGTTTTTAGAGCGCGGGTTGAACGAACGCCGCCACAGGTCGCAGCTAGCTTGGGCCGCAAAGCGCGCATAATGTCGGCCCAACAGGGGACAAGCCCAAATGGGCGATTTAGAAGCCGCAGGCGATGCGATCACTGGGAGCGTAGTGGGCCGAGCCGTCGAGCCGAAGGCCGGCGAAGCAGTCGACGGTCACACGCACGAGACCGCTTGCCTAAACTGCGGTGCTGAGCTCGTCGGGCCTTATTGCAGTGCGTGCGGTCAGCACGCGCACATCCACCGTACCCTCACCTCCTTCTTCCACGACCTGCTGCACGGCGTGCTCCATTTCGAAGGGAAGATCTGGCGAACCTTGCCGCTGCTCGCGTGGAAACCGGGCGAACTCACGCGTAGCTACATCGACGGCCAGCGGGCACGATTCGTCTCGCCGATCGCCTTGTTCCTGTTTTGCGTGTTCGTGACGTTCGCCGCAGTGAGCCTCGGCGGCGCCCTCGCCGGACCGAACAGCGCTGCCGCAAAGGCCGCGGTTGCCGATGAAGTGAAGGAGGCGAAGTCTAACGTCGCCAAGCTCGAGATGAAGCGGGATG
Source organism: Pseudomonadota bacterium (assembly GCA_046731955.1). Taxonomy (GTDB): domain Bacteria; phylum Pseudomonadota; class Alphaproteobacteria; order Sphingomonadales; family Sphingomonadaceae; genus Sphingomicrobium. Next base: position 75,799 of record JBKPMC010000011.1, on the reverse strand, counting down.
TGGCGGCCAAGGCTGGCGCGCCGACGGCCAAGTTCGACGCCGAGCTCAGCGACGCGCGATCGGAGCTCGCCACACTGACGAGCCTCCAGGCTCAAGGGAAGGGCGCCGCCGTCGACATTCCCGAAGGAGTGCTTCCCTGGCTCCGCGCGCCACTCAAAAAAGCGACCGACAATCCCGAGCTCCTGATCTACAAGATCAAGACCAACGCTTATAAGTTCAGCTGGGCCCTGATCCCGATCTCGGCGCTGTTCGTCTGGGTGCTGTTCCCGTTCAGCCGCAAGTTCCGAATGTACGACCACATAGTGTTCGTCACTTATTCCCTGTGCTTCATGATGCTGCTTTTTACCGCAAGCACGCTAATCGGCGTTGTTGCCGCGAGCATTGCCAATCTCGCCTTTTTCGTGCCGCCGTTCCACATGTACCGGCAGCTCAAGGGCACCTACGCCCTGAGCCGGCGCGGTGCGCTGTGGCGAACGGCCGCGCTTACGATTTTCGCCTTCATGGCGATCAGTCTGTTCGTCAGCCTGCTGCTCGGCCTGGGACTGTTTGACTAGGCGCCCGCGGTTGCCGGACCGCCGATGCCAACCGGCCGCTTCGCCTTCGGGATCGACGAGCCAGCCGCAGGGATCGTCGGCCCCTTGGCGCCGCCGCGGTCGATCGGCTCGCCCGCGAGCACCTTCTTGATCTCCTCGCCCGAGAGCGTCTCATATTCGAGCAGCGCCTGAGCGAGGGTCTCGAGCTTATCCTTGTTTTCGGTCAGCAGATGCTTGGCTCGCTCGTAGCCGTTTTCGACGACCGTCCGGATCTCCTTGTCGATCGCCTGGGCCGTTTCATTCGACATCAGCCGCTGGCGGTTAACCGAATAGCCGAGGAACACCTCCTCCTCCGGCTCAGCGTACTGCAGGGGCCCCAGCGCATCCGACATGCCCCAGCGGGTGACCATGTCGCGCGCCAGCTGCGTCGCATATTGGATGTCCGAAGCAGCGCCGGACGAGACCTTGTCGTAGCCGAAGATCATTTCCTCGGCGACGCGGCCGCCCATGGCGACAGCGAGGTTCGCGTACATCTTGTCGCGGTGATAGCTGTAATTGTCGCGCTCCGGCAGGCGCATGACCATCCCCAGCGCACGACCGCGCGGGATGATTGTCGCCTTGTGGATCGGATCGGACGCGGGCTCGTGGAGCGCGACGACGGCATGACCCGCCTCGTGATAGGCAGTCATGCGCTTCTCATCCTCGGTCATCACCATGGACTTGCGCTCGGTACCCATCAGCACCTTGTCCTTGGCCTCTTCGAACTCCTGCATCGCGACCAGCCGCTTGCCCTTGCGGGCAGCGAGCAAAGCCGCCTCGTTGACGAGGTTGGCGAGGTCGGCGCCTGAGAAGCCCGGAGTGCCCCGGGCGATCACTCGCGGATCGACGTCCGGTGCCAGCGGCACCTTCTTCATGTGGACGCCAAGAATCTGCTCGCGACCGTCGATATCCGGGCGGGGCACCACGACCTGGCGGTCAAAGCGGCCCGGACGCAGAAGCGCCGGGTCGAGCACATCCGGACGGTTGGTCGCGGCGATGATGATGATGCCTTCGTTCGCTTCGAAGCCGTCCATCTCGACCAGCAGTTGGTTCAGCGTCTGCTCGCGCTCGTCATTGCCGTTTCCGAGACCCGCGCCGCGATGGCGGCCGACAGCGTCGATCTCGTCGATGAAGACGATGCACGGCGCGCTCTTCTTCGCCTGGTCGAACATGTCGCGCACGCGGCTCGCACCGACGCCGACGAACATCTCGACGAAGTCCGAGCCGGAGATTGTGAAGAAGGGAACGCCCGCCTCACCCGCAATCGCGCGGGCGAGCAAGGTCTTGCCGGTGCCCGGAGGGCCAACCAGCAAGGCGCCCTTGGGGATCTTGCCGCCAAGACGCGCGAACTTGCCCGGGTCTTTCAGATACTCGACGATTTCCTGAAGCTCTTCGCGCGCTTCGTCGATTCCGGCGACGTCGGCGAAAGTCACCCGGCCCTGCTTCTCGGTCAACATACGCGCGCGGCTCTTTCCGAAGCCCATGGCTCCTGAGCCAGCATTCTTCTGCATCTGCCGCATCACGAAAAAGCTAATTCCGAGGATCAGCAGGAACGGCAGCGAATTGTAGAGCATATAAAGCCAGATGCTCGAGGACTCCTCGGCCTTCACCTGGACCGCGACGCCCTTCTGGATCATCCGATCAGCGATATCTGCGCCGGCCGGCGCAATGGTGTGGAAGGCCTCGCCGCCCTGCAGCTTGCCAGTGATCGAGGAGTCGCGATTGGCGCTGGTAGCCATTGTGACCGAGCGGACATTGCCTTCGTCGACCTGGCGGACGAATTCGGAATAAGCGATGCCTTGCCCTGTCGCGGCGCGTGAGCCACCGTCGATCATCTGGACGAAGAGGACGAGTGCGAACAGCACGCCGACCCAGATGAGCAGGCTCTTGGTCCAGGGATTGCCAGGCTTCTTGTCTTTGTCGTTCATCGCTCGTCTTTCAGCGCAAAAACGCGCTCGCCTCTAAAATAGGCGCGTCGGCCCTAATAACAATGTGGCCTTAGGGATGAGTGAACGGGCCGCCCTCAAACCCTCGAAAAGTCACAAGGTAGGCGGCTCGTTTACCGCCGCTTCTTCTGACGCTGATTCCTTCCCCAAGTATAAGTCCCCGTCATCTGAGTGGCGACAGCGCGACCCTGTGAGTCCAGCGCGGGACTGAACAGCAGCCGTTGCTGGAGCAATCCACATGTGCGTGCGTCAAGAGCGGGCTTGCCGCTGCTGCCCCTTGGGCGGCAACCAGTGACCTGGCCGTTGGGCTTCACGGTAAACTGCACGGTGACAGTGCCCTCAAACCAACCGCCAGCATTGTCGGCATTCGCTAGGCCACCGCTGATCCACTTGGCTGGTCTCGAACGATTGCCGGGCTGCGCGGGTGGAGTGGCCACAGCTCCGCGCACGACGGGCTGCGCGATAGGCGTAGGCGGGGATTGCGCGCCCTCAGCCGGCGGCCTCGGGGCCAGCGGATCGGGAGCGTTCGTGCCCGCCTGAGTTGGCTCTGGCGCCAAGGGATCGGCAGAGCTCGCGACAGCGCTGGATTCAGGCCGTGCGGCCCGCTTGGTTTCGACGGCCTCGTCCCTCGGTGAAGCGACGGGCGGGGCATTATTCATCGCTGATGCCTGATCCGTTGGGGCCGGACCGGTCTCATCTGCGAGCTGGGGCGCTCCTTCGTCGGCCTGTAAAGGTTGCTCCGGCGAAGCTTGGGAGCGAGTGGCGGCTGGCTCGCCAGTCGCCGCAGTCCGCGCGGGCGGCAAGCTCGGGGTGCGATTTCCGCCCCACGGCCAAATCAGCAGGGCAAGGAGCGCAACCGTCAGGACAAAGCCGCCCAGTCCGACCATGACCCACTTTCGCTCGCTCCCACGTTCGTCGGCGTCGGACTCCAAGTCGACATTCTCAGCGGTGTCGAATTCGTCATCCCGAGCGATCAAGGGATCGGGGCTGGGCTCCGCCGGTGCTTCCGTCCGCTGCTCCGGCTCCGCGTGCGGCTCATATCCCCGCAGGGTTGCGGCGATGAACGGCCCTACCCGCTCTGCCCGTCCTTCCTGGCGGTGCGTCTCCGGCTGCGGCGCAGGAGCCGGCGCGGTTTCGTCGGCACGTGGCTTCGCGGGGGCGGCTGAACCTTCGCGGATGTGCGCGTCTGCGCCACGTTGCGCTGGTGCTTCAGGCGTCGCGGTGATGAATGGCGCCGTCTTCCGCTGCCGCTTCGGCTTGGGCGCAAGACCAAGCGATGTATCATACTCTCGTCGCTTGATTGGGTCTCGCAGCGTTTTGTACGCCGCCAGAACTCCGCGCGAAAGTTCGACGACTTGCCGAGGGTGCATCCTTGGAGATTTGCGGATCCGCGCGACGAAGTCGGCGTAGGCGTCTTCAATGTCGTGATCACTCGCTTTCGGAGTGAGCCCTAGCGTCTCGTAATGATCGGGCCGAGACTTTACCGAACTGACCATTGGCACTCCCCGCGACTCAGGGTCCATTGCCGTCTAAGTATCGAGACATGCTCCTATTTTTAAGGACAATCCAGTTTCGGCTTATCCTCGGTTAGCAGCCGTGAGCAATGGGAGGTGCTCGAGCGCAAGGCTCCGCCCCCAGACTTTGGAAGGAAAACTAGGCCTGTGGGCCAGTGCCCAACTCGCCGATCGCTTGCCGAAGCCTTGGTGCCGCGAAGTGGCACTCGCCGCGCCTAGTGCCTCAGGCTCCTGTTGCAGACCTGTGCTTCGCCCATTTGAATACGGAGCTGCCGAATGCCGCATCCGGAGCTGCCAGGCTTCGCTCGGCTTCAAGGTAAGCCGCCTCGACCGACTTCAATCGATCGAGGAAAATCCCCGCCAGCATCATCCGCCGCTCCCGGGCGGCCTCGGTTACAGCTCTGCCGGCGGCGGCCAGCTCCTCGCTCGCCCTGCGGCGGTAAAAGCGCACGTCGGATTCCACTTCGCCCCTCCCGTTAGAAGCGTCGACTCGCCGAGTCGTTAAGCGGGAATTTAACGCAAGTTATCCACAGGTCGAGTCCGGTTCGGTGCCGGAACAAAACGCCAGTCCGCGCCCCCGGTGCAAAGGACGCCTCGAAGCGTGGCCTTGCCGCCGTTCGCAAGGACTTGAAGCAGCCTGTCGAGCTCGCGACCTCGCAGGTCCGCGCCCTGCCCTTCCTTTGCCAGCTTGAGCACGGCCCGGCGCGCGATGCGTCGACGGATTTCGCGCGGAATGCCCTCCGGGCGGAAGGAGATTGAGGCCTCCCGATCCGTCACGGCCTGCTCCCAGGCGCGGGTCGTGGCCCAGTGGAGCGCCGCGTCGGCGTCGGCGAGATTGGCGGCGCTGAGCGCAAGAGCCTCGGCGTTTAGCCAGTCGGCCTGATTGAGCGCATTGCGAACCCGCACCCGCTCGAATTGCTCGTCCTCATTGCTCGGGTCCGATGCGGGGTCCACCCCGGCAGTAGCGCAGACTTGCTCCAGCTCCGCATGGCGCCAGCCGAGCAACGGGCGGACGAGCGCCATAGTACCGCCCGGCACCTGCGCAACGCGGCGCATGCCGGCAAGTCCTTTCACTCCTGCACCGCGCGCAATGCGCATCAAGAAGGTCTCAGCCTGGTCGTCGAGGTGGTGCGCGGTGAGCAGCGCGCGAAGCCCCTTTTCCTGCGCCCACTGCCCGAGCAGCCGGTAACGGGCGGCGCGGGCGCGCTGCTGAATTCCCGTTTGCGGCTTCTGGCGCCATTCGACCGTCAGAATCGCATGCGGCACGCCGAGGCGCTCGCAAAGCGCCGCGACCATCTCCGCCTCGGCGCGGCTCTCGGGACGGAGCGAGTGGTCGACAGTGGCAGCTTCAACCATTCCGGGGCGAGCGGCTGCCGCTAGAAGCAGCAAGGCTAGGCTGTCCGGTCCTCCCGACACTCCCATTCCAAAGCGCACGTCGGCCCCAAGGAGCGCATCCAGATCACGCCGGAAGCGGGCTAGCGAAGCCCCGTCGAATCGCGGGGGCGCGCTCGTCGCCAGAGTCTCCTCGGGCAACAATGTGATCATCCTAGGAACACCGGGCTTTGACCTTGGCGTCTTGCACCTGCTTTTTCAGGTCTGCGCGAGCCTTCGGGTATACCGCCTCGAGCTCGGCATAGGCCTTGCACGCCTGACCTGGCTGCCCGAGTTTCATTAATGCATCGCCCAGGTAATAAAGGCTGTCTGCGGCTCGGTCGCCCTTGGGATTGCTGCGATAGTTAGCGAGCAAGGCTTCCGCCGCGGCTCGCGGCTGGCCCTGGTCGAGCAGCGCGCGTCCGATGAGATTGTTCGCATAGCTGACCCGCCGGTGCCTGGGATAAGCCGAGGTAAAGGCACGAAGCGACGTAACCGCCGCGTCATAATTGCCATCCTCCCATAGCCGGAAGCCTTGGACGTAGGCGTCCTCTCCCGGGTCGCCGCCCGGAATACTCGGCGTGGCCGTCGCTGCGGTTGTGGCAGCCGTTGCGGGCCCGCCGGTCGCCTTCGGAACCGCGGGCCTGATCGTGGCTGGTCTGGTCGCCGGCGTGCCGCTCTCGACCGGTGGCGTCACCGCGGGAGCTGCGACCGCAGCGTCGCTGACGCGCTGCTCGAGCGCGGAAAGGCGTTGCTCCTGGTCCGTTCGCGCTTTCGCGAGGTCTGCTTCAAGCGACTGCAGCCGATGACCATTCTCTTCCGACAGGCGAAGAATGTCGGCCATCTGGCGCTCGAGCGCATCGAGCCGCTGGTCGAGGCTTACGACCGACGATTGGGTCGCGGCGGGCTCATTGGAGAGGCCCGCTGTGTCCGCAGGCCGGCCGCGCGGGAACACCTGCCGCTGCATCTGCTGCACCTGCCGCTCGAGACGATCGATCCGTTGTTCGGGGGTCGCAGGAGCCCGCTGGGCCAGGGCAGGCGCAGGAACCAATGCCGCGCTCGTGAACGCGGCGAGAAGGCCGATGAGGCGCAATGATCTCACTTTAAATGATCCCCACGCTGGTTTGACTCGCCTTTGCTCCGCCGCGGCTTTCGCGGCAATGAATCCTATTCGCCGGTGTTAGTGGTCGGCTCAGCCGGCGTCTCGGCCGCGGCAGGCGGCGGCGCTGGAGTTGTCGCCCTTGGACTGCGCGGCCGCGCTGCGCGCGGCGCCGACGTGGGTGCAATCCCAGCCTCAGCCGATTGCGGCGCAGGGGCAGCGGCCTGACCGCCCTTCATTAGGTCTGCCGGTAGAAGGCTGACATCGCGCACGGTAGTCGCCGCCGGTCCGACCGGCGGTGCAACGGAATTGCCGACAGTCACGCGCAACGCCTCGGGCTTACCGGTCTTGAGCAACGGCGCGGTCGCGGACGGCGGGACGGCAAACGTCTGCCCAGGCTCAAGCACTCCAGAAAAGAGCGTCGCGCCACCTCTCTCGGTGACCTGGAGCCAGACCTGCTCGGTCGCATTTAGCACGACCGGACCCTGCGCCGGCGCTGCGGGGGGAGGAGTAGGGGCTGGCGCTTGGGTCGGGGCAGTCGCCACAGCTGCAGGGGCGTTGGTGGCCGCCGTTTCATCCGACTGTTCGAGCGAGCGTTCATTGAGCCAAGTCATGACCACAATCAGCAGGATGACCGCGGCGATCGCCCCGAACACAAGCCCCTTGGGCATGGTTCGCGCTGGATCGACGGGCTCGAACACTTCCGCAGCCGCGGCGACCTGTCGCTGACCGCCCATTTCCGCCTTCAGCTGCTCACCAATGTCGGTGCGGTCGAGGCCGATGGCGGAAGCGTAGCTTTTGGCGAAACCGATCGTGTAGGTCTGCGCCGGAAGCTTGTCCCAATCGGCGGTTTCAATGCTCTCGAGATGACGGCGCGGAATGCGCGTCTGGGCAGCGACGTCCTCGAGGCTCATACCCTTTTCCTCGCGAGCGGCGCGCAGACGCTCCCCAGCCGTGGGGACGTCGGTCTCGACCAGCTCTTCGTCCATCGCCGCGCCCTTCCGGTTTCGTCATGAAAATTCACTGTTTGAGGGCTGTGCGCCGAGTGTCAACCGATTGTGACACCATGCCGGCGCGCCCAGTCGGTGAGCGCCTTGCGAACATCCTTGGGCGGGCGGGCCAGCAGCTGATCAAGCCGCGTCCGGATGGCCGACGCATCGAGCGAGCGAACCATCGCCTTGACCGGGCCGACGCCTGCGGGCGTGATCGAGAAACTGTCCGCACCAATGCCGATCAGCGCCATAGCCTCCAGTGGCCTGCCCGCCATTTCCCCGCAGATACGCGCCGGCACGTTCGCGGCGCGCGCGGCGTCCAGAATCCGCTTGAGGAAGCGCAGGATCGCCGGGCTCAGCCAGTCGTAACGCTGCGCGAGGCGCGGGTCAGACCGATCGGCCGCAAACAGGAATTGCGTAAGGTCGTTGGTGCCGATCGAGATGAAATCCACCCGGGGCAACAGCTCATCGAGCATCTCGGCCAGACTGGGTACTTCAACCATCGCGCCGAACTCGATTCGCGAGGGCAGCCGGCGGTGGGCCTTTCGAGCCCATTCGACCTGCTCTTCGAACAATGACCGCGCTTCCTCATATTCCCAGGGCTCGGAAATCATCGGGAACATGATCCGAAGGACCTTCCCGCCCGAGGCTTCAATCAAAGCTCGCGCCTGCGCCCGCATCAGGGTCGAACGATCGAGCGACAGCCGGAGCGCGCGCCAGCCCATTGCCGGATTCTCCGCCTGTTCCTGCGCGTCGTCGGAAAGATAGGGCAGCGCCTTGTCGCCGCCGATGTCGACGGTGCGGAAGACCACTGGCCGCTTGCCAGCAGCTTCGAGCACCTTGGTGTAGAGCTTCAACTGCCGGTCCCGCCCAGGAAGGGTCGCCGAGACGAGGAACTGGAATTCGGTGCGGAACAAGCCGATGCCGTCGGCGCCAGTCATACCCAGCGCCGCTGCATCCTCGGCCAGGCCGGCATTGACCATGACGCTGACATCCACACCGTCCAGCGTTTGGGCCGCGAGGGTGCGCGCGGCAGCGAATTCGGCCCGGCGCTTCTTGCTGAGCGCCATGCGATGATCGAAGCCCGAAAGCAGCGGCCTGTTAGGGCGGATGATGATGCTGCCGTTGTCGCCGTCGACGAGGATCGGCTCGCCTTCCTCGACGCTGTGCCGGATGTCGTGCAGGCGACCGATCACCGGCACTCCGATGGCGCGCGCAACGATCGTCATGTGCGAGGTGAGCGAACCCTCCTCGAGCAACACGGCCTTGAGGCGCCGGCGGTCGTATTCGAGGATTTCGGCTGGGCCGAGGTTGCGTGCGATCAACACCGCATCATGCGCCAGACCGGTCTGCGCGGCAGTGCCGATGCGGCCCGAAACGATGCGGAGCAGACGGTTCGACAAATCCTCGAGGTCGTGCATCCGTTCCTGGAGCAGGGGATCGTCGATCTCCTGCATTCGGGCCCGGGTACGCTGCTGGACCCGCTCGATCGCAGCCTCGGCGGTGAGACCACTGTCGATCGCCTCGTTGATACGTCTGGACCAGCCCTCGTCATAGGCGAACATCCGATAGGTCTCGAGAATCTCCTGATGCTCGCCGACGGTCCCGAACTCCGCCTCGCGAGCCATATTGTCGATCTGCTCCCGCATTTTGCGGAAGGCGGCGTACACACGCTCGCGTTCAGCCTCGATGTCCTCCGCAACCGTGTGTTCGACCACGACCTGGGGCTCGTGGAAGACCGCCTGGCCCTTGGCCATGCCAGTGACGAGCTTGAGACCGGAAAGCCTGAGCGGACCGGCGCTGCGCAGGCGCCCGCGCCGCGCGCCGTCCACCAGCCGAGCTGCAGCGATCATCTCGGACAGGACCATCGCGACGGTCTGCAACGCCTCGATCTCGACGTCCTCATAACGCCGCGGCTCGGCATGCTGGACTGCCAGCACCCCGATCGGACTTTCAAGCCGGACGATCGGAACACCGGCGAAGCTGTGGAAGCGTTCCTCGCCCGTCTCGGGACGATAAGCGAAGGCCGGATGCTCGGCCGCTTCGGCGAGGTTGAGGATCCGACCCTCTCCCGCGATCGTGCCGACGAGGCCCTCGCCCATCCGCAGCCTCGTCACGTGCACCGCTTCCTTGCGAAGGCCGTGCGTCGCGAAGAGTTCGAGAACATTGTCGCGAAGCAGATAGATCGAGCACACGTCGCTGCTCATCGCTTCGGCGATGAGGTCGACGACGCGGTCGAGCTTGGCCTGGACCGACCCGCGCTTGGCCATCACCTCGTGGAGACCCGTCAGGATCTCGCGAGCGGAGGCGGCAGCGGTCAGCGGCATGCCCGAGCGCTATCAGATGGAGCGGCGGCGTGTCACCCGGAAGAAGCTGCGACCGATGGAGAGGCGGTCTCGACGCGCCCTTGCCAATGCGGCAAACTTGCTGGAGCCTGTCCCGTCAACAGGGACAAGCCGTATGCACGAGCCCACCCGTTTCGTGACGCTCGACGCCATGCGTGGCGTCGCCGCAATCGCAGTCGCGATCTATCACGTGGACGACTATCTGGGCTACAAGTCCAGCGCCCCGCTGGCGGTCGATTTCTTCTTCGTGCTGAGCGGATTCGTCGTCCCCTACGCCTATGACGACCGACTCGCGAGCGGCATGTCGTTTCGCCAATTCGCGGAAAAGCGGGCGATCAGGCTGTATCCTCTGTACTTCTTCGGACAGCTGGTGGGTGTTCTGGCCGCACTGCTGTGCCTGTGGCTCGGACGTCCGACGCTCGCCGCATGGGAGATTGCCGCAGCGTTTTTCCTTGGCATGCTGTGGCTGCCCTCGCCGTTCCAGGGGATGACGCGCAGGCTCTTCCCACTGAACAACCCGTCCTGGTCGCTGTTCTGGGAAGTGGTCGTGAACGCGGCTTACGGCCTGTTCCACAAGCGCCTAACCACGCCCGCGCTTCTCGGAACTGCGTCGGCGGGCGGTCTGGTGATCCTCTATTATGCGTTCGTGATGCACAACGCGGACGTCGGCACCAACTGGGATAGCGTGCCTGGCGGGGCAGCGCGGGCCTTCTACTCGTTCGGCATCGGCATTCTTCTGTGCCGACACCGCGAGCGCATTCCCGAACGGCTGGGGCGCGTTGGCGGCGCACCCCTGCTAATCCTGCTCGGCGTGCTGCTTCTGATGCCGCGGCATTTGCCGACCGACCTGCTGTTCATTGCCGTCGTGAGCCCCTTGCTCGTCGCCGCGGGATCGCGCGTCACGGGCGACGACCTTCGCCTGTTCCGGTTCCTGGGCGCGATCTCCTTCCCACTCTACGCTATCCACCGGCCGCTGCTCGACCCGCTGGATATCGTCATCGACAGCATTCTGCTGCCCCGCCCGGTGGTTGGAATCGGCTATGTAGCAGCGATGGTCTGGTTGGCGTGGCTGGTGGTGCCGATGGACATCAAGGTCCGCTCGTATCTGACGCGGCAGGCCAATCGGCGCGGCGCGCGCATCACCAACACGCGGGTCGAAGTCCCCTGATCGAAGCGGCCGCCCCTTGAGCGAGTTGGAAGTCGACCTGCTGATTGTTGGCGGCGGCATTAACGGCGTCGGAATCGCACGCGACGCGGCTGGGCGCGGCCTTTCGGTGCTGCTGGTCGAGAAGGACGATCTTGCCGGGCATACGTCGTCGGCGAGCAGCAAGCTCATCCACGGCGGCCTTCGCTATCTCGAACGGTACGAGTTCAAGCTCGTCCGGGAATCGCTTGCCGAGAGGGAGCGGCTTCTGCGCGCGGCGCCGCACATCATCCGGCCGCTGCAATTCATCCTTCCGCTCGCCCCCTCGCCACGGCCCGCCTGGATGGTTCGCGCCGGGCTGTTCCTTTACGACCATCTCGGCGGGCGAAAGCTCTTGCCGGGCAGCCGCTCAATCCAGCTCGATCGCGATCCGGTGGGCGACGGGCTTAAACCCGGCGCGCCACAGGCATTCAGCTATTGGGACTGCCGCGTGGACGACAGCCGCCTGGTTGTCCTCAACGCGATCGACGCGGCCGAGCGGGGTGCGACGGTCCTCACTCGGACCGAGCTGATCCGAGCGCGTCGTGAGCGGGGGCTATGGATGGCGACGCTTCGGAGCGCGGCGGGCGAGCGGACTGTCAGCGCTCGCGCCCTGGTGAACGCCGCGGGGCCGTGGGTCGCTGATCTGTTCGACAGACTTTCGGGGGTGCACCGCCGTCGCGACATCAGGCTGGTCAAGGGCAGCCACATAATCGCGCCACGCCTCTATCCTGGCGAGCACGCCTTCCTTCTGCAGAATCCGGACCGGCGGGTGGTGTTCGCGATCCCGTTCGAGCAGCAGTTCACGCTTGTGGGAACCACGGACGTCGATTGGACCGGGGCGCCCGCTGAGCCAAGCGTTAGCGAGGCCGAGATCGACTATCTGATGGCGACCATCGCCCGATATTTCACGGCAGCTGTATCCCGAGACGACATCGTCTGGCGCTACTCGGGAATCCGCGCGCTGTATGACGATGGTGAGACGGACCCCTCGCAAGTGACGCGCGATTATGGGATCGAGGTGGACGCATCGGCTGGCGACGCGCCGTTGTTGAGCGTGTTCGGCGGCAAGATCACGACGTACCGCCGCCTTGCCGAAAAGGCGCTGGAAGGTCTCGCGCCTTTCGTCTCCACCGAGTTTGGCGCCTGGACGGAGGAGGCCGTGCTTCCAGGAGGCGATTTTCCTAACCTCGATCTCGAAAGCTACGCGCGCAGTCTCGCGGAACGGTTTGCTGCGTTGCCATCAGAGCTGATCGCGCGCCTCGCTCGGACCTACGGCACGAGAACGGAGCGGCTGCTGGATGGCGTTCGCTCGATCTCCGATCTGGGCGAGCATTTGGGCGGCGGGCTGTACGCGCGAGAGGTCGATTACCTCGTCTCGCAGGAGTGGGCGCGCTCGGCCGAGGACGTACTCTTCAGACGGACAAAGCTCGGCCTGCAAGTCACCCGGCAAACCAAGGATCGCCTGACTGCATATATCGGCCCCGCGAGCTAGCCCCGGCTCTCCAGCGCCGCAGCCGCCTCGTCGACCAGCTCCTGGATGATCGCCGCGACTGGCTCTTCGCGCGTGACCATGCCGACCGACTGGCCGGCCATCACGGATCCGGTTTCGACGTCGCCGTCGATCACCGCTCGGCGGAGCGCGCCGGCCCAATAATGCTCAATCTGGAGCTGTGCCTCGGCCATTTCGATCTCAGCGCTGTCGAGCAGCTCGGCGACTTCGCGCTGCTTGGCGGCGAACTTCTCCATTTCGCGGTTCTTGAGCGCGCGCACGGGAATCACCGGCAAACGCGGATCGATTTGCACCGACGGGATCGCATCGCGGGCGGAGGCCCGGATAAAGGCCTTCTTGAAGTTGGGATGAGCGATGCTCTCGTGCGCGCAGACGAAACGCGTGCCGATCTGGACTCCGACCGCTCCCATTTCGAGATAAGCGGCGATCGCCTCGCCGCGGCCGATCCCGCCGGCGACGAACACCGGAATATCCTTGGAGACATTGGGCAGGATTTCCTGCGCGAGCACCGACGTCGAGACTGGCCCGATATGGCCGCCCGCCTCCATGCCCTCGATCACCAGCGCATCGACATTCGAGCGCATCAGCTTCTTCGCGAGCGCGAGCGCGGGCGCGAAGGCCATGAGCTTGGCGCCGCTCAACTTGATCCGGTCGATCGCGCCCGCGGGTGGAAGCCCGCCGGCGAGCACCACATGGCCGACCTCATGCTTCGCGCAGACGTCGATCAGCTCCGGAAGCTGCGGGTGCATGGTGATGAGGTTGACTCCGAACGGCCGGTCGGTTCGCGTCTTGGTCTCGGCGATCTCGGTATCGAGCAGCTCGGGGCCCATCGCCCCGCAGGCGATCACTCCGAAGCCGCCGGCGTTCGAGATGGCCGAGACGAGGTTGCGCTCGGAGACCCAGCTCATCGCGCCGCCCATGATCGCGACGTCGCAGCCGAGTAACTCGGTTCCGCGATGCATCAGCTCCTTCAGCCGCGCATGACCGATCGAGGTGTGCACCGCGCGCGGTTCGGCGATCAGGCCCTCGCCGCTCACCGCTCTGCCTTCAGAATCACTTTGATCCAGCCCATGGGCGGCGGGCCTAGCGTCCATCCGTAATTTGGGGCAACCCCCGCGCCGGTCACGACCGGAGGCATGATGCTCTTACGTTATGTCCTGGCCGCTGCGCTCGCGCTGACTGCGCACGCCGTAGCCGCTCAAACACCCGTCTTCGATTCGCATGTCCATCTCTGGGAGGGCGAAACGTCGCTGCGCGCCTATGAGTCCCAGCTGAAGGCGGATCGACAGGAAGTTGCCGGCTTTGGCGCCATGTGGTTCGGCGGACCGAACCAGGCACTCGCGGGCCATCCCGAACGCATACGGGCCGGCAATGACGGCATCATTGCGCTCGCCGCCAGGCACCCCGAGATGGTGCCAATCGCCACCGTCCACCCCTATGACGGCCCGGCCGCCGTCGCCGAGCTGGAGCGTGTCGCGGGCCGCGGCATCAAGATTCTCAAGCTCCACCCGCACACGCAGAAATTCGATCCCGCCGATCCGCGCGTCCTCACCCTGGTTCGGAGGGCCGGTGAGCTGGGCGTCATCGTCCTCTTCGATAACGCGAGCATTATTCCCGGCGACTGCGAGAAGCTTTTCAACCTGGCGCTGAGCGCCCCAAAGACGACGTTCATATTCGCGCATCTGGGCGGACTGAACTTCCGCTTCTGGAACATCCTCAAAGCTGCGCGAACGGCCAAAGGCCTGTTCGCCGACAACATCTATTTCGACATTTCGGCGATCGTCGTGATCGTCGCCGACTCCCCGATCGAGGACGAGTTCGTCTGGACGATCCGCAATGTCGGGATCGATCACGTGCTGTTGGGTTCGGATTATCCGCAATATTCGCTCGAGCAGAATGTGAGCGCGCTCGACCGCTTGGCCCTGGACGAAAGCGGGAAATCCAAGATCCGCGTCGAGAACGCGCAGCGGCTATTCCGGCTGGCAGGCCCGCGCCGTTAGGCTGCGACCTCCGCATCCAGACCGAACGCAGTGTGCAGCACGCGCACCGCAAGCTCGAGCTCGGATTCCGCGATCAGGGCGCTGACCTTGATCTCTGACGACGAGACGGCGAGCAGGTTGATCTTCCGCTCGGCGAGCACGTCGAACATCTTCGCCGCAAGCTGCGGATTGGAGCGGATTCCGACACCGACGATGCTGACCTTTGCGACCCCATCGTCGTGGATGAGGCCGTCGTAACCGATCTCGCCCTTGCGCTGCTCGATCACCGCCATCGCCTGGGCCAGGCTCGCGCGCGGTACGGTGAATGTGAGGTCGGACGAGCCCGTGTTTGGAGTCGCCGCGTGGACGATCATGTCGACCTGGATTCCTGCTTCGGCAATCGGACTGATGACGGCGGCAACCGTGCCGGGCTGGTCGGGCACTCCGATAAGCGTGATCCGCGCTTCGTTGCGGTCGGCGGCGATTCCGGCGATCTCGTTTCTTTCCATGTCGTCCCTCACAAGTTCGGCGACGATGTCCGTTCCGGGTCGGTCCTCGAACGCCGAGAGTACGCGAAGCGGCAAATTAGCGCGCATGGCGAGGCCGACGGAGCGCACCTGCAGCACTTTAGCACCGACCCCGGCAAGCTCGAGCATTTCCTCGAACGTGACCTGAGAGAGCTTGCGCGCCTTGGGCACGATCCGCGGGTCGGTCGTATAGACGCCGTCGACGTCCGTGTAGATGTCGCAGCGGTCAGCCTTCACGCCCGCCGCGATGGCGACGGCCGAGGTATCGGACCCGCCGCGTCCGAGAGTCGCGAGCCGCCCGTCGGTCGACACGCCCTGGAAGCCGGGGATCACCGCGACAGTCCCGCCGCTCAATGCGTCATCGAGCATCGCGGATTCCACCGCCTCCACGCGGGCATTGCCGTGCACCCCCGAGGCCCTCACCAACTGCCAGCCCATGAAGCTGCGCGCATTGAGCCCCATTGCCTGGAGAGTCATGGCGAGAAGTCCGGCCGTCACCTGCTCGCCGGACGCGACGACCACGTCATATTCCTTGGGGTCGTGCAGCGGCGCGGCTTCGCGGCAGAGCTGCACCAGCCGGTCGGTTTCGCCTGCCATGGCCGAGACGACGACCAGCACCTCGTTGCCGGCGTCCGCTTCCCTCCGCACGCGTTGGGCGACGTTCCGGATGCGCTCGATGCCCGCCATCGACGTTCCGCCGAATTTCATGACGATGCGGGGCATTGGGGTGAGCGCGTCCTTGGGTTGAAAGCGGCGTCCTGTTAGGGGTGGGTCATGGCGGAAACAAGCATCGTCCCCGAGGAGGTCGAACAGTTCGCCAGCCATGCGGACGACTGGTGGGACCCGAACGGCTCCGAGGCGATGCTGCACAAGCTCAACCCGGTGCGGCTCAAGTACATACGCGACATGATCGACCAGCATTGGCAGTGCGACGAGTGCAGCCGGATGCCCCTCGAGGGCAAGGCCGCGCTCGACGTCGGCTGCGGGGCCGGGCTTCTGGCAGAGCCGCTCGTACGGCTGGGAGCTAAGGTCACCGCGATCGACGCTTCACCCGAGCTCATCGAGGTGGCGCGCGATCATGCCAAGGCGATGGGACTCGAGGTCGATTATCGCGCGACCGCGGTCGAGAAGATCGAGGGCCAGTTCGATCTCATCACCTGCATGGAGGTGATCGAGCATGTCGCCGATCCGGCGGCATTCATGACCGCCCTCGCGAAGCGCCTCGCGCCGGACGGGCTGCTCTTCCTTTCGACCCCGAACGCGACCAGCTGGTCGCGCCTGATCGTGATCGTCGTCGGCGAGGGGTTCGGGAAAATTCCGAAAGGCACCCACGATTTCGACAAGTTCATCGCGCCGGAGCGGATGAAGGTGCTGCTCGCCGACGCCGGCCTCAAATGCCTCGATTTCGAGGGCATCGCCTGGTCGCCGAGCCGGGGGCTGCACCTTAGCGACGACATGCGGCTGAATTATCTCGTGGCGGCGGTGAGGAGCGGCGACCAGGTCGACTGAGCGATCCACGAGATCATCTCGGCGCACCTGTCCGAAATCTCATCAATCGTAAATCGGGGCGAAAGCCTGCAGCTGTCATCTGACCAGGATCGACTTCTCGAAGGAGATGCGTGGATGAACGCCCTGTTGAACGCGATCCGCAAGCTGATCAGGCCCCCGGCCCTGCAGCCGGTTCCGGTTCGCGCCCGCGAGTGGATCAACCGTACGCGCTGCTGGTGACCGACCGAGAGTCGACTTCATCGCAATAAAGGAACGTTCGGCTTTTAACGGTCATTAACCATATGACCCCCGCGCCAATCAGGCCTAAGCCTTTGAACGGGATTCGTTTCCCGAACATCAGGCCGGGGGGCCAGCATGCGTTCTCCTTTCAATTTCTCGTCGCGAGACATCGCGATCGATCTCGGTACGGCCAATACGGTCGTTTACGTCCGGGGCGACGGAATCATCGCCAGCGAGCCGTCCGTCGTTGCGATGGAAATGGTGAACGGCGTCCGCAAGGTTCGGGCCGTCGGCGACGACGCGAAGCTCATGCTGGGCAAGACGCCCGACAATATCCGCACGATTCGGCCGCTTCGGAACGGCGTGATCGCCGACCTCGAAGTCGCGGAGGAGATGATCAAGCATTTCATCGGCAAGGCCCATGGCGGCCCAAGCCGATTCTCGCGCGGGCCCGAGGTCGTGATTTGCATCCCGTCGGGCGCGACATCCGTCGAACGGCGGGCCATTCGCGACGCAGTCAACAATGCCGGAGCCGATCGAGTGTCGCTGATCGAAGAGCCGATGGCGGCCGCCATCGGGGCCGGATTGCCCGTCGCCGAGCCGATCGGGTCGATGGTCGTCGATATCGGCGGCGGCACTACCGAGGTTGGTGTGATCTCGCTGCAGGGCCTCGCATTCTCCCGTTCCGCCCGAGTGGGGGGCGACCGGATGGATGACGCGATCGCCTCTTACGTGCGCAGGAACTTCAATCTGCTAATCGGCGAAGGCACGGCTGAGCGCGTGAAGTTGGAGATCGGTTCGGCACTGCGGCCGCGCGATGGCGCGGGCACCACCACTTATGTGCGCGGGCGCGACGTCGGTCGAGGCGTCCCGAGCGAAATCCAGCTTAGCCAGGCGCAGGTGGCCGACGCCCTGGCCGAACCGGTGAGCCAAATCGTCGAGGTGGTCCGCACCGCGCTCGAGCACACGCAGCCGGAAATCGCCGCTGACGTAATCGACCAGGGTATTACCATGACCGGCGGCGGCTCGCTTTTGAGAGACTTGGACACAGTGCTCCAGGATTCGACCGGCTTACTCGTCGGTGTCGCTGACAATGCCATGAGCTGCGTAGCGCTTGGCGCGGGTCAGACGCTGGAAGACCGGGTGCTGCGCGGAGCGCTGATGGCGGCCTGAGCCGCCTAGAAATCCACCTTGTCGTAATGCCCAGGCGGGACGATCACTTCCATTCGCTCCCCCAGGAGGGGCCGGAAGCATGGCCGCGACTTCATGACGGCGTACCAGTCCTTCGTCTGCTTATGGCCGCGCCAATCGAGCGCTCCGAGATAGTCGATCACGCTTAAATGGCCAGCCGCGGTGAAGTCGGCGAGGCTCAGACCCGGCCCGGCGAGCCAGCGGCGATGGTCGAGAAGATAATCGAGATAGTCGAGATGCTCGCTGGCGATGCGCATCGCCTCACGCAGGATGCGCGTGTCAGGGCTTTCGCGGCTGACCAGGCGCTTGCGCATCCGTTCGTTCATCAAGGGCTCGACCGCTTCACGATAAAGCTTGATGTCGAACCATTCGGTCATCCGCCGGATCTCGGCACGCAAGGCGGCGTTGCCGTGGATCATCGGCATGCGGTCCACTGTCTCGTCGAAATATTCGACGATCGGTTGCGACCCGATCAGGGTGACGCCCTGGTCGGGCTCGACCATCACCGGGGTTTCGCCCGCGGGGTTGAGGTCAATGAACTCGTCTCGCTTCTCCCAGGGATTCTCGCGCACGAGCTCGTGGCCGATGCCCTTCTCGGCGAGCACCAGCCGGACCTTGCGGGAAAAGGGGCAGAGCGGGAACTGGAAGAGCTGCCACATGGAGCGGCAGCTTTAGCGAGTGGCGAGCGGGCGTCTAGCGCTTCGGATAGGTCGGGTCGGGCATGTTCGCAGCAGCGCGCTCAAGCGATTGCTGGGCCTGCTGAAGCCCCTGCATCATCGAAGGCAGCGCATCGGCAAGCGCCTTCATGCTCCGCTCGATCCTCGGCTTGGCCTCAGCCATCTGTCGCTTGAAGTCCCGCTCGAAATTCGGGTCGCTGCGCCGCTCGAGGTCGCGCAGGGTGAGCTTCTTTTCAGCAGCCGTCGGTTTGCGGCCCTCGATCGCCGCCTGCACCTCTCCGACCGGAAGATCGAGAAATGCCTTCGACAGCGCCTGCATCGCGTTGGCGAGCTTTTCGGTGGTCGCTGGGTCAGTCAGTTCCGTCGGGAGTTGGACCGTCGGAGCCGGATTGGAACTAGCCGGCGCCTGCGCGAGAGCCGGAGCCGCCGAGATCAGCAGCGGAATGAGTGCGAATGAGACGCGCATGGGCCAGAACTCCCGTCGCTCGCGATGTGGCATCCGAAGCTTGCTCGCAGATGAACGCACGGCTCACGCCGTGGGCACTGCCGCCTCTTTCGGCTTTTCCCCGTCCTTCGGTGGCGGCGGCAAATGTTCGGTCGCCTTTTTCACTTTCTCGATGATCGCGGGCATTGTCTGCATCATTTTCGTCGCCATGCCGGTCATCGACTTCTGGAACTCTGGATCGCTCATCATCGGCATGAGCTGCGACGCGTAAGCCTTGCCGGACGGCGTCCTGAAGAAGGCAAGAACGTCGCCGAGCTCGGCCTTCGTGAAGCGGCGCGCATAGAGCTGCGCCATGCCTTCACGAATCTCCGGTTCGGCCGCCTCCATGACCTTTCCAACCTCCTCGCCCATCACTCGGTTGGTGATCTTCAGCCGCTCCTCGAAATAGGGATCCTTTTCGCGAGCCAGCTCGCCAAGAGTCTTTCCGTTATCCTCGCCCTCGGAAACCCCAAATTCCTTGGGCGTCTTGTTCATCATCTCGCTCATCATGCCGGACTGCACGCCCGACATGGAGGTCATCATCTGCTTGATCGTGCCGTCGGGCCAAAAAGCCCGCGCGATCTCACGCGCGAGTGCCAGGCGCTCGGGATCGACCGGAGTCGGCTTGGCTACCGACTTTTCGGGCTGGGCGGCATCCTTGCCCGGCGCGGCGGCGACCGGCTGCGCGATGATTGCCGAAGCGGCGAGGCAAACTGGAATCCAATAGCGCATATAGTCCCCCGTCGAACCGCCCTAAATCAGAAGGGGTAACCGAAGCGTCAATCAGCGCATCAGAAGCCAGACCAGAGCAACGGCGCCGGCGACAATGCGGTACCAGGCGAACGGCGCGAAGCCGTGGCGCGAAATGTAGTGGACGAATGCCTTTACCACGACGATTGCGACGGCGAAGCTGACGACGAACCCGACCGCGACCGTGCCAAAGCCGACTCCGCTCGCCCCGGCAATCAGGGAATCATGGTGCCTCGCGATTTCCAGTGTGGTCGCTCCCAGCATCGTCGGGATGGCAAGGAAGAAACTGAACTCGGCGGCTGTGCGCCGCTCTACTCCGAGCGACAGGGCTCCGAGGATCGTTGCGCCGGAGCGGCTGACCCCCGGGATCATCGACAGGCACTGGATGATACCGACCCCGATGACCGTCTTGAGCGGCATTTCGGCGACTCCGACGATGTCGGTCTGCTTCACCATCCGCTCGATGACCAGGATCGCGATTCCGCCGAGGATGAATGCAATCGCCACCACGACTGCATTGCCGAGCAGGGCTTCAATATAGTTGATCAGGAGGAATCCGAGGATTGCCGACGGCAGGAAACCGATCAGGATGTTGCGCACGAAGCGCCATGACATCGGGTTTAGCTTGAGCAGTCCCTCGATCACCGCCCAGAACGTCCGCCAGTAAAGCACGACGATCGCCAGGATCGCGCCCAGCTGGATGATGACGTTGAAAGCGCCCCAGCGGCCTGCATCGAAGCCGAGCAGCTCGGTCGCGAGGATCAGGTGCCCCGTCGAGGAAACCGGGATGAATTCGGTGACGCCCTCGACGATGCCGAGGATGATGGCGATCAGAAGGACGGGCACGTTAGCCGGTGGCCGTCAAATTGACATGCCGGCCCGCGAACTTGCCGCCTTTGCGGAAACGGCCGAGCCACTCATCGGCGACGGCGGCGAGCGGCGTCGGCTGGATCCCGAATGCCTCGAGCCCGGGCTCGCCCTTCGTCGCGACATTGTCGCGCTGGAGCATCAGCCACTGATCTCGGGTGAGCGGCGCTCCAGGCAGCCAGCCGAGATAGGAAAGAGCGGTCCCGAACAGGTCGGGCATCGGAAGGATCTCCGTCCTCTGGCCGGTGATCCGCAGGATCGCCTTGTGAAGCTCGACCATGCTCATGACCTGCGGCCCGCCGATTTCATAGGTTTTGCCGCCGTGCGTCTGAGGTTCGAGAGCGGCCATCGCGATCGCCTTGGCGAGGTCGCGCACATAGACCGGCTGGAAATTGCGCTTGGCGGCGATCACCGGAAGGATCGGCAGCCGCGCCATATTGGCGAGACGGTTGGTGAAATTGTCCTCGGGCCCGAACACAAGCGACTGCCGGACTATCGTCGCCCTGGGAAACGCTTTCCGCACGGCAATCTCACCCTCGCCTTTCGTTCGGCCGTAGGTCGACGGCGATTTCGGGTCGGCTCCGATTGCAGAGATGTGCACCAGCGCCTCGGCTCCGGCGTCGCGGGCGGCTTCGGCGATGTTTCGCGCGCCCTCGACATGCACCGCCTGCATCGCGCGGCCGAACACTCCGACCAGGTTCACGACCGCGCTTGCTCCGTGAACGGCCTCGCGAACGCTTCTGGCATTTGTGATGTCTGCCTGGGCAAAGCCGAACTGGCCGACCGGGCCGAGCGGCTGGATGAAATAGGCTTTTCGCGGATCGCGCTGCGCTACACGGACGCGGACGCCTCTCTTGAACAGGAATTCGCAGACATAGCGCCCGATGAACCCGCCTCCGCCGAACACCGTCACCAGCTCTTCCGAAGGCTCGATCATGGGGTCGCGCGATAGCGGCTTGCCGACCTCATTGACAAGGCGCGCGCTTGGGCTGCAGCCCATCGTTTCGCTTACTCAACGACCGGAACGAAGTCCTCGCACAGGCTTTGCTTTCATGCGTCTTCTGACAGTGCCGAGCGAGCCGCGATCCGGGTCCGAATCCAGCCGATCGGCGAAGGGGCGCATGGAGGCTCAAGATGAAGATAGTGGAGATCATGACCCGCGACCCAGAGTTGATCGACCCGAATGCGTCGATCCGCGAGGCCGCCAAGCGCATGAAGAACGAGGATATCGGTGCCCTGCCGATCGGCGAGAATGATCGCCTGATCGGGATGGTTACCGATCGCGACATCGCTATACGCGCTGTCGCCGAGGACCGGGCTCCGGAAACGACCACGGTCCGCGACGTGATGTCGGAAAAGGTCTTTTATTGCTTCGAGGACGATGACATCGAGGAAGCTGCGCGCTGCATGGCCGAGAATCAGGTCAGGCGGCTGCCGATCCTCAACCGCGACAAAAGGATGACCGGCATCGTCGCACTCGCCGACATCGCGAAAACCGGCGAGGAGTGCGAGAAGACCGCCCTTGAGGGCGTTTCCGAGCCGACCAGCGGGGCGCGGCGGGAGCCTGCGCTCACCTGATCGCGACGTAGACTGCGCGACCCCGCAACGCGGAATGAATGACTTGAATTCAACGCGTTGAGCACGACCGCACAGCGATTGTTGACAACCCCGACGCCGCCCTCCACATGGCGCGCCCTACCCGCTTTGACAGCGCCCGTGCCCAGGTGGCGGAATTGGTAGACGCACCAGCTTCAGGTGCTGGCGCTCGCAAGGGCGTGGAGGTTCGAGTCCTCTCCTGGGCACCATCGACGCTCGCAGAATGTCCGGGGGACATTCGTACGGCGATCACGATTCTCTTGCGTCCGGCCCCACGCCCCTCCAACCGTAGGGCATGAATCGTTCCAGCGACGCCCACGCGATCGTCGACCAGCTGGCCGCCATCTACACGGAATCCGTCGCTAATCTGCGCCAGGCGCTCGCCGCCTACGTTCGTGACCGTAAACCGCCCAATCCGAAGGCTCGGGCAAAAGGCAGCTTTGCCTACCCGGAGCTCAGAATCGATTATCGCGGCGGCTTGCCGCAGCCCGCACCCGCCCGCGCTTTCGCGCGCCTCAACCAGCCCGGCACGTACGCCACCAGCATCGCCCGGCCCGACCTGTTTCGCGACTATCTCGTCGAGCAGCTCGAGCATCTCAGCCGGGACTACGACGTCTCGATCTCGGCCGGCCGCTCGGAGAGCGAGATCCCTTATGCCTACGTAATCGAAAATAGTGGGATCGAGATTGGCGACATCCGCACGGCCGAGCTATCGCGATTTTTCCCATCGAACGAGCTGGTCCATATCGGCGACGAGATTGCGGACGGCGTGTGGGTTGGCGGCTCGATCCACCGCCCGCTCGCTTTGTTCGACGGGCCGCGCACCGATTTCAGCCTCGCTCGCCTGAGGCACTACACCGGTACTCCGCCCGAGGATTTCCAGCAGTTCGTGCTGTTCACCAACTATGCCCGCTACGTCGACGAATTCGTTGGGGTCGCGATCGATGCTCTGCGGCAGAAGGACACGCGTTTTCTCGGCCTGTCGGTACCCGGCGCATTCTACGAGCGCGGCGAGCTGGCCGACGCCGAAGCGCAGATCGCGGCCGGCCAGTGGCGGCGCCACCAGATGCCGGCCTACCACCTGATGGCGGAAAGCAGGACGGGAATCACGCTGGTCAACATCGGCGTCGGCCCATCCAACGCGAAGACTATCTGCGATCATATCGCGGTTCTGCGACCCGAAGTCTGGCTGATGATCGGCCATTGCGGGGGCTTGAGACCCACCCAGACGATTGGCGATTACGTCCTCGCCCACGCTTATTTGCGGGACGACCATGTGCTCGACGACGTACTTCCGCGGGAAATCCCCCTCCCCGCGATCGCCGAAGTGCAAAAGGCGTTGTTCGACGCCGCGCTGACTGTCACCGGCGAGGACGAGGATAGCGTCAAGCAACGGCTGCGCACCGGCACGGTGGTCACCACCGACGACCGCAACTGGGAGCTGCTCTTTTCGGCCTCGGCGCTCCGGTTCAATCAGAGCCGCGCGGTGGCCATCGACATGGAATCGGCGACGGTTGCTGCCCAGGGATATCGCTTTCGCGTGCCTTACGGGACTCTGCTTTGCGTCTCCGACAAGCCGCTACACGGCGAATTGAAGCTGCCGGGCCAGGCCAACGCTTTCTACGAGCGTGCGATCAGCCAGCATTTGAGGATCGGGATCGAGGCGCTTACCCTGCTCCAACAGGAAGGCGAGGGTCTGCACAGCCGCAAGCTCAGAAGCTTCGACGAGCCGCCGCTGCGTTAGAGCGCAGGGCGCGCGGGCAACAGAGCGCAGGATGCGCGGGCAACGGTTCCGAGTAGATATCATTCAAATAAGCCCCGAGGCGGACGCCCGCCTGCTCCAAACGCTGCTCCATCAGCGGGGCAAATTGGCGCCGCCTGGCATAGCCGCTCACGTGGGAGCGCCGACCTCGACCCGCTCAGTCACGAGCACTCCAGGAAAATGGGAGCTGCACGCCATCACGTGCGTGATCGCCTCACGGTCATATTCGTCGCCCGAGCGAAAGCGTTCGAAATAGGTGTTGAGCGCTTCGGCCGAAATAGCCGGCGGGTCGACCCACAGGGAGTCGAGCGCCGCAAGTGAGCGCTCCCGCTGCACCTTGGCCCAGTCCTCCTCGGGGAAGAAATGGGCGAGCCACAGCATCATTCCCAGGCCCAGATCCTGGTCGATCTCGAGACTCTGGTACTGGCGCTCGATGATCTGCCGCACCTCTGCAATCTCGCCGGCGAGTTCCTTCTCGCTGAGCAGCCGGTAGGAGACGTAGCCGTCGAAGGCGTCCATCGCGCCGAGGCCGTATCCCGCGTAAGGCGCCGACAGGTCCTCCTTCATTTTCCACACCACGCCGCGGGCCGGCAGCACGAATGCGGGATGCACCGCCTTGGCGATTGCAACGCCCTTCCGCCGGTACTCCGGCTCGTGATCGCCAAAGCAGGCGAGCGCAAACAGCCACATCGCGAGATAATGGAAATATTGCCCGTCGCGGTCGGCCGCCTTGCCGATGCGGTAGCCGCGGGACCGGCCGAGCACGCGGTCGACTTCGCCGACCAGCCATTTTGCCTGATCAAGCCAGCGTCCTTCGCTCGTCTCCCGGAACAGCGAAACATAGAGTACGAGCCCGAACGCGTCTGTCCACAAATAGCGCAGGCCGTTGGGCCAGATGCGCTCCTCGCGCATCCACTCGAGCTTCTTCAGAACATAGTCGACGTCGCGCTGAGGCATGACGTGCGCTCCGCCGAAACAATGACTTACGCGCGGTCGGGTTCCGCTCGGCTCGGCGCGGCGCTAGGGCGGAGCGATGACCCACGTCCGCGTGTGGAAATTCCAGCCGCCGGAAGGACGCGAGCAGGAGTTCGAGACCGCTTATTCCGGCACCGGCCGCTGGGCCGAGCTGTTCAAGCGAGCGCCAGGCTTCCGCGGAACGTCATTGCTTAAACCGGTACAGCCCGGCGGCTGGTGGCTCACTCTCGACCGCTGGGACTCGATCGGCGACTTCGAGGCGTTCGGCCACGACTTCGGGGATGAGTATCGCGCGCTCGACGCCGAGCTCGAAGGCATCGCGGGCGAAGAGGAATTCGTCGGCGCGTTCGAGGAACCGGACTGATGCCGCTCTATGTTCTTGGCGATCTAGCTCCGCAGCTCGGGCGCGGCGCATGGGCCGCGCCGTCAGCCGACCTGATCGGCGACGTGCGCTTGGGCCCGCGCGCCAGCATCTGGTTCGGCGCCGTGATCCGCGCCGACAACACTCCGATCCTCATCGGCGAGGAGAGCAACATCCAGGACGGCGCCATCGGCCACAGCGATCCCGGCTTCCCGCTCACGATCGGCGCTCGCGTGACCGTCGGCCACCAGGCGATCCTCCACGGCTGCACCATCGCCGACGATTGCCTGATCGGGATGGGCGCGCGGATCCTCAACGGCGCGGTGCTGGAGAGCGAATGCCTGGTTGGAGCAGGAGCGCTGATAACGGAAGGTAAGAAGTTCGAAAGCGGCAGCCTGATTGTGGGCAGCCCGGCGCGCGTCGTGCGCCAGCTGACCGACGCGGAGAAGCAGGCGATACGCGTATCTGCCGCGCATTACGCCGAGAAGGCGGTGTGTTACGCGGAGCAGCTGCGCAATTGATAGCCCAAATGCGGTCGCTGCCCTTCCGGGGGCCTAACCTCGTCGAGCAGCTAGAGCTTCATAGCCAACGATGGCGCCAATCACCGCGGCGGCTATACAAAAGGCACCGTTGATTACCGCTGCGACATTGAACCAAGGGTCATCGAAGCCCAGCGCTTTGCCGCTCACAAGGGGCCAGAACAACCACACGCAAAGACTGAGGAACGCGCCCAGCAGCGCCGCTGTAGATCGCCTCCAATGAAAGAAATACGCGACGCCGAAACTCACGGCGGCTCCGAACAGATAGATCGCCCAGAGACCAGCTTGGCTCAATACACCCGAGCCTTGGGCTTGATGTACTTGATGTCGTTCGTGAGCGTGAACTCGTGCACGGGGCGGTAGTCGATACGGACGCCGTCCCCGGGCGTGTTGCCGCCCCACGCGTCGAACCAGGCGACGGTGTGCTTCATCCAGTTCTTGTCGTCGCGCTTGGGATAGTCTTCCCGCATATGCGCGCCGCGGCTCTCCGTGCGGTTGGCGGCGCAGTGCATCGTAACCACGGCTTGGGCGATGAGGTTGTCGAGCTCGAGAGTCTCGACGAGGTCGCTGTTCCAGATGAGGCTGCGGTCGGTAACGCGTACGTCGGCCATCCGCGCGAAGACGGCGTCGATCTTGGAGCCGCCCTCGGCGAGCGTGGCCTCGGTCCGGAACACTGCGCAGTCCGACTGCATGATGCGTTGCATCTCCAGCCGGATGTCGGCCGTCGGACTACCGCCCGCCGCATTGCGGAATTTGTCGAGCCGGGTGAGCGCCAGCTCGGCCGCTTCGTCCCTGAGCTGCTCCTGCAGCGCATTGGGCTTCACCACCTCCGCAAGCCTGAGGCCCGTAGCGCGGCCAAATACGACGAGGTCGATCAGGCTGTTCGAGCCGAGTCGGTTGGCGCCGTGGACGCTGACGCAGGCTGCTTCGCCGATGGCAAACAAGCCCGGCACGACGGCGTCGGGGTTGCCGTCCTTCAGGGTGACGACCTCGCCATGATAATTCGTCGGGATGCCGCCCATCGTATAGTGGACGGTCGGAGCGACCGGCGCCGGCTGGCGGGTCAAATCCACGCCCGCAAAGGTCTTCGCAGTCTCCGTAATGCCCGGCAGCCGTTCGTGCAGGACCTTCGGGTCGATATGGTCGAGGTGAAGGAAAATGTGGTCCTTCTGCTCGCCGACCCCGCGGCCCTCGCGGATTTCCATCGCCATCGACCGTGAGACGACATCGCGGCTGGCAAGATCCTTCGCATGGGGCGCATAGCGCTCCATGAAGCGCTCGCCTTCGCTATTGGTGAGATAGCCGCCCTCGCCGCGCGCGCCTTCGGTGATCAGAACGCCGGCGCCATAGATCCCGGTGGGGTGGAACTGGACGAACTCCATGTCCTGGAGCGGCAAGCCGGCGCGAAGCACCATCGCATTGCCGTCACCAGTGCAGGTGTGCGCCGAGGTCGCGGTGAAATAGACTTTGCCGTAACCGCCGGTCGCGAGCACGACCGCCTGCGAACGAAAACGGTGGATCGACCCGTCGTCGAGGCACAAAGCCACGACTCCGCGGCACGCGCCATCCTGCATGATGAGGTCGATCGCGAAATATTCGATGAAGAAGTCGGCGTCGTGTTTCAGGCTCTGTGAATAAAGCGTGTGGAGCATCGCATGGCCGGTGCGGTCGGCGGCCGCGCAGGTGCGCTGCGCGGGCGGGCCTTCGCCCATGTTCTGGGTCATTCCACCGAACGCGCGCTGGTAGATCTTGCCCTCGGCCGTGCGGCTGAACGGCAGGCCCATATGCTCGAGTTCGATGACCGCTGCGGGCGCCTCGCGGCACATATATTGGATCGCGTCCTGGTCGCCGAGCCAGTCCGATCCCTTCACCGTGTCATACATGTGCCAGGTCCAATGGTCCGGGCCCATGTTGCCGAGGCTCGCTGCGATGCCGCCCTGCGCCGCTACCGTGTGGCTGCGCGTCGGGAAGACCTTGGTGACGCAGGCGGTCTTGAGGCCCGCCTCGGCGGCGCCCATGGTCGCACGCAATCCGGAGCCACCGGCGCCGACGACGACCACGTCATAGCTGTGATCGATGACCTGATAGGCGCTCAAGCCGCGCCTCCGAAGGCGATGCTGGCAAGCGCGAACAAGGAGAGCGATGCTCCGCCGACGGCCAGGAAAAGCAGCAGCGTGTTGAGGGCGAAGCGGTTGCCTTCCTCATGCACATAATCGTCGACGGAGACCTTGAGGCCGTCGAGCGCATGCTTGAAACCGATGATAACCAGCAGCGCCATCGGGACTGCCCCGCTCGGGGCTTTGAGCCATTCAGCAAGAGTACGCTGATCGAGTCCTGGCAAAAGTAGGAGTGCAGCGATCAGCCAGCTGCCGAGCAGCAGCAGCGCAATGCTGGTCACCCGTTCGGTGAGCCAATGTTCGCCGCCTTCGCCAGCCGAGCCGAGGCCGCGGACCCTCCCGAGCGGGGTCGAGCTGTCGCCGAGGCTCATGGCCGGCCTCCGAGCAGATAGACCCAGAGTAGTGCGGTGAGCAGGACCGAGCCGACGATCGTCAGGATCGCGAAGCGCTTGTTGGTTTCGAGCTCGAACGCCGCCCCGGTATCCATCGTCAAATGGCGGATGCCCGACAACAAATGTTGGAAAAAGCTCCAGGTCAGGCCGACGAGGACGATCAGGCCGATCGGGCTCGTCGCATATTTCACGAAGGTTGCATACGCCTCCGCGCCTTCCGCAATCGCCATCAGCCACCAGGTGACGATTGCGAGGCCAGCGATCGAGAGTGCGATTCCCGTCGCCCGGTGAAAGAGCGAGACGATCATATGCGGTCCCCATCGCCAGATGGTGATGTGTGGGGACAGCGGACGGGGTTTGGTGGCGGCCATTCAGCCTCGTTTCCCTCGATGATTTGCCGGAGCGGCGGAGATGGCGCCCGCTTAAGGCGCAGCCCTTCGGGAGGCAAGTTTCGGCACTCCGCCTAACTGGCTCTTAACCATTGTGCGGCAAGAGCATCCAGAAATCTTGGAAAGCCATTGACGGAGAGCAGACGGATGAGCGCGGACACTGGACAGCTGCAGCGGCTGACCGACGAGCAGGTGAGCGCCCGGCTGAAGGCGTACAATCCTGGCGGTTCCCTTGAGCACGACCTGCAGCAGCTGTGGGACGACGCCGGCGATATCATCGAGGCCGAAGTCAGCGCGCAGTTCGGCGCCGATTCCGCGAAGAAGCTCCACTCCCAGTATACCGGCAGGGTCGACGCTGACTGGATCCAGGCGGTTGCCGACCATGGCCGCCGCATTTACCGCGAGAGATTGTCAGTCCCAGCCTACATGGCTGCGCGCGACCAGATGAAGGCGAAGATCGTTGAAGCGCTGTTCGACCGGTTCGCGGCGGATTCCGCGACCCTCCAGCGTTGCATCCGTGTCTTCCAGCACCTGACGACCATCGAAACCGATATCATTCTGGCGCAGGTGGCGCTGCTCGAGGCAATCGAGGCCGCCGACCAGCGCGGCGGCGAAAGCGAGCAGTTCGAGCGCCGCGTCGCCGAGCTGGTACGCAACAGCACCGAGCAATCAAAGGCCCTGACAGAGCGGACGCGCGCCACGGCCAACTCGGCGCGCGGAATGCTGGGGAAGACCAGCGAAGTCGCCGCAGCCGCCGAGCAGTCCGCTGTGGCGATGCGCGAGGCCGCGCAGACCGCCGCCGGCCTGATCCGGGCGATCGAGGATGCGCGTTCTGAAGTCGAGGTCGCCGCGGGCGTCGCAACCCGCGCCGGCGATCAGGCAAGTCAGGCCGTGAATGTCAGCCAGGCGCTCAGCGACCACGTCGAGGCAATTGAGTCGATCCTGAGCCTCATCCGCGACATCGCGGGCCAGACGAACCTCCTGGCGCTCAATGCCACCATCGAAGCGGCTCGGGCAGGGGATGCCGGCCGCGGCTTCGCCGTCGTCGCTCAGGAGGTGAAGAGCCTTGCCGCACAAACAGCCCGCGCGACCGACGACATCACGGCCAAGATCACCGCAATCCAGCAGGCGACCCGTCAAACGGTCGATGCCAACGACTCGATCCAGGGTACTGTCGAGGAAGTGCAGACTTCCGCCGACCGGATCCGCCAGGCGATGGAACTTCAGGCGCAAACGGTGACGATGATCACCGCCGCGGTCGACGAAACCGCGCTTGCAGCCGACTCGATGAGCTCGACCATCGCCGCGATCCGCTCGGATACCGAGAATGTCGCCAAGGACATCGACGAGGTCGAGCAGGGCTTCGGCCGGTTCAGCGAGCAGATCGCTAACTTCAAATCGACCGCCAAGGCGTTCGTCAGCGGCATCGCGGCCTGAGTTCTTCCCCCGCAGCCGCTCCGCGGCTAGTCGGGGGACATGAATGTCCTCATCACCGGAGCGAGCCGCGGGATCGGCGCAGCGGCTTACACGCTTCTCAAGGCCCACGGGCACGAAGTCCGCGGGCATTCCAGCCGCGGCAGCGACGAATTGATCGCCGGCGATCTCTCGGACGCCTCGGCGCCACGGAATATCTGGGACACCGCGCTCGACGAGCTCGACGGGCAAATCGATGTGCTCATCAACAATGCGGGCATCTACGAGGCGGTCGCCGACAATGTGCCCGACGACGAGTGGCGCGCGGCCTGGCAGCGGACGCTGACCATCAACCTCCAGGCTGCGGCGGATCTCTCGCGCCTCGCCGTCTCGCACTTCCTCGATCGCGGCGGCGGCGGGCGAATCATCAACATCGCGAGCCGCGCTGCCTTCCGCGGCGATAGTCCGCAGCATTGGCATTATGCCGCATCGAAGGCAGCGATCGTTGGCATGACAAGGACGATCGCGCGCGGCTACGCCGCCGAGGGAATCCTCTGCTTCGGCGTCGCGCCCGGATTCACCGTTTCAGAGATGACGGACGAATATCTGCAGGGCCGCGGGGGAGCGCAAATTGTCGCCGACATTCCGCTCGGGCGCGTGGCGACGACTGACGAGGTCGCCGAAGTCATCCGGTGGCTGGCGGTCGACGCGCCCGATTCGGCGACAGGAAGTATCATCGACGTCAACGGCGCGAGTTATGTTCGCTAGCTTTGCATTCGCGGCGGCTCTCGCGCAGGCCTTTCCGATTGTCATCCCTCTCCAGAAACCGCCCCGCCAGGTTGAACGACCGGTCGCCCCGATCGAAACCGCAGGGCCCGCCTTTGCCGCAGAGTGCAAGGACTCCTCGGACGATTGGGACAAGCCCGCACCCCCCGTCCGCATCCATGCGAACACCTACCTGGTCGGGACGTGCGGCGTTTCCGCCGTCCTGATCACAGGAACCCAGGGCGATATCCTGATCGACGGGGGCACTGAGGCAGGCGCGGACCTTATCGCGAACAACATTCGGAGCCTCGGGTTCAGGCTCAGCGACGTGAAAATCCTGCTCCACAGTCACGAGCACATGGACCATGTCGGAGGAATTGCGCGACTTCAGCAATTGACCGGTGCGCAGCTCTACGCTTCCCCCGCGGCTGCCAAGGTATTCGAAACTGGTGCACCCGGCCCCGGCGATCCGCAGGCCGGGATGTTTAAGCCGTTTCCCGCCGCACGGGTCGATCGAGTGATTCAGGACGGCGAAACCGTACGGCTGGGGAATCTGGTGCTGAACGCAATCGCGACGCCCGGCCATACGCCCGGAGCGCTGAGCTGGCATTGGGGCAGCTGCGACGGAGGTGTTTGCCGCCGGATCGTCTACGCCGACAGCCTATCCCCTGTCAGCCGCGACGATTACCGCTTCAGCGATCATCCCGCTTACGTCGCGGCATACCGCGCCAGCATCGCGAAGGTCGCCGCGCTCGATTGCGACATCCTGCTTACGCCGCATCCATCGGCCAGCAAAATGATCGACCGTCTCGCGGGCCGGGCACCGCTGGAGAACAGCAACGGGTGCCGCGACTATGCCGCCGCGCTTTCGAAGCAACTGGATGAGCGGTTGGCCAAGGAAAATGCCGCCAAGTGAGCTGGCGAGTCACTGTTCCCTGCACCCGCGCGCAGGGCGAAGCGATTACCGAGGCCGATCTCTTTCCCGACAGCTCAGACCCACCCGTGCTGGTCGCGGACGAACCGGACGAGTCGAAGCCTGACGAGTGGCTGATCCACGCTTATTTCGAGCATCAGCCCGACGCGCAGGAGTTGTACAAGTTGCGTGCGCTCGGCAGCGGCGAAGTCCACGTCGAGCAACTCGGCGAGGCCGATTGGGTGACGATGAGCCAGGCCGGGCTGCAGCCGATCCGCGCCGGCCGCTTCTACGTCCACACGCCGATGTACCGTTCGGCACCGCCCGGCGCGCTCTCGTTCGAGATCGACGCGAGCCTCGCCTTCGGAACGGGCCAGCATGCGACGACGGCTGGCTGCCTGGCGGCACTCGACAAGCTCGAACGCGAAGGTTCCCGCTTCGCGAACATCGCCGACATCGGGACCGGCACCGGCCTGCTCGCCTTCGCCGCACTCTCGCTCTGGCCGGAGGCAAAAGGCATCGCGACCGACATCGACGCGGTCGCGATCGACGTCGCTCGCGAGAATGCTGCGATCAATCATGTGAAGCTGGGCCATGGCGCGGGCGAGCTGCTGCTCGCTGTGGCGGACGGCATGGACTCGCCCATGCTCGCGACCCGGTCGCCGTTCGACCTGATCATCGCCAACATCCTCGCCGGCCCGCTGATCGAGCTTGCGCCGGAATTT
This sequence comes from Pseudomonadota bacterium, assembly GCA_046731955.1. Lineage (GTDB taxonomy): Bacteria > Pseudomonadota > Alphaproteobacteria > Sphingomonadales > Sphingomonadaceae > Sphingomicrobium. The sequence goes on along the minus strand of JBKPMC010000011.1, from coordinate 43,114 downwards.
GCACGATCGCTCACCCGTGGGGGAACAGTCGTCCTAGCTGGCCTGCTCGACACTCAAGCCGACAGAGTGATCGTTGCCTACGACAAACTCGGGCTCAGCGTGCAGGATCGCGGCAATGGCGAATGGCCAGTGCTCGTCCTTGGCTCAAACTAGCTCGCGCACCTTCGGAAGGGGCGCCTCCGCCGCGATAAGCCCCTCGGCCTTGAGCTCATCCCAGAAAGCCGGCGGCACAGTGGCCGACATCGCGGTCGCATTGGCAAGCGCCTGCTCGGCCGTATGCGCGCCGACGATCAGCGCGACCGCGACGTCCGGAGCGGCGGAAAATTGCAGCGCCGCGACGCGCAGATCGACCCCGAAGCGGCCTGCAACGGCGCGCAGGCGTTCGCGCTTGTCGATCCGCTCGCCCGGGATGTCCCAGCGCCTGTTGCCGTAATTGTAGCGCGGACTGCCGGCGATGAAGCCGGCGTTGAGCGAAGATCCGACCACAAAGCCGACGCCATGCTCGCGCGCTACCGGAAACAGCTCTTCCAGCGCCTGTTCGTGATCGACCAGCGAATATTGCGACGCCAGCAGGCAGACGTCCGGATCAGATTCGCGAATCACTCGAAGGATCGGCTCGGGGCAGTTCACACCGACACCCCAGGCTTTGATGATGCCTTCCTCGCGCATCTTCGACAGAGCCGGGAAAGCCCCCTTGCGCGCGACCTCGAACTCCTCGGTCCACGGCCTCGGCAGAAGGTTGTTGTCGGGGGAAAGATCGTGGACGAAGACAATGTCGATGCGGTCGATTCCGAGCCGCTGCAGGCTATCCTCGACCGACCGCCTGACTCCGTCGGCTGTGTAATCGAACACCACATTGTTGGGTGAACCGGCGTAAGGAAACAGCTCCGCACCATGATTGTCCGGGGACGCCTTGAGCAGCTTTCCGACCTTGGTCGAAAGCAGATAGGAGTCGCGCGGCTGGCGGTGGAGGAACCGGCCGTAGCGGCGCTCAGCGAGCCCGAGCCCGTACCAGGGCGAAACGTCGAAATATCGCACCCCAGCGTCCCACGACGCTTTGAGCGTAGCCTCGGCGTCCTCGTCGGTCACAACTTCGAATTCATTGCCGAGCGGAACTCCGCCGAGGCCGAAACGGAATTGTTCGCTGAAAATCTGCTCTGCGCGGGTGGGTGGGGTCATGGGAAATTCTCCGGTGCCGCGGGTATCAATCCTGACGCGGCACCGCCCTGTCCGTTCCCTTAAAATTCGATCAGGTACTCAGCTTCCGATTCCAAGCTGCTCCAGCATGAAGGCGTAATATTCGGCGCGCGACCGGTACTGCTGGAACCGGCCCGACTTGCCGCCGTGCCCGGCCTCCATGTTCACCCGGAACACCAGTGGATTGCTGTCGGTCTTCATCGTCCGCAACTTCGCGACATATTTCGTTGGTTCGTAATATTGCACCTGGCTGTCCCACAGGCCGGTCCCCACGAAGATTGCCGGATAGGCTTTGCGCCCGATCTGGTCGTAGGGGGAATAGGACAGCATGTAGTCGTAATATTCGCGCTTCGTTGGGTTCCCCCATTCATCAAGCTCGTTGGAGGTTAGCGGGATCGACGTGTCGAGCATGGTCGTCACGACGTCGACGAACGGCACCTGGCTGATGATCACGCGATAATCCTCGGGGGCCATGTTCGTGACCGCGCCCATCAGCAAACCGCCCGCGCTTCCGCCCATCGCAGCCACCCGGTTTTTCGCAGCATAGCCCTGCGCCACCAGGTCGCGCGTCACGTCGATGAAATCGGTGAAGCTGTTCTTCTTGTTGAGCAAATGCCCGGCGTCATACCAGGCGCGGCCCATCTCCTGCCCGCCGCGGATATGCGCCATCGCGTACACCATGCCGCGATCGAGCAGCGGGGTCACGGTCGGCGACCAATAAGGGTCCATCGACAAGCCGTAGCTGCCGTAGCCGTACTGCAGCATCGCTGCAGTCCCGTCGCGCTTGAAGCCCTTCTTGTAGACGAGTGACACCGGGATTTTCGTGCCGTCTCGCGCGGTCGCCCAGACACGCTCGGTCACATATTGCGACGGGTCATAGTTTGGGGCCGGCGTGCGCTTCAGCACCGTCCGCTCGCCGGTATTCACGTCGACCTCGTAGACGATCTGCGGTGTCGTTAGGGAATCGTAGGTGTAGCGAAGCTTCGTGGTCGCCACTTCCGGATTGTCCTGCAGCGCCATCGTGTAGGCGGGCTCGTCCGCGCTCACGAAACTGCTCTTGCCCGAGTTCGTCAGCAGTCGCAGCCTCTTGTTGCCGCCCGAGCGCTCCTCGATCGCGATGAAGCTGTCGAAGGGTTTGAAATCCTCGATGAACACGCCCGGATCCTGCGGGACGAGGTCCCGCCAGGCGTCACGGCCGCGGGACATATCCGCATCGGCGACTTCCATCAGCTTGAAGTTCTTGGCGTTCCAGTTGGTGCGGACGATCCAGCGGTTGGCGACGTGATCCGCGCCGTAAAGGAAATCGCGCTGACGCGGCGCGAGAACCGTCCACTTGCCGGGCTTCGCCGCACTCGTGCAGCGATATTCATTGCTGACCGTGCTCTGCAGAGCAATGCAAATATATTTATCGTCGCTGGTGCGGCCGACACCCATGTAGAAGCTGTCGTCCTTCTCTTCATAGACCAGCTTGTCAGCCGAGGCGGGCGTGCCTAGCACATGCGCTTTGACGCGCTTGCTGAGCAGGGTCACCGGATCCTTCTCGATGTAGAAAATCGTCTTGTTGTCGTCGGCCCAGACAAGGTTCGGCTCGACGTTGGCGACGCTGTCGGTCAGCGTCTTGCCCGTCGTCAGGTCCTTGACCTTGAGCGCGTACTGGCGGCGCCCGACCGTATCGAGCGCGTAGGCGAGCAGGCGGTTGTCCTGGCTGACGTCCCAGTCGCTCACCGCAAAGAAGCCGTGGCCCTTGGCCATGGCCGGCTCGTCCAGCATCACCTGCTCTTTTGCATCGAGCGTTTCATGCTTCCGCGCAACGATCGGGTAATCCTGTCCGGTCTCGAAGCGGGTGTAGTACCAGTGGCCGCGGTCGCGCACCGGAGCGCTCGAATCGTCCTGCTTGATGCGGCCAACGATCTCGCTGAAGAGCTTCTCCTGAAGTGGCTTGGTCGGCGCGAGGACCGAGTCCGCATAAGCATTCTCGGCATTGAGATAGGCGAGCATGTCGGTGTTCTTCCGGGTATCGTCGCGCAGCCAGTAATAAGGGTCGTTCCGGTCTTCCGGGCCCTTAACCACGTGCGGCTTCTGCGCCGCAACGGGCGGCGTCGGTCCCGACTGCGCGTGAGCCAGTCCCGGCACGGCGGCGAGCGCCGCGGCAATAAACATACGCTTCATGACTTCCCCTCAAATATGAATCGCCGCGCCGCTTAGGTGCGCGCTCGGCCATACGAATGCATTGTTGGCCTGCGGGCAGCAAGCGTCTCTATAAATGGCTCTCTCTAAGCGTCAGCAGGTCATCGTCGCGCCGCAGCCGCGCTGCGTCTGGACTCGTTCGACTTCCTCCCGGTCCGCGTGCCTGCGCTGCGCCCATTCGGCGCGCGTCATGCACACTCGGTTGCTGGCCAAGCGGGTTCCCATGACCTCGACTTTTTCGCAGACGATCTCCGTGGGATTCGGCCCTTTCACCGCACCCGGTTGAGCGGCGACCTTTGTAACGGCCGGATTGAGAGCCGGCTTTCCGGCAAAGGAGAAGCCGAGCGTTCCCTGATACCAGCCGTTGCGGCTCTTTCCGCTGGCGGCGTAGTCGCCGGATTGGAGCATCTCGAGAAGCGCACCGCCGGCGACACTTTCCGCTTCGGGGCACTCGAGCCGGGGAAGGACGACGCGCGTCAGCTTTCCATCAGTACCGTATTGGACAGCGAAGCCGATCCTGAAGTCGAGCCTGCCCTGATTGAGCACGAACGATGGGCACTGCTTCGTATCCGCAATCTCGTACAGCTTCCCCATCATCTTTTCGTCGAGATGCTCATAGCCGCGTTGGCTGAGCTGCGGCAGCTTGCTCCAGTCGCCGTTCGCGACCTCGACGCTCACTGTGGCAGCAGCGGCCGTAGCGGCTGCGAGAAGGAGTGGGAAAGCGCAGAAGTTCTTCATTGTCCACCTCCGAAGTGACCACAGCTCAGGTGTCAAGCCGCTACGCCTGAGCAACGATCTTCGCCCAATCTTCCTCGCCGATCACGCGAATTCCAAGCTCTTCGGCTTTGCTGAGCTTAGATCCCGCGCCGGGCCCTGCCACAACCAGATCCGTCTTCGCGCTGACCGACCCCGCGGCGCGGGCGCCTAGCCGCTCGGCCTGCGCCTTGGCTTCGTCGCGGCTCATCGTTTCGAGACTACCGGTGAACACGATTGTCTTGCCACTCCATTCGGTCTGCTTCGCGTCGCTGACAAACGGCTTGGGCGTGACTTGAGACAGCAGATCATCGAGCGCCTCGCGATTGTGCGGTTCGTGGAAGAAATCGACCAAGGCCTCAGCGACGACCGGTCCAACTCCTTCGACCGACGACAGCTCGGCCGACCCTTCCTCTGTCATTGCGACGCGTCGCAGCTCCTCGATTGTGCCGAAGCAGCGGAGGAGGTCTCTGGCGGTAACGATCCCGACGTGGCGGATGCCGAGACCGAATAGGAACCGTGGCCCCTCCGGCTGGCGCTTGTCCTCGATCGCGCTCAGCAGATTGTCGACCGACTTTTCCTTCCAGCCCTCACGCTGGAGCAGCTCCGCGCGATGGTTGTGCAGTCGGAAAATGTCGGCGGGCGAATGGAGCCAGGCGAGCTGAATGAACTCCGCGATCGACTTTTCGCCGAAGCCCTCGATATCAAGGGCGCCCCGCGACACGAAGTGACGAAGCCGTTCGAAGCGCTGCGCCGGGCAGATCAGCCCGCCGGTGCAACGAACGTCGACCTCGCCTTCCTCGGATACGGCTTCGGAATCGCACATCGGACAACTGGTCGGAAATTCGTAGACCGGGCGCGGTTCGTCGCGGGTCAGATTCTCGATCACCTGCGGGATCACGTCGCCCGCGCGCTGGATGCGTACCCGGTCGCCGATACGCAGACCGAGGCGCTGGATTTCGTCGCGGTTGTGAAGCGTGACGTTGGCGACGATCACGCCGCCGACGCCGACGGGCTTCAGCCGCCCGACGGGCGTCAGCTTGCCGGTGCGGCCGACCTGGATGTCGATCGCCTCGAGCGTGGTTTCGGCTTTCTCCGCCGGGAATTTGTGGGCGAGGCCCCAGCGCGGCGCGCGCGCAACGAAGCCGAGACGCTCCTGCCAATCGAGGCGGTCGACCTTGTAGACAACGCCGTCGATGTCGAAGGGAAGGTCGGCCCGCGCCTTCTCGATCGCGCGATAATGGGCGAGCATTTCGTCAAGATTGTTGCAGCGGATGAGCAGGTCGGTGACCGGAAGCCCGAACCCCTCGATCCCCTTCATGGCTTCATATTGGGTGTCGGCAAGAGGCCTGGATAGCTCGCCCCAACCATGGGCAAGGAAACGCAGGGGACGGGCAGCAGTGACACCAGGATCCTTCTGGCGGAGCGAGCCGGCCGCGGCGTTGCGCGGATTGGCGAAGATCTTTCCGCCGCCCGCTTCCTGGCGGACGTTGAGGGCCTCGAAGTCGGCCTTCGACATGTACACCTCGCCGCGCACTTCCAGTACGTCAGGAGCGCCTGAAATGCGCTGCGGGACTTCGCCGATCGTCCGCACATTCGCGGTCACGTCCTCGCCGACCATTCCATCGCCTCGGGTCGCCCCGAGCACCAGCTCGCCGTGCTCGTAGCGAAGCGAGCAGCTGAGCCCGTCGATCTTGGGTTCTGCGGTCATGGCGACAAACGCATCCGCCGACAGCGCGAGGAAGCGCTTCACCCGAGCGACGAACTCCGCCACCTCCTCTTCGGCAAATGCATTCTCGAGGCTGAGCATCGGCCGCGCGTGCGCGACCTTGGCGAGCCCGGACGTAGCCGGCGCGGCGCCGAGCCGCCTCGACGGGGAATCCGCGCGCACCAGTTGCGGAAAGCGCTCCTCGAGCTCGCGGTTCTCGCGAACGAGCGAGTCATATTCGGCGTCGGAAATCTCCGGCGCGTCCTGGTCATGGTAGAGCTTGTCGTGCCGCGCAATTTCCCTGGCCAGCCGCGTCAGGCGGTTGGCGGCCTCGGCTTCACTCAGCTTCTCAGCCATGCGTTGAGAACAATTCCTCGAGCAGGTTGATAAAGCTCGTCCACGACCGCTCAGCGGCGAGCGCGTTGTAGGCAACGCCCTCGATCCCGATCTGGTGCGCATTCGGGTTGGTAAATCCGTGACCGACATGGCCGTAGGCGTGGATCTGCCAGTCGGCGCCGGCCTCGGTCAGCTCCGTGCCGAGCGCCACCACAGCCTCCGGAGGGGCCATCGGATCGTCCCAGCCGTGGAAGCAGGCGACCTTCGCCTTGATCTTCTCCGGAGGAAGGCCGGGCGGGTCCAACAGAGCGTGGAAAGAAACAGCGGCGGCGATGTCCAGGCCGCTGCGCGCGACATCCAGCGCGCACATGCCGCCGAAGCAATAACCGGCGACGACGATCTGATTCTCCTCGACTTCGTCGAGGGCGCGCGCGGCCTCGACCACGGCCTGCAGTCTGCGTCGGAGCGCCCCGCGATCGGCCTTTAGCCGATTCATCTCGCCAAACATCACGTCGCGCGGGTTGCTACGAAACTTCTTTCCGAAGAGGTCGGCGACAAAGGCATTGTAGCCAAGCTCGACCAGCTGCCGCCCGAAGCCGATCTCCAGATCCGAAATGCCCATCACCGCCGGCACTAGGATCACGGTCGGCCGTTTCTGGCCATCTCGGCGCCCGACAAACACGCTCTCCAGCTGCTCACCTTCGAAATCGTGCGGGATTGCGCGGTCTCTACTCATGTCATCTCCCTTGCGAGTTCGGCCAGCTTGGCCACCGTATTCATGTTGCGCGCGGTTCCCGATTGGGCGGCGGGGATCCGCAGCTTCGACGTCCCCATACCGACTGGATAAGCGACGTAAATCTCCCGCCGGCCCAGTGCCAACCGCTCGTACGTGACATTCTTCGCTTGCTCGATCGCATCGGCGGGCGGCGGATCGTTCAGGAATATTGCGTACACCTTGTTCCCGGGCGAATCCGGGAACGGATTGGCAGCGGCAACATTTGCCATTTCCTTCGCGGTCCGGATCATCACCGGCACCTCGGCGCCCATATGCTTGCCGATGCGCCGCTCGAGGATCGTCCTGAGAGCGCTTTCGCTCTTGTTGCTCGCAAACAGCAGATTGCCGCTGGCGATGAAAGTCCTTGGCGATCCCAGGCCCAGCTCCTCGCCGATTCCCTTGAGCTCGGACATGACAAGCTGGCGCTTGCCGACGTTCACAGCCCGAAGGAGTCCCACATAGGCGGTCATGCCGCGTCGAGCAGGCGCGCCGCTTGCGCCCTCGCCTCGTCAGTGATCGACGCGCCCGACAGCATGCGCGCGATCTCTTCGCGCCGCTCGCTGTCGCTGAGCTTGCGGACGCTCGTCCAGGTGCCCTCGGGCCCATGGCTCTTTTCGATCCGATAATGGTGCGAAGCGCGCGCCGCAACCTGTGGGCTGTGGGTGACCACCAGCACCTGCGATTGCTCCGCGAGGCGGGCGAGGCGCTCGCCGATGGCGCTCGCGACCGCGCCGCCGACGCCGCGGTCGACCTCGTCAAAGATCATCGTCGCGGCGCTGCCGGCCTCGGCCAGGGCGACCTTGAGGGCGAGGATGAACCGCGACAGCTCGCCGCCCGACGCGATCCGGGTCAGCGGCCCGAACGGCGCTCCGGGATTGGTCGAGACTTCGAACTCGACCCGGTCTGTGCCGGCAGGACCGGGTTCGGCGGGCGCGATGCTCGTCCGGAACCTCGCGGCGTCGAGCTTCAGCGGTCCGAGCTCCGCGGCAACCGCAGCGTCGAGGCGGGTTGCCGAGGTGTGTCGCCGCTGGCTGAGTTCGTCAGCCGCTCCGGCATAGGCTTCCCGCGCCGCGACGAGCTGACGGTCGAGCTCGGCGATATGCTCCCCGCCGGCTTCGATCGCCGCGAGCTGGGAGCGCATCTGCTCGCCGAGCGCGGCGAGCGCGTCCGGCTCGACCCGATGCTTGCGGGCGAGCCCGCGAACGTCGAAAAGCCGCGCCTCAACTTCTTCCAGCCGCGCGGGATCGAAGGCCAGAGCCTCGGCGGCGCGGGCGACCTTGTCCTCAGCGTCACTCGCCTCGATCAACGAGCGGTCCAGCGCTGCCAGCGCCTCGGCAAGCAGGGGATGATCGGCGGCGCCGCGGTCGATCCGCCGGGCCGCCTGCCGCAACAGCGAGAGCGCGCCCTCCGACCCGCCCAGCAGCTCATCGAGGCCGTTCAGCGACTCCCCGGCCTTGAGCCCCGCCTGCATCGTGGTCCGCTCCTGGGCCAGGCGGGTTTCCTCGCCTTGCTGGGGTGCAAGCTGTTCGATCTCGGCCGAGGCATGCTCGAGATAGTCGCGGTCGCGTTCGGCAGCCGCTGCTTCGGCGCGCGCCTGTGCCAGCTCGGCTTCGATCCAGGTGACCTTGGCCCAGGCCGCCTCGATGGTGCTCGTGTCGAGCTTGCCGAAGGCGTCGAGCAATGCGCGATGGCCCTTTGGGTTGAGGAGGCCGCGATCGTCGTGCTGGCCGTGGATCTCGACCGCGAGCGATCCGATGTCGCGCAGCAGCCCCGCGGGCACCGCAGCGCCTGCGGCAAAGGCGCGGCTGCCGCCGTCACTCTTCAGCGTCCTGCGAAGGATCAATGGCTCGCCGGCGCCGATTTCCATGCCCTGTTCGGCAAGCCGCGCCTGGGCCGGGTGATCCGGGGACAGCTCAATCTCTGCCGACACTGTCGCGCTCTCTTCGCCCGCGCGCACCAAGCCGGTATCGGCGCGAGTGCCCAGCGCCAGTCCAAGTGCATCGAGCAGGATCGACTTGCCCGCCCCGGTCTCGCCGGTGAGCACGCCGAGACCCGGCTCGAACTCCAGCTCGAGCCGCTCGACGAGCACCACATTCTGGATGGCAAGCTGCCTCAGCATCTAAGCGCCGAGACCTCGCCGACAGATCACCGCGGCTGGTTGGAAGCCTGGGCGGCCGCCTGCTGGCGGAGCGCATCCGGATAATGTTTCTGCACTAGCCGAAGGGCCTGACGGTACCAGTAGGTGTCGGGGTAATTCCGGCCGAGAACTGCGGCGGCCTTCTGCGCCTCCTGGGGAATGCCGAGCGCGAAATAGCATTCGACAAGCCTCTCAAGCGCTTCCGCGGTGTGGCTGGTGGTCTGATATTTGTCGACGACTGAGCGGAACCGATAGGTCGCCGCGAGCCAGTTCGCAGAGCGCTGGTAGAAGCGGCCGATCTCCATCTCCTTGCCCGCAAGGTGGTCGTTGATGAGGTCGAGCTTCAGGCGCGCATCGGCAGCGTAACGGCTCTGCGGATAACGGCGAATGAGCTCGCCGAATGCGTCAGACGCCTGCTGCGTGATCGCCTGGTCGCGGGTCACGTCCTCGATCTGCTGATAATAGCTCATCGCTATCAGATAATGGGCATAGGGTGCTTCGGCATTGCCCGGATGGATCGTCACGAACCTCTGGGCCGAGTTGATCGCGTCATTGTATTTTTGGCCGACATAATAGCTGTAAGCGCTCATCAACTGCGCGCGTCGTGCCCAGACCGAATAGGGGTGCTGGCGTTCCACCTCGTCGAACAGCTTGGCCGCCTGCTCGTAATCCCTGGAATCGAGCGAGCGTTTCGCGGCCGCATAAAGGCTGCTCACGTCACGGGCGACATAGGCGGTGTCCCCCTTGTTCTTGCCAGTAGCGCAGGCAGTGAGTGGAACCACCGCGGCGGCGGTGATGAGCAGAACGGCGGGACGGGAAAGCTTGAGCATCAGAACCTCAATAGCGTGGGCGCCGGACGGGGCCAAGCGCCGGAATGGACCGGCAAAGCTTGGCCTTGGCTGAACAATTCAGGCGATCTGCGCTTCCGGTGCGTCCTTGTCCTCGGTCCTGAGGAAGCTGTCCGGCTTGACCCCCAGCCAGACGAGCACCGGCGAAGAGATATAGATCGACGAATAGGTGCCAATGACGACGCCAAGGAAGATAGCGATCGCCAGGCCGAAGATGACCTCCGGCCCGATCAGCATCAGTACGCCCAAGGCGATGAGGACCGTGAACGAGGTGACCACCGTGCGGGCCAGCGTCTCGTTGAGCGACAGGTTCAGCAGCGGAAGGATCGCCATTTTGCGATATTTGCGCAGATTTTCTCGGATCCGGTCGTAGATCACGACAGTGTCGTTGAGCGAGTAGCCGACGATCGTCAGAAAGGCCGCGACGACGTTGAGGTCCACCTGCAACCGGGTAAAAGCAAAGAAGCCGAGCGTCATGGCCACGTCATGGGCCAGCGTCAGTAGCGCCCCGACTCCGAACTGCCATTCGAAGCGGAACCAGATGTAGATGGCGATGCCGAGCATGGCCAAGGCGATCGCAAGGGCGCTGTTCTGCGCGAGCTCTCCACTGACCTTCCCGGAAACGGTTTCGACAGCATCGATTCGCGCGCCCGGGTAGCTGGCCTCGACGAGTTGCCGGACGCGGGTCGCGGCTACGTTCGATGCAGCGTCGCTGCCTTCGGGTTTGGGAAGCCGGATCTGCACGCTTCTCGGCCCGCCGAATTCCTGAATGCTGGCCTCCCCGAGCTGCAGTCCGTCCACCCGGCTGCGCAGCTGCTCGACGTTGACCGGCTGGGCGAAGGTCACGCGGATCAGCTGGCCCCCGACGAAATCGACTCCCAGGTTCAGGCCGCGATAGCCGGTGAACGCGATCGAGGCGATCGTCACGAGCAGCGACAGCACCAGCGCGACGTTGCGCCAGCGCATGAAGTCGATGTTCGTGTGGTCGGGAACGAGCTTGAGAAGTTTCATTCGGACTACCTTAGATCGGGAGCGCGCGCGGTCGTGTGCGCCTGATCCACAGCGCAACCAGCATCCGGGTGAAATAGACTGCGGTGAACACCGAGGTGACCACGCCGATGAGCAGTACGACGGCGAATCCGCGCACCGGCCCCGACCCGAAATAGGCCATGATGGACGCGGAGATTACGTGCGTCACGTTCGCATCGAAGATGGCGCGCATTGCCTCGCGATAGCCCATTTCGACCGAATCGATGACCCTGCGGCCTCGCCGGACCTCCTCACGTATCCGCTCGTTGATCAGCACGTTGGCGTCCACGGCGGCACCGATCGTCAGGATGAAGCCGGCGATTCCAGGCAGCGTCAGAGTCGCGTTGAACATCGCCATGATGCCCAGGATCAGGAAGGCGTTCACGATTAGCGCGACGTTCGCATAGACCCCGAATCGGCCGTAGGTGACCAGCATGAAGAGCATCACGCCGACCGTTCCGATGAGGCTGGCGATCACCCCCTTGTGAATCGAATCCTTGCCGAGGTCGGGACCGACCGTCCGCTCCTCGATTACATTGAGCTTCACCGGCAGCTTGCCCGAGGCGAGCGAGACAGCGAGGTCGTTAGCGCTCTTTACCGTGAAATTTCCGGTAATCTGCGCCTGCCCCCCGAGGATGGGCTCGTTGATGTTGGGGGCAGACAGGATCTTGTCGTCGAGGATGATCGCGAAGGGCTTACCGACATTTTCCTGGGTCACGCGGCCGAATCGGCGGGCCCCGGCTGTGTTGAACGTGATGCTGATGTCGGGTCGCCCATCCTGATCGAAGCTCTGGTTGGCCTTCACGATCTGCTCGCCGGACACCATGACCCGGCGCTTCACGGCCATGTAGCCGCTGCCGTCGGCCATCGGCAGCACCTGGCTGCCCGGCGGCGCGCGCCCCTGCTGAACGTCCGCCGGATTAGCTGACAGGTCGACGAGCTTGAACTCGAGCCGCGCCGTCTGGCCGATCAGTTTCTTCAGCGCCTCCGGATCTTCAACGCCAGGCACCTGCACCAGGACTCGGTTGCCGCCTTCCGTGACGACCGTGATTTCCTTGGTTCCACCCGGGTCGATTCGACGCCGAACGACATCGCGGGCGACGCTCATCGCGTCCTTCAGCGCCTGCGCGGTTCCGCTCGCCGTGGGCGTCAGCACAATCCGCGTCGAGTCTACGACCTGCACATCCCAATCGCGATTGCCGGTTAGCTGGACGGGCTTGGTGAGCGTCCGCAGCCGCTCGACGGCCGCATCCACCTGGGCCGGATTGCGGACAAGGAAGGACAGACGCCCGCCCGCGGTCGAAATGTCGCCAACGTCGATCCGCGGGTCGCGCCGGAGCTCGGTCGCGACCGAATCCTCCATCCCCTGGAGCCGCTGCTTCTGAGCGTCGCGCTGGTCGGCCTCGAGCAGCAAGTGGCTCCCGCCGGCAAGGTCGAGACCGAGGCTGATCTTGTACTGGGGCAACCATTTGGGCCAGCTGGCGGCGAGCGTCGTGCCCGCGATCAGGCTTGGAATCGAGAAGAGGATGCCGACGGCGACAACGACCGATACGAGCCAGATCTTCCAGCGGGGAAATTCAAGCATTCCTCGAGCGCCTCAGTCGTTGGCTGGCTTGGCGGCCGGGGTGAGTACCTGGCTGATGGTCGACTTGACCACGCGGACCTTTACGCCGCTCGCGATCTCGACTTCCGCCTCGTCATCCATGACCCGCGTCACTCGGCCGCGGATACCGCCGCCAGTGACCACCTCGTCCCCTTTTTTGACCGCATCGAGCGACGCCTGATGCTCCTTCACCCGCCGCTGCTGCGGGCGAATCATCAGGAGATAGAAAATGACGAAGATCAGCAGCCACGGGAGAATGCCCATGAGCAGTTGAGCTGTCCCGCTTGACTGCGGGGGAGCGGCCTGAGTCATGGTCATCAAGATCGATTGGCTGGACATCTAGGATGAAGACTTTCCGTTGAGATGGTCGGGGCGACTGGATTCGAACCAGCGACCTCCACACCCCCAGTGTGATGCGCTACCAGGCTGCGCTACGCCCCGACTTGGCAGCGGCATCTAGGCAGGCCCACCATTCAAGGCAAGGTGCAGCGGGAGGCTGAGTGGTTCGTCGGAGGCGGAAAGCCAAGGCAGGCAAATGGGTTGGCCGCCTCGTTGCGGCGGTTCTTGCCGTTCCTGGCCTTTATTTGCTCGCCGCCCTCATCGGCTCGCTGGTCCCCGCCAATAGCGGCTGGAGCGAAGCGGAGCAGGGCACAACCATTTATTTAGCCGATAACGGCGTCCACACCGACATTGTCATGCCGGTCAAGGCGCTGGGCCTCGACTGGTCGCCAATCATCCCCAAACGCGACTTCGCGGCGGCCGACCCGAACGCTCGCTGGATCGCCTTCGGCTCGGGTGAGGAGCGGGTCTATCTGGAGACCCCGACCTGGTGGGATCTGACGCCGCGCACGATCTGGTCGGGGCTCACCGGCGGCAACCGGGTGATGCACGTCGAATATGTTTCGGACCCTTCTTACGCAGCCCGGCAGATTCGCTTGAGGCCCGAGGAATATCGACGACTGTGGGCTGCAATCCGCGCCGACTTCGCGCTCGACCAGCGAAGCCGGCCAAAGCACATCGCTCATCCCGGCTACGGCTGCTGCGACACTTTTTATTGGGCGACCGGCAAGGCGAACGCGATGCGCACATGCAATAGCTGGGCGGCGAACCGTCTCCGTCTTGCCGGAATCAGGACCAGTCTCTGGCCACCCTTCGTCCAGGGGCTGGTCTGGCGTTATCGCTCCAATCGGCCAGGCGATTGAGATTATTTGGGCTTTTTCTCTTTTTCCTTCGCAGCCGCATCGAGCTCTGCCTTGCTCATCGAAATCATCAGCCCCTTCTCACCCTTGCCGATGGCCGACAGCGGGATCTTGGCTTTGACGCTGCCCGTGGACACGACGGCGCCCTCGGAGTCCACCGATTCGATCTTGCCGACCTCGCCGCCCTTCTGGTCGTACACCGAGGCGCCGGCCTTGACGTCGGCCGAGGCAGCCGGCGTCACCGCGTTCGTCTGCGCCTGCGCGCTATTTTGCTGCATCTGAGACGCCTGCGCCGGCGCCTGCTGTCCCATGCCCTGACCATATTGCGCTGCGGCGGCCATCGGGATTCCAACTGCCGAGATTCCAACGAGAATGTTGAGTTTGAGTCGCATAGATCCTCTCCACTTTGGTCCTGAAAGTGGAACGAGGAGCCGTTGCTCTGGGTGCCGTCCGAACGGCGAACCGTTCGCGCGGCGGGATATTCTGCGACCTTAGAGTACGTAGCGGCTGAGATCGGCGTTGCGGGCGATGCTCGACAGCTGCTGCTCGACAAAGGTCGCATCGACCACGAGCGTCTCGCCGCGGCGGTCCTCGGCGCCGAAGCTGACGTCCTCGAGAAGCTTCTCCATGACCGTCTGAAGACGGCGTGCGCCGATATTCTCGACCGCTTCATTGACCTCGGCAGCGATGCGGGCGAGCGCCTCGATTCCGTCGTCGGCGAAGCTGACGCTGACGCCCTCTGTGCCGAGCAAAGCCTGATATTGCTCGGTGAGGCTGGCCCGGGTCGAGGAGAGGATCCGCACGAAGTCCTCCTGGGTCAGCGCCTTCAGCTCGACCCGGATCGGAAGTCGGCCCTGCAGCTCGGGCAGCAGGTCCGCGGGCTTGGCGATGTGGAACGCGCCGCTGGCGATGAACAGGATGTGGTCCGTCTTGAGCGGCCCGTACTTGGTCGCGACCGTCGTCCCTTCGATCAAGGGCAGGAGGTCGCGCTGGACACCCTCGCGGCTCACCGAACCGCCGCGCACGTCGCTGACGGCGATCTTGTCGATCTCGTCCAGGAAGACGATGCCGTTCGCTTCGGCATCGGCGAGGGCGACGCGGTTGATGTCGTCTGGATCGACGCGCTTGTCGGCTTCCTCGTCGGTCAGACGCTCGAACGCCTCAGGCACCTTGAGCTTGCGCCGCTTGCGCGGGGTCTGGCCGAACGCCTTGCCCATCACCGATTTGAGGTCGAACACCTGCGCGCCCATGCCGGGGATCTCGAACGGGAGAGTCGGCTGCTCGTCGACCTCGATTTCGACTTCGGCGGCGTTTAGGCTGCCATCGGCGAAGCGCTGCCGGAAGCTCTGACGGGTGGCCTCGCTCGAGCCCTTGCCGGTCAACGCATCGAGGAGCCGGTCCATCGCCGCCTCCTCAGCTGCGGTCCGGACTTTTGCGCGGCGACGATCGCGTTCCAGGCGCACTGCTTCCTCGACCAGGTCGCGGGCGATCTGCTCAACGTCGCGGCCGACATAGCCCACTTCCGTAAACTTGGTCGCTTCGACCTTGACGAACGGAGCGTCGGCCAACTTGGCCAGTCGACGGCTGATTTCCGTCTTGCCGCAGCCGGTGGGCCCGATCATCAGGATGTTCTTGGGCGTGACCTCATCGCGCAGCTCGGACGAGAGCTGCTGACGACGCCACCGATTGCGGAGGGCCACGGCGACGGCGCGCTTCGCGTCGTCCTGACCGACGATATGCTCATTGAGCGCGGCGACGATCGCCTTCGGTGTGAGCCTGTCCTTCAGCACTTCGGAAGAATCCCCGCCGCTCAGCGGAATGGAAGATTGATAGTTCATTTGCACAGCTAGATTGGAGCCGCTGGCATCCTGTTCAAGCCGTGCATCGGAAGTCGTCGAAGAAGGCCCTATGTGACGCCAGGATGCCGGCGATGGTCTGCCGCTCCGGAACGGTCGACCATTGATCGAGCTCGAACGTACCGCCGAGGACGATCCCGTCAGGGCGGGGAAACATGTATCCCGAGCTTCCGGTGTAGGCGTAGCGGACCTCGGGCTGCGGCAGCAGGATCGCGAGCTGGCCGCGGGCAGGTATCAATTCCTGGTCGCCGAACAATTCGCGGGCGCCGAGGCCCGTGCAGTTGAACACGAGACCTTCGGGGATCGCTGCGATGTCCGCGGGCGTCGCGAAGCGCCGCACCTCGATCTTCCCGCCCGCGGTCTGCACGTCGCGGATCATTTGCCGCAGGTAGCGACCGGTCTCGACGTAGAGCGTGTCGTAGCGGACCACGGTCTGGAGTGGGAACGGGTGCTCTCGCGGCGCCATGACGCGGTCGATCGGCGGGAATGTCTCGAGCAAACGGTCTTCCGGTGATCCGCTCTCGACATAGGTCGGTAGCCAGCGGATTCCGTAATCGTCACCAACCATGATCTGAAAGCGCCGCCAGCTGTAATCGAGCGCGCGGATGAACTGGGCCTTCCATTCAGGGGTAACCGCGTCTTCTTTGTAGAGGCCGAAGGGGTGGAACTGCCCGCCGGCGATGTTCGAGGTCGTGTCCGGCGGAAGAGCGGCAGTGTAGACGGTCACCGGAAAGCCGGCTTCCTGCACCAGCCGCGCGGTAGACAGCCCAACTACGCCAGAGCCCAGCACTGCGACCGGCCCGGCGTGCCCCTGGAGGCCGAGCTCAGCAGCGAGCTTTGACGTGCCCCAGCTCAAGGTGATCCCCGCGCCGCCGTGGCCGTAATTGTGCACCAGGCGCTTGTCGCCGAGCGGCTCGGCGCGAACGACGAAGCCTGAGCGGCGATAGGGCCTGAGGCCCGCGACAGTCCGGATGACCCGGCTTTCGTCGACCTTCACCGGAGCGAGCGGAGTACAATCAGCGAACGTCCGCGGACGGCCCCCGACCGTCGCGCAGCCGGACAGCATTGCGGCCGAGCTGACAGTGAATGACCTACGATCCAACAACATCCGTTCGTCCTGAGCCTGTCGAAGGGCTGTCCTGTCCTGCCTTTGAGAAAAAGACAGGGCTTCGACAAGCTCAGCCCGAACGGTGATGGATTATGCCTCTATCGTCTCGAGGGTGAGCCGGTCGTTGGTGAAGACGCACACTTCCGAGGCGATCTGCATCGCCCGGCGGGCGAGCACCTCGGGGTCCTGCTCATAATCGGCGAGCGCCTTGGCGGCGGAAAGCGCGTAATTGCCGCCCGAGCCGATCGCCGCGATCCCGCCTTCCGGCTCGAGCACGTCGCCGTTGCCGGTCAGGATCAGCATCTGCTCCGCGTCCGCCACGATCATCAGCGCTTCGAGATTGCGAAGATACTTGTCGGTCCGCCAGTCCTTGGCGAGCTCAACCGCGGCTCGGAGGAGCTGCCCGTTGTATTGTTCGAGTTTGCGCTCCAGCCGCTCGAACAACGTGAAGGCGTCCGCTGTCGCGCCGGCGAAGCCGCCGATCACCTTGCCGTCTTCGCCGATGCGGCGAACCTTCTTCGCGTTGGGCTTCATGACGGTATTGCCCATCGAGACCTGCCCATCGCCCGCTATGACGGTCTTGCCGCCCTTCTTGACCCCCAGGATTGTTGTTCCGTGCCAGCTGTCCAAATTTCTCTCCAACTTCATTTGGAGATGGAGGTGGGACGCGGCAGCTATCCTTGCAAGCCGCGCTCAAAGCGGCGGTCCGGAATGAACCAGACGATCGCCACCGCCACATAGAGCGCCACCGAAATATAGGGTGAGAAGGCAAAGGCCGCGGCAATCCCCAGCGCATAGCCTGCAAAGCTCAGCCATTCCTTGGACCTCGAGCCGACTGCGGCGCCGACTTGCGAACCGTCGCCTTCCGCGGCGATCAACGCCTGTTCGAGCAGCAAATAGGCTATCGCTGCCAACATCAACAGCAGCCCATAGCCGGCGACCGGCCAGGCCGTGATCCCCGCCTCGTCGATCCAGCGGATCATGAACGGAACCAGGCTGAGCCAGAACAGCAAGGCCAGATTGGCCCACAGCACTGCGCCGTTCACTTTCTTCACCGACTGCAGCATGTGATGATGGTTGGACCAGAAGATGCCGATATTGACGAACGACAGCGCATAGACCGCAAGCAGTGGCAGGACGGGCTTGATCGCCTGAAGGCTGGCGCTGGCCGGCACCCTCAATTCCAGCACCATGATGGTGATGATGATCGCGATCACACCATCCGTGAATGCATTGAGCCGGTCCGGCTTCATAACGCTCACCCCCTGTTGGGATTACCCGCAACTCAGCGGTCGCTTCGCATTTCGGAAGGCGCGACGCGGCTGCTGTTGTCAACCTTCGCCTGTTCCCCCACCCATTTGATCAGTTCGTCGAGCTGGATCGCCTGTTCCGTGGCGGTCAGTGCGTCGGTTGGAGGAAGTCGGTTTTCGCGGGCGGTTTGATCAGGGCCGGCGGAGGCAGCGGATAGTCCGGACACTGTCGCTGCTCCGCGATCGCCGATATTGGTTGAGGCGACGGCGCCCTGCTGGCGCAAGCGGTCAGCACGAGTGCGAGCATTGGCCAGACGGGCTTCGAAATCATGGGACGTCCTTTCGTTGATGGCGCGCTGCTCGGTGCGGACGCGCTGGGCGGCGACTAGATCGGCGGCGCGTGCGGCTTCCGCGGCGGCGCGGTAGTTGGCGACGGTCCCGGTGAAGGCCGCCTGCTCGCCGCGGTAGAGCTGCTCGAACTGGCTGCTTTGCTTGCGCCAGTGGCGGGTCTCGCCTTTCTGGACGAGCAGCAGTCCGAGCAGCGCCAGAGACACGGCGAGTCCGGCCATCCCCTGAATGTTGAGGAAGCGAAGGATCATGCGCCGCGCTCCGCTTCGAACGCGGCGCCGTCGCGGCCCGCGGCGACCTTGAAGCGACCTACCGGCCCGCCCGCGAGCAGCCCGACGATGACCGCGATCATCGCGGCGATGAACCCGCCCAGCGACCAGCCGAAAATGGTCACGATCGTATGTTCCTCGGAGCGGCTCCAGCCGCCCCACATGAGCAGGGCAACCATGAAGCCGGCGCAGGCGCCGCAGAATATGCCCGCCGCCGACGCGAGCAGACCGTGGATGTAGCGCTGGCCTTCGGCGAAGGTGCCGGGTGGCGGAAGTGATCTCATCGCTGCTCTCTTTCCTCGAATGTTCCCAATGTTCGCGGTAACCACGCGCTATCGCTCACCAATCCGGTTCGCGAGCCAGCCATAGAGAAATGCCTCGTTGGCAGGTCGACGCTCCGCAAGGCGCAAGTAGCGTTCACCCTGGAGCGCTTCGAGCGCGCGCAGCAGGACGGTCTCGCCGCTGCTACCGCGGACCTTGAGGAAGGTATCCAGGGCGAAGAGCGTCTGTTCGCCGACCCGGCCATCCGGCACCAGATCGGAATAATCCTGGCCATTGCGGTTGAGCGCGGTGAGCGCGCGCTGGAGGAAAGTAGTGGCGACCGCGGGGCCCATGTTGGCTTCGGTGTCGAACAGCTCGGCAGCTAGGCGGCCGCTGCGTTTCGCCACCTCGTCGAAGTGCGGTCGCAGCCAGTAGAACCGCTTGTAGATTGCAACAGCCTCTTCGCGTGGAAGCAGGCGCATCGTTCCGCGGTAGCCATGGGCGCGCGCGACGGCCTCGGTGATCCCGAAACACGTCGGGCCGCCCTTATCCGCTGGATGATTTGTGTAGCCGCCTTCCCGCTCGATGAGCGCATCGATCAGCTGATCGACGCCGATAACCTCTTCCACTCGCGCCTCCTCTTTTTCCGAGTCGCGTGCACTTTTAACCAAATAGGCGCATTGTAGGAAAGTTGTTGAACCGATACGTGTAGGTGACGGGAGGGTTCGCTCTCGCTAACGTGGCATCATGCTTTCACGATTCCTGTGCACGTTCGCCCTTCTTTTCCTTCTCACCACTCCCGCCGCTGCCGAGCTCCGCCGATCCGAGCAGATGATTGTCAGCACCGTCGATGCCGAGCAGAAGCGCACGTTGGCGATGCTCGAATCCTGGGTGAACCAGAACAGCGGAACGATGAACCTGACGGGCGTCGAGGCTGTCGGCCGCATGCTCCGGGCCGAGCTCGAGCCGCTCGGGTTCAAGGTCGACTGGATCGACATGAAGGCCGCGGGGCGTGCCGGCCATATCGTCGCGCGGCATAGCGGAAGCCGCAGAGGCAAGCGGCTGCTGCTGATTGCGCATCTCGACACGGTGTTCGAACCGGATTCGCCCTTCCAGCGCTGGAAGCGCGACGGCGATGCCGCGCAAGGACCGGGAGCCGGCGACGACAAGGGCGGGATGGCGATCATAATCGCTGCGCTGCGCGCGATGAAGGCGGCCGGGACGCTGAAGAACGCCAATATTACGGTTTTCCTCACCGGCGACGAGGAGGATGGGGGGAGCCCGATCGCTCTTGCCCGCCGCGACCTCATCGCGGAGGGTAAACGGGCCGACGTGGCGCTCGACTTCGAGCCGCTGGCCCAGGAGGACGGCCCCAACGGAAAAGTGGACATGGGGTCGATCGCCCGGCGCAGCTCGGGCGCCTGGACCCTTACCGTCACCGGCAAGAGCGCGCATTCGAGCGGCGTCTCGCGCCCCGGCGTCGGTTATGGCGCGATCTACGAGCTGGCGCGGATCCTCGATGCCTTCCGCCGGGAGCTGCCCGAGGACAAGCTGACCTACAATGTCGGGCTGATTGGTGGCGGCCAGAGCGCTCAGCTCGACGAGGGCAAGATCCGGCTTCAGGCCACAGGCAAGACCAACATCGTCGCCGCCACGGCGGTTGCACGCGGCGACCTGCGCGCGATCAGCCCGGAGCAGATCGCCCGCGTCCAGGCGAAGATGCGCGCGATCGTCGCCCAGCCTCTCGAGGGAGCAAGAGCGGAAATCAGCTTTGACGCTGACGCCTATCCGCCGATGCAACCGACGGAGGGAAACCGCGCGCTGCTTGCGAGGCTGAACGGGGTGAACCGCGACATGGGGCTGCCCGAGATGGCCGAGCTCGATCCTTCCAAGCGCGGCGCCGGCGACATCAGCTTCGTAGCTGCCGATGTCGACGGCCTCGTCGGACTCGGGCCGGCAAGCTCTGGCACACACACGCCCGGCGAAGCGGTCGACATTCCGTCCATCTTCAAACAGGCCAAGCGCGCGGCGATTTTGATGAGCCGGCTGGCCGCCGAACGGCGCTAGTTCGGGGGGTACCTTCCCCGTTGCCGCCAGGACACACGCACGGCTTTCCGTTAACTTCGCTGGGTGCTGTCTCACTTTGAATGCCCGGAAAGCAAGAAGGCTCGCCCAAGGGCATGGACGAGCCTTCGCGGAGCGCTCAGAGCAAGCGCACAGGGGCGGAAATTATCTCCCGGTGGATGCCGTTCAAGTTATCGTTGGTTAGGACTTACTTGCCACACACCTCTGAAATTCAAACTGAGGCACTGCCCTTCGCTGCAACCCCCGCAGCCCTCGATGGTTATTCGTCCCGCGCGGGTGTGTGCCTCGCGCGGGTAACGAGGAGCAAGCGGGTTGGAGGGGCATCTCAAGGGCGCGGACAGGGTCGTTTCAGACGACCCCTTCAGGCTGTTGGTCCAGTCGATCGTCGATTATGCGATCTTCATGCTGGATCCTCGCGGCCATGTGACCAGCTGGAACCCGGGCGCGGAGCGGATCAAGGGATACTCGGCCAGCGAGATCATCGGGCAGCATTTCTCAAACTTCTACACCGAGGATGATCGAAAGGCTGGCGTGCCCAAACGGGCGCTCGAGACAGCTCGGAATGAAGGCAAGTACGAAGCTGAAGGTTGGCGTGTCCGCAAGGATGGGTCGCGCTTCTGGGCGAGCGTTGTGATCGATGCGATCCGCGACGAGAGCGGAAGACTCGTCGGCTTCGCGAAAATCACGCGCGACCTGACCGAGAAACGCGAGACCCAACAACGGCTCGAGGACTCGCGCGAGCAATTATTCCGCTCGCAGAAGATGGAAGCGCTGGGGCAGCTGACCGGCGGACTGGCGCACGACTTCAACAACCTTTTGACCGCGATCCTCGGAGCATCCGACCTGGCGCTGCGCAGCATCAATGACCCCGAGAAGATCCGGCGCATGCTCGACGGAATCCGAAACTCGGCGCAGCGCGGTGCCGGCCTCACCAAGCAGCTCCTGGCTTTCGCCCGAGCGCAGCCGCTCGAAATCAAGTCGATCGACGTCAGGAACTTCCTCGCCGACGTGACCCCATTGCTGCGCCCGTCGCTCCGCAGCGACATCGAAGTTATCATCGAGACCTCTGATCAGCTGTGGAATGTCGATGCCGACGCGGGCGCCCTCGAGCTTGCCTTGCTCAACCTCGCGTTCAACGCGCGTGACGCGATGAAGGAAGGCGGGAGGGTCAAGCTCAGCGCGACCAACCAGCTGCTCGACGGCATTCCGGAAGGACTTCACGGCGAGCATGTCGCGCTACGGGTGTCGGACACCGGAATCGGCATGTCGCCGGACGTGATGGAGCGCGTGTTTGAGCCCTTCTTCACCACCAAGAGCTTCGGCGAAGGAACGGGTTTGGGGCTGAGCCAGGTGTTCGGGTTCGCGAAGCAGCTTGGGGGCGCGGTCACCGTCGAATCGGAACTCGGTAAGGGCTCGTCCTTCACCCTCTATGTTCCGGCCAGCCGCGCCATCCAATCGAACTCGATCACCAAGGCCAATGGCGTTCGCGCGCTGGGGCGCATCCTGATCGTCGAGGATGACGAGGTGGTCGCCGACCTCGCCTCCGGCATGCTTAGCGAATTGGGCTTCGAGACGATGGTCACCCACAGCGCCAAGGAAGCGCTCGACCGACTGGCCGCCGGAGAAAGGCCGAAGGTCATCTTCTCCGACATCATCATGCCGGGCGGAATCAACGGCATCGAGCTTGCGCAAAAAATTCGCAAACGCTTCCCCGAGCTGCCGATCCTGCTGACCACCGGCTACAGCGAGGAAGCGGTAAAGACGCACGGCTTCCCGGTGCTTCAAAAGCCTTATGAGCTTGAAAGCCTCGCGGGCGCGCTCGGTGATTTGCTGAAACGGGAACTCACAGCAAATCCAACAGCTTGAAACGGCGGGGTTGACAGCGGAGCGGATCGGGAGCCCCATCCCGTCGGCCGCACCGACATCGCGGCCGGAGGGGGATGGACATGCAACAAGCCGTGTCGGCGCGGACGCCCGCGCACCTGTGGATCGTCGGAATCCTGTCGCTTCTGTGGAACTGCTTCGGCGCGTACGACTATATGATGACGCGCACGCGGAATATGGAATATCTGTCGCAAATGGGCGACCCGAATTCGCTGCTCGCCTATATCGACTCTCTGCCGATGTATGCGCACGTCGGGTGGGGCCTCGGAGTTTGGGCGGGGCTGCTGGGATCGGTGCTGCTTCTGATGCGTAGCCGTTATGCGCTTTACGCTTTTGCTGCATCGCTGGTCGGAATGGCCCTGAGCTTCGGCGGACAATATCTCGGCGGCCCGCCGATGCCGCCGGAAATGACCCAGGGCGCGATGAAGTACATGCCGCTCCTGATCATTGTGCTGGGTCTCGCGCAGGCATGGTATGCATGGCGCCAGAGCAAGACGGGGGTTCTTCGCTAGCAGCCGGGCGGCGTTGATCGCGCCGCCCGCGACACCCTAGGCAGGCACCCCGCCGTGCTCTTGTTGCAGTGCGAGGAACTCGCGCCGTGTTGAAGGCCCATAAGGCCGGAAGCTGGGGTTGGGCGCGGCGCGATACTCCGCGCGCGCCGCCTCGAGGCCGGGCGTCCGGATTGCCGTCACGTCAAGGCCGTAGACGCGCGCGGCGTTGAGTCCGAAGATCTTGCGTTTCGCGTCCGCGGTGAGCGGCGGATAGCCGTATTTTTCCTGAAATTTCTCGCTGATCCGGAACGCGCGGAACGCCTGGATCTGATCCTGCGGGCTCCCGTACCAGATCGAATCCGTGCCCCAGATGATGCGGTCCTCGCCGAAGGTCGCGAGCAGCTTGCCGAATAGGTGCGCGGCCTCGTCCGGGCGGCTCATGAAATAGCGCCAGGTCGAACCGAGCTCGGCATAGAGATTGCCGCCGTTGCGCGGCAGCCCGGCGTCGCGGTGAGCCTTGATCAGCCGATCGACTCCCTTGCCGGCGGGATTGTACCGACCTTCCTTGACGCCCGGCTGGAAGGCCGAGTGATAGACCAGGAAGGTGAGGTCAGGATTGGACTTTGCGGCTCGCGCAATGTCCCTCGGTGACGAGAAGGCCGGCTCCATGCCGAACAGCGAGACGCCCTTGTGCGCCGCAAAGGTCTTGACCCCCAGCCGCCGCGCCTCCCCGAACATCCGCTCGGCAAGAGGACCCTCGTCGAGCCAATAGCCGTGCCCGTCCGGGCCCCACTGCGGGTACAGCTTCCACGCGGCGACCTTATGGACCCGCGCTTTCTCCTCCATCGATTCGATCTGCCCGGGCAGGTTGGGAAGCACGCCGCCGTGGATCAGCGCGCGATGCTTGCCTCCGCCTAATGCTTCGATCAGCCCGCGCGCCTCGGACGCATAAGCGATTGGTGTCGGCGTGGTCGTTCCGAACAAAGCGGAGATAACGCCCGCATCCGTGTCGCTGTCGAGGAAGACCTCCTTGACCAGCGACCGGGCGGAGTAGCAGTCGAACCCGCCGGCCGCGCATTTCTCCGCCTGCGGGAAGGCCTGCGCGAGCATCGCGCGCCACCGGTCACCGTCAGGGCCTCTGGCCCACGAGCCGCTCGGGTCGACCGTGTGCAGCTGGACGTCGAAGATGAACTCATCGCCGGACAGCGTCTCCGCGGCCGCAGCATTCTCGAATGTGGCGTCCCGTTCCAGCGCATAATTTCCGCCAGAGTCCGGATTGACCCGGTTGCACGCGGTGAGCACTGCCGCTGTGCCCATCGCGCTTGTCAGAAAGGCGCGGCGGCCGATCCCGAGCCTGCGCGCATTTTCGCTGGCCAGCTCGTGCGCGAGGGCGTTCGCGCGGCGCTGTGCCGGCGTGAGCCGAAGCGGCAGGAATTCGCCGTTCGAGGTGCCGTCGAGCCGGACTGGAAGCCTCGTGCCTTCGGGATCGAGATCGTGCGGATATGCCATGCCGCCGCCCTCCTGTCGCTCTGCAGTTTAGCGGAGCGGACAGGCGGCGGAACGGAAATCGACGAACGCTAACGCCGCCCGCCAAACCGAGTCCGGCTCTGCCGCCCAAATCGCCCCTTGCGCGTGCCCGGCTTGCCCTCGGACGAGTGACCAAGCGGACGCGCTGCGACCCGCTGATCGTGCGGGATTCCGAGATCGTCCTCCTCGAGCCGGCGAATCTCGTCGCGAAGCCGCGCAGCGTCTTCGAACTCGAGATCGGCGGCGGCCTTGCGCATGCGCTCCTCCAGCTCGCCGATGTAGGCCCGAAGGTTGTGCCCGACGAGATCCGGACGCTCCTCGTCGCCGGTATCAACGAGGACTGCGTCACGCTGCGTCACGTCGGCAATGATGTCGGCGATGTGGCGCTTCACGCTCTCCGGAGTGATTCCGTGGGCGGCATTATATTCGAGCTGCTTCTCGCGGCGCCGGTTGGTCTCGTTGAGTGCGCGCTCCATCGATCCGGTGACCGTGTCGGCGTAGAGGATGACGCGGCCGTCGATGTTGCGCGCGGCGCGGCCGATGGTCTGGATCAGAGATGTCTCGGACCGCAGGAACCCTTCCTTGTCCGCATCGAGGATCGCGACCAGGCCGCATTCGGGGATGTCGAGGCCTTCGCGCAGCAGGTTGATGCCCACGAGCACGTCATAGACGCCGAGCCTGAGCTCGCGGATCAGTTCGATGCGCTCCAGGGTCTCGACGTCCGAATGCATGTACCGAACCTTGAGACCGGCCTCGTGGAGATATTCGGTCAAGTCTTCGGCCATGCGCTTGGTGAGCGTCGTCACCAGCGTCCGATAGCCCTTGCGCGCTGTCTCTTTTGCTTCGTGGACGAGATCGTCGACCTGGTCCTCGACCGGCTTGATCTCGACCGGCGGATCGATGAGCCCGGTCGGGCGGATCACCTGTTCGCTGAACACGCCGCCGGTCTCATTCATCTCCCACGGTCCCGGAGTCGCAGACACGAAGGTCGTCTGCGGGCGCATCGCGTCCCATTCGTTGAACCTGAGCGGACGGTTGTCGATGCAGCTCGGAAGGCGGAAGCCATATTCCGCCAGCGTGATCTTCCGCCGGTGGTCACCGCGCGCCATCGCACCGATCTGCGGCACCGTCTGGTGAGATTCGTCGACGAACAGAAGCGCGTTGTCGGGCAGATATTCGAACAGGGTGGGCGGCGGCTCGCCGGGAAGCCTGCCGGTGAGGAAGCGTGAGTAATTCTCGATGCCCGCGCATGAGCCCGTCGCAGCGATCATCTCGAGGTCGAAATTGGTGCGCTGCTCGAGCCTTTGAGCTTCGAGCAGCCGCCCTTCAGCCTGCAGTTCCTTCAAGCGCTCCGCGAGCTCGTGCTTGATCGCCTCCATCGCCTGCTTGAGCGTCGGCCCCGGCGTCACATAGTGCGAGTTCGCATAGACTTTGATGCTGTCGAGCGACGCGATGGTCTTGCCGGTGAGCGGGTCGAACTCGCTGATCTCTTCGATGTCGTCGCCGAAGAAGCTGACGCGCCAGGCCATGTCCTCATAGTGCGAGGGAAAGATTTCGAGGCTGTCGCCGCGCACCCGGAAATTGCCGCGCGCGAAGGCCTGGTCGTTGCGCCGGTACTGAAGCGCGACGAGCTTGCGGATGACCTCGCGCTGATCCTCCGACACTCCCTTCTTCAGGCTGAAGGTCATCGCCGAATAGGTCTCGACGGATCCGATGCCGTAGAGACACGAAACCGACGCGACGATGATCACGTCGTCACGCTCCAGCAGCGACCGGGTCGCCGAGTGGCGCATGCGGTCGATCGCCTCGTTCACGCTCGACTCCTTCTCGATGTAAGTGTCGGTGCGCGGGACGTAAGCCTCGGGCTGGTAGTAGTCGTAGTATGAGACGAAATACTCGACTGCATTGTCGGGGAAGAAGTTCATGAACTCCCCGTAGAGCTGGGCGGCGAGGATCTTGTTCGGAGCCATCACCAGCGCGGGGCGTTGCAGAGTCTCGATGACCTTGGCCATGGTGAAGGTCTTGCCCGAGCCGGTGACTCCCAGCAGCACTTGGCTTTTCTCTTCATCCGTCGCGGCCTCGACCAGCTCGGCAATTGCCTGCGGCTGGTCGCCGGCGGGTTCATAGTCCGAAACAAGTTCGAACCTCTTCCCGCCCTCGGCCTTGTCCGGACGCGCAGGCTTGTGCGGGACAAAGGTCTCGGCCGTTTCCGGCTCAGCCAAAGATGTGCGGATTTGAATCGGCATTGCTGCCCATATGGTCCCGCACGGTGGACGCGGCAACGCACCAGACCTAATGCAGTTATGCGCCAACAGGGGAGCCGACATGAAGACCACCGCCTTGCTGATCGCCTGCGTCCTGCCACTCGCGGCGTGCAACAAATCTCCGGAAGTGCACGAGACCAACGCCAGCGTTTCGGAGGTCGCCAATGCAGTTCGCGAAAGCGGTGCGAGCGAACGCTTCGTCAATCCCGGACAGTGGGAATCCAAGGTCACGATCGAGCAGATCGACATTCCCGGGCTGCCGCCGGAGATGGCTCAGCGGATGAAGCAGACGATGGCCAAGTACCAGGAACGGAGCTTCGAGACTTGCCTCACCAAGGAGGATGTGAAGCGGCCGAAGGAAGATTTCTTCACCGGCAAGAACGACCAGTGCCGTTATGACCATTTCACCATGAGCGGCGGGAAGATCGATGCAGTCATGCGCTGCGACGAAGGCAATGCCGCCCAGGTGATGCGGATGGCCGGGACTTATTCCCCGGACAATTATGAGATGCGGATGGCGATGGAGCGCGAGGGCGGCAATGCAGCCAAGGGCGGCGCGGCCGGCGACATGACGATGAAGATGCGGGTCGAGGCCCGCCGCATCGGTGAATGCACAGGCAAGGAAGCGAAAGGCTGAGGGGAAACGCGATGATTGGCTATGTTACCGTCGGCAGCAACGATCTCGAAAAAGCGCGCAGCTTCTACGACTCGCTTATGCCCAGCATCGGTGCGTCGCGGATCATGGAGTTCGGCGACAACTTCACAATGTACGGCACCGGCATAAACCGGCCCGGCCTCGCGGTGTGTAGGCCGTATGACGGGAACGCGGCCACGGCGGGAAACGGAAATATGGCGGCGATTGCGTGCGACAGCCGGGCCAAGGTCGACGCGATCCACGCGAAGGCCATGGAGCTCGGTGGCAAGGACGAAGGTCCGCCGGGCCTACGCGGCGAGGAGGGTCCGCAGGCGTTCTACGGCGCCTATTTCCGCGACCTCGACGGCAACAAGCTAGCGGCTTTCTGTATCGGACCAGCGCAGTAGCCGGCGTGCCGACGACCGTCCTGCTTAACCGCGGGGGCGGAGCGGTCGCGGCGGACGCGAGAATCGAAGATAAGGTTGCCGCGGCACTCCGGGGGGCCGGCGTTGACGCGGAGATCGAGCTCGTCGGTGGCGGCGAGTGCGAAGTCCGTTGCCGAGCCATTGCGGAGCGCGGCGATCCCTTGCTGGTCGTCGGCGGCGGCGACGGAACGGTCAGCGCCGCGGCGACCGCGCTAGTTGGCACGAAAACTGCGCTCGGCATCCTGCCGCTCGGCACGCTCAATCACTTCGCCCGCGACCTCGGCGTGCCGACGAAGCTGACCGACGCTGCACAGCTCATCGCGAGCCGTACCGAACGCCAGGTCGACGTCGCGGAAATGAACGGCCAGATCTTCATCAACAACAGCGCGGTCGGCCTTTATCCGCTGATGGTCATCGACCGAGACCTGCAGCGTAAGCGGCTGGGCCGCAGCAAGCGGCTCGCCATGCTGGTCGCATCGGCCCGCACGCTGGCGCGCTTCAACCACCAGCGGCTCACCTTGATCGTCAATGACGAAAAGGAGCGGGTCGACACGCCTTTGCTGTTCGTCGGCAACAACGACTACCGGATCGACATCGGCGCGCCCGGCCGCAGGGGGAGCCTCGAGGACGGCGAGCTTTGCGTTTTCGTCATGCGCAAGAAGACCCGTCGAGGGTTCCTCGCCGCAAGTCTGCGCGCCCTGGTCAACCGCACGCGGCCGGATGACATGGAGCAGATCGCCCATGTCGGCCGCCTGCGCGTCGGCAGCCGGCGCAGCAAGCTTACCGTCTCGCTCGACGGCGAGGTGGTGAGCGAGGCGCCTCCGCTCGACTATGTGATCCGCAAAAAGGCCCTGCGCGTGATTGCCCCCCAAGGATAATGGAACCCGACGCCTCGTGCCGGGGTTCGCGCCGCAAGACATTGAGGCTGTAGTGGCGACGCGAGCAGGAGCAAGGATATCCGACCGGATGCGCGCGCGAGGCATTCGCGCAGCGGGAATTGCGATCATCCTCCTGAGTGCAGGCGCGGCACTGCTCCCCGCGGAAAAGGGGATCTCGTCGGACATGATCGGCGGCCTGCTCATTTCAGCGGGCCTGATCGAAGCAGTCGCGGGATCGCTTCGAAGGGACGTAAAGCCCTACGCCGTGGCCGCCGGCGGAGTGACCGCCGTTGCGGGACTTATCTTCATCATCAATCCCGAAACCGAGTTCTTCCCGACGGTCACTCCGATCATCGGCTGGTTGATCATTCGATGCCTGATCATGGCCTATGCGAGCACGCACTCGCAGGGGTCCGTGCGTACCTGGACCGGGCTTTCGGCCGGGATGGATCTGTTGCTCGCTGTGCTCCTTATCGCGGGTCTCTCGGCCGCGACTCTCGTGGTCAGCATATTCGGCCCGACACCGGAGCTCGTCGCGAGCTTTGCCTGGGTGCTCGCTGCAAGCTTCGTCGTGAACGGTCTGCTTCTGCTCGAGGTCGCGAGCTCTGCGCGCAAGGGTGAGTCGGCCGCCTGATACAGCTTTGGTAGCGCTGGAACTGGATCGCCCGGCTGGTGCATAGGGCGCCATATGTTCGAGAGCCTGCCCACAACGACGCTGTCGGTCACGACGGTCGCCGACATCGTCCGCCTCGCTGTCGCGCCGGTGTTCCTCCTCAGCGGGATCGGCGCATTTCTCAATGTATGCGTCGGCCGATTGTCACGGATTGTCGACCGATCGCGCGAGATTGAGCCGCTGGTGCTTGCCAGCCGCGGCTCCGAGCACGATCGGTGGGTGGGAGAGCTCAAGACGCTCGATCGGCGGATGTCGCTGGTTAGCTGGGCGACGGCCCTGTCTGTATTCTCTGCCGTGGTGACCTGCCTGGTGGTCGCATTGCTGTTCGTCGCGACGCTGACGAAAACCCATTTTGCGACCGTCCTCGCCTTGCTGTTCATCGTCGCGATGCTGTCGATCGCCGCTGGCTTCACCGTGTTCCTTCTCGAAACCTGGGTCGGTTCGCGGGCGGTGCGGGTCCGTTCCGATCTGCTTCAGCATCAGGTGGACGAAGCCGACTAGCGTCCCTATCGCCGGAGCAAGCAACAGGGAAAATCATCTCATGCAGCCTACCGGCCCCGCCGCTTCCCACGTCCTCGACCGAGTCCTCGTGCTTGAAATGGTGAGGGTGACGGAGGCGGCAGCGATCTCGGCGTCGAAGCTGATCGGCCGCGGCGACGAGAAAGCCGCCGACGCCGCTGCGGTCGAGGCGATGCGGTCTGCGCTTAACGAGCTTCCGTTCGACGGCACGGTGGTGATCGGCGAAGGCGAGCGCGACGAGGCCCCGATGCTCTACATCGGTGAGAAGGTCGGTTCCGCTCAGGATGGCGGCCCAAAAATCGACATTGCGCTCGACCCGCTGGAAGGAACCACGATCACCGCCAAAGCCGGTCCGAATGCCCTCGCCGTGCTTGCGATTGCCGAGGAGGGGTGCCTGCTCCATGCGCCGGATGTCTACATGGACAAACTGGCGATCGGTCCGGGCTATCCGAAGGGTACGATCGACCTCGGCAAATCGCCGGCCGAGAACGTCCGCTCAAT
This sequence comes from Pseudomonadota bacterium, assembly GCA_046731955.1. Lineage (GTDB taxonomy): Bacteria > Pseudomonadota > Alphaproteobacteria > Sphingomonadales > Sphingomonadaceae > Sphingomicrobium. Next base: position 12,369 of record JBKPMC010000011.1, on the reverse strand, counting down.
CGCTTCTGCCAAGGGCGTTGGGCCTGACGAGATCATCGCCTGCGTGCTCGACCGGCCACGGCACGAAGAGATCATCCGCCAGTTGCGCGAGCTCGGCTGCGGCATCAAGCTGATCCCCGACGGCGATGTCGCGGGCGTCATCGCGACGACCGATCCGGAGACCGGCATCGACGTCTACATCGGCACGGGCGGCGCGCCCGAGGGCGTGCTCGCCGCGGCGGCACTGCGCTGCGTCGGCGGGCAGATGCAGGGCAAGCTCGTGTTCCGAAACGATGACGAAGTGGCGCGCGCGCGCCGCTGGGGAGTCGATGATCTGGACCGCATCTACAGTCTCGAGGACATGGCCAAGGGCGACTGCATCTTCGCGGCGACGGGCGTGACCGACGGCTCGCTGCTCAAGGGTGTGCACCATCGGACGACCTGCGTGACCACCGAGAGCATCGTGATGCGCGCGAGTTCCGGGACAGTGCGTCGAGTGTCGACCGAATACCACAAGTTCCTCGGCGATGGCCGCTGACGCTCCATCGCTGGAGCCGGTCGAACCCGGCTACAAGAACGTCCTGAGGTTCCGGCTGAGCATAGTCTGGCTGGTTCTCGTCGGCATCGCCTTGATCGTCGATGCCGCGTTGTTCGAGGGCACGCCCGCGCGCGGGGTTGTTCCGCTCACCGTGCTCGCCCTCGCCGTGGTCGTGATCGTGGTTGCTCCGCGGCGGATTTACCGGCGCCTTCGCTACGGCCTCAGCGACCGCGTGCTGCAGGTCGTGCGCGGCTGGCTTTTCCACACCGACACTGTCGTACCGCTCGTGCGGGTCCAACATCTGGATGTAATCCGCGGTCCGTTCGACAAGATGTTCGGGACTGCCAGCCTCGTTGTCCACACGGCCGGTACGCACAACAGCATCGTCACCGTCCCCGGCCTCGCGCCCGACCGCGCCGCCGCGATGCGCGACACGATTCGCGAGCATGTCCGAACCGATTTCGCCTGACGATCGGGCCGTCGGCCAGCCTGAGCGGCTGCATCCACTGTTCCTGCTCAACGGGCTCGGCGGGTCGCTGCGCGGTCTCGTCGGAGCCTATGCTTTCGTCGCTTATCTTGTGGTGTCGGGGCGGCTGGCCACCGCGCTCCTCGTGGCCATCGGGTTCCTCGCGATCTCGATCGTCGGGGTCATCCTCTACTGGACGCGGTTCGAGTTTCGCGTGGGCGAGAACGAGATTCGCATAGACAGCGGGATTCTCAGCCGACGCCACCGTTCGATCCCCTTCGACCGAATCCACGACGTCGACATCACCCAGGGCCCGGTCGCGCGGCTCCTCGGGCTGGCCGAGGTCAAATTCGAGACCGGCGGTGGTACCGCGGGACCGAATTCGGAAGAGGGCGTGCTTCCCGCGATCACTCTCGAACGCGCCGAGCAAATCCGAGCGCTTGTCCGGGCAAGCCGCAGTCCTGCTGCTCCTGCCGCCGAGACCAGCGGCGAACAAGAGGAGCTGGTCTACGCACTCAGTCCCGGCCGGCTGCTTCTGGCCGGCGTGTTCAATTTCTCGCTCGCCGTCTTCGCTGGTCTGATCGGCCTGACCCAGACATTCGGTGACGCGCTCGGCTTCGACCCGCTCAGCGAAAGCTTCTGGCGCAAGACGCTGAGCGCAAGCGACCCGATCGCCGACTATATCTTGGCCCATCGCCTCGTCGCGATCGTGGCCGGGTCCTCGCTGCTGCTTTTCCTCGGACTGGCGACGGGCATCGTGCGAACGACCTTGCGAGAATGGGGTTTCCGGCTGGACCGGACCGAAGCCGGCCTTCGCCGACGCCGGGGGCTGCTGACCCGGACCGATGTCACCCTGCCCGTTCGGCGGGCGCAGGCGGTGATTCTACGGTCAGGCCCGGTGCGCGACACGTTCAACTGGACGCAGGTGCGGCTTCAGAGCCTCGCGCGCGACGAAGGCGGAAGCGGCGACCATGTGCTCGCGTCGCTCGCGACCAAGACGGAGGCGGACCGGATTCTGGCTGAGCTCGGCTGGCAAGGACTGGCCGGCGACGTACATTGGCGGCGCGTGTCCAAAGCTTATGTGTGGATGCAGTTAGTCGCCCTCGCGCCGTTTCTCCTGTTGGCCGGTTTGGTCATTATTTTCATCCTCGTCTCGACCGACGCCGCTGCTGATCCACTCTTTGCAACTGTCGCCCCGCTGCTGTTTGTCGCAGTTCTCGCGTTTGGCGGAATTGGGGCCGCGATCCTGTTCCGCTGGTTGGCGTGGCGTCGCACCGCTTTTGCGCTTGACGGCGATCGCCTGCTGATCCGCTCCGGCTGGTGGCGAAGGCGTCTCGTCGTCCTGCCGACGGCCCGGATCCAGAGCATCGACTACGCGGAGAATTTCGTCACTCGCTGGTTTGGCGCGGCGTCGCTTCACTTCGGCGTGGCCGGCGGCACGTTCCGGGGAGAGATTATCCCCGCAATCCCCAGGATGGAGGCGCGCACGTTGCGCGATGAGCTGCTAGTTTCTCTCGCATGAGCTTCGCATTGGGGGTGGAGAAGTCGCTGACCGGGCAGCCGTGGCGCTGGCGCCGGGCTGCGGAGCCGAATCTCGGCATGAACGATCTCGTCGACGAGCTGCTGCTCGCCCGCGGAGTCGAGCGCGAGGACCTCGCCCGGCACCGGGATCCAAGGATCCGCGAATTCCTCCCGGACCCGTCTTGCTTCAAGGACATGGACAAGGGCGCGAAGCGGCTTGCCGACGCCGTCCAGAATGTCGAGACCATCGCGATCTTCGGCGATTATGACGTGGATGGAGCGACCAGCGCAGCCCTGCTCGTGCTCCTGCTGAGACGGCTCGGCGCCGAGCCGATCGTCTACATCCCCGATCGACTGATGGAGGGGTACGGTCCCTCCGGAAAGGCTTTGGTCGAACTTAAAGTACGTGGGGCGAGCGTTGCGGTTTGCGTCGATTGTGGAGCGCAGGCATTCGACGCGCTGGAGGAAGCTCGTTCATCGGGTCTCGACGTGATCGTCGTCGACCATCACCAATGCGCCAGCCTGCTTCCGGCGGCCCATGCGCTGATCAACCCGAACCGCCTCGACGAAAGCGAAGACGGAGCGTCGCACGGTCACCTTGCCGCCGTCGGAATGGCATTCCTGCTGGGCGTGGCGCTGCTGCGTGAACTGCGCGGTCGCGCCTTCTTCGAAGAAATGGCCGAGCCGAAGATCCTCGACCTGCTCGACCTGGTCGCTCTCGGCACCGTTGCGGACGTCGCGCGTCTCAAGACCCTCAACCGTGCGTTCGTGAGCCAAGGCTTGAAGATCATGGCTGCGCGACAGAATGTCGGGCTTGCCGCGCTGGCCGAGGCCGCTCGGCTGGTTAAACCACCGTCGTGCCGCGACCTCGGTTTTGCGCTTGGCCCACGGATCAATGCCGGCGGGCGGGTCGGGAAATCGGACCTCGGAGTCCGGCTGCTCACCTCCACCGACGCGGAGGAGGCGCGCGAGATTGCAGCCGAGCTCGACCGCCTCAACGAGGAGCGGCGCGCGATTGAGATGTTGGTTTGCGAGCAAGCCGAGGACCAAGCGGAAGAACTCAACGGTGCAGCCGTGATCACAGTAATGAACCCCGGTTGGCATCAGGGCGTGATCGGCATCGTCGCTGGTCGCCTTAAGGAACGCTTCGGCCGCCCATCGATCGTCATTGCCGAATGCGAGGATGGCACGGGCAAGGGCTCGGGCCGATCGATAAGCGGCGTCGATCTTGGAGCAGCCGTGCTCGCCGCGAAAGAGAGCGGGTTGCTGGTTGCCGGCGGCGGGCACGCCATGGCTGCCGGGCTCACCTTGCCCGCCGGCGGGCTCGAACCGTTTCGCGAGTTCATCAACGAGCGATTGGCGGCGGATGTCGAGAAGGCCCGCGGCGATCGTGCGCTTTTACTCGACGCCTTGCTCGCGCCGGGCGGGGTCGCCGCTGCGCTATGTGACGCGCTCGACGCAGCCGGGCCCTATGGCGCGGGCTGGCCGAACCCGCGTGTCGCGGCGGGGCCGGCGCGGCTCCTCAAGACAGGGATCGTCGGCGACGGCCATGTCCGCGGGATCGCCTGCGGCGACGACGGCAAGAGCTTCAAGTGGATCGCCTTCCGCAGCGCGGGAAGCGAACTTGGGCAGGCGCTGCTGTCTTCGCCCGGCGACCGGCGGTGGTGGCTCGCCGGAACCATCAAGCGCGACGAGTGGAACGGCGGCAATGCGGCCGAGATGCACGTCGAGGACGCCGCGCTTGCTTGACCCTTCGGAGTCGCTCGCCTAACTCGCCGGCTCTTCTGGCCCCATCGTCTAGCGGTCTAGGACGTCGCCCTTTCACGGCGAAAACACGGGTTCGAGTCCCGTTGGGGTCACCAGGCTCTTAACTTCAGCCACGCCACGGCGATGCTGATCACCAACGCGATCATGCTCGCCCCGAGCGCGAGCGCAGCCGATTTTCCCTTCGAGCACGCATAGACCATCGTGATGCCGAGCTTCACGCTCATATTGACAAGCACCGTTCCGGCGAGCGCGAGCGCGGCGAGCGAGTCACTGATCGCATTCGGGTTGAGTCCGCCCAGCGTAATGATCGCCGTGTCGACGTCCGTGCTGCCGACGATGAGCAGCAGGACCGCGATCCCCTGTTCGCCGAAACGGCCCTCGGCCCAGCGCGCGGCAACGGCCGCGAAGGCGACGAAGGCAAGGAAGCCGAGAGCGGGAACGATCGCGATGGGATTGCTGGGAATGGTGGACTCGCCGTCCTTCGGCGCCTTCCGATAGAGCCACCAGGACGCGATCGCGCTGACGAGGAATGCGGGCGCCATCAGGATCACGAAGGACGGCAAGACCCGGGTCGACAGGAGCCCGACCAGGAACGTGATGCGCAGGTACATGATCGTCGTAGCCAGCGCGATCCCGGCTGGCTCGGCTCCGACGCGCGGCGCGCGCCCAAGCCGCTGTGCGAGCGACTGAGTCACGGCTGTCGAGCTGTACAAGCCGCCGATCACCGCCGTGGCGATGGTCCCGTTGCGCTCGCCGAAGATACGGTTGGCGACATAGCCGAGGAACGAGAAACCGGTGACAAGAACGACCACAAACCAGAGCTTCTGCGGATTCCAGGCGCCGAGCGGGCCATAGTGACCGCTGGGCAGAAATGGCAGGATTGCCCCGGCGATGATGGCATAGCGGGCAAGAGCTTTGACATCCTGCTCGTCGAGCCGTTCGACGAAGCCGTGCAGCTCAGCCCGCATCGCGAGCAAAGCCACGGCGACGGCCGCGCTCGCAATGGCCAAAATGGGTTCGCCGCTTCCGGCGAGAAAGCCAATTGCAATGGTGACAATAGCCGCCACGGCGCTGGTCGAATCCTGGTGGTTCCTGAGTTCGCGCGAGTAAGCGACGACCATGATCGCGACCGCCCCGAGGATGATGGCCGCGGCGACGAGGGGGTGCCCGAGCCGGCCGACCAGACCGGCGATCCCGCTGCCCAGCCCGAGCATGGAGAAGGTGCGGACTCCCGCAACCCGGCTGCCGGGCTCCTGCTCCCTGAGCTTCCAGCCTCGCTCGATGCCAATCAGCAGCCCGCTGGCGAGCGCCGTGGCGAGGGACAGCGCCTGCCAGTACCAGCCAGCGTTCAGCTCAGCCGCTCCGAATGCCAACGCAGGTGATCGGCCATGAAGGTCGAGATGAAATAGTAGCTGTGGTCGTAGCCCGGCTGACGGCGGAGCGTCAGCGGAATGCCGGCATTGGCACAAGTACGCTCGAGCAGTTCGGGCTTCAGCTCTTTGTCGAGAAACGGATCGGCGTCGCCGACGTCGACCAGCAGCTCGGGCAGTCGCGCTCCATCCTCGATCAACGCGACCGCGTCATGTTCTCGCCACTTCCTGGCGTCCGGTCCGAGGTAGCCGCCCAGCGCCTTCTGCCCCCAGGGAACCTGCGACGGAGCGACGATTGGCGCAAAGGCGGAGACGCTTCGGAAGCGGTTGGGATGGCGAAGCGCGATGGTCAGCGCGCCATGCCCGCCCATCGAATGGCCGGTGATGCCCTGCCGCGCCTCATCGATCGGGAACTTGGCCGCGGCCAGCGCCGGCAACTCCTCGGTCACGTAACACCACATCCGATAATGGCCGGACCACGGTTCTTCGGTCGCGTCGACATAGAAGCCGGCCCCGAGCCCGAAATCCCAGGCGCCATCCGGCGCCGCCGGTACTCCCTCGCCGCGGGGGCTGGTGTCAGGCGCGACGAAGACAAGGCCGAGCTCCGCGCAGGCGGCGCGGTACTCTCCTTTCTCGGTGACATTCGCATGGGTGCAGGTGAGACCCGACAGGTACCAGACCACGGGGAGCGGCCCACCGCCCTCCGCCTGGGGCGGAAGAAAGATGGAGAAGGTCATGTCGGTGCCGGTCGCGACCGACGCATGCGCGCACACCAGCTGCCGGCCGCCATGCGATTTGTTTTCCGAGACGACTTCCATCGTGCTCCCTCTGGTCATGCTGAACTTGTTTCAGCATCCACCGCGGAAACATCAAAATGGTCCCTGAAACAAGTTCAGCGTGACGGAGTCGTCAAATCTCCACCGCTTTCGTGGCCGTTTCGGGATCGCCCGTGTTGGGAAGGTCCTTAGGGTCGATCAGCAGCAGCTTCACCTCGCCCTTGCGAGCGCACGGGCGGTGTTCGGTCCCGCGCGGGACGACGAAAAGCTCGCCCGGCCCGAGAGTCACCGTGCGGTCGCGAAGCTCCATCTCCAGGGTTCCGTCGAGCACGAGGAATAGCTCGTCGGTATCGTCGTGCTGGTGCCAGATGAACTCGCCCTCGACCTTCACCAGCCGCACTTCATTGTCATTGTAGCGCGCGACGATGCGCGGCGCCCAATGGTCGGAAAAGCTGGCGAGCTTCTCGGGGATGTTGACCTTGTCGGCCATCAATTGATCAGCGCCGCGCTATGCGGTGACGGGCATGGCGTCAGCCGGCATCACAGCAGTTTGCTTCTGCTTGGCGACGTGGGTGGCGATCGCATCCATCAGCGGCGGAGACAGGCAATCGTAGGGCTCGAGGCCCAGCGACTTCAGGCGCGATCGAATGCCGTCCATTTCGGCCGGGTCCACTCCGGACTCGATTACCGACGATACGTAGGCGGCAAAGCCCGGCGCCGCCGAGCCTTCTTTGTCGAAAAGCTCGGGATGGACGAAATCGAGGCCGTGGAATGGGTGCTCAGCGTTCTCGATCCGGCCGAACATGTGCACGCCGCAGCTGGTGCAGGCGTGGCGCTGAATGGTCGCGGACTCATCGACAATGCCTAACTTGTCGCCATTCTCCATGACGGAGAGATTTTGACGCGGAACGACAGCGACGACCGAGAAGATCGCGCCCTCCGGCTTCCAGCACTTCGTGCAGCCGCAGGCGTGATTATGCGCAACGTCGCCCTCGATCTCCACTCTGACCGGGTTGTCCGAGCAATGGCACTCCAACTTGCCGCCTTCGAAGTTGCCGCTGCCCGGCTTCACCCCGCCGTCGATTGATGGATGCAGTGATTGAATAGCCATCTTCGCCTCCTCAATAGACAACCACACTCCTTATACTCTCGCCCGCGTGCATCAGGTCGAAGCCCTTGTTGATCTCCTCGAGCTTCAGCGTGTGAGTGATCATCGGGTCGATCGCGATCTTCCCGTCCATATACCAGTCGACGATCTTCGGCACGTCGGTACGGCCCTTCGCCCCGCCGAAAGCGGTACCGCGCCAGTTGCGGCCGGTGACCAGCTGGAACGGCCGGGTGGCGATCTCCTTCCCGGCCTCTGCGACGCCGATGATGATGCTGGTGCCCCAGCCGCGATGGCAGGCTTCGAGTGCGGTGCGCATTACCTCGGTGTTGCCGGTGGCGTCGAACGTGTAATCGGCGCCGCCGTCCGTGAGCGCGAGCACTTCCTCGACGATTTGCGCGCGATCCTTGTTCCGGCCGTCGATGAAATCCGTCATCCCGAACTTCCGGCCCCATTCCTCGCGATCGGGATTGATGTCGACGCCGACGATCTTGTTCGCGCCGACCAGCTTCGCGCCCTGGATAACGTTCAGGCCGATTCCGCCGAGACCGAATACGACTACATTCGATCCGGGCTCGACCTTCGCGGTCTTCACAACCGCGCCGACACCCGTGGTAACGCCGCAGCCGATGTAGCAGCTCGTCTTGAACGGCGCGTCCTCGCGAATCTTTGCGACCGCAATCTCGGGCAGGACGGTGAAATTCGAGAAGGTCGAGCAGCCCATATAATGATAAATGGTCTCGCCCTTGTAGCTGAAGCGGCTGGTGCCGTCGGGCATCAGGCCCTTGCCCTGGGTCGCGCGGATCTTGGTGCAAAGGTTGGTCTTGCCGCTGAGGCATGACTTACATTCGCGGCATTCGGGCGTGTAGAGCGGGATCACATGGTCACCCGGCTTCACGCTGGTGACGCCTGGACCGACTTCGCGGACCACGCCTGCGCCTTCATGGCCGAGAATCGACGGGAAAATGCCCTCGCTGTCGAACCCGTCGAGCGTGTAGGCGTCGGTATGGCAGATGCCGGTCGCCATGATTTCGACCAGGGCCTCGCCCTGCTTGGGGCCGTCGAGATCCACTTCGACGATCTCGAGCGGCTGCTTTGCGGCGAAGGCGACGGCGGCGCGGGTCTTCATGAGTCGGTTTCCCTTACGGTGTCGGCGGGCCTATGCGGCGGCGAAGCGCCGCCGACAAGTCGCGCTCACGACTTCAAGAACCGCCTTATCCAGCCAGCAACGCGCGCATTATCGTTCGGAGCATCCAGCGACGCGATGGCCGCATCGGGGTCGGAAACGATATCGTAGCGCCTCTCGATCAGAGTCTTGGCAAACGCCGGCGCGAATTCCGGATGAAACTGGAAGGAAATGGCGGGCCGGTCCGTCCAGGCCAACGCCGCATGAGGCGTGAACGCGGAGGATGCGACAATCTCAGTGTTCGGGGGCTGAATGACGACCTGATCCTGGTGCGAAGCCGGGATGGCCACCTCCGTTTCCCCGTCCATCCACCACTCCCGGCGGACGATCGCATAGCGATGCAGCCCGGCGCCCCACCCCTTGTCCGATTTTTCGACATGGCCACCAAGCGCCTCGGACATCATTTGATGACCGAAGCAGATGCCGACCATCTTGCTGGTCTTCGCCGCGCGGATGAAGTCGGATAGCGGCTCGATCCACGGCAGCGGGTCGTACACGCCCGCCGGGGAGCCAGTGATTAGATGGGCGTCATATGTCGTCGGATCCGCTGGCAATTCGCCCGCCGCGACGTCGAACGACTCGATGTCGATGCCTTCGCCGCTGAGCATCCGAGCGAACATCGATGGATAGTCGCCGAACCGTTCGGCGAGATCGCCTGGCGGGCGGCCGGTTTCAAGAATGGCGAGGTTCATCGCCGGCTGCCTTGCCACTGTGGCGGGCATCGGCCAATGCTCAATCCATGGATGGCAACTGGCTCGAGGGCCGCCATGCGCTGATCACCGGCGGCGGTACCGGCATCGGCGCGGCGGCGGCGACGCATCTTCACGCTGCCGGCGCGAAGGTTTCATTGCTCGGTCGCCGGCTCGAACCCCTGCAGGAAATGGCGGAACGAGTCGGAGGAGCGGCGATCCAGTGCGATGTGACCGACGCGGACCGAATCCGGGCGGCCTTCGACGAAGCCCGCGCCGCCAACGGCCCGATCGAGATGCTGGTCGTCAATGCGGGGATCGCCGAGAGCGCCCCCTTCCACAAGATGACGCGCGAGAGCTGGGACCGGATCATCGCGGTCAATCTCACCGCCGCATTCGATTGTGCGCAGGCTGCAATCGGCGACCTGCTGAAGAGCGAAAACGGGCGGCTCGTTTTTGTTGCCTCCGTCGCGTCGCTACGCGGCGTGCCTTACGCGGCGCATTACGCTGCATCGAAGCACGGGCTGCTCGGGCTGATGCGCTCTCTCGCGGCGGAATATGCGAAGACCAACCTCACCGTGAATGCGGTCTGCCCAGGCTATGTGGACACCCCCATGACCGACCAGTCGGTCGCGCGCGTGTCCTCGATCACCGGCCGCAGCGAGGAGGAGTCGCGCTCGGCAATCACCAACATGAACGCGAGCGGGCGGCTGGTTCATCCCGACGCGATCGGCACGATGATCCTGACGCTTTGCCTGCCACAAAGCCGCGACGTGAACGGCGCCGCAGTCACCATCGACGGGGGAACGAGCGCGTGAGCTTTGATCCCGCGACTTTCGCTCCGAAGCATTTCCTCTGGGAGTTCAAGGACGGAGTCGCGGCCGTCACGCTCAACCGGCCGGAGCGTAAGAACCCGCTGACCTTCGAAAGTTACGACGAACTGCGCTGCATGTTTTGGGCGCTCGACAAAAGCTATGCGGTGAAGGTCGTGGTGATCCGGGGTGCCGGCGGCAACTTTTGCTCCGGCGGCGACGTCCACGAGATCATCGGCCCGCTCACCAGGATGAACCGTGACGGGCTGCTTCGCTTCACACGCATGACCGGCGATCTGGTCCGCGCGATGCGCGCCTGCCCGCAGCCGATCATCGCCGCGGTCGAAGGCGTGTGCGCCGGCGCCGGCGCGATCATGGCGATGGCGAGCGACATCCGCTTCGGCCAGCCGGGCGCCAAGACCGCCTTCCTGTTCAGCCGAGTAGGCCTGTCGGGCGCGGACATGGGCGCCTGCGCGATCCTGCCCCGGCTCATCGGGCACGGCCGAGCGGCGGAATTGCTGTTCACCGGACGCAGCATGAGCGCCGACGAAGGCCTCGCCTGGGGTTTCTTCAACCGCGTCGTCGAGGACGTACTCGCCGAGGCTTATGCGTTGGCCGAACAGCTCGCAAAGGGGCCGAGCCTCGCGCATGCAGTCACGAAAAAGCAGCTGGACGCCGAGTGGCACGTTTCGATCGAAGAGGCGCTCCAGATGGAGGCGCAGGCGCAGGCGCGCTGCATGGAAACCAACGATTTCAAGCGCGCGTACGAGGCCTTTGCTGCGAAAAAGACGCCGGAGTTCCAGGGTGATTGAGCGCGCGATAACTCCCCTCCCTGCAAGGGAGGGGCTGGGGGTGGGTGAGCCCCGAGGCAGCTCAATGCTGCCGAGGTGCTCGCTAGGCGCCGCCGTTCGACCCACCCCTACCCCTCCCTGCCAGGGAGGGGAGAAATGAGCGACAACAGCTTCCTCTCCTGGCCCTTCTTCGAGGAGCGCCATCGCGAGCTGGCGCGGGACCTTGAAGATTGGTGCGCCGCCAATCTTTCCGACCGCTACGCCGACGATCTCGACAGCGAATGCCGGTCGCTGGTGCGCGAGCTCGGAGCGGCGGGGTTCCTCAAGCTCTGCGTCTCCAGCCGTGACCGAAAGCCCGATGTGCGAAGCCTCGCGATCGCGCGCCAGACGCTCGCCTATCACAGCGCGCTCGCCGATTTCGCCTTTGCCATGCAGGGGCTCGGCTCGGGCGCGATTTCGCTGTTCGGGACCATCGAGCAAAAGCGCCGGTGGCTGCCGAGAGTAGCCAGCGGGGAGGCGGTCGCGGCCTTTGCCATGACTGAGCCGGAATGCGGATCGGATGCGGCGAACATGGCCACGTCGGCGATGCGCGACGGAAACGAATGGGTGATCGTCGGCGAAAAGACGTTGATTTCCAACGGCGGGATTGCCGATTTCTACGTAACCTTCGCGCGCACCGGTGAAGGCGAAGGCGCGCGCGGGCTATCGGCCTTCATCGTTCCCGCTGAAGCGGTCACGGTGGCGGAACGCATCGAAGTCATCGCGCCGCACCCGCTCGCGCGACTGACTTACGACAACGTCCGCATCCCCGCCGATGCGATCATCGGCGAGCCCGGCGAAGGCTTCCGTATCGGCATGGAGACTCTGAATCTGTTCCGGGTGACGGTCGGCGCCGCGGCGTTGGGATTTGCGAAACGCGCGCTTCAGGAAGCGCTGAAGTTCGCCACGAACCGCCGCCTCGGCAGCGCGATGCTCGCCGACAATGCGGTGACCCAGGAAAAGCTGGCCGACATGGCATTGCTCAACGACGCGTCGGCGCTGCTGATCTTCCGCGCCGCGTGGCAGCAGGACAAGGGCGGGAACGACAATCGCCGGGCCGCGGCCATGGCCAAGCTCCATGCGACCGAGTCCGCGCAAAGGGTGATCGATGCCGCGGTGCAGATGCACGGCGGCGCGGGCGTCACCAAGGGCGTCAAGGTCGAGGAGCTCTACCGCGAGATCCGCGCGCTGCGCATTTACGAAGGCGCGAGCGAGGTGCAGCGGCAGATCATTGCGAAGGACCTGCTCAGGGAGGCCCAGGGGTGAAGGCGCTTCAGCCGCCCGGCTGGCCCCGGCCCAAGGGCTATTCCAACGGCATTTCCGCGCGCGG
>JBKPMC010000010.1:0-3682 GCA_046731955.1 Pseudomonadota bacterium | reverse complement strand
TCCTGCTGCAGGATCTCCTCGAATTTCCGGCGGGCAATCAAGAACCAGTACGAATGAAGCATGGCGACGCCGCGGTCGAACTCGGCCTGCACAGCGGGGTCGCAGGAGGTAGGAAAGGTCACCTTACCGAGCTTGTCGTCTTGCTGGCCGATTGCGCCGCTTGCGAGCGCGGCAGTGATCAGGCCGGCGGCAAACAAGGTTCGTCCCGATTTCGCGTTCATCGTGAGTCTCCTTTGAGCCTTGCGAATGATCGTCTGTAGGCTTGAGTGATCAGATATCTCTCCGTCCCCTCCTCTTTTTCCAGTTTCGGCTTGCTGCTGAAGGCGACGTCGCCCTCAATCACGGGATTTCGGCACGTCTCACTGGCGCTGATCGGCTGAAGTCTAACTCTCTTTCCACGTCCCCGAAAGAGAGGAGAGTTAAGTCCGGGAATGTGCACAGAGCCGGGCATTCGAACCACCCCGGATTTGTGGTTCCGCCCTGCAACCGAACGCGCGGACCAGGATAGGGGCAGCCAGCGCGAAAATTGTCCCCCGCCAAGAGATGTGGGCACGGCGCCTTGCGCCTTCGCCCAGCCTTCACAGCTAAATCAGTGATGCTTTTCCAGAACAATGACCGGTGCGGTGGATGCGCACTTCCACATTGCCGCGACGTAGCAGTAGCTGCCCGGATACTCGTCCTGGCAGAAGCCATCGGCTTCTGGAGCAACCAGCCGGCACCTCACTGCGGTCTGCCTGAAGGCAAAGCGATCGTCCTCGGATATCCACCGCAGGGGCAGCCCAACGCCGGCGACCACGAAACTCGCACCATCCCGCAGAAGCCGCACAATATCTGTCTCGCCCAACCCCTCAACGCGAAATGCATTCAGCCGACCGCTGCTGTTCCAGAGTTCAGTGAGCGGTATCTGTGTGACGATCTTCTGACGCGTATCCATGCTTTAACTACCCTGAACGCAGGCGTACCCCACCATGCCATGATTCAGGGAAAAAGGGTGGGTTACGCTTCGCTAACCCCCTTACTCAGCCACACCTACAAACCTCATCCTGAGGAGACTGCGAAGCGGTCGTCTCGAAGGATGGCCGCCGGCGAAATCGGGCCTCATGGTTCGAGACGCCGCTTCGCGGCTCCTCACCATGAGGGGTTAGCGCCCTACTCCGCCGCGATCTGCCGCGGCGCAGGCGGCGGGCTGACGAGGTCGGCGGCGAGTTGCGTGTGGCGAGCTTTCGCGTCCGCGACTGCCTTCTCCTTCACCGGGCCGTAGCCGCGGATGCGGTCCGGCAAGGACAGGAGTTCGACCGCGGTGTCGTGCGTCACCGGCGACAGCAGGCCGAGCACGGTGGCGACGTCCTTTTCGTAGCCTGCGATCAGGTCGCGCTCGAGCTTGCGGTCGGGGCTGTAGCCAAAAATGTCCAACGGCGTGCCGCGCAGGAAGCGCAGTTTTGCAAGCGTCCGGAACACCGGCATCATCCAGGCGCCGAAGGCGCGCTTCTTCGGCCGGCCGAGCGCATCCTTAGCCCCGCCGAGGATCGGAGGCGCCAGATTGAAGTTGAACTTGAAGTCGCCTTCGAACTGGTCGCGGAGCTGTTTTTCGAAACGGCCGTCGGTGAACAGCCGCGCCACTTCGTACTCGTCCTTGTAGGCAAGCAGTTTTGCGTAGTTGATCGCGACCGCGCGCGGCAGCGCGTCGCCATAGCCGCCATCGGCGGCGGCATCGCGCACGCGCTTGACGAGACCGCGATAGCGCTCGGCGAGTGCGGCATTTTGATATTCGGTCAAGAATGCGCTGCGATGGGCGATGACCTCGTCGAGTGTCATCGCATCCAGGGTCTTCGGCGCGACGACCTCGTCCTTGCCTTTCATCATGGCCTCGAGCCGCGCCGGGTCGGCGGCGGCGAGACGGCCGAGCTGGAAGGCCTGCGTGTTCATCTTGATCGAGACGCCGTTGACTTCAATTGCCTGCAGGATCGCCTTTGCCGACAGCGGCAGCAGGCCTTTCTGATAGGCGTAGCCCAGCATCATGATGTTGGTGGCGATGGAATCGCCGAGCAGCGCCTCGGCCGGCTTGGTGAAATCGTAGAAGGAAGAGTCCTTGCGCAGCTCGGTCTCCAGCACGTGGTTGACCTTGCGGCTCTGGAAATTGAAGTCGCGGTTGAGGATGAAATCGGCGGTCGGGATGACGTGGGTGTTGATGACGCCTGTGGTGCGGCTGGCTTCGCAGAGCGTTATCGTGTCCTTGGCGGCGGCCACCACCTCGTCGGCGGCCATCACGAGATCGGCGGTGCCGGTGACGATGCGCGAACAGGTGACGTCGGCGGTGTGCTCCGAAAGCCGGACATGGCTGAGCACCGCGCCGCCTTTCTGCGCGAGGCCGGACATGTCGAGGATCATGCTGGCCTTGCCTTCGATATGCGCAGCCATGCCGAGCAGCGCGCCGATGGTCAGCACGCCGGTGCCGCCGACACCGCCGACGGCGATGTTGTAGGGCCGCTCCAGCGACGGGAATGACGCCGGCTCGGGCAGATCGCCGATGTCGCCAGCGTCGCCAGGGTTTGCCGGCGCGCGGCGGCGCGGCTTGCCGCCGTCGATGGTGACGAAGGACGGGCAAAAGCCCTTCACGCAGGAATAGTCCTTGTTGCATGTCGACTGGTTGATGGTGCGCTTGCGGCCCATCTCGGTTTCCAGCGGCTCGACCGAAATGCAGTTCGACTGCACCGAGCAATCGCCGCAGCCTTCGCATACGGCCGGATTGATCATGACGCGACGCGCCGGATCTTCCATCAGGCCGCGCTTGCGGCGGCGGCGCTTTTCGGCGGCGCAGGTCTGCACGAACACGATCGCCGAGGTGCCCTTCAGCGTGCGGCAGGTTCGCTGGACCGCGTCGAGTTCGTCGCGATGCGCGGTCTTGACGCCGGGCGCGATCTCGGACGCCGGATAGGCCTCGGGGTTTTCCGAAACGAGATAGATGTTGCGGATGCCTTCGGCGTGAAGCTGGAAGGTGATCTGCTGCGGCGACAATTCGCCGTCGACATGCTGGCCGCCGGTCATCGCAGTCGCATCATTGTAGAGCAGCTTGTAGGTGATGTTGGCGCCGGAGGCGACCGCCTGACGGATCGCGAGACTGCCGGAGTGGAAATACGTGCCGTCGCCGAGATTGGCGAACACATGCTCTTCCTTGGTGAAGGGTGCGACGCCGACCCACGGCACGCCCTCACCCCCCATATGGGTGTAGGTCTCGGTCGAGCGGTCCATCCACAACGCCATGAAGTGACAGCCGATGCCGGCGAAGGCGCGGCTGCCCTCGGGCACCTTGGTCGAGGTGTTGTGCGGGCAGCCGGAGCAGAAATACGGGGTGCGGGTGACGGGGGCGACCGCCTGCATCTGGGTCGCCTGTCGGCCATTGAACCAGTCGGCCTTGGCGCGAAGCATCGCGGCGATTTCTGGATTGAGATTAAGTCGAAGCAGGCGCTCGGTCAGCGAACTCGCCAGCGAGGCGACGGAAAGCTCGGCGGCGAAAGTGAGAAAACGCTTGTCGTGATCGTCCATCTTGCCGACGATGCGCGGACGAACGTCGTCGCGCCAGTTGAACAGCTCCTGCTTGACCTGGTTCTCGACGATCTCGCGGCGCTCCTCGACGATGAAGATCTCCTCGAGGCCTACGGCGAATTTGCGGACGCCTTCCGGC
>JBKPMC010000009.1:0-6592 GCA_046731955.1 Pseudomonadota bacterium | reverse complement strand
GCAGCTGTCGACGAACCAGCCTGACCGTACTGGCGCTATGATCCTCAGCATTGTGACCTGACGACGCATCAAGTTCAGTCATGAGCGATACAATCGCGGCATCTACCCGTCTGTTCGCAGTCGTAGACCCGCACGCGTGCCTCCACGCCGCCCCGGCGATGTTCCCGCGAAACTGCACTACTGCCGCACCGCTCAACATCGGATGATCTCCTTAGTGGGACAAGAAATTACCCTGAAAGACAAATGCGGCCGCCTGTGCCGCAAATGATGCCGGCCCGCAACAATAGCCGCCCACCGGCCATGCTTCATCCGAAAGGCGCATCCTCCATGTATTATTGCGGCACTGTTCTTCGGCTTCCCAGCGGTCAACCGGTGGGGACAACGAAGCAGACCTGCGCACTCGTGGCTTGCCACTAACGCCGGTCGCGCACGGGATCAACGAGGTTCCCAGATCGGCGCGTCGGTGAACAGGCCGCCCTCGGCAAAACCGATGCCGTAGATCAGGACCGCCCCGAACGAGAAGCTGACCAGGCCCGATGCCAGGCGGAGCCGCCAATTGAATTTCGGCAGATTGACAGCCGTGAACGTAAACGGCGCCGACAGGATCAGCGTGATTAGCATCATTCCGACGATAGTGCCGAGCCCGAACAGCAGCAGATACCCGAGCGCGGCCACCGGTTCGCGGATGATAGACAGGATCATCAGGGCGACGGCGGCCGATCCTGCCAAGCCGTGTACGAGGCCTACCACGAAGGGTCGCAGCCAGTCATACAACGCGATCCGACCGAGCCCGCTGCGGTCGAGCCGCGCCAGCGGCGTGCGCTCGTCGGCGTGCCCGTGCGCGCCTGGGTCGTGACCGTGCGGATGCCGGTGCAAGTAGTCGCCGTGCGCATGGAGGTGATCGTGGACGTCGAGCTGATGTACACCGGGAACACCCGCATGCGCACGGGCCGTGCCACCCGTGCGGCCCATGCCTGTCAAGGTGAGAACGCCGAGCAGGACGAGCATGATGCCGACGGCAAATTCCATCGACATGCCGAGCCGCGGCGGAATGACGACCCCGAACACAATAATTGCCGCCCCGACGGCCATGACCGTGACGGTGTGCCCGACGCCCCAAGCAGCGCCGATCAGCGCCGAGCCCACCAAGCTGCGCTCGCGGCTGACGATCGTTGCCATGGCGACCACGTGGTCGGCGTCGGTCGCATGCCGCATCCCGAGGAAGAAGCCGAGAAACAGGAAGGACACGACGTTCAGGGCGGCTCCGGTCATTGCGCACGTTTCAAGATGGCATCGAGCCAAGGACTTTTCGCGCGGATAGCCCAAAACGGTACGTCCGCCCACGACGGCGGGTCCATCAGGGTAATTCCGATAGAAAGCCCGGGGAAAGCCCTGATTGACGCGTCCGGTTGTGGGGTACCTACTGCTGGGTAGCTGTCGTTGCACGGAGATCCTGACGACCGCTCGATGAAACCGACCGCCAATCAGCTCAATCGTGCCCCTGCTTTCCCTGAGTAGAGCAAGGGCCCGGAGGATTGCATGCAGCTCACTCCGAGAGAGTTCGACAAGCTGCTTATCTACATGATGGCAGATGTCGCGTTGAAGCGACGAGCCAAGGGCCTCAAGCTCAATTATCCCGAAGCCGTCGCGGTCATCTCAGCCGTCGCCCTCGATGGCGCACGCGCCGGGAAAACAATTGAAGACGTAACCAAGGAGGCGCGTACCACCCTGACCAAGGCTGACGTGATGGATGGCGTCGCTGATCTCGTTCCAATGGTGCAGATCGAGGCGGTGTTCACCGACGGCAGCCGCCTGGTGACGGTGCATACGCCGATCCAGTGAGTGCCTGACAGGAGGCTAACATGGCTGGACCAAAAGTGGGCCCCGCTGTTGCCGCAAATGTCGACCCGGCGACAAAGGACATGCCGGTCGGCGGTTATGTGTGCAGTTCAGCGGCGATCACATTCGATGCCGATCGTCCTGTGACGACGCTCAAGGTGCGCAATGCGGGTGACCGCCCGATTCAGGTCGGATCGCACTTCCATTTTTTCGAAGTCAATCCTGCGCTGGAATTCGATCGCGCAGCGGCTTTCGGGTTGCGCCTGAACATTCCGTCATCGACCGCGACGCGGTTCGAGCCCGGTGACGAACGCGAGGTTCAACTCGTTCCCTACGGCGGCAAACGCGCCGTCTATGGTTTCAACAATCTCGTTGATGGTCCGACCGCAGGCCAGGATGCCGCCACGGTCAAATCCAGGGCGGTCGCGCAGGCGGCGAAGCGAGGCTTCCGCTCGACATAAGACGTGACGTCGCGCAAAATTGAACGAGGGCCACTATGCCTACCATGTCTCGGCAAGAATATGTCGGCCTGTTCGGCCCGACGACGGGTGATCGCATCCGATTGGGCGATACGGGCTTGTTCGTCGAGATTGAGCGCGATTTACGCGGCGGCTACGGCGACGAACTCGTCTTCGGCGGTGGCAAGAGCATGCGTGAGGGCATGGGCATGGACAATCAGGTGACACGGGCGGGCGGTGCTCCTGACCTCGTGATCACCAACGTGACCGTGATCGACGCGGTGCTGGGCGTGGTGAAAGCGGACGTGGGGATCAGGGACGGCCGCATCAGTGCGATCGGCAAGGCCGGCAATGCGCAGACGATGGATCGCGTTACACCTGGGCTGGAGATTGGCCTGGCTACCGATGCTATCTCGGGCTCGCATCTGATCCTGACCGCCGCCGGGATCGACACACACATTCATTTCATCTCTCCGCAGCAGGCGCAGGCGGCGCTCTCAAATGGCACTACGACATTGATCGGTGGCGGCACTGGTCCTTCGGACGGTTCCTACGCAACGACGGTGACATCGGGTCCCGGAAACATCCGCATGATGTTACGCGCGTTTGAAAACTGGCCGCTCAACGTCGGCATTCTCGGCAAGGGGCACGGACACGGCAAAGCAGCTCTGGTTGAACAGATCGAGGCGGGCGCGGTTGGCGTGAAATGTCACGAAGACTGGGGCACCACCCCGGCGGTGCTTCGATCCGCGCTAACCGTCGCAGACGAGACCGACACTCAAGTGTGCATCCATACCGATACGCTGAACGAATCCGGCTTTGTCGATGATTCGATCGAGGCGTTTGAGGGTCGGACGGTCCATTCCTTTCACACCGAAGGGTCCGGCGGCGGCCACGCGCCCGACATCATCAAGATCGCCGGCCTTCCCAACGTCCTGCCATCTTCGACCAATCCCACCCTCCCCTACGGCATCAATTCGCAGGCGGAGCTCTATGATATGATCATGGTGTGTCACCACCTCAGCCCCGATATCCCGTCGGATGTTGCATTCACCGAGAGCCGTATTCGCGCTGAAACCATCGCCGCGGAAAACGTGCTTCAGGATCTCGGCGTAATCTCGATGTTCTCAAGCGATTCGCAGGCCATGGGACGCATCGGGGAATGCTGGCTGCGCTGCATCCAGACCGCCGATGCGATGAAGACCGGACGCGGCAAGCTGCCGGAGGACGCGCCCGGCAACGACAATTTCCGGGTGCTGCGCTACGTGGCGAAGATCACCATCAACCCGGCGATCACGCACGGTATTGCCGACGTGCTGGGCTCGGTCGAGGTCGGCAAGATCGCCGACCTCGTCTTATGGGAGCCGGCGTTCTTCGGCGCCAAGCCCAAGCTCATCATCAAGAACGGCTTCATCAGCTGGGCGGTGATGGGCGATCCAAACGCGTCCCTGCCGACGCCACAGCCCACCTACTATCGGCCCATGTTCGGGGCCTATGGTGACGCGCTGGCAGCCAACTGCATCACATTCGTCTCCGGCGTCGCTCATGCTGCCGGGATCAAGGAGCGACTGGAACTTCGCCGGCAGGTGATGCCGGTGCGAAACGTGCGCAAGATCGGCAAGCGCGATATGGTCAGAAACGCCGGGACGCCGAAAATTGAAGTCAGTCCGGAAACTTTCGCGGTAACCGTCGACGGCACGCACGCGACCGTGCAGCCACTGACCACGGTCTCGCTAAACCAGAAGTATTTCTTCAGTTGAGGCGCTCGCCATGATTCTCATCCAGACCGTTCTGGGCAACATCGGCGATCGTGACTGGGCCGAACGCTTGTCTGCTGCGAACACGGACTTGCTGGAGATCGACCAATGGGAAGCGCAGAAAAGCCGCTTCCGCAAGGCGACTGCAAAGGGTGTGGAGATCGCGGTCTCAATCGACCGCGGCACCCATATCCGCGACGGAGACGTGCTGCTCTGGGATGCCCAGGCGCGCTCGGCGGTTATCGCGCGAATCGAGTTGCGTGACGTGATGATCGTGCATCTGGATGAGCTAATGAGCCTCGTGCCCGAAGTAGCAATGCGGACATGCGTCGAACTGGGACACGCGATGGGCAATCAGCACTGGCCAGCGTTGGTCAAGGACAACTCCGTTTATGTCCCACTCACCGTCGATCGCAAGGTGATGGCGTCCGTCATGAATACGCACCGCTTTGACGGAATCCGCTACGAATTCGTACCCGGCCGAGAGGTCGTTCCCTACCTCGCTCCGCATGAATCACGTCGGCTTTTCGGTGGCGCGGAGGGACCGGTACATTCACACACGCATGAGAGCTATGCCGGTGTCGAGGCCGAAACGGGACGCGTGTACGGACATCCACCGACGCACGTCCACACCCATCCGCGAGCCACCGCTCAGGAACAAACATCGCCGGTAACGGCCGGTTCTGCGCATGACCATCGAGAATGATGGCGTCGAGGCGTCGAGCAATGCCGCATTTCTCTCGCGGATGCTGCAGTTTGGTGACTCGATGTTTCCCATTGGCGCGTTCGCGTTTTCTTCCGGCCTGGAATCCGCCATTCAGGAAGGTGTCGTCACCGACGCGGCAACGCTTCGCGCGTTCGCGCGCACCGCGTTGGAGCAGGCGGCGCGCGGTGACTGCATCGCGCTGATCGCCGCGCATCGCGCGGCAACTGCCGGCGACGTCGACACCCTCACCCGGATCGATGCGCAGGTATACGCGCGCAAGCTTTCAGACGAAGCGCGGACAATGTCGGTTCGCATAGGCAAAAAGTTCACGGAGATGGGTGTGGAGGTGGTGGGCGCACCGTTGCTTCGCACCTGGCGTGAATGCATTGAAAAGTCTGTTACCCCCGGTTGCTACCCGATAGCCCTGGCCATCAATTTTGCCGTACAGGATCTGCCTTCCAGCCAGGCGCTCGTCGTGCACCAGTATGGTGTCGCGACAACGATCCTCAGCGCGGCCTTGCGGTTGATGAAGATCAGCCACATCGAGACGCAGAAGATTCTCTACGAGTTGGCTGGACAGGCTGCAGAGGCGTACGAGGCCGCCGCGGCGGCGCGGCTGTCGGACATGGCGGGCTTTGCGCCGCTGACGGAAATTCTGGCCGCTGTGCATACCAGAGCGCATGTGCGCCTGTTCATGAACTGACGTCGAAGGGAGCCTCGGATGTCGAAGAACATCACGCGCATCGGCATCGGCGGCCCGGTCGGATCAGGCAAGACCGCGATTGTGGAAGCCATTACACCGCGCTTGCTCGACCTCGGCATCAAGGTGCTCATCATCACTAACGACGTGGTGACGACCGAAGACGCCAAGCACGTTCAGCGCACCCTCAAGGGCGTTCTGCTCCAGGAGCGCATCCTCGGAGTGGAGACAGGCGCCTGCCCTCATACCGCGGTGCGCGAAGACCCAAGCATGAACCTGGCTGCGGTGGAGGATATGGAACGACGCTTTCCGGATACCGACGTCGTGCTGATCGAAAGCGGGGGTGATAATCTGACACTGACTTTTTCGCCGGCGCTGGTGGATTACTTCATCTACGTGATCGACGTCGCCGCTGGCGATAAGATCCCTCGCAAAAACGGACCCGGGATCACGTATTCCGACATCCTGGTGATCAACAAAACAGATCTTGCTCCCCACGTCGGGGCCAGCCTTGAGGTGATGAAGCAGGACTCACAGATGATGCGCGGCAGCAAGCCGTTCCTGTTCACGAACTGCAAGACGGGGGAAGGTATTCCGGAGCTGGTCACGCTGATCGAGCGCGAGTTCCTGTTCGACATCAACCCGCGCGCACGGCGTTCAGCATGATACCGGCGCCCTTCGCTCCCTGGGCACGCGCTGAAGCGCTCGGCGCATCAATGCCGGAATTCGCCTCGTTCCAGGATGAGCCGCCGCAGATGAGCAGCGGCACTGTGGGCAAGACGGGCTTCCTCCGTCTGGGTTTCGAACACCGCTCTGGAAGAACCATCTTGGCACACCTGGAGCGCCGCGTTCCCTACATGGTGCAGCGCGCGTTGCATTGCGACGAACAAATGCCGGGTTTGGCCTACGTGTTCTTGATCACTACCACGGGCTGCTTGCTGCAGGGAGACAGGCTGGCATTGGACATTAGCGTTGGTCCGCGTGCGCAAGCTCACCTCACCTCTCAATCGGCAACCAAGATCCATGCGATGGACGCCAATTATGCGGCGCAAAGCCAAACTATTGCGCTTGCCGATGACGCATACCTGGAGTTTCTTCCCGAACCCGTGATCCCGCACCGGCACGCACGATT
>JBKPMC010000008.1:0-4749 GCA_046731955.1 Pseudomonadota bacterium | reverse complement strand
AGATGTGTATAAGATACAGGCTCGGCTGGGGGCGCATCCTCGGCCTGTTGTTCCCGCGCGGGCTGATGCTGCGCGATTTCGAGGAGCATCGCCTGCACCGCCGCGCGCTGTCGGTGGCGTTCAAGTCCGGGCCGATGAAATCCTATCTGGCCGACCTCGACACCGGCATCGCGGCGCGGGTGGCGCAATGGAGGGCCCAACCCGGACCGATGCTGTTCTATCCCGCGATGAAGCAGCTTACGCTCGACCTCGCGGCGACTTCTTTTCTCGGCGCCGGCATCGGGCCCGAGGTGGATGAGATCACCAATGCCTTTGTCGATATGGTCGCGGCTTCCGTCGCCGTCATCCGCAAGCCCCTGCCCGGCACCGCGATGGCGCGTGGCGTCAGGGGCCGCAAGCGCATCGTCGCCTATTTTTCGGAACAG
Organism: Pseudomonadota bacterium; assembly: GCA_046731955.1. Classification (GTDB taxonomy): domain Bacteria; phylum Pseudomonadota; class Alphaproteobacteria; order Sphingomonadales; family Sphingomonadaceae; genus Sphingomicrobium. Next base: position 4,324 of record JBKPMC010000008.1, on the reverse strand, counting down.
ATTCCCCTTCGCCGCTCCAAAGGCGGCGGCGACGATTTGTTCTCGCAGCTTTGCCATGCGACCCACGAGGACGGCGCGCTGCTCTCGACGCAGGACATCGTCGATCACATGAGCTTCCTGATGATGGCGGCGCACGACACGCTGACCTCTTCGCTGACGTCGTTCGTGGGCGAACTGGCCGCGCATCCGGAGTGGCAACAGAAGCTGCGCGACGAAGTCGCAGGCCTCGGCCTTGCCACGGACGCTCCCACGACGTTCGACAATCTCGAAGCCATGCACCTCTCCGAAATGGCCTTCAAGGAAGCACTGCGGCTGAAGCCGCCGGTGCCCTCGATGCCGCGCCGCTCCATCAAGGACTTCACCTTCAAGGGCTATGCGATCCCAGCCGGCAGCATGGTCGGGATCAATCCGCTGTTCACGCATCACATGCCCGACATCTGGCCCGAGCCTGAAAAATTCGACCCCATGCGCTTCACCGACGAGGCGCAGCGCAACCGCCACCGTTTTGCGTGGGTGCCGTATGGCGGCGGCGCGCATATGTGCCTCGGCCTGCACTTCGCCTACATGCAGGCAAAATGCTTTGCGCGGCACTTCCTGCAGAATCTCGAAGTGTCGCTGGAGCCTGGTTACAAGCCGGACTGGCAGATGTGGCCGATCCCGAAACCACGGGATGGGTTACGGGTGGTGCTGAAAGCGATTTAGATGTCATTGCCGGGCTTGACCCGGCAATCTATCACCTTGAAAAATATCGCTAGCGGTGGATGCGCGGGTCAAACCCGCACATGACGAGTTGAGATCGTGGCCGCAGCCTCGCGTTCGACCTACTTCACGAGCGTCGTGAGCTGCGCGCCTTCGTCAGCCACGAACACCGCGATCAATTCGGCGGGCTCGGTCATGCTGGCATTGGCCGAGACCAGGTGCACAGCGCCCGGAGGCTCGAAGAAGGATTGCCCGACCCCAAACGTCTCGACCGGACCGCCCGCCAGTTGCGAGCGAATTTCGCCCTTGGTGATATAGGCGGTGACCGACCCGGCATGCCGGTGCGCCGGCGTGAACCCGCCGGGGCCATAGAATACGCGCACGATCGTCACGCGCTTGCCCGCCACGTTCGGCAACGCATGCGAGGAGATCGGCTCGACGACGTCCTGCGTCGAACCGGCTGCGCTGTTGGCGCATAGCGGTTCGATCACCGCCGAGATCGCATCCATGGTCGATGGCAGCGCCTTGCCGATCACGAAGGCGCAGGCCAGGCCGGCGATGATGGCGAGGTAGAACGGACGAAAATCGCCCTGCTGCGATGATCTGAATGCCACAGACATTTGCGTCTCCCCTTTGTGTAGCCCAAAACAGCCTACGCGCCCTGATCGAACGCCTTCTTCAGCGTAACATAACCCTGTTGCTGCTGGCTCCAGTTGCGGCCACCGGTCATGGCGCCGTCGACCACCAGGTCGTGGCCGTTGATAAAGGAGGATTCGTCGCTCGCCAGAAACACCGCGGCATGCGCGATATCCTCGGGCAAACCGGCGCGCGGTATAGGCTGGGCCGATTTGTAGACCTCACGCATGACGGCCGGCGTCTTTTCGGCAGCCTCCACCGACAAGCCCAGCGCCTTGCCGAAAATGCCCGTCGCGATCGCGCCGGGCGAAATCGAATTGACGCGGATGTTGGCTTCGCCGAGTTCCATCGCCACGCATTTGGTGAGATGGATGACGGCGGCCTTCGCCGCGCTGTAGACCATCGACGACGAAAAGCCGGCGAGGCGGCCGGCGATGCTGCCATTGTTGATGATGCTGCCGGAACCCTGCTTCCGCATGTGCGGGGCCGCATGTTTCATGCCGAGCATTACGCTGCGAATCAATGTCGCCATCGCGGCGTCGAAACGCTCGACCTCGAGGCCTTCGATGCCGCCGGTCTGCGCCGGGCCGCCGGCATTATTGAACAGGCAATCGATGCGGCCGAATTTCTCCACCGAAAGGGCGATCAGCGCCTTCACCTGCTCTTCCACCGTGACGTCGGTCTGACGAAAGACGCAGGTAGCGCCGAGTTTTTTCGCCAGCGCCTCGCCCTCCGCCGCGCGGCGCCCGGCGATCACGACTTTTGCGCCTTCGGCGACGAATAATTCCGCGGTGTGCAATCCGATGCCGCTCGTCGCGCCGGTGATGACCGCAACCTTGCCGTCCAGCCGTCCCATATCGTCGCCCCCTGTCGCCATCGGTTCCACCAATATTCCCGCCCCTTCGCCGACAAGGCAAGCGCGCTTGTTCCACCGCAATTGCCAGCACTGAGTCGTTTTGCTGCCATCAGCGGCCCCGAAATCCCCTATTTTCGATATGCTCGGCCATATTTTGGATTCGCTGATCACGTGAAGTGACAATTCCGATGAAGAAATTGATCGACGAGTTCCGGCGCGGCTGGCAGGGAATTTCCCAGCCCTCGCTGCTTTTCAGCACGGGCTTCGCGGCCGGCTGTCTCGCTTTGTCGACGATTGCCCGCTGGGGAATTGCCCAGATCCGTCCCGACGTATTCTTCACGCCGTATTTCCCGGCTGTGTTCCTGGCCGCCGCCGTCGGCGGCGCCCGGGTCGGGATCGCGACGGCAGTCGCAGGCGGCGCGCTCGGCACTACCCTCAGTTTCAGCGCTGCCATTGCCGATTCTGCGCGGCTGGCGCTGCTGCTGATGTTCTGGGCGGTTTGCGGGTTCGCCATCTGGGGCGTCGAGCACTACCGAACGATCGTCGCGCAACAGCGGGAAAATTCGAAACGCCTGATCAAGGAAGAGGAATACCGCAAGCTGCTGGTCGAGGAATTGCAGCACCGGCTCAAGAACAAGACGTCGACGATCCACGCCGTGCTGCATCAGGTCCTGCAGGATCAGCCGCAAATCTGGGGCAGCATCGATCGCCGCCTCCGCGCGCTATCGGCGACCGACGACATGATCGCGCGGCTGGACGGCAGCGGTTGCGACATCAAGGACATGCTGCATTCCGAACTCGGGCCATACGGCCATGTCCGGTTCAACTTGAACGGCGATTCCCTGTTCCTGCCGGCCAAGCTGGCGGTCAGCCTGGCGCTGATCTTTCACGAACTGGCCACCAATGCGGGCAAGTACGGCGCGTTTTCTTCGGCCCGCGGGCTGTTGCAGGTCTCATGGTCGGTGTCGGAGAGTCGCCTCAACGTCACCTGGGATGAAACGGAAGGCCCCGTGGTCGAAAACGTCGGACCGGCGGGCTTCGGCACCAAACTGTTGCAATCGGCGCTTCGCGCGTTCGACGGCAAGACCGAGATCCGCTTCCTGAAGACCGGCGTGCATTGCACGATGCAATGCCGGATTCCCGCGAACTAGAGCGTTTTCCCGCGAAGTCCCAGCGAAAAATCCGTCGCGCTGGCCAAACGCGTGAACCGATATTCACCGCGCACGCGGCCTTCTTCATCGGCGTTGACATTCTGTTAATGACGATCAAGTTCGGTACCGCCGGAAACCGCCGACTTCTACGGTTGTCCCGGTTTTTCGCAGTTCCACTTAACCAATACTACAAGGGACTTTGCCAAGCTCCGTGGCATGCATAGTCCCAACAAGCACGACTTTCAGGCGGCCGCGACGCAGGCCAGCGATGAAAGCATATCTGAATCCGAGTTGAGCATCCTGCGGGATGTCTTCAGGTTACTTCCGGCCGGCGTGACGGTTCAGGATGAGCACGGCGAGTTCGTGCTGATGAACGATGCCGCGACCGCCATCTTGCAAGCGGCCGCCGCAGCGCCGTCGGCCTCGCAACTGAACGATCGCCGCGAAACCTGTCTCGAATTGCTGCGTACCGGCCGACCGGCCGTGGTCGAAGAAGCCATTGCCGGCGGTTCGGCCAAACAGGTGTTTCTCACCTCGCATCGGCCGATCGAGGTCGCCGGGCGCAATCTGCTGATCTCGAGCTCGACCGACATCTCCGAACAGAAGGCGTTCGAGGATCACCTGTTCCGCTCCGCCTATTACGACGAGCTGACCGGCCTGCCGACGCGACGCGTGATCGAGCATCGCGTCAACAGCCTCCTGAAATACGACAATGGACAGGGCCGTTTCGCGCTGGCGTTTCTCGACATCGACAATTTCAAGCACATCAACGACTATTACGGACACGCGGTCGGCGATGCGCTGCTGGTGGAGATGGCCAAGCGGCTGGGGCTGGACCTGCGTGAATCCGACATCCTGTCGCGGATCAGCGGCGACGAGTTCGTGCTGCTGCTCAACCCGATCCAGAGCGACGCCGAGGTCGAGGAGTTCATCCACTTCATCCTGCAGCGGCTGAAGGCGCCGTTCTTCATCGACCAGTCCG
>JBKPMC010000007.1:0-4072 GCA_046731955.1 Pseudomonadota bacterium | reverse complement strand
ACGGAATAGAAGAAGTCCGCACCGTTCACGGTGAAGGCGTCCAGCGGACCCTTCTTGTCGACCGAGGGCGACAGGAAATCGGGGATTCCCCACCGCGCGGTCGGCCACGCACTGACCACGTCGTGATTGAGCGCGATCAGCTTGCCGTCGGCGTCCAGACCGGCTTTGACCTTCTGGAACGTCAGCGGGCGCGAATAGTCCATGGTCATGTCGTTTTCGCGGCTGTAGATGACCTTGACCGGCTTGCCGACGGCTTTCGCCGCCTGCACTGCGGGGACCATCATGTCGGCGTCCAGCCGCCGGCCGAAGCCGCCGCCCAGCCACATCTGATGCATCACGACGAATTTGGGATCGACCCCGGCCGCCCCCGCCGCGATCGCGCCGGAGCGCGTGGCGAACTGGTTGCCGGAATAGATGTGCCAGATATCGCCCTGCAGCTGCGCCGTGGCGTTCATCGGCTCGAGCGGCGCATGGATGTTGATGCTGGTGGTGTATTCCGCCTCCAGCACCTTCGCCGCCGTCCCCAATGCCGCCGCGGTGTCACCGTCCTTGACGAAGAACTGCCCGGAATCGTCCAGCGCTTGCAGCCGCCTCGCCTCGTCAATCAACGACTGGCTCGACAGTTTTGCATTCGGACCGCCATCATAGGTGATCTTGAGCGCGTCCGCCGCCTTGCGCGCGTTGGCGTAGGTGTTGGCCACCGCCACTACCCAGCCCGTGGTGCTTCCGGTTTTGTCGTCAAGCGTGACGGCCTTGATGAAGCCCGGCACCTTTTTCGCGTCAGCATCGTCGACCGACTTCACCGTGGCGCCATAGCGCACCGGCGGCGTCACGACCTTGCCGTAGACCATGCCCGGCAGCATGACGTCGATGCCGTATTTGGCCGTGCCGTTGGTCTTCGGCGGGATATCGAGCTGCGGAACCGAGACGCCGATCATGGTGTACTGATCGGGCGTCTTCAGCTTGATCGCCTTGAGCTCGTCGGGCGTGAAGGTCTTGGTGATCTTGCCGCTCTTGACGATGTCGGCAAAGCTCATCGACTTCTTCGACTTCGGATGCGAGACCGTGGAGTTGCGCACCACCAGTTCGCCGGCCGGCACACCCATCGCGCTGGCTGCGGCCTCCGTCAAGGCGATACGTCCGGCGGCACCCGCGCGGCTCATCGCATCGAAGTTCATCATGGTGCTCCAACTGCCGCCGGTAATCTGCGCACCGAGCACGGGGTCGTTGAACTTCGGATCGTTGGAGGCAAGCTGGACCCGCATGTCCTTCCAGGACGAGCCGAGTTCTTCGGAGACGATCTGCGCCATGGTCGAGGCGATGTGCTGGCCCATGTCGGCCTTGCCGCAAGTCACCGTGACGAGGCCATCGGGCGCAATCGAGAACCAGACGCTGGGCTCGAAAGCGGAAGGCGCGGCCAGGGCCTGGTCGATACCGGGGACGGCGGCATAGCCGAGCACAAGACCGGTGGCTGCGGAGCCAACCAGGAACGAGCGACGGCTGAGATCGGCGGACGGGCTATCGGTGATTTTCACGTGTGTATTCATGTTGCCCTCCGCTCGGTGCCGGCGTTGGAGGCGGTACGCATTTCGGATGCGGCGCGCATGATCGCCTTCTGAATGCGTGAATAGGTCATGCAGCGGCACAGATTGCCGTCCATATGCGCGACCACTTCCTCCTTGGTCGGATTGGAGTTCTTGGAGAGGAGCGATGCCGCCTGCATGATCTGGCCGGACTGGCAGTAGCCGCATTGCGGGACCTGCTCGAGGATCCAGGCCTTCTGCAAGGGATGATCGCCCTTGGCGGACAGGCCTTCGATGGTGGTGATTTTCTTGCCGGCGGCCTCGCTGACCAGGGTCTGGCAGGAGCGAACGGCTTCGCCGTTGAGGTGAACCGTGCAGGCGCCGCAGAGACCTGCGCCGCACCCGAATTTCGTACCGGTCATCTGCAATTGCTCGCGGATGACCCAGAGCAGCGGCGTATCGTTGGACGCCTCGACGGACATATTCCGCCCATTGATATTGAGATTAGGCATTGGCGCTCCCCTTCCGGTGTTGGAAGCCGCTTACGGCGGCAACTCACTTTTGGGTATTGGCCGGCACCCACCGGGTCGATGCCAGTTGGCGCGCAGAATGATACCGAACTTTCCCGGAGGCAATCCAATTTGGAATCGTTCGAAGGGATTAAAATTTTGAAGTTGCTTGCTTGTGCGCTGCGGCAAGGCTTCAATCGTGTGCCTGTCGACCACGCGCACGGGCAGCAGGCGCACCTTCCGTTTCCGCATTTCCTATTCCCGAATGGATCGCGCTAGGATGCGGCAGGCGGTGACGGCGCGGCCGGAATTTCGCATCATTTGCTTTGGGAAATCGAGAATGCCGACAATCGATCGCGAAGGCGTCAAGATCTACTACGAGGTGCATGGCTCCGGCCCACCACTACTGCTTACCCACGGCTACTCTTCGACCAGCGGGATGTGGCAGGGGCAAATCGCCGCCTTGTCGAAACATCACAAACTCGTGTTGTGGGACATGCGGGGTCATGGCCAGTCCGGTTACCCCGAGGATACCGCGGCCTATAGCGAAGCGCTGACGGTCGCCGACATGGCGGCGCTGCTCGACGCCGTCGGCGCGGAGAAAGCGATCGTCGGCGGGCTCTCGCTTGGCGGCTACATGTCGTTGGCGTTCTACCGCGCCCATCCGGACCGCGTCCGCGCGCTCCTGATCATCGACACCGGCCCCGGCTTCAAGAAGGACGAGGCCCGCGAGGTCTGGAACAAGCGCGCGCATGACACCGGCGACCGCTTCGAGCGCGAGGGACTGGAGGTCCTGAAATCGGCCAGCCGGGAACGCTCCAGCGTCACCCATAGAGACGCGTCGGGACTGGCGCGCGCCGCGCGCGGCATGTTGACCCAGCGCGATGCCCGCGTGATCGAATCGCTGCCCGACATCAAGGTGCCGTCGCTGATCGTGGTTGGCGCCGACGACACGCCGTTTCTTGCCGCCTCCGACTACATGGCCGCCAAGATTCCCGGCGCGCAGAAGGTGGTGATCCCGGCCGCCGGCCACGCCGTCAACATCGACCAGCCGCAGGCCTTCATCGACGCCGTGCTGCCGTTCCTCGACGGCCTCGATACCGGAACAGCTCGGAAGGCTGCGTCATGAGAGCATTTGCCACTGTGGCCCTGGCCTTGGTCGCAGGCAGCCTGACGCCTGCCGGCGCACAGCAACTGCCGCCGATCGGCGGCCCGTACCCGCCGCCATTCACCGCGACGCTCTCTAACAACACGCCCTTGGCGTTCGGCATGGACGCGGAAGAGGCCGCACGCGCACTCGGCACTCCGCTCAATTACGTCCGCGGCCGGCCGGGCGAGGAAATCTTCCTCGCGTTCCGCAACATCGGCGGCAGCGAATTGTTCTACAAGAAAGACCGGCTCTTTCTGCAATTCCGCAAAGGCAGGCTGGCCGGCTGGAAGGGCGACTGGGGTCACAACTGGATGTGGCAGTAGCCGCCGCTTTCGCCCATTCACACAACCGACTTCGCGCAACCCAAAACAAGAAGGGATGACCCGTGGGACAGGATATCAAACTGACGGCTTCGGATGGCTTCAAACTCGGCGGCTATCGCGCCGATCCCGCGGGAAAGCCGAAGGCGGCTATCGTCGTGATCCAGGAGATCTTTGGCGTCAATCACCATATCCGCTCGGTCTGCGACCGGCTGGCGGCCGAAGGCTATGTGGCGATCGCGCCGTCGATCTTCGACCGCATCGAACCTGACTTCACCAGCGGCTATTCGCCTGACGAAGTGGCGAACGCGCGCAAATTCGTCGCCAATCCGGATTGGGCGGCGATGCTGCGGGATACCCAGGCCGCGATCGATGCCGTCAAGGATGTCGGAGCGATCGGCATTGTCGGCTTCTGCCTCGGCGGCAGCATCGCCTATGCCGCGGCGACCAAGCTCTCAGGCCTGTCGGCCGCCGTCGGCTATTACGGTGGCGCCGTCGTTCGTTTCGCCGACGACAAGCCGCAAGTGCCGACGCAACTGCATTTCGGCGAAAAGGATGCCGGCATTCCGC
>JBKPMC010000006.1:0-125904 GCA_046731955.1 Pseudomonadota bacterium | reverse complement strand
GCCGATCACCGGGCCTATCGACGTCGCGCGGGTAGTACTCATCCGGGATCGGAGTCCCGTTGTGGATGCAATCTAGGATATCGTTGAGCTGGAACCGGAGGCGCGCGTCATGCATGACGCCGCACTGATCACTGAAATCATCGGCATCGATTACACGCTTAGGCATCTGCTCAAAGCGCCTAGCTTTGAGCGGCTTCGGCGGCCTCAATTTCTAAATGCCGAATAGAATCTTATCGCGCTCAGCGTGCGACATGGCTCCAATGTCGCGGCGATTGGCGCCCTGTTTGGCGGCTCGCTCTACCTTGGCCCGAAGCGAGGCAATGGTTGGCGCGCTACGTTTGCGAGCCGTCGTTTTCGCCGTTTTCGCTTTTGTGGTTGCCGGACGGTCCAGAGTATCTGGATCGGTTGCCATTTCAATCTCCCCCGTTCGGCACACAGGGAGGAGACTCCCTAAGCCGAGCGGTGTCAATAGAGAGCGAACGAATCTCGCCCAAGTGTGTTCCATAGATAACACACCCTAATATGAGGTTAAAGTTGTGAAACACAACTGAACTTTTGGTTAGGGTGGCGTTCAGGCGCGCCTAGCGCGTGAAGCTCCACATCAACCGGTCCAGCATCAGGTGCGGGCAGTGCCGCATGTTCCAGCGATACTCGAACTCGCCAAGGTACTTCGGGAGATGCTTGGCGCTGATGTGAATGTGCGTCCCGTTGATGCCGCGCTTCAGCATCGCCCAGAAGCCTTCAATCGAGTTGACGGTCTGCCCTTCCGGCCCAACGTACTCTTTCCACTGGTGGCGCACTTTGGAGTGCTGATAGCCGTGCTTTCCAAGGTGCTGGTAGCTCGGCAGCGAGTCCGTATGGATATGCGTTCCGCGTAGGACGTGCTCGTGAACGACCGGCACTAGGTTGTGCATTTTCACGTTGGGAACGATGCGGGTGACCAGCTCGCCACCCTTTTCCAACATGCCGAGCACAATCGGCTTGTCGCCCGCGTACCGGCCTGAGCCGCCACGATTGCCGCCGATGCTCGTTTCATCGACTTCCACAATCGTACCTGGGCCGCCCAAAGGATCGTCGCTGTCGAGCGCCGCCATGTACTTGCGGATTTCATGGCACATGCGCCACGCGGTCTTATAGGTCACGCCGATCTCGCGCTCGACACGCTTGGCGGCAACGCCGTTCCGCGTCGTGGTGAACAGGAACATGACGAAGAACCAATCCCGAAGGCTGGTGCGGGTGCGATCGAACGGCGTTCCCGCAGTCGGGTACAGTTGATTGGCGCACCACTGGCACTGGTACGAACGGCGCGCTTTGACGCGGCTGTACTTCGCCGGACGGCCGCACTTCGGGCAATCGAAGTCCTCGCCGTAGCGTACCTGAAACAGGTGATCCAAGCAGCTATCCTCTGTCGGGAACTGCTTCTGGAACTGCCGGAGGGTCGGTGCCTTGCTCTGTGCCATATGCAGTTTGTACCACATATGTTTACATGTCGCAAGGGGATAAGCACCATCGGCGTTATGCCATGCCCCGCCCGCTCGGTATTTGCGTGATTCGCTGCCAGGGGGAGGCTGCCATGACCCGACCGAGCTCACTTCATCTCACAATCGGGGTTTAGCGGTCCCACCGCCCCGATGGCGCTCGCCCACATCCTCAGCCGCATCGCGGCCGAGCTCGCTTTGTTTGCGGGCGTCGGCTTCCTTCTCTTCGCTGTCAACGACTTGCTCGTGGACTTCATCTATTTCGCCCGCAGGATTTGGCGCGCGCTTACCGTCTACAGCCGTTATCCAAGGTCGTTCGGGAGTTATTTCGTCTTCACGCCCAACCCCGGCTTCATCGCCATGCTGGTGCCTGCCTGGGACGAGTCCGCGGTGATCGCGTCAATGCTGAAGGCGACGCTGAACCGGCTCCATTATGACAATTACCGAATCTTCGTCGGTCATTATCGCAACGACCCGGCGACGGCGGCAGCGATCGCCAGCGTCGATGATCCGCGCGTCGAAGCTGTGCAGGTCGAGGCCGATGGCCCGACGACAAAGGCCGATTGCCTGAACAACCTCTACGATGCCCTCGTCGCCTATGAGACCAGCACGGGCGTCTCGGCAAAGGCCGTCGTTCTGCACGATGCCGAAGATGTCGTGCACCCGTACGAGCTCCGGATATTCAATGGTCTGATCGACCGGGCGGCAGTCATCCAGCTACCGGTCCTGCCGCTTCCGGACCCCAACTCGCGTTGGGTAAGCGGCCATTATTGCGACGAGTTCGCAGAGGCCCACATCAAGGAGCTGGTCGTGCGCGAGGCGGTGGGAGCCGCAATCCCGCTTGCCGGCGTTGGCTGCGCGATCGCGCGCAAGCCGCTCGCGCAGCTGGCGGCCCGCCAGGAAGGCAGGCCTTTCGCCGGCAGCAGCATGACGGAGGACTATGAAGTCGGCCTCAGGATCGGCGCGCTCGGCCTCAAGACGATGTTCGTTCGCATTCCTGCGCGCCCGGGCGAAAGCGGCGTCGTCGCGAGCCGCGGGCATTTCCCTGCGACGCTCGGCGCCGCGGTCCGCCAAAAGTCGCGCTGGCTCGGCGGAATTGCACTGGCTGGCTGGGACCGCCTCGGCTGGAGCGGAGGCCTCGGCGAACGTTGGATGCGGCTGCGGGACCGAAGGGGGCCCCTCGCGGCGCTGCTTCTGCTTGGCGCCTACGCCGCCGCCTTCCTCTGGTCGCAGATCTGGCTCGCCGAGGCTCTTGGTGCGCCGATCCACGTACAGCTGGATCCGACACTCGTCACTCTGCTCATCATCAACGGATGGCTGCTTGCCTGGCGAGTGCTGATGCGCGCTACCTTCACAGCCTCTGCTTACGGGTTCCGCGAAGGTCTGCTCTCGATTCCCCGCCTCGTCGTCGGCAACGTAATCGCCATGCTCGCCGCCGCGCGTGCGATATCGCTCCACATCGGCGGCGGCGCCAGGCACTGGGAGAAGACTCGCCACATCTTCCCCCGGGAGCTCCCGCAATGAGGCCATCGCTGCGCTTCCTGGCGCTGGCGGTGTTCGGCTGGGCAGGGTTGCGGGCGGCGACGCTCGGAGCGCTTCCCGGCACCGAAATCTTCCGCATCGACCGTAGCGAGGCGAAGCCTCCGCCTATTGTTCCGACCCAATTCCCGGCAATCGAGCCGGTTGAACCGGCGACGCCAGTACTCACCGCGGCGAATAACCCCCCGCCCTCGATCCAATATGTCCAGGGCGTGATTGGTGTACCCGTCGCCATTCGTCCGGGTATCGTCCCAGTATATCACCTCCCTCCGGCCGAGCCCGCGCCTTCCGGGCCACCACCGATCCAGCAGGCGCACCTTACCAACATCTTTCCCGACCCGGAGCTAGGTCTCTACTCGCCTCTCCCGCCGCTGGGGCAAGGACCGATGTCGCACATGGCGGCAGCTTCGATGCCGATCGGCTCCAGCGCCACCATCCCGGGTCAAAGCGCTCCGGCGACCTTTCGAAGGAACCCGATCGACAAGCTCCAGGTGACCGCCTGGGCGCTCCTGCGCGGAACCCAGGGGGTGACGCTCGGTGCGCCTTCCCTCGCCAGCAGCGGGACGCTCGGCGGAAGCCAGGCTGGCGCACGGCTCAGTTACAATGTGACGCGACAGATCGCGGCGACCATGCGGACAAGCTCCGATGTAGGCAGGCGCGGCGGCGAAGTGGCCGCGGGCGTCCGAATACAGCCGGTCGGCGGTATCCCGGTTTGGCTGACGGCCGAACGCCGGCAACGGCTGGGCCGCTATGGCGGCGGGCGCAACGCCTTTGCCTTGTTCTTCGAAGGCGGCGTGTACGACGAGCCGATGCCGTGGCACTTCAACCTCGACGCCTATTTGCAAGGCGGCGTGGTCGGCCGTCACAGCCGCGATGGCTTCATCGACGGCGGCCTGACATTCACCCGGCCTGTATATCGTCAATTCTCCGCGGGTCTCGGGGTGTGGGGCGGGGCCCAGCCGGGCCTTTACCGAGTCGACGCGGGCCCGCGCATCACCATGAGGTTGCGCAACAATATCCGAGTGCACCTCGACTGGCGCCAGCGGCTCGTCGGAAATGCGCAGCCGGGGTCTGGGCCGGCAATCACCTTGGCAGGCGATTTCTAGCGCCCTTCACTTGGCCCGAAGCGCTGTTTGGGGCTAGTCGTTCGGCGCGCCAATGGACATCTATCTTCCCATCGCCGGTCAGTCGGTCAACGCGCTTTTCATCGTCGCGCTCGGCTTCCTGGTCGGCATTTTGTCGGGAATGTTCGGGGTCGGCGGCGGCTTCCTGACGACGCCGCTCCTGATCTTCTACGGAATCCCGCCCACGGTCGCGGTCGCCTCGGCCGCGACGCAGATCACCGGGGCCAGCGTGTCTGGCGTCATGGTCCATATGCGCCGCGGCGGCGTCGATCTGCAAATGGGCGCGGTGATGATCGTCGGCGGCCTTCTCGGCTCCGTCGTCGGAGCCGGTCTGTTCCGCCTCCTTCAGGCGAGCGGCCAGATCGATGTAGTGATCGGTTTCCTCTACGTCGTGATCCTCGGCTGGATCGGCGCCCTGATGCTCAAGGATGCCCTGATCGCGCTCGGTTATGTGGAGGCCCCCAGAGCGGTTGCGAGGCCGCGCCACAATCGCTGGGTCGCGTCGCTGCCCTTGAGATGGCGCTTCTACAGTTCGGGCCTCTACCTCTCGCCGCTTGCGCCGCTGGCGCTGGGCTTCGTCGCAGGCATGCTTACGGTCCTGCTCGGCATCGGCGGCGGCTTCATTCTCGTGCCGGCGATGATCTACCTCCTCGGGATGGCCGCACGCGTGGTGATCGGTACCAGCCTGGTCATGATCCTGGCGGTGAGCGCGGCCACGACCATGGTCCATGCGCTGACGACCGAGTCCGTCGACGTCGTTCTGGCCGTCCTGCTGCTGCTCGGTGGCGTGATCGGGGCACAATATGGCGCCCTGCTCACCCTCAGGGTCAAACCCGACCTGCTCCGGCTGGCGCTCTCCTTCATCATCCTGGTGGTCGCGCTGCGGATGGCGCTGGGCCTGGCGTGGCGGCCGGACGAAATCTTCTCGATCGAGTATCTGTGAAGGCGCGGCTACGGCCTTTGTTGATCCTGCCGCTCGCGCCGCTGCTGATCGCGGCCGACAAGCCTGTGCTCGTGCCCGATATTTCCGCGCGGCAGATCCAGATCCGCTACAGCTTCACGGGCGCTCAGCTGCTGCTCTTCGGCGCGATCATTTATCCGGGAGGCCGCGCACCCGATCGCCCGGCCGATATCGTCGTCGTGCTGCGCGGGCCGGTGCAGCCGATCCTGGTCCGCGAAAAGCAGAAGATCGCTGGCATCTGGATGAACGCCGATTCCAACCGCTTCCGCTCGGCCCCCTCTTTCTACGCGGTCGCCTCGTCCCGCCCGATCTCCAACCTGGTCGATGAACGGACCGCGTCCATCTACGAGATGGGTCTCGACAATCTCCAGCTTTCCCCTGGCGGAGGCGCGCTCCCCGACAAGGAGCAGAGGTTCGAGGCGGGCCTGCTCGACCTTCGCCGTCGCCAAGGTCTCTATTCCGAGAATCCTCGCGGCGTCGAAATCACCGACCGCGTACTCTACCGGGCGACGATCACCATCCCGAGCCAGGTCCCGGTCGGCACCTACACGGCCGAAACCTTCCTGGTTGACCGCGGCCGGGTCCTCGCCGCAGCGACCCGGGACATCCAGATCAACAAGTCGGGCTTTGAGCGCTACGTGGCGCTTGCCGCCCGCCGCCACGCCTTCCTCTACGGCCTTGTCGCGGTTGCGCTTTCGCTTTTCCTGGGCTGGGCGGCCGCTGCGGTCTTCCGGCGGCGTCTCTAATGGCAGTTCTAAGCCATTTTTAACCGGTCACCGTTAAACCCCTGCTCACGATATTAGAGCGGGGAAGTCTCAGTACATGAATGATCAGCCTAACCTGCGCCAGTTTCTGGACGAAATGAGCAGCTTCAACGAGGATTCCGACGCGGATACGCCCGCGCCGGCCAAGAAGGCGGCTCCGCAAAAGCTGTCGGCCGTCGGCCAGGTGTTCGAGATTGCGGGCTCGGGCTCGCAGATTCGGATGGATGCCGCCGCTCTGGCCGCGCTCCAGTCCCACTCCGATCCCTCGATTGCCATGTCGGGCCAGGTCGGAAGCCAGGTCAAAATGATCGTCGGTGACAACTGGCTGATCGCCAACGTTCGCACCCTGCGCGCGGAGGATGGCGGCGAGCTGATCGCCCATGTCGACTTCCTGGGCGAAGGCAGCAAGGATTCGGGCGGCCATCTCAGCAACTTCCGCCGCGGCGTGACCCGTTACCCCATTCCGGGCGCCGAGGTGCTGCCGGTGACGACCGACGATCTGCGCGCCGTGTTCGCCGCGAGCGACGAGCCGCACATCGAGATCGGAACCGTCTATCCGACCGAGGACATCCGCGGCGCGCTCTACGTTGACCCGATGCTCGGCAAGCATTTCGCAGTGCTGGGATCGACGGGTACTGGTAAGTCCACCAGCGTTTCGCTCATCCTTCATCGGATCTCGGAGCTCAGCCCCGAGGGTCACATCGTGATGATCGACCCGCACGGCGAATATTCGGCCGCGTTCAAGGGCTGCGGCGAGATTTTCAACGTCGACAATCTGCAGCTGCCCTACTGGCTGATGAATTTCGAGGAGCATTGCGAGGTGATGCTCACCACCCACGAGTCGGAGCGGCAGCGTGACGCCGACATCCTCGCCAAGTGCCTGCTGGCCGCACGCACCAAGGGCAAGGACATGAGTCAGTACGGCAAGGTGACGGTCGACAGCCCGATTCCGTACCTGCTCGCGGACCTCAATACGATCATCGTCAACGAGATGGGCAAGCTCGAGCGGGCCGGCGACACTTTGCCGTACCAGCGCCTCAAGACCAAGCTCGACGAGCTGCGCGCCGACCCGCGCTACACCTTCATGTTTTCGGGCATGCTGGTGTCAGATTCGATGCCGGGCCTGCTCGCGAAGCTGTTCCGCCTCCCGAGCCACGGCAAGCCGATCTCGATCGTCGACGTTTCGGGCGTTCCGTCCGAGGTCACCTCGGTCGTGGTCTCGGTGCTCGCCCGCATGGTGTTCGACTATGCGATCTGGTCGCGGACCGAGGCGCAGCGTCCACTGCTGCTGGTCTGCGAAGAGGCGCACCGATACGTCCCCAAGGACGAGAATGCGGAAAATGGACAAGCCGTCCGCAAGATCCTCGAGCGTATCGCCAAGGAAGGCCGTAAGTACGGCGTCAGCCTGGGCCTCATCACCCAGCGCCCGTCCGACCTTGCCGAAGGCGTGCTGTCGCAGTGCGGCACGATCGTCTCGATGCGCCTGAACAACGACCGAGACCAGGCCTGCGTTCGCGCGGCGATGCCCGAAGGCGCGCGCGGCTTCCTCGACGCGATCCCGGCGCTCCGCAACCGCGAGTGCATCGTCTGCGGCGAAGGCGTCGCCATCCCGATCCGCGTCCGCTTCGACGACCTCGAGCCGGAGAAGCGCCCGGCCTCGTCCGACCCGAGCTTCGCCCGCCTGTGGCGCGAGACGGGCGACGAAGCGGGAATCATCCAGCGCACGATCAAGCGCTGGAGAGGGCATGGCAGGTAGGGGACCCATGACACCCCGACTGTTTGTAGTCGCGGTCACGCTACTAGCCGTTGCCTGCTCCAAATCGGAGGTGCAGCAGCAAGGTCAGCTGATGGATGAGGTCGAGAGGCAAGTGCAGCTTCCAAAGGAAGCGCTGCGCCTAGACGACTACGCTCGCTTTTATGCGCCGGCTGCGAACGACGAGATCCTGGGCACCTATGTTGTGCCGGCCGAGGACACTGGGCACGATTGCGAAAAACTTGTCAGCTCGTCTGTGCGCTGTCCAAGTCTCAGCAAGGGCCTCAAGGCCGGTCAACGACAGTGGCTCGATAATTCCAAACTACTGCCGGTGGCGGATCGACCAGGCTGCGCAGTTGTGAACGTGGTGTACGATCCGGCCACAGGCGAAGTTGATCAAGCCTTCTGCAACAGCCCTGCGTAGAACTCATTATTCGCGCAGGTTGCGCTGGAACTACCCCCGCTTCGACCCGACGCTAAGCAGCGCCTTCAGCCGCGCTTTGACCGCGTAGGCTAGGTGCGTGTCCACCACGGGCGCGCTTGCGAAGCGGACCGAAAGCGGGTTCACCGGCCGCCCACCGGCGAGCACCTCATAGTGGAGGTGCGGGCCGGTCGAGAGGCCCGAAGAGCCGACATAGCCGATCACCTGCCCGCGGCGCACGATCTCGCCGGGTGCGGCGACGATCTGGCTCATGTGCGAATAGCTGGTCATCAACCCGCCGATATGGGCGATCCGCACCTGACGGCCGTAGCCGCCGGACCAGCCTGCGCCGACCACCTGCCCGTCCGCCGCAGCGACGATCGGGCTGCCCCAGCTCGCGCCGAAATCGAGCCCGGCGTGGAAGCGCGTGAAATGCAGGATCGGGTGGTAGCGATAACCGAAATAGGATGTGATGCGCCCCGCGACCGGCCAGGCCATGCCTTCTGCGACCGGGGCCGGCTTGTCGGCGCTCGCCGCGTCGATCCACTCGCTTCGGCCGCTTGCCGACCAGAGCACCAGCTGAAGGTCGGATTCGGCAATACGGTCGAGGCCGGCGTAGAGCAGCCGGCGGTTGCTCCCCAGCACCATATCGAAGCTGTCGCTCGGCCTAACCTCGCCGACGTCGATTTGCGTCGCCAGCGCGGCGAGATAGGCGGCCGCCACCTGGGGCGACGCGCCCGCTGCGCGCAACGACCAATATAGACCGTCGCCGACCCGGCCCCGGATCCGGAGTGGGCCCGCATCGGTAGGCGCGGCTTTCGGCTGGACTGTGGCGGGAGTTTCCTGGGTGAACGGGGCCGCGCGAATTGGCGCGACCGCGATCGGCTCGACCGCCTCGGTCGCGGCCATTCGCATGCCCGTCTGGCCGCCGCTCGCGAGCGGCGCGATTGCCAGTGCCTGCCATTGGCGTTGTTCGCCGGTCGGAATGTGGGCAGACTTCGGCAGCGACGCCCACGCGACAGTGCTGCACAGCAAGGCGAGCAGACCAGCGCTCTTCCAGCCGGCACGCGGCCACGAAGTCGCGAGCACCCGAGCGCCGCTTGCGCGCCGGCCGAATGCGGGCGGGTGGCTGGGTTGGGCCATCAACACCCCGCCGGTGTCTCGAATCGAGGTTAAAACCGACTTAAGCGGCCCCGTGGAACCTTGCGTTCCTCTGGAGCGCTGCCACATTCGTAAGAATGGCGCCGCGTTCAGACGCTCCGGTCCGGGCCATCCTCGGGCCGACCAACACGGGGAAGACCTACCTCGCGATTGAGCGAATGTGCGGCCATTCCTCCGGCGTCATCGGTTTCCCGCTGCGGCTGCTCGCGCGCGAGGTCTATGACCGCGTCGTCGCGCTCAAGGGAGAGAAACAGGTTGCGCTGCTGACCGGTGAGGAGCGCATCGTCCCGCCCCAGGCGCGCTACTTCCTCTGCACCGCCGAGAGCATGCCGGTGCCGGGCGGCGACGGCCATCATGACAGCGACATACAGCGCGACTTCGCTTTCGCGGCGATCGATGAGGCGCAGCTCGGCATTGATCCGGAACGCGGGCACGTCTTCACCGATCGCATGCTACGTGCCCGAGGCCGCGAGGAAACGCTGATCCTCGGCTCCGACACGCTAAAGCCGATCATCCGTGAGCTTCTGCCCGAGGCCGAGATCGTCAGCCGCCCGCGCTTCTCGACCCTGCGCTATGCCGGAAGCGTCAAATTGTCTCGCCTGCCGCCGCGATCGGCGGTCGTCGCCTTCTCCGCCGAGCAGGTCTACGCGCTCGCCGAGATGCTGCGCCGCTTCAAGGGCGGCGCGGCGGTGGTCATGGGTGCGCTGTCGCCCGCGACCCGCAACGCCCAGGTCGCGATGTTTCAGCGCGGGGAGGTCGATTATCTCGTCGCCACCGACGCGATCGGCATGGGCCTCAACATGGACGTCACCCATGTCGCCTTCGCGGGTCTCGAAAAGTTCGACGGACGGCGCGAACGGCGCCTGACGATCGCCGAAATGGCTCAAATCGCGGGCCGCGCGGGGCGTCATCAGCGCGATGGCAGCTTCGGCACCCTGGGCCTCGGCTCCGAGGACGGCGCGGGGTTCAGCGACGAAGAGATCAATGCGATCGAGGAGCATCGTTTCCGTCCGCTCGATTTCGCCTACTGGCGCAACGCCGAGCTCGATTTCAGCGACGTGCGCGCACTCATCGCGAGCCTGGAGACGAAGAGCGACGACCCGCTGCTTCGGCCCGCGCCCGAAGCCATCGACCTCGCCGTCCTCAAAATCGTCTCCGAGGATCCCGCCATCGCCGCCAGGCGCGGGGCGCACGCGCGCCGCCTCTGGGCCGTCTGCGGCCTGCCCGATTTCCGCAAGGTCGGGCCAATGCACCATGCGCGCATGGTGCGCCGCCTGTTCAGCTATGTCGGCGAGGGCGGCCATATCCCGCACGAATGGTTCGCCGCGGAGGTTGCGCGGCTCGACAATGTGAGCGGCGACATCGAGGCGCTCGCCGACCGTCTCGCTGGCATCCGCAGCTGGGCCTATATCGCGCACCGCGCCGACTGGTTGAAGGAGCCGGCCAAATGGGCCGAGCGCACGCGCGAGGTCGAGGCGCGCCTCTCGGATGCGCTTCACGAGCGGCTCACGCAGCGCTTCGTCGATCGCCGGACCGCAGTCCTGGTGCGCGATATCGGCGCGCGTGGCTCCGACGCTCTGCCGGTGACGGTCGCGGCGGATGGCGAGGTCAGCGTCGGCCCCGAGCCGATCGGGCATCTGTCGGGTTTCGATTTCCGGGTCGACCCGTCGGCGCGCCTCGCGGACAAGAGGCTGCTGCTCGCGGCCGCCGAGCGCCGCCTCGGAGACGAGCTTGAGCGCCGCGCCAATGCCCTGGTCGTCGCTCCAGACCAAACATTTGCGCTGATGGTCGAGGAAAGCGGCGGCCTGGCTGTCGGATGGGACGGCCAAGTGCTGGCGCGACTCGCTCCGGGCCGGTCACTGCTCGAGCCCGCACTGCGCACCGCGCGAGCCCTCGACCGTCTTTCGGCGCAGAGTCGTGCCGCGCTTCGCAGCCGCCTCGAACGCTGGCTGGATGCGCAGATTGGGCGCCATCTCCGGCCTCTCAAAGGGCTCAGTGCCGCAGCGACCGACCCGGCAAGCTCGCCAGGAGTCCGCGCGCTGGCCGCGATGCTCGCCGACGCCGGCGGCGCGCTTCCGCGCAAGTCCGTGCTCAGCGCCATCTCGCACCTCGAGCAGCCCGATCGCCAGGGGCTACACAAGCTGGGCGTGCGCCTCGGCCCGCTCGACGTTTTTCTCCCGCAGCTGCTTAAGCCCGCCGGGCAATATTGGCGCGCGGCGCTGCTCGCCGTCCGGACCGGGCAGCCGATGCCAAATCTGCCGGCCGCGGGTGCTGCGACCCTCGACGCTGAAGCCGATACGCGAGGAGCGGCGCTCGCTTACCGCCGTCTCGGTCGCCAGTGGCTTCGCATCGACCTCGCCGACCGGCTCGCCAGTCATGCCCGCAAGGTGCGCTCGGCGGGTGGCGACGACCCCGTGGACGCTTCCCTCGCAACCTCCCTCGGGCTTGGCGAGGAAACAATCGCTCGGTTGATGGACGAAGTCGGATTCACTCGTGCCGGCGATGCCTGGCGCTGGCGCGGCCGGCGTCCGTCGCGTGCCGATCGCCGCGGCGCGCCCTCCCACGCCTTCGCCGAGCTCGCGAAACTGAAACGCAAATGAGGATCGACCGTTATCTGCACTGCATCCGCCTGGTGAAGAGCCGCACCCTGGCCCAGGCGGTGATCGAGACCGGGTACGTCCGCGTCGACGGCAAGAGAGTGGAGAAACCGAGCGAGGACGTACGCATCGGAAGCATGATCGCACTTCCGCTGCACGGCCGAGTGAGGGTGATCCGGGTCCTAGATCTTCCGGCGCGCCGCGGCCCGGCTCCGGAGGCCCGCGCCTGCTATCAGGAGCTGGGCCCCTGACCAGAGGAATTGACGCCGCCCAGCGGCGGGCATAGCGAGACGGGCCAAAGGGAGCCTGAATTTCATGACCTACGTCGTCACCGACGCCTGCATCAAATGCAAATATATGGACTGCGTCGAGGTCTGCCCGGTCGATTGCTTCTACGAGGGCGAGGTGATGCTGGTCATCAACCCCAACGAGTGCATCGACTGCGGCGTATGCGAGCCCGAATGTCCGGCCGAGGCGATCCTTCCCGACACTGAGGGCGGACTCGAGAAATGGCTGGAGCTGAACACTAGTTTCTCAGCCGAGTGGCCGAACATCACCCGCAAGAAGGACAGCCCCGCTGACGCCGACGAGCATAAGGGCGAAGAGGGTAAGTACGACAAATATTTCACGCCGGATCCGGGGGCCGGCGACTAACCCAAGAGATAGGTTGTTGCGGCCCAAACTTTCCTGAAGCGCCAACCCCTGTCATAGAATTGCCCAAAACAGGGGAAAGCCCATGCGCGTTTTTTCACGCTTCGCGTTCGTCCTCGCCTGCGCCGCCTCGCCGGCGCTGGCACAGTCGGAGCCGGCTGCAGCGCAGCTGCCCAGTCCCGAGGACGTCGCTAATCGCGATACGCTGACCGTCGGGCTCGGCGGCGCGATCGTGCCCGACTATGAGGGCTCGGACGATTATCGCTTCATTCCTGCAGTCGCCGCTCGGGGCAGGTATCGCGGCATATCCTTCACCACCCGCGGAGCCTACTTGTACGTCGATGTGGTGCCCTCGGGCGGCAAGTTCGAGTTCGACGCAGGACCAATCGTCGGCGCACGGCTCAACACCCGCAAGCATATCGATGACGACGTCGTAAAGCTGCTGCCGAACCTCAAGACGGCGTTCGAGGTCGGCGGCTTTGCCGGTGTCAGCGCGCATGGCCTGACCAATCCGTATGACACTTTGTCCTTTCGTGTCGACGTTCTCCACGCCGTCAACGCATACAAGTCGACAGTCTTCGCCCCAAACATCGAGTTCTCGACGCCGCTCTCGCGCACCACCTACTTTGGCGCGTCGGTGGGAGCCGAGTTCGTCAGCAACAAATATGCCGATTACTACTTCAGCATCACGCCCGCGGATTCCCTTGCCACCGGCGGCGTTCTGCCCGTGTTCAACGCCGATGGCGGAATGAAGAACTGGAAGGCGGGCTTGCTGCTCAACCAATCGATCACCGGCGACCTGCTACATGGCTTCTCGGTGTTTGGCGCCGGCCAATACTCGCGCCTTGTCAGCGACTTCAAACGATCCCCGGTCGTGTCCGATCGCGGAAGCGCCAGTCAGTGGGTCGGCGCCGTCGGAGTCGCCTACACTTGGTGATCCGCTAGAGAATACAGCCAGAGCGCGCGGCTCGAGCATATGTGTCGAGCTCCGGCCAAGCTGCTTTGCCTGCAGTGAGATAGGCGTCGATGATGCTTTCGCATCGAGGCTCGCGCCTCACCCAATGCCCCAGCCCATGCAGCGCCGCCTCCTGGCAGGCGGCGGACTCCAGCCCGAGGATAGCTTCTAGGCAGTCCAGCTCCGCAAGGTCGACCAAATCGCGATCCGGGTCGTCGGGGTTTGTGAACCCCGGAAAGCCGTCCCACCACATGTACGTACGCATGTTCAGCGGCGCGCCGTCCTCACTGAGGTGGCCAAGCGCCGGGGCACAGCGGGGCGCAAGCACTTCGGCGAAGAATAGCGCGACTGCACTCCACGCAGATCCCCGCTCGGCTGCAGGCGTTATTGGATCGCGCATCCAAGGCTGGTCGCCGACCGCCGCCGTATTTATCAGCCCGCCGAGACCCTGCGCAATCTGCGCGTCGCTGAACCACTGAAGAACTTCGCGCCCGTTCGAGAACAGGCGCGTGAGATAGACGATGCCTGTGTGGGGATCGGGCTCCCACCAGTCACCATCAAGATCGAAATACCAGGGGTTGCCGTACGGTCGAACGGCATGCCCGAACTGGAATTCTACGAATTTTTCGAAGCTCAGGTCCCGAAGCGCCGCCATCAGCGCCGCTTGAGCAGCTCGTCGACGATCCGGTCGGCGGCCTGGTCGGCAGTCAGCTCAGTTGTATCGATCAGGATCTCAGGCTCCTCCGGCGGCTCGTAGGGGCTGTCGATACCGGTGAAGTTCTTGAGCTCGCCGGCGCGCGCCTTGGCGTAAAGTCCCTTGGTGTCGCGCTTCTCGGCCTCGCTCAGCGGCGTATCGACGAAAATTTCGAAGAACTCGCCTTCCGGAATCATCCGACGGACCATGTGCCGCTCGGCCCGGAACGGCGAGATGAACGCAGTGAGCACGATAAGGCCGGCATCCGCCATTAGGCGCGCCACCTCGCCTACACGCCGGATATTTTCAATACGGTCGGCCTCGGTGAAACCGAGGTCGCGATTGAGCCCGTGGCGGACGTTGTCGCCGTCGAGCAGGAACGTATGACGCCCACGCGCCGCCAGCTTCTTCTCGACGAGGTTGGCGATGGTCGACTTGCCAGCGCCTGAAAGCCCCGTGAACCACAGGACCGCCGGTTTCTGGCCCTTGAGCGCCGAATGGGTCTCGCGGCCGACGTCGAGATGCTGGCGGTGGATGTTGAGCGAACGCCGCAGCGCGAAATGCAGCATTCCGCAGGCGACCGTGGCATTGGTCAGCTTGTCGATGAGGATGAAGCCGCCAAGCGCGCGATTGGGGCTTGAGCCTTCGACGGCATAAGGCTCGAACACGATCTCTCGGTCGGTCGCGAGTTCGGCGACGCCGATCGCGTTCAATCCCAGCGTCGGCGCAGCGAGATGCTCGAGCGTGTTGACGTTGATCTCATATTTGGGATGCTGGACCGTCGCGGTAACGGTCTGCGTCCCGATCTTCATCCAGTAACCGCGCCCGGGGAGAAGCTCATCGTCGGCCATCCATACGATGGTCGCTTCGAACTGATCCGCAGCCTCGGGGGGATCGCCGGCGGCGGCGATCACATCGCCGCGCGAGCAATCGACTTCGTCCTCGAAAGTCAGGGTCACTGACTGACCGGCGGCCGCCTGCTCGAGGTCACCGTCAAGCGTGGCGATCCGCGCAATCCGGGTCACTCGTCCGGAAGGCAGGACTCGGACCTCGGCTCCCGCGCCAACGGTCCCCGACGCGATCTGGCCCGAAAAGCCGCGAAAGTTCTGGTTGGGTCGGTTGACCCATTGGACCGGCATCCGCAGCGGCTTTTGGGCAT
Source organism: Pseudomonadota bacterium (assembly GCA_046731955.1). Taxonomy (GTDB): domain Bacteria; phylum Pseudomonadota; class Alphaproteobacteria; order Sphingomonadales; family Sphingomonadaceae; genus Sphingomicrobium. The sequence continues at coordinate 110,647 of JBKPMC010000006.1, read as the reverse complement.
CGGCCGAGGCATCGAGCGGTACGCTGTCGAGATAGTCGAGGAGATGCGGCCCATTGTACCAGGCCGTCGCCTCGCTGCGGCTCATCACATTGTCGCCATTGAGGCCGGAAACCGGAATCGCGATCCAGTCATCGATCCCGATTTGCGATGCGAACGCGCGGTAATCGGCACAGATCGCGTCGAAGACCGCCTCGTCGTAATCGACCAGGTCCATCTTGTTCACGGCCAGCACGAAGCGGCGGATGCCGACTAGCTGCGCGAGATAGGAGTGGCGGCGCGTCTGCGTCAGCACGCCCTTGCGTGCATCGACCAGCAGCACCCCAAGGTCCGCCGTCGACGCGCCCGTCACCATGTTCCGCGTGTATTGCTCGTGCCCCGGCGTGTCGGCGACGATGAACTTGCGCCTGGCGCTCGCGAAGAAGCGATAGGCGACGTCGATGGTAATGCCCTGCTCGCGCTCCGCCGAAAGCCCGTCGACCAGCAGAGCGAAGTCGATCCTCTCGCCCTGCGTGCCATGCCGCTTGCTGTCGTGCTCAAGCGCCGCGAGTTGGTCGTCGAAGATCTGCTTGCTCTCGTAGAGCAGCCGCCCGATCAGTGTCGACTTGCCATCGTCGACGCTGCCACAGGTAATGAAACGGAGCAGCTCCTTGGCTTCCTGCTGCGCGAGCCAGGTGCGGACGTCATGGCGAATGAGGTCGGTCTCGGATTCGAGCGGGCGGGACATTTAGAAATATCCCTCCTGCTTCTTCTTCTCCATCGACGCGCTGCCGGCGTCCTTGTCGATGATCCGGCCCTGCCGCTCCGACGTCTTGGTGAGCAGCATTTCGGCGACGATGTCCTCGACCGTGGCGGCGTCGCTTTCGACCGCGCCCGAGAGCGGATAGCAGCCGAGCGTTCGGAAGCGGACCTTGCGCATCACCGGCTTTTCACCGTCGAGCGGGAAGCGCTCGTCATCGACCATCAGGATCAGGCCGTCGCGCGTGACCGTCGGCCGCTCGGCAGCGAAATAGAGGGGCACGATCTCGATCTTTTCGCGCAAGATATATTGCCACACGTCGAGCTCGGTCCAGTTGGACAAGGGGAAGACGCGGATGCTTTCGCCCTTGTTCTTGCGGACATTGTAGAGCGACCACAGCTCGGGCCGCTGGCGCTTGGGATCCCAGCGGTGCTTGCGGTCGCGGAAGCTAAACACGCGCTCCTTGGCGCGGCTCTTCTCCTCGTCGCGTCGCGCGCCCCCGAAGGCAGCGTCGAAGCCATATTTGTCGAGCGCCTGCTTCAACCCTTCGGTCTTCCACATGTCGGTGTGGAGCGGGCCGTGCTCGAACGGGTTGATCCCCTGCTTCTCCGCTTCGGGGTTGCGATAAACGATCAGATCGATGCCTGCTTCGGCGCCCACCTTGTCGCGGAGCGCATACATGTCGCGGAACTTCCAGGTCGTGTCGACGTGAAGCAGCGGGAACGGCAAGGGGCTCGGAAAGAAGGCCTTCCTGGCAAGGTGCAACATCACCGCCGAATCCTTGCCGATCGAATAGAGCATGACCGGGCGATCGGCCTCGGCGACCGTTTCGCGCATGATTTGCACGCTTTCGGCCTCGAGCCGATCGAGATGCGTCAGCGAACGCATGTGCTTCTTCAGGTCCCCGCTTAGCCCGTTGCGGCCCGCTGGTAGACGCGCGGGCCCACGGAAGGAAATGCTTCAAGCGTTCTCTTTGGCCTTGGTTTTTGGCTTCTTTGTTTCAGCCTGATGAGCGGGCTTGCCTTCAATCGCATCGACCAGTGGCTGCAGTCCCTCGCCATATTTTTTCCAGCGCTTGACGGAGGTCTTGTAGATCGGCTTGCGCACCTGCGCGACGCTTGCCGTCTTCACCGGCCGCTCCGACTTGTGGAAGTCGACGCACTTGTCGTTCCACGGAAGGCCGAGGAACTTGATCAGGCGCTTCGCTTCCTTCTCGGTGTCGGCGACCACATCCTCATATTGCACGGTGATCATCGCACCTTCGGGAAGCACCTTTTCCCAATGCTCCATCAACTCGCGATACTTGCCGTAATAGCGGCCCAGCTCACCGAGATCATAGCTGTGCGGCATGTCGTCCTTGAACAGCTTCGTGAAGCCGCTGAGGCACGTGTCCACCGGGTCGCGCTGCGTGTTGATGATCTTGGCGTTCGGGAACAGCAGATTGATCATCCCGACGAAGAAATAGTTCGTCAGCAGCTTGTCCGTTACCCGTTTCGCGTCCCCCGAGGTAGCCGTCAGCAGCTTGAGATAGTTATTTGCGGCGATTTCCATCTGCGCCGGCGTGATCTTCGCCATCATGTCCGGATATTTCGGCAGCGAGGGGAATCTGTCACGCAGGCGTCCAAGCGCCACGCTGAGAAACTTGACCTCGCCGGCGCCGTAGACGTCCGGGTGGCTCGACAAAATCTGTTCGACGAGCGTCGAACCGGAGCGCGGCATCCCGACGATGAATGTCGGGCGGTCGTCGGACAGGCCGGCAAATTTGCGATCCTCGAACACTTCCTTCGGGAAAACCGCACGAATGTTGTCAAAGAATCCTTCCGTCTCTTCTTCGTTATAGCTCAGCTGGGCGCGCTTCAACTTGCCGCCGGTGATGTAATGTTCAAGCGCACGCTCGTGCTCGCCGCGATCGTCGAGCGCCTTTGCATAAGCGAAGTGCAGCGCGAGGAAATGGTCGGCCTCGGGATTGCGCGCTGCCTTGAAGATATTGTCCATCTCCTCGAAAAGCTCGCCGCCCTCACCCTCCGAAAAGTCGACGAGGTCATTGAGATTGGCATAGGCGCCGTACATAGCCTTGTTGCGCCTGAGCGCTTTGAGAATGTATTCGCGCGCTTCCTCGAGCCGGCCCACCGACTTGAGCGCGACACCGTAGAAGTTGAGTGCTTCCGGGTTCTCCGCGTTGGCTTTCACCGCTCTCTCGAGCACCTCCAGCGCTTCGTCGTAGCGGTCGGTCTCGTGCAGGATTTGCCCCAGCACGGTCAGGGCCTCGGCGTTGTCCGGCTCCTGCATCAAGGCGTGGCGCGTCGCCTGTTCCGCCTGCTGATGGGCTCCCCGGCGCGTCTGGATCCGCGCGGTGATGATTAACGTCGGAACGCGCGTCGGCGCGAGCTTCAGCGCATCGGAAAGTACACGCAGCGCCTCAGTGTCGTTCTTCTGGGCGACACAGATATTGGCCAGGTTGTCGTACGCCTCCATGTAGCGCGGGTTCTGGTTAACCGCCTTTCGCAGGGCCCGCTCCGCATCTTCGAGCTCTCCCCGTTGCTGCAGCAACGTACCCAGATTATTGTAGGCCTCCGGGTAGCGCTCGCGATGGATCAGCGCGTCCTGGTAGGCCTGCATCGCGCCATCAATATCACGGATCAAACGAAGCGCGTTGCCGAGATTGTTGTATGCCTCTGCCATGGCAGGGCCCGCTTCGATTGCTCGCTTGTAATAATCGATCGCGATCTTCGGTTTACCGCGCTCGAAATAAGTGATGCCAAGGTTGTTGAGCGCCTGCGAATTCGTGGGATCAAGCTCGACCGCCTTTTCGAGCACCTCTGCCGCTTCTTCAAGCTGTCCCTGCTGACGCAGCACCTCACCAAGATTGGAGTAGATGCTTGCGGCACCGGGTGCGAGCTCGGTGGCGCGCCGGAGCATTTCAATGCTCTCATCCCCGCGGCCCAGTGCGTTGAGAGTCACTCCGAGGATGTTGTGCGCGTCAGCATTCTCAGGCCGGGCGCCAATCAATTGGCGACAGACTTTCTCCGCCTGGTCGTACTTGCCTTGAGAGAATAACGTGCCCGCCATTTCGATCGCCTGCGTGGCCGAAACACTCACCCGCCCATGCTGGGCCTGGGCAATGGCTTGCGCGACGTCCTCAGGCTTGGCGATCGGACGGCGATCCTTATCCGGTGCCTTAGGTTGTGCGGCAGCTGAAGTGGTTTTGGTCTTTGTCATGATTCGTTTGTTCTAGTCGGAAAACGGCGGGAACATAAAGAAAGAAGAGGGAATTTCTTCCCTCTTCTCCCTTCTTCTGACTTTCTCCGGTCGGGCTCCGGGAAGCCCCTTCGCGAGGCCCCGGTTACCGATCTTACTGCCCGCGCTCTCCGCGCTCCACCGGCGGCGGCGGAGGTGGCGGCGGAGGCGGCGGCGGAGGCGGCGGAGCTGCTTCCGGCGGCGGCGGAGGCGGCGGCGGAGGCGGCGGCGGCGGAGGTGCCTTGGCACCCAGCGGCCAGACGATCTTGAAGTTGCCGCTGTGGCTGGTCACGTCGCCGTTGAACTCGCCCTCGTAACCGATCCTCAAGTCGACCGGACCGAGCTTCCCGCCGACACTGAGGCCGGCCAGGAACGTGCCCCGCTTCTGGTTCGCCGAGATGATGTCGAAGTCGCAGTCTTCGTCGCCAAGGAACGCCGCCCGGAAGTCTGAGCGCTCGTCGCCGAAGCGGTGACGGTAGCCGACGTTGACCTCCGGAACCACGCCGCCCATCGCCGTCGCCCACTTCACGCCTCCGGTCAGGAAGCTGTGGTTGGCCTTGCCGCTGAAGACGGTCAGTTCTGCACCACTGCCCTCGGTCTCGGTGAAGCTCTGAAGCTTCGCATGGGCATAGTCGTAGTTGAGGTACGGCGTGATGACCGAGCTGCCGCCCATCGGGAAGCGGGCGCCGCCATGCAGACCGAAGGTCCACATCTTGACATCCGGATCGCCGTGCGGACGCGCGGTGAAGGTTGCGCCCGGAGCGAGCCCCGCGAAGTCGATGTGCCGCACCGAGTCACCGTCGAACCAGCTGTAGGTCGTGACGGCCTTCACGAAGAACGCGCCCGGATCGTAGACGCCGTAGGCGCCGACCTGCCAGCCGTTCGCGTCCACAGAGTCGTCGAACTGGCGGTCGTCGACATTGTTGGTCACGTAGCCCGTGCTGATGCCGAGGATCGCCGAGTTGCCGATGCTGGCATCGAAGCCGATCAGCCCGGTGAAGCGCTTCGACTTGGCGGTGCCCGCCTCGATGTCGCCATCGGCCTTGCGCCACTGATAGTCGAGCTGGCCCCAGAGATGGATGGGCGCCGATGCCCGGCACTCCAGCACCGACCCGGCAAGCGCCGGAACCTCGCAGTTCGTCGCATGGTCGACCAGGTCGTTGTAGTGGACGCCCAGCGACGGGAACGACTGCAAATAGTTGGCGTAAGCCGAGCCCGACAGCATGTTGAGCGCGGTGTTGAGGTTGGTCGTGTTGTCGAAGAAGAACAGGTCCGACAGAACGTTCGCAATCCCGCCCGTCAACGTCGGATCGAAGATGCACTCGAGGCCGAACGCCACCGCCGCACCGTTCTGGTTGAGGCCCGTTATCGCCGTGAACGGTGTGCGCTCCAGGGCCAGGTCGACGTTGTTGCCCGTGTCGTAGATGCAGGTCAGCGTAAGGAACAGGGAGCCCGTGTGTGCCCCACCGGGAGCACATGTGTCGAACGTTCCGTCGAGCGCGTTCGCGTCGATCACATTGTCCCAGAAGTAATCGTCGAAGAACAAGCCGTTCGCGGTCGTGAACCGACCCTCGAGCGCACCGGCGATGTGCGCGGTGTTGGCGAATACCTGCGGGTAAGTGCCCGGCGCCTGTGCACCGCCCGTCGCCGGCTCGAGGCCGAAGGCGATCGTTCCAGCTGCGCTGGTGTCGGGCGGCACAACCACCGGGGCCCTGAGATCGAGCGTGTCGACGAACGCATAGGCCGGACCGTCGTACATCGTCGGATCGCCCGAGATGCGCGGATCCTGGAGGAACAGCGTCCCGCCGTTGTTGATGTTGAGAATGCCCTCGCCGAACAGACCCGAGTCCAGGGTCGCCGGAACGACGCCGCCAACCGGCAGGAACTCCGGATTGATGATGCCGTCGAGCGCCGTCTCGCCTGTGTCGACGTTGATCACATCGCCGACGTTAATGTCGATATTGCCGTAGATGTTGCCACCCATCAGGTTGACGACGTTCGGAGTGAGCGAGCCGGCTGCGTCGATCGCGAGCCCGCGGGTCCACGTCGCGCCCCCGTCGATCGAGTTGCGGACGATGATGTCGCCCGAATTGTTGATGGTCGTGGTTGCACCCGCCGTGACAACCCGGATGCCAACAGCATTCGGTCCGAGTGCGCCAGCGGTGTTGGTGATCGCGTCGACCGACAGCGAACCGCTGTTGGTGACGGTCAGCGCCCCGGTGGGAGCCGTGACAAAGATGCCCGTTGCGTTCGCGGTCGGAGTTGCGCCGCTGGCGTTCGCAATAACGGTCATCGTGCCGGCGTTCGACACGCTTGCCGTCAAGTTGACGCCTGCGATCACAGACATGCCGGCGGCGAATGCAGAAGCCGCGCCCGGCGCGGCGGCGGTCGCGCTGACGGCGATTGTGCCGCTGTTCACTGCAGTCAGTGTTCCGCCTGCACCGGCGACGTTGGCGAAATAACCGATCGCAGTAGCGGTCGCAGCTCCGGTCGTGCCGCTCGCGAGCGCCGCCGCGTTCGCGCTGAGCAAGCCGTTATTGGCGAAGCTGACGACGCTACCAACTGAGCCGTTCGCGATCTGGAAAGCGCCCGTCGCACGAGCGAAGGCGTTTGCGCTCTCCTGGGCGGTTGCCGTGGCGTGCGCGCCGACGCTGAGCGAGCCATTGTTGACCATTGCGGCATTGACCGTGCCGCCAACTCCGACTTGTCCCATGCCGAAGGCGGACGCCGTGGCTGATGCGACATCAACGACCGCGTCGGAGGCGGCAACAGCGACGGCGTTCGCGCTGGCCGTAACAGTGGCGTCGTTGGTCATTGCCAAGTTGACGGTGCCGCCAGTCGCCACTCCAACCTGGCTCATCGCGGTGAAGGCGTAGGCCGATGCGCTGGCATGGGTCGCACCGTTCGCCGAAGCGTTGGCGACCATCGACAAGGCGCCGCTGTTGACCATGTTCAGATTGGCCGTGCCGCCGCCGTTGGCAACACCGGTCTGCTGCATGCCGCTGTAAACCGACGCATAAGCGAAGGCCGAGCCGATCGTTGCCGTCGCAACCGCGTTGGCGGCGATCGACATCGTGCCGCTGTTGACGGCGTTGAGAGTCACGAGCGGCGCAACTCCGGTCTGGTTGATAGCATTGCCGGCGAAAGCCGATGCGGACGCGCTCGAGCCGGCTGCGTTTGCGGAAGCAACAATCGAGATCGCGCCGACGTTGGTGGCATTGGCGACCCCGCTAACGCTGCCGACGACGATCTGGTGGATGGCGTTCGAGGCAGTCGCGTCAGCGCTTGCGAACGCCGTGCCGTTCGCGGTCGCGACAGCAGAGAGGCTGATCGTTCCGCTGTTCACGGCCGAAGCGCTCGCAGTGGCGGCGACTGCCACTTGGCTGACACCGGAGACGTCGGCAAAGGCGTTGGCACCGCCGGCCGTCGCCGAAGCGAAGGCCGCCGCGTTGACATTGATCGCGCCATTGTTCTGGAAGACCACGCTTGCCAGATCGCCGGTTGCGACCGCAACCTGACTGATGGCCTGGCTGACATCGGCGCTCGCGCTGGCGAAGGCCGAGCCGGTCGCATTTGCGACCGCCTGGACGGTCAGCGTCCCGCTGTTGACGATCGACGCATGGGCATCGAATGCGCCGGTCGCGACCGCTACCTGGTTGATACCCGTTCCGACCGACGCGTCCGCGAATGCGCTTCCGGCCGGCGCGCTCGCGCTTGCGACCGCATCGATGAGCAAGATGCCGGAAGTCGGTGTGGTGGCGGTCCCCGTTGCCGCCGCCAAATTGATGGCAAGGGCGACGTCCGCCCCCGTGGTGGTGCTCTGGAAAATCGCACCGGTAATCGTCGCATTGGCCGTGGCGTTGCCCGCCGCGTTGGTGGCGACCGCGATCGCGCCAATTTCCGCGCTGCCGGTATTGGTCAACGTGCCGGTCGCGCCGGGATTGTGGACGATCTGACCGGCTGCCGTCGTGTTGACAGTAGCCGTTGATGCCGGACCGGCCGTGTCGATCACCCCGAAGAAGCAGGGGCTGCCGGCAGGAGTGGCGAGATCACAGATGTCGACGAGGGGGTCGGTAGACGTGGCACCAGCGTAGGTGCCGTCCGCCAGGTCGTCGTGCGGCGCGGCCAGAGCCGGGCTTGCTGCAAGCGCGGAAATTCCCAATGCGGAGATCGAGGCTCCAGCCAGAAGGGCAATACGCCGGTGCGAGGTCGTCATGAAATCATCCCCTGTTTAGGCCGCGACCGCGGTCTTTGTTATTTCCCGGATCGCCCCTCCTGAAGGACTGCGTCAATGGGCACACAACGCAATCCGCCCCCAGGCGGGACACTCCCGTAAGCCTCGCTTATCGCGGCAAACCGCCAAAAGCCAAGCCGAAAAACTAAACCCAATTGCAATTCGCCAACATTGCTGTGGGCCCTGTGGCAGCAGCGCAACAGTAACTGGTTTGGGGTAAACGGGTTTTTGCCGGCCCCTTCGCGCGCGTGCGCCGGAAACCGGTAGCGGCGTGGTTGCGCCGCATCTCCGGTCAGTTCAGTTCGCAGCAAGGTTGGAAGTCCGAAAAAGCGTCGGTCGACGGCGCCCGGGGAACGGGGTATCGGGTGCGCGACTTTCATTCCATTTCGAGGATCAGGGGAGATTTCCGAGTGTTCAATCGATCCGTTTCACTGACCGCAGCGATGGTGCTTGGCGCAACCGCTCCGGCGCTTGCGACTGCGCAGACGTCGCCGCGACCCGCGCCGGCGGCCAATGCCCAGCCCGCTCCCACGCGCGCCGCAGTGATCAAGAATCTCGACGCAACGTACAAGGCGATCGACACCAATGGCGACGGCACTCTGAACCAGGCCGAGCTTGCCGCCGCCCGGGCCAAGACGCTGCAGAACCGACAGGCCAACGTCCGCTCCCAGCTTGAGGGCGAGTTCACCAAGCTCGATACGAACAAGGACGGGGCGTTGAGCAAGGCCGAGTTCATGGCGGTCACCCCGAAGTCGGCTGGAACGCCCGGCAACGGCGCCGACCTTCTCGCCGAGCTGGACAAGAACAAGGACGGCAAGGTCAGCTCCGACGAATATCGCGCACCCGTCCTGGGCCGGTTCGACCGGCTCGACACCAACAAGGACGGAACGATCAGCGCGACCGAGCGCCAGGCCGCCCAAGCCTCCGCCCAGCCGCGCAAGCGCTGAGCCGACCCGCAAATCGGAGCGGCGGCACTGGCGCGCCGCTCTGCACGGTCCTAAGGACGACTCTTCCCTGGGGGAGCGCTGACTGGCGCTTGAGAGGCCCGCCCGGGTTCCCACGAAAGTATACTTTCCGGGGATCCCTCAGCGGGCGACCCATCGAACCTGATCCGGCTGACACCGGCGTAGGGAGAAGGAGACGCTCATGGGCGACGCCCCCGCCAGAACCGAACTCAAAGTCACCGCTGGGCCGATCCGCGGCTCGCGCAAGATCCATGTGGAAAGTCGCGACGGCATTCGCGTCGCGATGCGCGCCGTCGACCTCGAGCCCTCGTCGGGCGAGCCGCCCGTCGTGCTCTATGACACGAGCGGACCGTACACCGATCTCGCTGCGCGCATCGACATCATGGCCGGCCTGCCCGAGCTACGGCGCGACTGGATCCGCGCCCGCGGCGATGTCGAGGAAGTCGCGCAAAGGGAAGTGCGACCGGAAGACAATGGGCAGCTCGGCCCCGATCGGTCAGGGGGGGTGCAACCCTTTCCAAACGTTCGTAAAAAAGTGCTGCGCGCAAAGCCCGGCGCCAACGTCACGCAGATGCATTACGCCCGGCGCGGAATCGTCACTCCGGAAATGGAATATGTCGCGATCCGCGAGAATCTGGGTCGCGCGCATGCCCTCGCGGAGGCGAGGGACGGCGAGGACTTCGGCGCCTCCATCCCCGACTTCGTCACCCCCGAATTCGTCCGCGACGAAGTCGCCCGCGGCCGCGCGATCATCCCCAACAACATCAACCATCCGGAAACCGAGCCGATGGCGATCGGCCGCAATTTCCTGGTCAAGATCAACGCCAATATCGGGAACAGCGCCGTCGCGTCCGACGTCGCCTCCGAAGTCGACAAGATGGTGTGGGCGATCCGCTGGGGCGCCGATACGGTCATGGACCTCTCGACCGGCCGCAACATCCACGACACGCGCGAATGGATCGTCCGCAACTCGCCCGTCCCGATCGGCACCGTTCCCATCTACCAGGCGCTGGAGAAGGTCGGCGGCATCGCCGAGGACCTGACCTGGGAAATCTACCGCGACACGCTGATCGAGCAGGCCGAGCAGGGCGTCGACTATTTCACCATCCACGCCGGGGTCCGCCTGCCCTACGTGCCCCTGACCGCCAACCGTGTCACCGGCATCGTCAGCCGCGGCGGCTCGATCATGGCCAAGTGGTGCCTCGCCCACCACCGCGAGAGCTTCCTCTACGAGCGCTTCGACGAGATCTGCGAGATCATGAAGGCGTATGACATCGCCTTCAGCCTCGGCGACGGCCTCCGCCCCGGCTGCACCGCCGATGCCAATGACGAGGCGCAGTTCGCCGAGCTCTACACGCTCGGCGAGCTGACGAAGATCGCCTGGAGCCACGACGTCCAGGTGATGATCGAAGGCCCCGGCCATGTGCCGATGCACAAGATCAAGGAGAATATGGACAAGCAGCTGGAAAGCTGCGGCGAGGCGCCCTTCTACACTTTGGGGCCGCTAGCGACCGATGTCGCACCCGGCTACGACCATATCACCAGCGCGATCGGAGCGGCGATGATCGGCTGGTTCGGCACCGCGATGCTCTGCTACGTCACGCCCAAGGAGCATTTGGGGCTCCCCGACCGCGACGACGTCAAGGTCGGCGTGGTCACCTACAAGCTCGCCGCCCACGCGGCCGACCTCGCCAAGGGACACCCCGCGGCCCGCCTCCACGACGACGCGCTGAGCCGAGCCCGCTTCGACTTCCGCTGGCGCGACCAGTTCAACCTGTCGCTCGACCCCGACACGGCGGAGGCCTTCCACGACCAGACGCTCCCGGCCGAGGGCGCCAAGACCGCCCACTTCTGCTCCATGTGCGGGCCTAAATTCTGCTCGATGAAGATTACCCAGGAAGTGCGCGAATTCGCCCGCCTAAATCCTGCCCGGAACGGGGAGGGGGACAATGCGCAGCATGGTGGAGGGGGCCCACGGCAAGGCGAAGCGGAAGCGGGCATGGCTGAGATGAGCAAGCGCTTCCACGATGAGGGCGGCGAGCTTTACGTGCCTGCGGCGGAGTAGCCTCCTGCCAATGTCTGGCTGGGTGGAAAACGGACACTCACTGCGGCCAGCCTGTGAGATACTGAAGAGCTTGCACATTACCTGTCGATGGTTCAGCCGTCGTTACGTTGCCTTCTTTTGGAGGACGGGGCCGAGAGGGTGTCCGACGTCTTCATCTCCTACGCCCGCTCAACAGAACGCGAGGCCAAACAAGTCGAAGAGGCACTACGCGCGCTTGGCTATGGCGTATGGCTCGATGACGAACTGCCAGCGCATCGCGACTATGCGGAAGTGATCGAGGAACGGCTTCGGGCCGCGAAAGCAGTCGTGGTGGTCTGGTCGGCTGAAGCGGCAAAGAGCCAGTGGGTGCGCGCGGAAGCCGACCTGGCGCGTGAGGTCGGCACCCTGGTGCAACTGACTGTCGATGGCGCGGCTCTGCCAATGCCGTTCAGCCGCATCCAATGCGCGGACCTCGTGGGTTGGACAGGCGATCCGGCGGCGGTCGGGTGGAAGAAGGTGGCGCAGAGCGTCGCCGAGCTTCTGGGAGATCCATCCCCCGCCCGAGAGGCCGGGCAGCCGCGCACGCTGCCGCCGGCGCTCGGCGTGCCCGAAGAGTTCTCAGTCGCCGTCGCACATTTCGCCGATCCAAGCGGAGTTGCCGCGGGCGATGACTTCGCCGACGGGCTGGTCGCCGAGATCGCGACAGCGCTCACGCGTTATCCCATGCTGCGAGTCGCGGACGCCGGTCCAGCTCCCGCGGCGCGCTACCTGCTCGAGGGAAGCGTCAGGCGCTCGGGGCCTCGAGTGCGGATCAACGTGCAACTACGCGACGCCGCGCAGGGTGATCGGGTGTGGGCCGAGCGGTTCGACGATCGGCTCGACGATGCTTTCGCCCTCCAGGACGACGTGGCGACCAAGGTCGCGGGCCGCGTGGAGTCGGCTATCCTTGCGCACGAAACCCGACGCATCGCCAAACGCCCCGTCGAAAGCCTGTCGGCCCACGAGCTATGGCTGCGCGCTCGAGCGACAATCCGCCGGGCAGCGCTTGAGCAGTTGGACGAGGTCGAGGCGCTCAGCGAACGCGCCGTTGCGCTCGATCCCGGCCACGCGCCCTCCCTTGCCATTCTGGCGATCGCCCTGGCGCTTCGCATCGCCTACGCGGGCGAGGATGTGAATGTGGCGGCGCTCAGGACGCGGATTTCGCAGATGATCGATCGGGCAATGCTGGCAGGCGCGGACGATCCGGAAGTCCTGGCCTTTGTAGCCTTAGCGCACCGGCTGGCCGACGGAGATAAGGTGGTCGCCCGCGCGCTCATCGATCGGGCACTGCAAATGAATCCGGGCCTAGTCGCGGGCTGGGATATTGCGGGTAACATTCGTATGTGGAGCGGCGATTACGATGAGGCGCTCGCTCATTACAAGCGCGGCCTCGACCTAGACCCCCAGTCGCCGTGGCGGGCCCACACGTGGCCGAGCATGGCCGGGTGCCTGGTCGCCATGGAGCGGTTCGAGGAGGCGATCCCGCTCGCAAAGGAGGGATTGCAAATCGGTCCGAACAATCCATGGGCGGCCGCCTTTCTGATCGCCGCCTACGCCCACTCAGAACGCATCCCCGAGGCCCGCGCCCTCCTCTCCCGCTTCGATCCACGGCAGGCCGGACTCTTCAGGACCGGCGTCTTCGGTCCCAAGCTGACCAGCATTATCGATGAGGCGCTGAAGCTCGCCGGCCGGACGAATCCCGCAACCGCGACCGAAACCACGGCTACTTCGGCCGCCCCGCCTGGGGATGGGCTGGCCGATACGCCTGATGTACACGGAATGCGGCCGTCGAAGTGACTGCCTTGGGTGGAAAGCGGGCATCGGACGGCATCGCCTAAGCCACGGGAAATGGTCGTTCAGCCGACAATCTGGCAACCGATATTCGATCCTTCCATTTTGGTCTTGGAAGGAGCGAGGAATGCAAGAAATCAAAGGCATCGCCCGCGTCAAATTCCTCCCCGGCAAGCTGGATGATTGGAAGCGCCTGACTGAATGAAGCGCGCAGCCAACCCGGGGGCATGGCGAGCACTGCAATCGATGGAGATCGTGCGGACTTCGGGCATCCGTCGAAATCGGGGGTGGGCCGAAGCCCACCCCGCGCGTTTCAGCCGCCCTGCTGTTCGATACCCTCGACGGCCTTGCTGACCATGATGTTCACCGAGACGCGGCGGTTCTGCGCCTTGCCTTCGGCGGTTGTGTTGTCCGCCGCCGGGTCCGCCTCGGCCATCCCCGTTGGGGTCAGCATGCGATAGGGCGCCCAGCCGCATTTCTGCTGCAGATGGTTGACGACCTTGCCGGCGCGCCGTTCGCTGAGAACCTGGTTATAGTCCTCGCTTCCGACCGCATCGGTATAGCCGACCACGAGCAGCAGCGCGTTGTCCATTCCCTTGGCTTGATTCGCAGCCGCGCAAAGCTGGGCCTCTTCGTCACGCGACAGCGCCCACTTGCCAGTGTCGAAGTAGATGTTCGTCGTGCCCTTGATATCATACTTGTCGATATCGCCCACGCGCCCGCGCAGCGCCTCGGTCGCCGCCGCATTCCGGGCAATGGCCACATCGTGCTCACCGAAGCGCTGCGCGGTGCCGTTACGAATCATCGAAGCGGTCGCGAGATTCTTGTTCTTGAGCCTCACCTGGGTCGCCACCAGGCCGCCGCCCCATTGCACCGTCTTGACGGTGACCGGCAGCCCGTTGAGCAGCGAGTCTGCGCCAAGCTTGTTGCGATCGAGGCCGAGAAAGCCCCCGCTGGACCTGATGTCGGTGGCCTGGGAGACAAGGATTGCCGTGCTGTTGCCGTTGGCGGCAGTGACCTGCATCTGCCCGCCCCCGCGCGCGGAAATGATGCCCTGGATCTCAGGTCCCTTGGGCAACTTGGTCAGATCGGACGGCATCTCGCCAGTCACAGTAATCGCATTCGCGCCCTCGACCTGTTCCTGCACCTGCGCAGAAAGACCGCTCCAGGCTGGCACCGCAGCCGCGGCCAGCAGCAAGGGAACCGTCGATCGCTTGAGAATATTCACTAATTTTGCTCCTTTAAATTGACCGGCCCGACGCGTTCGCGACTATTCGTCCGGCCGCCTTGGTCATGGTGTGTCGGGCGGTCAGAACCTCATCCATCTCGCTGGACAGATTGCGTCATGCAGCCTGCGCTCGATCGCCTCGGACTGCCGACTGTTCAGGCCAACCTTGCTGGCAGATGAACGATTCCAGGCACCGTTTAAGCACCGTTAACTTTACGGGTGATCCGGGCGCATCGAGCGGTGGGCCGTTGCAGGCGCTACTGTGACGGAGGACAGATTCGCAAGAACCTGACCGGCGATCAGCCCAAGCTGTTCGCGCCCTGGATCGCGCTGTCGGACGATCCAACAGCCTGATCAGGCGCGGTTCGTACAAAACTGTGGATTCGTTGAACTTTTAACCTTGGAACCTGCGCGAATCTCGTTGATTCTTGGCCCATGACCCTGATCGTCTTCCGCCATCTCCCCGCCGTCGCCGCGGTCGAGCAGCAGCTTCGCCTGCAATCCCGCGGCCTGCTGCCCGAGGAGGAAGCGGAGGAACTGCCGCACCTCATCGACGATGCGTCGCGCGAGATGTTCGGGATCACCGTGAACGACACCTTCTACCAGGCCCTGCCGGAGGCGGTGCGGGCCGAATACGGCCGCGCCGAATGGGAGGTTCATTTCGAAGCGCCCGGCCAATATGCGCGTGATTCGAACGCGCATTGGCGCGCCTACGGGCTCGACTGTTGCTGCGAAGAAGGCCGCTCGCTCCATTGTCTCGACGCCTTCGGACGGCAGCTGATCTGCGCGCTCAACCGCCTGCATCCCCAAGCCGTGCTGGCCTTTGCTGAGGCCGACATCGCCCGCGCCGCCTGAGCGAATGTACGCCCGCCGGAACGAGCAGGGCGTCGGCACGATCATCGAGCACTGACGATTTCGCTGTCCTACAGCGCTCCGCTTGTGCCTTACGCTGGCCGATGCGCCAGGCTCATCTTCGATCACGGCTTCCTCGCTGCTCGCCCGACGCGTTTCCGCGAGCACACAAAACTCGCCCGTCACTGCGAACATTGGGAACATTCGGTCCGTCCTTCGCACTCCGCTTTCTCGCGCGCGCGTGTTGAGGTGCCAACTTTGCCAACTTCCGCGCCGCCCATGCCCAAGCGAAAACCGCCGCCCGGTTTCCCGAACGGCGGCTTTCCTTCTCTCACCCGAATGACGTCAGGCGAGCTCGCGCTCCTGTTCCTCGACCATCGCTTCTGGCAGGCCCGCGTCGGTCTCGACCGGCTCGGCCGTTCCCGCAGCGACGTCGCGTTCGCGCTTGTCGAAGAAGGCGGCGCGGCGCAACCGGTTCCTCAATGATACCGATGGGTTAGCGGGCGAGGTGCCGCGATAGGCGCGCTCGACCCAGGTTTCGCCCGGGCAGCGGTCCGAACCGTCGTCCGACGGCTGGTCGCAGGGCTGTTCATTGCCCCAGGCGAAGGCCGAAGCGGCGGGAGCGACGGTCGCGCGCTGCTCGTCGAAGATCGGGTCGTGGCGCGGAGCGGGCGGGGCCTGCGCCATCGGCGCGGGCTCGGCCTCGGCGACGGCCTCCGGCTCGTAAGCCTCTTCGACCATCACCTCATCCTCGCGGCGGCGACGACGCGCCAGCGCGTAAACGCCGCCTCCGAGGGCGAGCAGCGCAAGCGCTCCGCCGCCGAGCTCGATCGCTAGGCGGTTGTCCGGGTTGGCCGGCTTTGCTGCGGGTGCGGCTGGCTGGGCCGGGGCGGCGGTGGTGTCGACGATCGGCTTGACCGGGGACAGGCTCGGGGCCCCGGTAGGCGCGGGCGCCGTGGGCGCCGCGGCGGGCGCGGGTCGCGCAGCCCGGGTCGGGGCCGGTCTCGGGGTCGGCGTGGCAGCCTTTACCGCAGTAGCCGTGCGTCTGGGCTTGGCCGTCGCTTTGGGTTCGGGCGCCGAGGTGACGACCGGCGTGGCGGGAGTCACCTCCTCGGTGGTCGCCGGGCTGGTCTCCGGGGCCGGCGCCGGGTCGACGCTGACCGGAGCCGGTTCGCTGGCCGTCGGTGGCGGTTGCGGCGCGGCCTCCTGCGCGAGGGCATGAGTTGAAGAGAGCGCCAGGGCCGCGGCAATCGCGGGAAGGGCGCTGGTTGGTGCGTGACGGATGGCTTTCCTCATAATGCGTTACAACGTGTTTGTGGGGCATCCAGTCGCGCGATTATCGCCGTTGCGCCTTTAATTTCCGATCAGTCGAGATTAGCTAAGTCACTAGGATTATTGGATTAAATGCAAACCGCGGAACTTTTGTTCCATGAGCGACCCCGGCAGCGGAACAGGGCGGAGAATGCTTCATCCGTCAAATTCCCGATTTCACAAAGGATCGCAGGCCATCACAGCTCTTGGCGTACTGAAGCCGGGGTCGGGGGCTCGAGCTGCCCTGGAGGACGATGAAATGAAACGCCTGCTATTCTCGGCCGCTGCCGCCACCAGCCTTGCGCTGGGAGGTTGCGCCAGCGACCCATACAGGGATCATGTGGTTGCAAGTGGCGCTACGGGAGCAGTCATCGGCGCCGGAGCCGGCGCCCTCGCGGGTTCGGTCATACCGGGGATCGGGACCGGGGCGGGTGCAGCCGTGGGCGGCGTATTAGGAGGCATGGTCGGCGCGGTTATTGGCGATCGCCAATATTATCGCGACACCCGCGGCTATTGTTACTACATCGACCACAATGGTCAGGTGCATTACGATTACCGTGTAAGGTGCTAGCCGCAACGGAAGGTTGGCCTTACCCGGCGGATCCAAACGCCGCTTAACGCGCGAACCGCCTCTTCAGATCGGCCTTGATCGATGCCCCGGCGAGATGGGCGTCGACATTCGCATAGCCTTCGCGCCGCAGTACTTTCCTGATCTCGTCCACGCTGGTCGAGGCCCGGGCCAGTTGGAAGGCTCGTTCGATGATGTTCGGAGTTTGCATTTGGTGTCCTGAAATATTTCGCTTCCGTCATGAACGAACGGCCGCCCGATAACGTTCCTCCAGGAGAAATCGCCGCAGGCGCGCCGGCGAACGAAGCCCGCACCGCCGTTCGTGCTATAGGCCGCCCGTCAGCTTTCCTGACGAGTCGTTATCGCGGTGCCCCCCGCCGGACGCTCCGTCCGCCGGCGCGACGCGCCGCGTGGTCCATTGGAGAACTGCCGATGTCACAAGAGAATGTTCGGGCCATCCGCGGCCTCTACGAAGCGTTCGCCCGTGGCGATATGGAGGCGTTCGAACGGGGATGCAGCCACAACCTGATTTGGAACGAGGCGGAAAACTCCCTTTATTCAGCCGGCAACCCGTACCGGAGCTTCGCCGCGGTCCGCGATGAAGTGTTCGCGCCGACAAATCGCGATTTCGACAAGTTCCGCGTGGAGCTCGGCCAGCTGCTCGATGCTGGCGAGTATGTGATCGGCACCGGTCGTTATCGCGGAACGTGCAAGGCGACCGGCAAGGAGCTGTCGGCCCAGTTCTGCCACGTCATCCATGTCGACGCCACGGGCAAGCTCGACAGCGTTCAGGAATATGCGGACACGCTGAATGAGGCCGAAGTGATCGGCCGGGTCCAGCGCGCCGAACAGGTCGAGATACGCCAGCCCTTGCCGGCGTAAGCGGACTCCCCGCGCCCCGGCTCGGCGGGCTGGGGCGCTGGTGGATCACGAAGTGCTTCCTGCGCCCGGCTCCGCGCACCGGCGCAAAAACCCCTAGCCTTTCAGCCACTTCTCGCTAGTCTCGTGCGCATGCGCGGCCTTCACCTCGCCCTCGCGACACCGATCCTGATCGCTGCCGCACCGGCCGCTGCGGCCCAGCAAGTCAATCCGCTCAGCTTCTTCGAAGGGCGCACCGAGAGCGCCAGCACGATCAAGGTGATGTTCAAGAAGCCCTACCGCGGGTTCAGTGCAGGCCGCGGCCGCATCGAGCCGGACGGCACGCTGACGCTCGTCCAGCAAGTCCGGGACGAGGGCGAAGCGCCGCGCGAGCGGCGCTGGCGTGTGCGCCAAATCGGCCCCGGCCGGTTCGCCGGGACCATGTCCGACGCGTCCGGGCCGGTGACGATCGAGCAGGTTGGCGACCGCTACCGCTTCCGCTTCAAGATGAAGGGCAAGCTCAACGTCGAACAATGGCTGACCCCGCTTCCGGGCGGAGCATCTGCCATCAGCAGCATCAAGGTGCGCCGGCTCGGGCTCGTCGTCGCTACAATCGAGGGCATGATCCGCAAGCGATAGCCCGCTTCTGCTTTCGCGGCTGCGACGGGAAGGCTAGTGAGGCACGAGCATGAGCGATCCAGCCGAAGGCGGCTGCCTGTGCGGAGCGATCCGTTACCGCGTGTCGGGCCAGCCCGTTGCAACTACGCTGTGCCACTGCCGATCGTGCCGGCGGGCGAGCGGCGGTACCAATGTGGCCTGGGCGGTGTTCGATCTTGCCGACTTCCAGTGGTTGTGGGGCTTTCCCACCGCTTATTCCTCCTCGCCCGGCCTTGAATGGCTGCACTGCAAATGCTGCGGCAGCCTCGTCGGCTACCGCCGCGCCTCGCGCCCCAACCACATGGACATCACCACCGGCACGCTCGACGACCCCGACCTTTTCCCGCCGACGGTTGAGATCTGGACCGAGCACAGGATCAGCTGGGTGACTCTCGACCCGAAGCTGCCCAAGCGCGAGCGAAGCAGCCTCAATGAGGAGTGACGAAGGAGTGCCCGCCGACCTGACGGGCGCCTCCCTTCAACGCCTGCTCTTGCTTCAGTAGGCGTTGTTGCCTGCGTTGCTCACCGCGTCGGCCGCGTTGTCGGCATTGGCCTGGACGTTTTCGGCGGCATTCTCGGCATTGGCCTGGATATTCTCCGATACATTCTCGGCATTCATCTCGATGTTCTCGGCGACATTCTCCGCGTTCGCCTCAATATTTTCGGCCGCATTCTCCTGCGGGCTCTTGCTGCACGCGGCGAGCGCGGCCAGGCCGACGGCGACGGCAAAGGTGGTGGTGAGCTTCATTCGCTTTCCCCTGTTGCGGTTTGGACAACCGTCGCAAAGCGCGCGAGCAGGTGTAACGGTTCCGTCATGTTGCGCGGCTGTGCTGTGAGGGGGCTAGCAGCCGATCGAGACCGACGTCGTGCCTCGCTTCACCAGCCGGACGGCGTCCCGCGTTGTCCCCGGCGCCAGTTCGACCTTGATGTCGTCGAGGTCCGGCTGGCCGGGCTTGGTGAAGACCGTGCGGAAGTGGCGCTGGCCGAGAAGCAGATGCTCGTCGAGCGGCTTGCAGCCGGTCGAGCCCAGCGACCGCAGGCCGACCAGCATGCCGTCCGCATCATACAGTTCGGCGTAGCTCCACTCGGCCTCGATCTCGCCGTCCTTCAGCTGCGCAGGGCACTCGGCGCGGATCGCCTGGCACACCACTTCGGTCTCCGGATCTTCGGCCCAGCGCGGTTTCGGCTCATAGGCAAAGGTGGAGGGCTGCGCGACTGCCCCGCCGGCAAGCGCGATCAGCGCAGCAGCGAAGGCCCCCCGCATCGGGCTACTTCAGCGCCTTCACCGCAGCGAGCGTCTGCGACACGTGCTGGCTCCAATCCAGGTCGGAGTGGACGAACACAATGCGGCCCTTGCGATCAATCACGTACGAGGTCCGGTCGGTGAGCTCGGGCTTCTGCTTCAAAACGACGTCATAGGCCTTGATGGTTGTCGGCGTTGCCGTGGCGACGGGGAAGGCGCTGCGGCATTCCTCCACCGAGAATTTCCGAAGCGTCGGCAGGTCGTCAGCCGACATTCCGATCACTTCCGCGCCGGCCTTCTTGAACTCGGCCATGTTCTCGCTGAAGGCATGCGCCTCGAGCGTGCAGCCCTTGGTGAAGGCCTTGGGGAAGAAATAAAGGACCACGGGACCCTTCTTGAGCTCACTCTTCAGGTTGAGCTTGAATGGCTTGCCGCCAACCGCACCGGTGGTCGTAAAGTCCGGGGCCTTTGCGCCGACCGGCAGAGCGGCGGTCGCCGGAGTGACGGCCATCGCAGCCGCGCCGAGACCGAACAGAAGCTTTCGCATGTGAGTCTCCTTCTGCCATTTCCCTACCGCGCTGACTTCAAAAGGGCGAGGGTGCGTTCGTCAGCGACGCCGTCAAGAAAGACGTCGAGGGCTTGGTGGAAGAGGGAGTGCGGTTCGACCGCGTCGAACAGCGTCAGGCTCGAACGAAGCTTCAGCGCGTCGATCGGCCCAAGGATCTGCTCGGCCGAGCGCTTGTTCCCCCAGGGCAGCACAGCCTCGACACATTGCCTTAGGCGGGGACCGAGCAGCGGGTGACCTAGATAGGCGCGCGCCTCTTCGAGAGACGAAATTCCGTAGAAATGCGCGGTGGGAGTTCGGCCTAGGCCGCGAAGCTGTGGGAAGATGAACCACATCCAGTGGCTTTGTTTCGATCCCGCTCTGAGCTCGGCCACCGCCGTCTCGAAGACGCCGTCCTGAGCGGCGACGAAGCGCTGGAGATCGTGGGGATCGTACGCGGCCATGGCGCCATGATAAGCGACCGGCCGCAACAGGAGGAAGCCGCTGGCGCTATTGGTGCGGCGCCAGCAGCCCGGTCACGACGTAGAAGAAGATCGCAATTGGTCCGGTGATCAAGGTCAGCGCGATCAGCGACAGCCGGATCACCAGCGGGTCGACGCCGGTGTAATCGGCGAGGCCGGCGGCGACGCCCATGACCTTGGCGTCGCGCCGGTTGATCAGGAAACGTCCATTCATTTCTGTTCCCTTGGATTAGAGTGTTCAGGCGATCGGCAGCGAAGTGGCGGCCGAAACGAGCAGAAGCGCGGAGATGAACGCACCGGCGAACACGGTGGCGGTCTCACGGGCGGATGCGATAGTTGCGAACATCGAAAAACCCCTTTTTCTCATCTGGCGAACCCGACCATCGGGTCCACGCCCTGTCCAATGCACAGGGCGTGCCAAATGGAAAAAGACGTGGTTTTTCAGTATAGCGTGTTGGATGATTGGTGAAAATGCTGGCGCAAATCGCCGCTCCTTGGTGAAAGCCGCCAACTCCGCCGCGTTAGCGACTAGCTCGAGGTCGTGTCCCCGCCGTCGGGATGCAGAACTTGGCCGGTCATGTAGCTCGCATCGTCGCAGGCAAGGAACAGGAAGGACGGAGCGACTTCGTTCGGCTGGCCGGGACGACCCATCGGTGTATGCTTGCCGAACTCCGGTACGTCCTCAGGCGGCTGGCCGCCGAAGGGGTTGAGCGGGGTCCATATCGGCCCCGGCGCAACGCCGTTCACGCGAATTGCCTTCTCGACCAGATTCTTGGCGAGCGAGCGGGTGAAAGCCGTGATCGCTCCTTTGGTCGAGCTGTAATCAAGCAGGTCCGGCGCACCGCGATACATCGTTTCCGACGTGCAGTTTATGATAGCCGAGCCTTCCCTCAGGTACGGCTCCGCGGCCTGGGTCAGGTAGAACATCCCGAAGACATTTGTCTGAAAAGTGCGCCTCAGCTGCTCCTCGGTGATGTCTCGGATATCCTTGTCAGGATGCTGCTCGCCGGCATTGTTGACGAGGATGTCGATACGGCCGAGCTGATCGACCGTCTGCTGGACCGCGCGGTCGCAGAAGCTCTTGTCGCCGATATCGCCGGCAATGGTGATCGCCTTGCGGCCCTCTTTCTCAACGATGCCTTTGGTGAACTCGGCGTCGTCGTGCTCGCATAGATAGACGATCGCGATATCGGCGCCTTCGCGAGCAAATAAGGCAACAACTGCGCGGCCGATGCCGCTGTCGCCGCCCGTGACGAGGGCAACCTTATCCTTGAGGCGCCCGGATCCGGGATAGCGTGGCTGCCAGTCCGGCTTGGGTTCGAGCTGACTCTCGTGACCGGGCAGCTGATCCTCATGGATCATCGGTTCAATGACTTCGGACATCGCTTCCTCCTCGGGTCTACTCCTTCGGAGCTACCCCCATGCCCTCTCGCTCGAACTCTTCGGTGGTCGTCTCGGTGGGCTCGTCGTCCTTGGGTTTCTTGCCCCGGCGGCCACGCGGCAGCTTCAGTTTGATTTTCTTCATGGCTCAGGAACCGCCGCATGGCCGCTCGGTTCCGCGGTCTAGCGCCGGTTTGCGGCTGGTGACGGGGGCCCCTACCTAAGGATCATGGCGGATACGGCGGTGGAACAGCAGGCAAAGCCGAGCGGCGGTTTTCGCGCCCTGTGGCGTTTCCTGCCGATGCTCTGGCCGAAAGGGCAGACCGAACTGAAGGCACGCGTCGTCGCCGCGGTGCTTCTGGTCCTCGCCGGCAAGGCCGCGGTTCTCCTCATGCCGTTTGCCTACAAAGCGGTGATCGACGGTATGTCGGGCCGAACGGTTGCGTTCGGCGTCATCGCCGGCCTTGTTGCCGGCTACGCGACCGCGCGCTTCGCAGGAGTGCTGTCGGACAACCTTCGCAACGCCCTGTTCGAAAAGGTCGGTCAGGACGCTGCGCGGCGACTGGCCGGCACGGTCTTCCGCCACGTCCACGACCTCTCCTTGCGCTTCCACCTGGAGCGCCGAACCGGCTCGCTCACCAAGATCGTCGAGCGCGGCACGAAGAGCATCGACATGATGCTCTATTTCCTGCTGTTCAACATCGCCCCAACGGTGATCGAGCTGGGCGCGATCTGTGTCATCTTCTGGGTCAAGTTCGGTCTGGGTCTCGTTGCCGCAACGCTGGTGATCGTGGCCATCTACATCACCTTCACGCGCAAGGTGACCGACTGGCGCGCCCAGCTGCAGCGCCAGATGAACGACGTCGACAACAAGGCGATCGGACGCGCGGTCGATTCCCTCCTCAATTACGAGACGGTCAAATATTTCGGCTCCGAGGAGCGCGAGGCGAAGCGCTATGACCAGGCGATCGGCGACTACACCCGCGCCGCGGTGCGCAATGAGGTGTCTCTCGCCTGGCTCAACATCGGGCAGGCGTTCATCACCAATCTGATGATGGCCGGGGCGATGATCTTCACCGTCTGGGGCTGGAGCCGCGGCCGCTTCACGCCCGGCGACGTGGTGCTGGTCAATTCGCTTCTGATGCAGTTGTTCCGGCCGCTCGACATGCTCGGCTGGGTGTACCGGTCGATCCGCCAGGGCCTGATCGACATGGAGGCCATGTGGGATTTGCTCGATACGCCGGCCGAGGTCACGGACAAGCGTGGCGCGAAGCCGCTCCACGTGAAGAACGGCCATGTTCGCTTCGAACGCGTACGCTTCGGCTACGAGCCTGGCCGCGAGATACTGCGCGACCTCGATCTCGACATTCCGCCGGGCACTTCGCTCGCAATCGTCGGGCCGTCGGGCGCTGGCAAATCGACGATCGCCCGCCTGCTCTACCGTTTCTACGATCCCACTGCCGGGCGGATCCTGATCGACGATCAGGACATTTCGGACGTCACCCAGAGGAGCCTGCGCTCGGCAATTGGGATCGTCCCGCAGGACACGGTGCTGTTCAACGACGAGATTGGCTACAACATCGCTTACGGAAAAGGCGAAGCGTCGCAGGCGGAGATCGAGAGCGCCGCCAAAGGCGCCGCGATCGACCGTTTCATCGAAACGCTGCCCAACCGCTATGAATCGATGGTCGGCGAGCGCGGGCTGAAGTTGTCCGGCGGCGAGAAGCAACGCGTGGCCATCGCCCGCACCCTGCTCAAGAACCCGCCGATCCTGGTACTCGACGAGGCGACGAGTGCGCTCGACAGCCGCACGGAGCAGGCGATCCAGGAGACTCTTGACCGGGTCGCCGAAAGCCGAACGACGATCATGATCGCGCACCGGCTGTCGACCATCGTCAATGCCGACCAGATCGTGGTGTTGGACGAAGGCAGTGTCGCCGAGCGCGGCACGCACGAGGAACTGCTCGAGCGTAGCGGCCTGTACGCCGACCTGTGGTACCGGCAGGCGGCGGAGCAGCTGGCGGAAGAAACGGCGCAGGCGGCGGAGTAGCTTTTCCAGCTGCTCCGCCATCGCTAGGCTGGTTCATCACCGCGGCGCGCTCGGTCCGCACTGTCAAGAGAGTCCATGGCCGACCCGCACGCGATCCTCAAACAAACCTTCGGATTCGACCATTTCCGCGGAGTTCAGGAGCAGGTGATCGCGCGCGTTCTGGCGGGCCAGCACACGCTCGCCGTGATGCCGACCGGCGCGGGGAAGTCGCTCTGCTACCAGCTCCCGGCACTCGCCCGCGAAGGTACTGCCCTAGTGATCTCGCCGCTGATCGCGTTGATGCACGATCAAATCCGCAGCGCGGGGGCATTCGGGGTCCGGGCGGCTTCGCTCACTTCCGCCGACAGCGACCGCGAGCGCACGATCGAGCGTTTTCGAAGCGGGGAGCTCGATCTTCTCTACGTCGCTCCGGAGCGTGCGACGCTCGACGGGTTCCGGCGGCTGGCCGACCGGGTCAAGCTGGCGCTGATAGCCATCGACGAGGCGCATTGCGTAAGCGAGTGGGGACACGACTTCCGTCCCGACTATCGCAAGCTCAAAGGGCTCCTCGACAATCATCAGGAGGTACCCCGCCTCGCGCTGACCGCGACGGCGGACCAGCGGACGCGCGCCGACATTCTCACCCAGCTTGGCATTCCTTCTGAAGGGCTGATAGTCGCCGGCTTCGACCGGCCGAACATCCGCTACCACGTGCGGCATCGCGAGCAGACGGGCAAGCAGCTCCGTGAGCTCCTGGCGGCGCAGCCGGGTCCGGCCATCGTCTATGCACCGAGCCGGGACAAGGCCGAGAAGATCGCCGAGACGCTCGGCCGGGAGGGACGTCCGGCGCTGCCCTACCACGCCGGGCTGGAGCCGCAGGTGCGCGCCCGCAACCAGGCGGCGTTCGTCAATTCGGAGGAGATGGTGATCGCGGCGACCGCCGCCTTCGGCATGGGCATCGACAAGCCGGACGTGCGCCTCGTCGCGCACTCCGCCATCCCCAAGAGTATCGAGGCTTATTATCAGGAGACCGGTCGTGCCGGTCGGGACGGCGACCCGGCCGAGGCGTGGCTGTTCTGGGCAGCCCAGGACTTTGCTACCGCCCGCCAGCGGATCGAGCGGGAGGTCGAGCCGGAGCGCCGTCCAGCCGAGCGCGAACGCCTCAATGCGCTCGCGGCTCTGGTCGAGACGCCCGGCTGCCGCCGCGCCATCCTGCTGCGTCACTTCGGCGAAGACCCTCCGGAACGTTGCGGCAATTGCGACAATTGCCTCGAGCCGCCCGCGACCATCGACGCAACGGAGGTAGCCCGCAAGTTGCTCTCCGCCGCATTCCGCACCGAGATGCGCTTTGGCGTCGGTCATCTCACCGATGTGCTCGCCGGCAACGACAGCGAGAAAGTACGCAGCTTCGGGCACCACCGGCTGTCGGTGTTCGGCATCGCCTCAGCCGATGAGCTCGCGCTCGTGCGGCCCGTCGCGCGAGCCCTGATCGCGCATGATGCTCTGCGCGCGGACGCTTACGGCGGCCTGAGCTTTGGTCCCGGCGCCCGGCCGATTCTCAAGGGCGAGCAGCAACTAACGATCGCGGTCCCGCCTCCACGACGAAAACGCCGGCGCGACCGGCAGCGGGACGGACACGCGGATCCTGTGTTCGAGCGGCTGCGGACTGCCCGGCGACAGCTCGCCGCCGACGCCGGCGTTCCGCCTTATGTCATCTTCCATGACTCCACCTTGCGCGAAATCGCCGCAACGAACCCGCAAACGCTAGGTGAGCTGGCCTCGGTCCAAGGAGTTGGCGCGACGAAGCTCGCTCATTACGGCGAAGCGATGCTAAGCGCGCTGCGCCAAGCCGACTGACGTTCAGCGCCGGGAAAGGCCGGAGAGCGTTGAGGAGGCTGCGAAGCTATTGATTTTTGGGGAGTATCGATGATCCGCACGCTTCTTCTCGCCACCGCGGCGCTGGCCGTTGCCGCGCCGCTCTCCGCGGCGCCAGCGAAAAAGGCGGCGACCGCGTCGGCCGCGCTTCCGGCGTCCAGCCCGTTCGCAAAGCCGAGCATGCTCCCTTTCGAGGCGCCCGATTTCTCGAAGATCAAGGACACGGATTATCTGCCGGCTATGCTCGCGGGGATGGCGCAGCAAAAGCGCGAAGTCGCCGCCATCGCCAACGATCCTTCACCACCCACGTTCAACAATACGCTGGTCGCGCTCGATCGCTCTGGCGCTCTGCTCGAACGCGCACAGCTGGCCTTCTCCGCGGTCAATGGCGCCAACACCAACGACACCCTCCAGGCGACCGACACCAGGACTGCGCCCCTGCTCGCGCAGCACCGCGACTTCATCTATCTCAACCCGAAGCTCTTCAGCCGAGTTCAGCATCTGTACGACCACCGCGCCGAGCTGAACCTCAACCCCGAGCAGGCGAGGCTGCTGCAGGTCCAGTACGACCAGTTCGTGAAGGCCGGCGCCAAGCTCTCCCCGGCCAAACAGACAGACCTCAAGAAGCTCAATACGCAGATCAGCA
This sequence comes from Pseudomonadota bacterium, assembly GCA_046731955.1. Lineage (GTDB taxonomy): Bacteria > Pseudomonadota > Alphaproteobacteria > Sphingomonadales > Sphingomonadaceae > Sphingomicrobium. The sequence goes on along the minus strand of JBKPMC010000006.1, from coordinate 83,928 downwards.
ATCTCGAAACCAAGTTCAGCCAGACCTTGCTCGCGGCTGCGAAGGCGGGCGCGCTCCACGTGACCGACAAGGCTGCGCTCGCCGGTCTTTCTGACGACGAGATCGCCGCTGCCGAACAGGCGGCGAAGGATCGCAAGGTCGCGAGCTACGTGCTGCCGCTCCAGAACACGACGCAGCAGCCGTCGCTGGAGTCGCTGACCAACCGCGCGACGCGCGAGGCGCTTTACAATGCCAGCGTCACGCGCGCGTCCAAGGGCGACAAGAACGACACGCGCGCGCTGATCAGCGAAATCGCCCAGCTTCGCGCCCAGAAGGCGGGACTGCTCGGCTTCCCCAACTGGGCTGCCTACACCCTGACCGACCAGATGGCGAAGACGCCTGAGAATGCGATCGGCTTCATCCAGCGGCTTCAGCCCGCGACCACAGCCAAGGAGAAGGCGGAATATGCCGACATCCAGAAGCTGGTCGACGCGCAGGGCGGCGGCTTCCAGGCTAAGCCATGGGACTGGAACATCTATGCCGAGCAGATTCGCAAGCAGCGCTATGCGATCGATAGCGACCAGCTGAAGCAATATTTCGAGTTCAACAAGGTGCTCGAAGACGGCGTCTTTTACGCCGCCAACCAGCTCTACGGGCTGACCTTCAGCGAGCGGAAGGACCTGCCGACCTGGAACCCCGACATGCGCGTGTTCCAGGTCAACGACCAGGACGGGAAGGAGCTAGCACTTTTCTACATCGACCCGTGGAAGCGCGACAATAAGAACGGCGGCGCCTGGATGTCGAACCTGGTCAACCAGTCGTACCTGCGCGGAACCAAGCCGGTGGTGTTCAACGTCGAGAACTTTACAAAGCCGGCGCCCGGCAAACCGATGCTGATCACGTTCGACGACGTGACCACCATGTTCCATGAGTTTGGACATGCGCTGCACGGCATGTTCGCGGCGCAGACATATCCGACCCTGTCAGGCACGAACGTCGCGCGCGACTTCGTCGAGTTCCCCTCGCAGTTCAACGAGAACTGGGCGCTCGACCCCAAGGTGCTGCCGCACTACGCGGTTCACTATCAGACTGGACAGCCGATTCCGCAGGATCTGATCGACAAGATCAAGCGCGCACGAACCTTCAACCAGGGCTATGAGCTGGGCGAAGCAATCACCGCCGCGAAGATGGACCTCGACTGGCACTCGCTGTCGCCCGATTCTCCGCGACAGGACGCGGACAAATTCCAGGCGGAATCGCTTGCAAAGAGCGGCTTCGATGTCGCCGACGTGCCGCCGCGCTATTACTCGCCCTATTTCCTCCACATCTGGAGCAACGGCTATTCGGCCGGCTATTATGCCTATGCCTGGACCGAGATGCTCGACCATGACGCCTTTGCCTGGTTCCAGCAGCATGGCGGACTTACCCGTGCCAACGGCCAGCGCTTCCGCGACATGGTCCTGTCGCGCGGCAACACGATCGACTATGCCGAAATGTACCGCGCGTGGGCCGGGCACGATCCGAGCGTCGAGCCAATGCTCGAATTTCGCGGACTAACTGGCGAAGGCGCTGCGCCTGCTGCGGCTGCACCCGCGCAGGCGCCGCCGCCTCCTGCGCCGGCCGCGACGCCGCCTGCTCCAACCGAGCGAGGAGACTAGAATCATGATCCGCCAACTCGACGACAAGACTTTGGTGAGCGGCCAGATCGCTCCTCATGAGGTCGCTGGGCTGGCGGAGCAGGGTGTGACGATACTGGTCAATAACCGGCCCGACTTCGAGGAGCCGGGCCAGCCGCTCGCCGCGGAAATCGAGGAGGCCGCGGCGCAGGCAGGCATCGCCTATCGCTTCGTCCCGATCATCCGCGGGATCGGCCCGGCCGACGTCGAAACGATGCAGCAGGCGCGGAGCGATGCCGGCGACGGCAAGATGCTCGCCTTCTGCCGTTCGGGCAAGCGCTCGGCACTCGCGGCAGCACTGGCGAAGCGCGAGGAGGGCGCCTCACGCGACGAGATAGAGCGCTGTCTGGCCGACGCCGGATTCGATTCAGGCCCGATCGCGCACTTGCTCTAGGGCTGGTTCGAAAGCAGCCTTTTCGCGAGCTCGAGGTCTTCGTCGAGGACCATCAAGCGGACGGGCATGAACAGCCCGCCGGAGAAGTAATTGATTTCCGTATCGAACAGCACCGCCTCGATGCCCTCGCTTTCGAGATAGAGCCTGGCGAGATCGGCTTCGACGCGCGTATCGAAGCGCGCCGCCTCGACGAGATCGGTCACCAGGGCACCAAATCGCCGGCCGCAATCTCCTCGGGACGCGGCGTTCGGCCGAGAATCTTGTTGCGGTGCGGGAAGCGACCGAACCGCTCGATGATATCGTGGTGCAGCCTGGCATAGCGAAGCTGCTCCTGGTCACCGAGGTCCGTAAACAGAAGAACGGAACGGTTCTGGTCGGCAAGATTCTCGCTGTGTTGGAACGGCATGTAGAGGAATTGACGCTCACGCTGTTCGAGCTGTTCGTCGAACACCTTGTCCAAAGCGCCCGTCGTGATCGCCAGTGCGAGGTGATCGGTCGCGAACTGATCGGCATGGCCGCGGAAGATGTTGCGAGGAAACTGGTCGAACAGGATCACGCCGGCGAGCGCGCTCAGCGGGTCGCTGAGGAAGCTGTCGACAGGGAGTTGGCGCTTCGCCGCCCACAACTTGAGGAAGCGCTGCTTGATCCGATGGTCCAGCTCGGGCCCGCCTTTCCACCAATCGTCGTAAGTGAGCCCGAACCAGAATTTGAGGACGTCTGCGCGCCAGTCGGCGCTCACGCCGCGGTTCCCCCAACGGTGAGACCCTCGATTAGCAGCGTCGGCTGACCGACCCCCGCGGGAATCGACTGGCCGCCCTTGCCGCACACGCCGACGCCCTCGTCGAGTGCGAGATCGTTGCCGATGCCTTTCACGCGCGTGAGAACGGTCGGGCCGTCGCCAATCAGGGTAGCGCCCTTGATCGGCTCGGCGAGCTTGCCGCCACGGATCCGGTAGGCCTCGGTGCAGGAGAAAACGAACTTGCCGCTGGTGATGTCGACCTGTCCGCCGCCAAAGCTCTTCGCGTAGATCCCGTCCTTGACCCGCTCGATCAGTGTGCCGGGTTCGTCTTGGCCGCCAAGCATGAAGGTGTTGGTCATGCGCGGCATCGGCGCATGGGCAAAGCTCTCGCGTCGCCCGTTGCCGGTCGGCTCCATGCCCATCAGCCGCGCGTTCAATCGGTCTTGCAGATATCCTTTGAGGATCCCGTCCTCAATCAGCACCGTGCGCCGCGTCGGCGTGCCTTCGTCGTCGATGGTCAGCGAACCGCGGCGCTGCTCGATCGCTCCATCGTCGATGACCGTCACCCCAGGTGCCGCGACCCGTTCGCCAATGCGGCCCGAGAATGCCGACGTTCCCTTGCGGTTGAAGTCGCCCTCGAGACCATGCCCGACAGCCTCGTGGAGGAGCACGCCCGGCCAGCCCGGGCCGAGCACGACCGGCATCTCACCCGCCGGCGCGGCGACGGACTCGAGGTTGGTGAGCGCCTGGGCGAGCGCGATATCGATCGCTCGGTTCCACTGCGTTTCGTCGAACAGCTTGCCGTAGAGATAGCGGCCGCCAAGTCCGTGGTAGCCCGTCTCGCGCCGGCCGTTCTGCTCGGCAACGATCTGGACTCCCAGGCGCACCAGCGGCCTGACGTCCGAAGCGACGAAACCGTCCGCTCGAACCACGTCGATGACGCTCCAGCTTGCAGCCAGAGTCGCGCTCACCTGCACGACGCGCGGGTCGCGGGCGCGTGCTGCGGCGTCGATCCGCTCGCAAAGCGCGACCTTCTCAGCGAACGGGACGAGGCTGAGCGGGTCGTCCGCCCCATACATTGCCTGATTGGTGCGCTGAGGCGGCGAAGCGGGCTCTGAGGTCCGCGGGTCGAGCAGCTTCAACGTCGCGGCGGCGCGTTCGATTGCGGCTTCGCTGATTTCATTGGCGTGTGCGAAAGCGGTCGTCTCGCCGGTAACGCCGCGCAGGCCGAAGCCGGAGCTGGTGTGGTAGTCGGCGGTCTTCAGGCGTCCGTCGTCGAAGCCGAACGCCTCGCTCGCGCTGTACTGGAGATAGAGCTCGCCATCGTCGCACGGCGAGAGATGCTTCGCCGTCAGCCTCCGGGCGCCGTCCGGGTCGAGGCTGCGGTACAGGAACCGGCGGGGATCGGCGGCGCTCATGCCGCCTGCTGGTCGGCTGGTCCCCCCTCAAGGACGAAGCGGCGGTCGCAATAGCCGCACACGACGAAGCCGATCTCGGGATCGATCCGGAGGAACACGCGTGGATGGCCGAGCTCAGGTGCGATCTCGCCTGAGCCGTCGCAGGCGACCTGCAGGGTCGGAATTCGGATGATTTCAGGAGGCTCGAGCGGTTGCATGCGAACCAATTAGGGCCGCGGCATCGCGGTCACAAGCTCACAGGTAGTTGGCGATGACCGAGAATGTGGCGGAATAGACGCCTTCCGGCTGATTGGCGTTGATCATCAGGATGCCGCCGACGCCTACGAAAAAGGTGCGAGTCACCGGATGAATGGTGCGGATCGGTGAGCCGTCCTGCGTCAGTGCTAGTACGGGGATGGCATCTCCGCCCACGCTGGTCAGCTGCGTCGGCGGAACAATCGTCACGACCACCTGCTGATTTGCCGTGCCGGCCCCGCCGAAATAGCCGCGGTGACCCGGGCTGCTCGGGACTCCAGCCACGCCGCCAGCGAAGGTCCGAGCGCTGGTCGACGGGTCGAGCGCTACCACGCCGGAAGTCCCGGACGGAATCACCGAACCGAAGTCGAGGTCGTCGATCTTGGTCAGACTTAACGGAACGAGGATAAGCGCCCGGCCGCTGGCGCTGGCCGTGGCCGGAACGGGCGCAGCCGTTGCGGGCACCGTCGCCGCGGCCATCGCCGCAGCGACGAGAAATTTGCGGATGTCCACTCGGCGTACCCCTGCGCAATAAGATCAGGAGATGAGTATCGCCGAGCCGATCTCACCATGCGTTGAACATGCACGGTTCGCGTAAAATTTACCTTAATGGGCAAGCATTTGCCTGGAACCGGTCACGAATTTTCCGCGGTCACGCTGCGAGATTGGGCAGGGTTAATTCGCAAGTGACCCTGATGGTTAGCGACAATTGTGGATTTACCCTGAATGCTTGTCGGCCTCCGATGGCGCTCCTATGCGGCGAGCCCCATGGACGAGCCCGCAATCCGCATCGAATCACTGACAAAAGTCTATGAGGGAGGGAAGCGCGCGCTCAACGAGGTCAGCTTCGACGTGCCGCGGGGTCAGATTTTCGGCCTCCTCGGCCCCAACGGCGCGGGTAAGTCGACGCTGATCAACATCCTCGCCGGCCTCGTCGTGAAGACCGACGGCAAGGTAACGATCTGGGGTTTCGACATCGACCGACACCCGCGCAATGCGAAGCGCTCGATCGGCGTCGTTCCGCAGGAGATCATCTTCGACCCTTTCTTCACGCCGCGCGAGACGCTCGAGATCCAGGCCGGACTCTACGGCATCCCCAAATCGCAGCGCAAAAGCGACGAACTGCTCGCGGCCATGCACCTCACCGACAAGGCGAATGCCTATTCGCGCACGCTTTCCGGAGGCATGAAACGAAGGCTGCTGGTCGCAAAAGCGATGGTCCATTCGCCGCCGATCCTGGTCCTCGACGAGCCGACCGCCGGCGTCGACGTCGAGCTCCGCCGCCAGCTCTGGGACTATGTGCGACGGCTTAACGCCCAGGGCGTCACCATCGTGCTCACGACGCACTATCTCGAGGAAGCCGAGGAGCTGTGCGACCGGATCGCGATCATCCATCACGGCCGGGTCATCGCCAATGAAGCGACGCGCGAGCTGGTCTCCAAGGCACTCGAGAAGGCAGTGGTTGTCACCTTCGATCGCGACATCGCGAAAGTGCCGACGAGCAGCTGCTTCGAGAATATCGCGCTGCTCGACGAGCGGACGCTCGAGATCACTTTCCGCAAGGACAAGGTGAATGCCGGCCAGGTGCTGAGTGCGCTTACCGCCGACGGCCTGGCCATCGTCGACGTCTCGACGCGTGATCCAGACCTCGAGGACGTGTTCCTGAGCCTCGTGGCGGCCGACCAGGAAGCGGCGTGAGCATCGACACCGATGTACTGATCGTCGGTTCGGGCGCGGCCGGGCTGACCGCGGCGCTCAATCTTGCCGAAACGCACAGAGTAGCAGTGATCGCCAAGGGTGCGCTCGGCGACAGCGCCAGCGCTCGGGCGCAGGGCGGGATCGCCGCCGTGCTCGAGAAAGGCGACAGCTTCGAAGCGCACGTCAACGACACGATGATCGCGGGTGCGGGCCTCAACGAACTGAAGGTCGTCGAGCATGTGGTCGAGGCGGCTCCGCGCGCGATCGGACACCTGATCGACCTCGGCGTGCCATTCGCGAACGAGAATGGCGCGCTGCACCTCACCCGCGAAGGGGGACACAGCCACCGCCGCATCGTCCATGTTGCCGACGCAACCGGCTTTGCGATCCAGCAGGCGCTCGAGGCCGCTGCGGCGAAGCATCCAAACATCACGCTCGTACCCGACATGGTCGCGATCGACCTCATCACCGGACGTCACGCGTCACACTTCTCGACGAGCGGCGCTATCCACGGGCTCTACGCCTTCAACCGCAAATCCAAACGAGTGGAAGCGCTGACCGGCCGGGCAACGATCCTGGCGACCGGAGGCGCCGGCCGCGCTTACCTCTATTCAACGGCACCGCGCGGCGCGACCGGCGACGGAATCGCAATGGCCTGGCGGGCAGGCTGCCGGGTCTCCAACATGGAGTTCATGCAGTTTCACCCGACCTGCCTTTACAATCTGCAGGTCAAGAACTTCCTGATCACCGAGGCGGTGCGCGGCGAGGGCGGGCAACTGAAGCTCCCGCCGGGCGTGAAAAACGGCGGAACGCGCTTCATGCAGAGGTTCGACGAGCGCGGCGAGCTCGCCCCGCGCGATGTAGTCGCACGGGCGATCGACCACGAGATCAAGCGGCTCGGCCTTGATTACGTCCATCTCGACATCTCGCACCGCGACGAGGACTTCGTGAAGGAGCACTTCCCCAACATCTATGAGAAGCTGCTCGGGCTAGGGATCGACATCACTAAGGAACCCATCCCGGTCGTACCCGCGCAGCATTATACCTGCGGCGGAGTGGTCGTGGACCTTGATGGACGCACCGACGCGCCTGGGCTCTACGCCGCGGGCGAGGTCACCCAATCGGGGCTTCACGGTGCCAATCGCCTCGCCTCGAACAGCCTGCTGGAATGCCTCGTGTTCGGCGAGGCGGCGGCGAAGCACATCATCGCCAATTGGGCTGAGCTGCCCGACGTGCCCGAAATCCGCGCCTGGGACGAAAGCCGCGTCACCGACAGCGACGAGGAAGTGGTCATCGCCCAGACCTGGGGCGAGATCCGCCGCTTCATGTGGAACTATGTCGGCATTGTCCGGACGACCAAGCGGCTCGAGCGCGCCAAGCACCGCATCGACATGCTGCGCCAGGAGGTGCGAGACTATTACGCGCACTTCCGGGTGACTCCGGACCTGATCGAGCTACGCAACCTCCTCGAGGTCGCGGACCTTATCGTCCGCTCCGCGCTCAGCCGCCATGAGAGCCGCGGACTGCACTACACGCTGGATTTTCCGGACACGCTGCCGGAAGCCAAGGACACGGTGCTGGTGCCGTAGGCCAGGCACAAGGAGGGGAGGGTCAAATGCCCGTGGAACTGAAGATTCTCGCGTTCGGTGCGCTGCTGCTGTTCGTCCACATCTTCACGGCGACGCGTTTCAAAACTGCGCAATATGGCCGCAAGTGGAATGTCGGCGCACGCGACGAGGCGCTGCCGCCGCCGAGCCCGGTGACCGGCCGGCTGATGCGTGCGCAGGCGAACTTCGAGGAGACCTTCCCGATCGCGATCGTCGCTTTGCTGGGCGTCGTGCTGGCGAACCGCACGAGCGAGTGGACCGCGCTGGGAGGCTGGATCTGGCTCGGCGCGCGGATCGTCTACCTGCCGCTTTACGGCGCCGGTGTCCCCGTGATCCGCACCATCGTGTGGACGATCGGGCTCGCCGGGCTCGTCATGGTCTTGTGGCCGTTGCTGATTCCATAGCCCTCCGCAGGAGCGAATGTTCCCAATGTTCGCACTGACGGGCATGTTTTGACGGCCAAGGGTCCTTCGCGGCCGATTGGAGCATGTTGATTCCGATTCGGGCAGGCCCATCGACCAGCTTGGGTCACAAAAGCCGTGCTGTAGGACAGAGATTTCGTATGTCTGCTTTGGATGGAAAGGGGACGCTCTCACACACGAAGCTGGCGGCTCACAAGCTCGATAACACTTAGCATCGCGAACTGTAGGACCAGTATCGCGAGTGCACTGGCGACAAGCCAAGTCCGTCGAGAGTACAATGCTGTGACCAGCGCGGCGAAATAAAGTGAGATCAAAGCAGTCTCGCGCGCGCCCGGATGAAACTCTGTAAGCGCGTAGATCAGTGGTCCCCAGGCGAGGTTCGCCGCTAGGATGCATCCCAACACCTGCCGACGATGCAACCAGAACCATTCGTCGAGGTCGGGCCAGGCCTTCGGCTCACCCGGGAACACCATCGAGGCCGCGAAATAATAGACGCCCGCCAGGATTACTCCACCGAATATCGTGTCGTAGCCGAGCGGGAGAGTCTCGTGAACGCTCCAAACGTTTCCCCACCAGCTCGTGACGTCCAGGAGAACAAACGCACCGAGCAGTGGCGTTAGCCAGCCGATCCGGATGTCCGACGCTACACCAGGCCCGGTCGGATAGCGCGCGCGAAGCGTGCGAACGAGTCCAGTCATGACCTCGACCAGAATGAAGCCGAGCAGCAATCCGAACAGGGTGAAAATGTATTCGAACCTCGTCACGGAAGCCCCCGTTCAGTTCATCCCACTGAAGACGATCGTCCGCAATGGGTCGAAAGCAGACACTCCGGTTCTTAAATTGCGATTGGCTTCCTTCCCGCTGCCACCCTGCTAAACCCGCCTCTTCATGCCTGACGCCAGTACGCCATCCGCCACGCCCCATCTCTATCTCGTCGACGGTTCGAGCTACATCTTCCGTGCCTATCACCGGCTGCCGCCGCTCACGAACCGGCACGGCCAGCCGGCGGGCGCGGTCTATGGCTATACGACCATGCTGTGGAAACTCGCCGACGGCCTCTCCAAGGCCGACGGGCCGACGCACATGGCGGTGATCCTGGATGCGTCCGAGCAGACGCACCGCAACCAGATGTACGATCAGTACAAGGCCCACCGGCCGCCGCCGCCCGAAGACCTGGTCCCGCAATTCCCGCTGATCCGCACCGCCACCCGCGCCTTTTCGATTCCGTGCATCGAGGAGGACGGGCTCGAGGCCGACGACATCATCGCCTGCTACGTTACCGCGGCGAAGGCGGTGGGCTGGCGGGTAACGATCGTCAGCTCCGACAAGGACCTCATGCAGCTGATCGATGAGGACGCCGGAATCGACATGCTCGACACGATGAACGACCGTCGGATCGGGCGCGAGCAGGTCCTGGAAAAGTTCGGGGTGCCCCCGGAGAAGGTCGGCGACGTGCTCGCTCTGATGGGCGACAGCGTCGACAATGTGCCGGGCGTCCCCGGCGTCGGCCCGAAGACGGCATCGCAGCTGATCCAGCAGTTCGGCGATCTGGACACGGTGCTTGCGTCGACCGATCAGATCAGCAAGCCGAAGCTCAAGCAGTCGCTCATCGAGCATGCGGACGACGCCAGGCTCTCACGCGAGCTGGTCCGGCTGGTTTGCGACTCTCCGCTGCCGGAGCCTCTCGAAGATCTGGAATTGAAAGGCATTCCGAAGGAGCCGCTCGAGGAATTCCTCGCGGACCAAGGGTTCAAGTCGCTGCTCAATAGACTGCACGGCGGAGGCGCCCAGCAGACCGGAGCCACCGTCCGGAATGACGTCATGGCGGCGACGGAGCCGAAGAAATCCGCGCCGCCCGCGACGGAGCAGATCGAGGTCGATCGCTCGAAATATGAAACCGTGACTGACGAGGCGTCGCTTGATCGCTGGATCGCCGAAGCGACCGCACAGGGTTACGTCGCGATCGACACCGAGACCGACCATATCGACAGCATCGTCGCCAGGCTCGCCGGGATCAGCCTCGCGACCGCGCCCAACAAGGCGTGCTACATCCCGGTCGGGCACGTCGGGGGCGACCTCCTTTCGGACGCTCCGAGCCAGCTTCCACAAGAGCTGGTCCTGTCAAAGCTGAAGCCGCTGCTCGAGGACCCGGCGGTGCTCAAGGTCGGGCACAACCTCAAATACGACTGGGTAATGTTCCACAAGACCGGGATCGACGTCGCGCCGGTTGACGACACGATGGTGATGAGCTTCGACCTCGACGCCGGCCGCTCCTTCGGCCACGGCCTCGAGGAGCTTGCCAAGCTCCACTTCGACCATGAGTGCATCCCGTTCAAATCCTTGTGCGGGACCGGCGCGAAGCAGATCACCTTCGACAAGGTATCGCTAGGCCCGGCGACGGAATATGCCGGGGAGGACGCGGACATCGCGCTCAGGCTGTGGTTGAGGCTCAAGCCGCGCCTTGCGGGCGAGAACGTGAACCGAGTTTACGAGCGTGTCGACAAGCCGCTGGTTTCGGTGATCGGCCGGATGGAGCGGCGCGGGATCAAGGTCGATCGCGACTATCTCGCCCGGCTCTCGGCCGAATTCTCGCGCGACATCCAGTCGCTCGAGGAGCGGATTTATGAGGCGGCGTGCGGGCCTTTCACCATCGGCTCGCCCCAGCAGCTCGGCGAGGTGCTGTACGGGCGGCTTGGGCTCCAGGGTGGGCGCAAGGGCAAGAGCGGGCAATATTCGACCGACGTGAACGAGCTCGAGCGCCTCGCGGCCGAGGGCGTCGACTGCGCTCGGCTGGTGCTCGACTGGCGGCAACTCACCAAATTGCGGTCGACCTACACCGACGCGCTGCAGTCGGTGATCAATCCTGAAACGGGCCGGGTTCATACCAGCTTCTCGTTGACGGGGGCCCAGACCGGACGGCTGTCGTCGAACGATCCCAACCTCCAGAACATCCCGATCCGAACCGAGGTCGGACGCAAGATCCGCGACGCCTTCGTCGCCGATCCTGGGAACGTGATCCTGAGCGCCGACTACAGTCAGATCGAGCTGAGGCTCGCGGCACACATGGCCGACGTGCCGCAGCTCAAGGAGGCGTTCCGTGCGGGCGAGGACATCCATAATTTGACCGCCGAAGAGCTGTTCGGGACGGTCGACCGCGAGACGCGCAACAAGGCCAAGACGATCAACTTTGCGATCCTGTACGGCATTTCGTCATGGGGCGTGGCGGCTCGGCTCGGCGTGTCGAAGGAAGAGGGTAAGGCGATCATCGACCGCTACTTCGAGCGCTTCCCCGGAATCCGTGCGTACATCCACGGCACCCTTGGGTTCGCGCGTGAACATGGATTCACCCAGACCCTGTTTGGGCGGAAGACGCATTTCGAGCCGAACATCCGCTCACCAAACCCCTCGATTCGCGGCGGCGCCGAGCGGGCGGCGATCAACGCGCCGATCCAGGGAACCAGCGCAGACCTCATCAAGCGCGCGATGGCCCGAATGGACGGCGCACTGGCCGACGCCGGCCTCGAAGGCGTGAAGATGCTGCTCCAGGTGCACGACGAGCTGGTGTTCGAAGTGCCCGAAGGCCGCGAAGAAGAAGCGGCCGCGGTGATCAGGCGCGTCATGGCGCATGCCGCGCAGCCTGCGATCAAGCTCGACGTCCCGCTTGACGTCGAAGTCGGCTGGGGTCCCAACTGGGGCGAGGCGCATTGAGCGACGCCGAGCGCATCCGGGTGCTCGCGGAGACCGCGGAAACGCCACCCGATGCAGACATGGCAACGCTCGCCCGCGGCGGCCGGCTCAACGTCTTCGGCTTCGTCCTGCGCCTCGCGGCGCGGCTGCCTTTCCTGCTTATCGCCGGACGCATCTACGGCGCGGAATCGCTCGGACGCTTCGCTTACGCCGTGTTGGTGGTCGAGTTCGCCGCGCAGATCGCGGCGCTGGGCCTCCGGCGGGGCCTCGCCCAGCTGCTCGCCAATGCGAAGAAGCCGGAAGCCTGCGTCGTCGCCGACGCGATGCTCGTCGCCGCAATCGGGTCCATTTTAGGAATGGCGATCCTGATTGCGTTTCCGAAAGCGATGTACCCGACGACTACGATTGACGGCCTCGATCGTCTGCTCGCGATCACGGTAATCGCAATCGCCTGGACCGACATAGCGCTGGCCGCGCTAGCCTATCAGCACGATGTCGGCGCGACGGTGCGCGCGCGCTCCATCGTCGAGCCGTGGACGATCAGCATCGTCGCCTTCGTCTGGTCGTACATCTCGTTGGATGACGGGCTGATCATCTCTTACGTCTTCTCGATGGTCGCGGCCCTGATCGCCGCGCTGATCCCGCTCATCCGTTGCTACGGGTTGCCGCACGGCTGGAAGCCGGATCTCGGCCTCGCCTGGGGAACGGCTGTCCGCAACGTGCCGCTCGCCGCCGCCGATGCCGTCGAATGGGCTTCCCGGCGCATCGACCTTGCGGTTTTGGGCGCCTTCATGCCCGCGGCCTTTGTCGGCATCTATTATGTCGCGCAGCAGGTCGCGACCCTGCCCGCCAAGCTCAAGACCAGCTTCGAGCCGGTGCTCGGCCCCGCCATCGTGAGGAAGATCGCGGCTGGGGACCGCCTTTCGGTTGCGAAGCAGGTGCGCCAGGTCACGTATTGGATCATCGCGGCGCAAGTGGGGATCGCGCTGGCGCTGGCGATACCCGGCCGGGCAGTGATGGGCCTGGTCGGCTCCGGCTTCACCGGCGGTACCGCGACTCTTGCCTTCCTGCTGGCCGCCGAAGTGATCGCGGCGGCGGCCGTCGTCAGCGAGGCCGCGCTGATCTACGTCGCGCGCACCAAGAACATGGTCATCAGCCTGATCATGCTCGCGCTGGAAGCCGGGCTTGCTGCGGCGCTGATCCTGATCATGAAGGACCAGCAGTTTCCGCAAGCATTCCAGGCCACCGGTCCCGCAATCGCCCTGTGCGTCGCGCTTGCCTTCGCTTCGATCGCCAAGTCGCGATTGCTGTCCCGGGAGCTGGGCGCGCCAGTCTCGGGCTGGCGTTGGGATCTCGCGTGGGCCACTGCCTCAGGCATCGTAGTCGGCGTGGGCGTCCGCTACCTCCTGCCCGAGACTTGGCAGCTGATCATCGGTGTTCCCGCGATCCTGGCCGCATTCTTCTTCGTGCTGTGGACCAAGGGCTTTGGTCCCGAGGACCGCGAGCTGTTCCGCATGAACAAGGAGGATGTGCGCGAGCTGCGCGAAGCAGAAGAGGCCGCCCTGGCGCGCAGCGAGGTGCGCGATGAGACCGTTTAGTGCCTGAAGTGCCGCATCCCGGTGAACAACATCGCCAGACCGACTTCATCGGCTGCAGCGATGACTTCGTCATCCCGAATCGAGCCGCCCGGCTGGATCACTGCGGTCGCGCCAGCTTCAGCGGCAGCGAGCAGGCCGTCGGCGAACGGGAAGAAAGCGTCCGACGCGACGGCTGAGCCGACGGTGCGCGGCTCGGCCCAGCCATGCGATTCCGCAGCCTCCCGGGCCTTGGCCGCAGCGATGCGCGCGCTATCGCGACGATTCATCTGCCCCGCGCCAATGCCTGCCGTCGCGCCATCTTTCGCATAAACGATGGCGTTCGACTTGACGTGCTTGGCGACGGTCCAGGCGAACAGGCAGTCCCGAACTTCCCGCTCCGTCGGCTGGCGCTTTGTGACGCATTTGAGCTGGTCAGGCGTGACAAGGCCGTTATCGCGGTCCTGAACCAGGATGCCGCCGGCGATCACCGCGATGGTCTGCCCGCTGCGTGCCGGGTCCGGAAGCTCGCCGGTCAACAGCAGGCGCAAGTTTTTCTTGCGGGCGAAGATGGTGCGCGCCTCCTCGTCCGCGTCCGGCGCGACCACCACTTCAGTGAAGATTTGCGTGATCGCTTCGGCGGTCGCCGCGTCGAGCGGCCGATTGGTGGCGACGATCCCGCCGAAGGCCGACACGCTGTCGCAGGCGAGCGCTTCATTCCACGCGTCGACGAGCGATTCCCGGGTCGCCACCCCGCACGGATTGGCGTGCTTGACGATGACAACCGTCGGCGCACCGTCGCGGAACTCGGTGGCAAGCTCGAGCGCGGCATTGGCGTCGTTCAAATTATTGTAGCTGAGGTCTTTGCCTTGCACCTGCTCGGCCTGCGCGACGCCCTGCGCGTGCGGGCCGATAGGCACGTAGAGCGCCGCCTGCTGGTGCGGATTCTCGCCATAGCGCAGCCCCATCTTGAGCTTGCTGGCCTGCGTCCAGGTCTGCGGGAAGCGCTCGCGCTGGTCGGCAAAGGAGAACCATTGAGAGACGGTCGAATCATAGGCGGCAGTGAGCGCAAACGCTTTCGCGGCGAGCTTCTTGCGAAGCTCGATCGTCGTCGAACCGCGATAGGTGTCGAGCTCGGTCAGAAGAGCAGCATAATCAGCCGGATCGGTCACAATTGCGACATGGGCATGGTTCTTCGCCGCCGAGCGCACCATCGAAGGGCCGCCGATGTCGATATTCTCGATGATTGTGTCGCGGTCGGCGCCGCTCGTGACGGTGTTGAGGAATGGATAGAGGTTCACCACGACGAGGTCGATCGGCGCGATGCGGTGCTCCTCCATCGCTGCCGCATGTTCCGGATTGTCGCGGACACCGAGCAGACCGCCATGGACTTTGGGGTGAAGGGTCTTCACGCGCCCGTCCATGATCTCTGGAAAGCCTGTAAGGTCACTAATGTCACGCACTGAGGCGCCATTTTCGCGCAGCTTGGCCGCCGTACCTCCAGTCGAAACGATCTCGATGCCGTGGCGCGCGAGTCCTGCCGCGAGCCCGTCGAGGCCAGTCTTGTCGGAAAGGGAGATGAGCGCCCGGCGAACGGGAACGAGGTCCGTCATCAATTGTCCTTCTAAGATTAGCTGGTACGGCGGAACTGCCAGCCGATTTCGCCGCCCAATGCCGAAACTTCGCCAACGACCGCCAGCTGCATCGTCCGGTGGGGATGGCCGCGCCCGTCGATCCACAGGCTTTCCTCGGTCGTCAGATTGCCGCCCCGGCAGCGGAAGTTCCACGGCGGCGCGCCGCGAGAGCGCAGGATAGCGCCCATTCCGTCGGCAGTGATCGTCGCCTCGACTCCGGGCGCGAGATGAAACCGGACCGCGTAAGACGCGGATTCGCGGACCTTCTTGCGTCCCCTGGCAATCAGCTGGTCCGCCCCGCGTAGCTCCTTGCCGTCATTGCCGAGCATGAGGCTGCGCTTGTGGACGAGGCCGAATGCTCGAACATAGCCATCGTGGCTCGCTTCGAGCCGGCTCGCGTCATTGTCCTCGCTGCGGTCGATGCCGACGTCCTCGACGCCCTTCCCGAGCGAGCCGTCGGAGAGGATGTTGGTCGAATTGGTGTCGGCAAGCACGAGCGTGCTGTGGGCGGCGGTCGTGCGCAGGCCCTGGACCAGCTCCTCGGGCAGGTCGGTGGGAAGCGATCCGGGACCGCCGCAATTGACCACGAGCCGCTGCGTGCCATCGGACATCTCGAACGCGAGGGTCGAAGCCGAGCCGTGCGCGGCCATTTTCTGCGCCGGCGGAGGCGCTGCGTCGAGGACGATGATCGTGCCGAGGGCGGACATGCGCTGATAGCCCCAGCCGCGCGCCTGCCGCAGCGGCCGGGCGCGCAGCCCGCAGCCTTCAACCAGCGCGGTCAGCCGCGATGCTTCCCCGGGCCCACAGCCTTGCCAGCTCGACAGTGCACCGTCGCCCATAGTGACGCCATGAAGCGCAGCGAGCGACGCCGCCGCGGCCGCCTCGATATTGTCGGGGATCGTCTGTTTCGCCGCCTGGTAGCAGTCGCGCAGCAGCCCGAAGCGGTCGACGAGTAGCGCCTGTTCGAAAGGCGAGCGGCTGACGAGCCCTCCATCGTCGAACTGGGCCGTGGCGAGCGCCCTGGCGAGGCCGGCTTCGCCCCGTGCGACGCGCGGGACACCGCCCTGGACCAGAAGCCCGGCCGCGACCACACCGCACCAGGCCGTCACCCGGCCAAGTCCGGCCGGCGCCTTTTCGGCATTGGCGTCGAGATGGCGCGCTCCTCGCGCAATTGTATTGAGAAGCGCCGAGCGATAGCCGCTATCGCTGCTAGACAGGATGTAAGGGGCATAGGCCGTCCAGAAGAGAATCCGTTCGCCCCACAGCTCCGGCGCCCAAGCCTGGTCGATCTTCGTGCCATGCGCCAGGAGCCAGCGGCCGACGACCGCTTCGGAAAGACGCGCGCCCTTTTCGCGAGACGCGGCGGCAGCGAGATCACGCAGCCATGAGAAGCCCTGCAGCTGCGTAGCGAGAGCGCCGCCTAGCATCAGCTGCGCAAAATCGAGATCGGCGAGCGGCAGGGTGGCGCTTCCGGCGGTAAACTGTCCCGCCAGGAGCGCATCGCCGCGCTGGCGGTCGCCCTGGACGTGGTCGCGGGGGACCGCGACCAGCTTCAGCGGCTGCTTCGAGCGCTTGAGGCGGGACAAGAAAGAACCGCGCGCGAGCTTCCGGACGATCGCGCGTTCGGCCGCCGAGCCGTCCGCATTCATCCGCCGCCCCTGAGCGCCCGGATATTCTCGGCATAAGCGCGCGGCCCGCCGCGAAATACGGCCGTGCCGGCGACGAGTACGTTCGCACCAGCGCTCACCGCTTGAGAAGCGGTCTCGGCATCAATGCCGCCATCTACCTCCAGTCGAACGTCGAGATTTTCCTTGGCGATGCGGTTGGCGATCGCCTCGATCTTCTTGAGCTGGCTCGAAATGAATTTCTGCCCGCCAAAGCCCGGATTGACGCTCATCACCAGGACGAGGTCGATCTCCTCGAGGACGTAATCGAGCGCCTTGGCCGGCGTGGCCGGATTTAGCGACACCCCAGCTTTCTTGCCGAGCGCCTTGATGCGCTGGGTCGTGCGATGGAGGTGCGGTCCTGCTTCGGGATGAACGGTGATGATGTCGGCGCCTGCCTCCGCAAAGGCGTCCAGAAAGGGATCGACCGGCGAGATCATCAGATGGACGTCGAACGGCTTGCCGGTGTGCGGCCTCAGCGCCTTCACCACGCCCGGTCCGATGGTGAGGTTGGGCACGAAATGGCCGTCCATCACATCGATGTGGATCCAGTCCGCGCCCGCCTCATCGATCGCGTGCACTTCCTCGCCGAGCTTCGCAAAGTCGGCGGAAAGGATAGAAGGGGCAATAAGCGGAACGGCCATGTGGCCGATTAGACGGGATTAACGCCTGGCGACAAGGCGGGCCATGAAGAAGCCATCGAGCCCGCCTTGCTCTTCCAGCAGACCGGGAAGGATACAGACCCAGCCTTCTCTCGAAGCAGTGACGAAGTCGGGGAGCTCACCAGGTGTGGGAGCAACCGGTGCAAGGCCGCGATGACTTTGCAGATATGCTCTGATCGCCTCCTCCCCCTCCTGCGGCTCGAGCGAGCAGACCGAGTAGATGATGATGCCCCCGGGCTTGAGCCAGGCAGACGCACGGTCGAGCAACTTCCCCTGGAGTTCAGCGCTGTCAGCGATCAGCTGCGACCGCGCACGGTACAGAACTTCGGGATGCCTGCGGAATGTGCCCGTCGCCGAGCAAGGCGCATCCAGCAGAATGGCGTCGAACTGCCGCTCCGGTTTCCACTGGAGCGCATCGGCTTGGACGAGATGAGCCTCGAGGCGCGTGCGCGCGAAATTCTCGCGCAGTCGTCCGAGACGACTTTCCGACGAATCCACGGCAGTCACCCGATGTCCCGCCGCGGCGAGCTGCATCGACTTGCCGCCGGGCGCGGCGCAGAGGTCTAGAACGTCCGCTGCATCCCGAGGAACCAACCGCGCCGGCAGGGATGCGGCGAGGTCCTGCACCCACCAGCAGCCTTCGCTGAAGCCGGGAAGGTCGGACACGATGCTGCTCGGAAGACGCACATGCCTCTGCGCCAGCGAGATGCCGCCATGTGCATTCGCATAGGCTTCGGCCTCCGCGTTATCGGCGAAGGTGAGATCGAGCGGTGGGCGCCGCGCAATTTGCCGCCGTGCCGCGAGCACAACATCGTCACCCCACGCTGCGCGCCAGCGCTCCTCAACTTCGGCCGGCAGCCGCGGAGCATCCATGGACGGAAGACCGCGCCTCAGCAGCGTTCCGAGCACTCCGTGGACCAGCCGCCGGGGCCCGCCATCGACGAGCGGCAGCGCCGTCGCAACCACCGCATGATCGGGCGTTCCGAGCCCGATCTTTTGCGCAAGTGCGAGGCGCAGCACCATCCGCGCCTTGCTGTCGTCGGGGAGGCGTTGCCGCGTCGCGCTGTCGACAAGTGCGTCCAGATCGGGAATCCGGCGCAGCGTTTCTCCGGCAATGGCGAGGGCAAGCCCATGGTCTGCCGGAGAAAGACTGCGCTCGGCCGACGCTGCGGAATCGAGCGTTTGGCCGCGCCTGAGCACGGCGTCGAGCATTTTCAGCGCCGCCTTGCGCGCGCCCAGCCCCTCGACCGTTGAACCCTCAGCGCTTGGCATTGCGGTCGATTTCTAGACGACCCCAAATCACAAGGACTCGGCGCGAGGTGGCCGCGACAGTAGAGCTTCGAGCACTTCATCGACGCTCGCGCGGCCTGCGATTAGCGCATCCACTGCTTCGACGATCGGCATGTCGGTCCCCTTCTCTCGTGCCAGGCGGGCCAAAACCGGCGCAGTGAACGCGCCTTCCGCAACGGTTCGACGGTCGGACAGAAGTTCGGATGCCGAACGCCCTTCGCCAATTCCCTTGCCCAGCGAATAATTACGCGAGCTGGTCGATGAGCAGGTAAGGACGAGATCGCCGAGGCCCGACAGGCCTGCAAGCGTCTCGCGCCGGGCACCGAAGGCGAGACCGAAGCGGGTCATCTCGGCAAAGCCGCGGGCGATCAGCGCGGCACGGGCGTTCTGTCCGAGCCCCCTGCCCTCCACGACGCCGCAGGCGATCGCGAGGACGTTCTTGACCGCTCCTCCGATCTCCGCCCCTGCAACATCATCGGACACGTAAATACGAAAGGTCGGCTGGGCGATGCGGTCGCGGAGCTCTTCGGCAAGGGCGAGATCCTCGGCAGCGAGGGTGACGGCGGTCGGCAGGCCTCTTGCCACTTCGTGCGCGAAGGTGGGGCCAGAGAGCACGGCAACGCGGGCTCCAGGACAAGCCTCCTGAGCGACGTTGTGCAACAATTCGCCGCTCTTTTCCTCGATGCCTTTCGCGCACAGCACCGTCGGCTTGTTGCATTCGGGGACCCGCTCGAGCACGGCGCGCATGTGCTGCGCGGGCGTGACCACCAGCCATGCGTCGCATTCGGCGAGATCATCGAGGTCGGAAGTGGCGCGGATCGCCGGTTCGAGCTTGGGGCCAGGCAGGAAATACGGATTCTCGTGCTTGCCATTGATTGCGGATACGACGTCTTCTTCCAGCGCCCACAGCAAAGCCTCGCGGCCGCCGGAGGCCGAAACCTGGGCGAGCGCAGTGCCCCAGGCGCCGCCGCCGATGATCCCGATCCTCTCGAAGCTCATGCCTTCACGCCCGCGCCGCGCACCGTCTCGGCGCTTGCATCGAGCGGCCAGCGCGCCCGCGCGGGAGCGTCCAGCCCATCGACCAAACCGGCCGCAAACCGTTCGACACCCGCCCAGGCGATCATTGCGGCGTTGTCGGTGCACAGCCAGGCCGGCGGAACGCTGAAACGCCGGCCCTCGCGCACGGCGAGATCGGCGAGGCCCGTGCGGATCGCCCTGTTGGCCGCCACGCCCCCGGCAACGACGAGCGCTGGAGCATCCGTCCTGCCGAGCGCGAGCTCGGTACGGTTGACGAGGCAATCGACCACGGCCTGCTGAAAGCTCGCAGCAATGTCTTCGCGCCGGAATTCGCCTGACGCGACGGCGCGCTGGACCGCGCTCTTGAGCCCGGCAAAGGAGAAATGAGGCTCGCCAGAGCCCACCAGCGGACGCGGCAAGGGGACGGCCGCTGGGTCGCCGCCCTCGGCCAGCTCCTCGATCGCGGGACCGCCGGGATAGTCGAGGCCCAGCAGCTTTGCGGCCTTGTCGAACGCTTCGCCCGTCGCATCGTCGATGGTTGTCGCCAAGCGCCGGTAATCGGCTACTCCGCGCACCTCGAGGAGCTGGCAGTGCCCGCCAGAGATCAAAAGCAGCAGGTACGGAAATTCCAGGTCAGGATCGACGAGGCGGGGCGAAAGCGCGTGCCCCTCAAGGTGGTTGACCGCGATGAGTGGTTTCCCCGCAGCGAGCGCGAGCCCCTTCCCGGCAAGCAGCGCCACCATCACACCCCCGATCAGGCCCGGGCCAGCGGTCGCCGCCACCGCATCAACATCGTGGATCGACATCTTGGCGTCATTCAGAACTCTCTGAATTAGCTCGGGAAGAATCTCGACATGCGCACGCGCGGCGATCTCCGGCACCACTCCGCCGTAAGGCTGGTGGGCTGCATTCTGGCCGACCACGGCCTGGGCAATGACCTGCCGATCGCCGGTCACCAGTGCGGCAGCGCTGTCGTCGCACGAGGATTCGAGGCCGAGAATGATCATTTCGCACGTATTTCCCTTTGGGCCCTTTGCCTGAAGGCGCAGCGATGCACTAGGGGTGGGACATGCAAGGACTTCGCTTGGGGACTCGCGGATCGCCTTTGGCGCTGGCACAGGCGCGCAAGGTTGCGGCGGCGATCGAGACGGCCCAGCGCTGGCCGGACGGTTGGGTCCAGATCGTGGAGATCACGACCACCGGCGACAAGGTGCAGGACCGGCCGCTCGCCGAGATCGGCGGCAAGGCGCTGTGGACGAAGGAGCTCGACCGAGCGCTCCTCACCGAGGAGGTCGATTTCTGCGTTCACTCGATGAAGGACGTCGAAAGCGTCCGTCCCAAGGATATCCACATCGCCGCGGTGCGCCCGCGCGGCGATGTTCGGGACCGGATTGTGGGGGCTGAATCGGTCGACAAGCTCAAGGAAGGCGCGATCGTCGGCACGTCCTCGCCTCGCCGTACGGCACAGCTTTTGCGGTTGCGACCCGACCTGAAGATCGTCCCGATCCGCGGCAATGTCGAAACCCGGCTGAAAAAGGTCGAATCAGGTGAGATTGACGCAACCTTGCTCGCAGCGGCCGGCCTCAAGCGGCTCGAGATCAGCGCGGGAACTGCGATCCCGACCGAAGTAATACTCCCTGCGCCGGGTCAGGCGGTGATTGGCCTGGAGTGCCGCACCAACGACACGCGAACGCAAAGCGTGCTGACGACGGTCAACAACCAGATCACTTATTCCTGCGTGATGGCGGAGCGCGCTTTCACCCGTGCGCTGGGCGCGGCCTGCGCGTCGCCCGTTGCGGCCTTCTGCGTGCTCGAGGATGGAGACCTCCGGATGCGCGCGCAGCTGTTCAGCGAGGATGGCCAGGACATGGTCGAAGGCCGCGCGATGTTCGACTGCGATGATTTCGAGCCGGCAGTAATGCTCGCGCGGGATCTGCTAGCCGAGGCGCCAGAGTCCATTCGGAGGCTGTTCGCCGCCCAATGAGGCGCGTCCTGGTCTTGCGCCCGGAGCCCGGCGCAACCGCCACCGTCAGGCGCGCCGAAAAACTTGGCCTCGAGCCGATCGCGATCCCGCTGTTCGAGGTTGAACCGGTCGCATGGACAGTGCCGGACGCGAGCCTGTTCGACGCGCTCCTTCTGACCAGTGCCAATGCCGTGCGGCACGCCGGCGAGCGGCTGGAGGAATTGCGACGACTTCCGGTTTATGCCGTGGGCGACGTTACGGCCGAGGCTGCGCGAGAGGCGGGCTTTGACGTCGCCGCGACTGGTGAGGGTGGAGTGCGCCGGCTGCTCGGCTCCATCGATGCCTATCTCAGCCTGCTGCACCTTTGTGGCGAGGAACGCAAAACCCTCGAGAATGCGTCACAAAAGCTTGTGCGGATCGCAGTCTATCGAGCGCGGGCCATTGCAAGACCGGACTTGAGCGTGGCGCGAGCCTGCGTCGCGCTGGTCCATTCTCCGCGCGCGGCCCGTCGCCTCGCCGAACTGGTCGACGACCGCGCCACTATTGCCATCGCAGCGATCAGCCCGGCGGCGGCCGACGCAGTTGGAACGGGCTGGGAGAGTGTCGATGCGGCGAACGAGCCAAACGACGATGCTTTGCTGGCCCTTGCCGCGCGGCTATGCAACAAACCGGCGGCGAAATGAACGGCACTGGTCACACGGGCATGGGCTGGGGCGCGCGGCTGCTGATCGGACTGGTTCTGATCATCGTGGGCGCGGCAGCCGCGACTTGGGCCCTCGGCCACTACCAACCGGCAGCCCGTTTCCTTGGCGTGGTTCCGGCGTCACCCCCCGCTATGCTGACGCCCAAACCGGTGGTGATGAACTCTCAGCCACAAGACCCGCAAGCGGCTCATCAGCCCGAAGCCGATGCGGAGCAGATTGCCGATCTCGAAACCCGGCTCGCGCGCGTGGAGAATGCGACGCGACGCGCCGAAGGTTCGGCTGGCCGGGCCGATGCGCTCGTCGTTGCCTTCGCGGCGCGGCGCGCGATCGATCGCGGGGTAGCGCTCGGCTATCTCGAGAACGTGCTCGTGGAGCGCTTCGGAGCGCAGCACCAACGGGCGGTTGCCACGATCGTCACCGCCTCGCATCAGCCTGTGCGGCTCAATGACCTCATCGCCGAATATGAGAGCCTGGGTCCGGAGCTTCGCCGTGGCGGGCCGCAGGAGAGCTGGTGGTCGAATTTCCGGAACGAGCTCGGTTCGCTGGTCGAAGTCCATCGGGCCGACCGGCCGAGCACCAACCCCGATGCGCGCTACAATCGAGCGTTGCAGCGATTGTCGTCGGGAGACGTGGATCAGGCTTTGGCCGAGACGATGCGTCTCCCGGGCGCCGCACGGGCCGGCGACTGGGTCGCCAAGGCGCGGCGATACGTCGCGGCTCACCGTGCGCTCGACGAGATCGAGTCCGCCGCGCTGCTGACCGGACCAAATCCCGGCCGCTGACCCCCGCATAAACGGGCTTGGCAACCGACTCCGAGGATGCGAGTCTTAGCTCCGCGTCGCACAGCGAGCGTTCAGCTGCGCCGCGCTAACCGATTGTCAGACGGGCGGAACTCTGGGGGGTATTGAGGTCATGACGTCAGCGTTGAGACGTGTCGGACTGGGCCTGTTAGTTGTTGCGTGCGCGCAGGTCAGCGCTTCAGCCGCAACGCAGCAGCCAGGCATCGTCCAGCCGAATCCGTATCCCGCGCTGGTCCGTCTTCCTCCGGTCGCGCCGCAATATATCCGCGCGAGGGTCGACGAGCTCGGGCGTCAGTTCAACGGCCGCGTCGGCATTGCCGTGCGATCGGTCGACGACGGTTGGTCAACCGGCTGGAAAGCCGGCGATCTGTACCCTCAGCAAAGCGTCAGCAAATTGTGGGTGGCGATCACCGCCCTGGATGCGGCGGACAAGGCGCGCGTACGCATGAACGACAGAGTGACGCTGTCCAGGTCCGACCTCACCCTGTTCCACCAGCCGGTGGCGGCGAAGATCCTCGGCGGCGGCTACACGACGACGCTTGACGAGCTGATGTTCAAGGCGATCACAACGAGCGACAACACCTGCAACGACAAACTGATGCGCTCCGTCGGCGGCGCCGACGCGGTCCGTGCCATGATTGCCAGCAAGGGGCTCGGCGATATCCGCTTCTACAACGGCGAGCGTGCGTTGCAGAGCAAGATCGCGGGGCTGATCTGGAGCCCGAGCTATTCGGTCGGCAACGCCTTCTATCGGGCGCGCGACGCCCTGCCCAAAGGCGTGCGTCAGGCCGCTTTCAACCGTTATGTAGAGGATCCGTATGACGGAGCTGCACCGAGCGCCATCGTCAACGCGCTTGCCCGGCTAAAGCGCGGCGAGCTCTTATCACCGGCGTCAACCCGCCGGCTGCTGTGGGTCATGGGCAATACCAAGACCGGCGCCAACCGATTGAAGGGCGGGCTGCAGCCGGGATGGACCCTGAGCCACAAGACCGGCACCGGCCAGGTGCTCGGCTCCTATCAGGCCGGCTATAACGATATCGGTATCCTCACCGCGCCCGACGGCCGGAGCTACGCAGTCGCGGTGATGATCAAGAAGACGGCGACGCCGCTGCCGACGCGCATGTCCTTGATGAACAATGTCGTGCGCGCGGTGATCGCCCAGCACGAGATGCTTCGCGGCACCCCTTACGCCCAGCAGTGAGGTGAATCCTGCGGCGAAGCTCGCCGCGATGCCCGGCGCACAGCGCGTTCCGACGCGCGAACTCGAACTGTTCGTTGTCCGGCGCTTCCTCGATCCGGAGACGTGCGCCGCGCTGATCGAGCGGATCGACGAACGGCGTCGTCCGTCCGAGATCGCCGATGATGTCGGGATCGCCAACTTCCGCACGAGCGAAACTTGCGACCTCGACTCGAACGATCCTGTCGTAGCTGACGTCGATCGGAGGATCGCCGATCTCCTCGGGCTTTCACTCGGCTCGAGCGAGCCGCTGCAGGGACAGCGCTACGCTCCAGGCCAGGAATTCAAGCCTCACACCGATACCTTCGAGCCAGGCGGCTATGACTTCTACATACACACCGCCGACGCAGGGCAGCGCACCTGGACGGCCATGATCTATTTGAACGAGCCAAAAGACGGTGGCGCCACGCGCTTCAAGGTGCTCGGCAAAACCGTCCAACCCGAAGTCGGAAAGCTACTCGCGTGGAACAATTTGCTGCCCGACGGACGCCCGAACCCGGCCACGCTGCACCAGGGAATGAAGGTCCGGCGCGGGACCAAACATGTCCTTACCAAGTGGTTCCGGGAGCTCGCCCGCTAACCTACTCGATGGCGCTTCCGCCGCCGTGTCCCTCGGGCTTCACGTGCACCGTTTTGATGTTGGTGAACTCGCGGATTCCGAACGCCGAGCACTCCCGGCCATATCCCGAATTCTTGACCCCGCCGAATGGCGTGCGCGAATCCGAGCGGACATTCTCGTTGACGAAGCTCGAGCCTGCCTCGAGCTCGCGTGCGGCGATGCGCCGGCCTCGGTCGAGGTCCGAGGTCAACACTCCGGAGCCGAGGCCGAACTCACTGGCGTTGGCGATTCGGATCGCGTCCTGCTCGTCCTCCGCGACGATGATGGCTGCAACCGGACCGAACACTTCCTCGTCATGGGCCGGCTGACCCGGAAGCACGCCCGTGAGCACGGTTGCCGGATACCAGGCTCCGGGGCGGTCGGGGACCTTTCCGCCGAGCAGCAGCCGAGCACCCTTGCGTACGCTCTCTTCGACCTGACGGTGGATCTTGTCGCGCGCGTCAACGCTCTGCATTGGCCCGAGCTTCGTGCCTTCGCGGCGTGGATCGCCCATTTCGTAGCCGCGCATCGCATCGACCATCGCCTTCTCGAACGGCTCGAGCAGCTGGCGGACGACAATGAAGCGCTTGCCGGCGATGCAGCTCTGGCCGCCATTGACCATGCGCGCGGTCGACGCAACCTTGGCCGCCGCCGCGACGTCAGCATCCTCGAGCACGACATAGGCGTCCGACCCGCCAAGCTCGAGCACGCACTTCTTGAGCACCGAGCCCGCAGCCGTGGCGACACTCTTCCCGGCGCCGACGCTGCCGGTCAGGGTCACTGCGGCGATATTGTCGTCCCTGACCAGGCCCTCGACCTCGCGGCTCGGCAGCAGCACGGTGCGAAACAGGTCCTTCGGTACGCCGGCCTGATGCAGCACCTCCTCGATCGCCAGCGCGCAGCCGGGAACATTGCTCGCGTGTTTGAGGATCATGCCGTTGCCGGCCATCAGCGCCGGCGGGACGGCTCGGAACACCTGCCAGAAGGGGAAATTCCACGGCATGATCGCGAGGACGACGCCGATCGGGTTGAAGGCGACGAACGCCTCGCCGCCGCCGATGTCGGCCGGAATGTCGGAGAGATATTCCTCGGCATGGTCGGCGAACCAGTCGCAGTTAAACGCGCACTTTTCGACCTCGGCTCGGCCGTCGTCAAACGTCTTGCCCATCTCCTCGGTCATCAGCCGCGCGAACTCATCCTTGCGTGCGCGCAGGATCTGCGCGGCCTTGTGCATCACTGCGCTCCGCTCGGCGAAGCTGGTCCGGCGCCAATCGAGGAACGCAGCGCGCGCCGCTTTGGCCGACGCCAGCGCCTCGTCGAGCGAGGTCTCCCGGTAGCTTTTCCCGGGTTCTCCCGTCGCGGGATTCACGGTCTGGATCGTCGCGCCCGTTTCCGGACGGGCGAGCTCGGCTTGTTCGGTCATTGTTGTTCCTTTCAGGCTCCCGGCCGTGGTGCTGCGGAGCTTACCCGCCACACGACATTGCCCACATCATCGGCGATGATCAGCGCTCCGGTCCTGTCGAGGCCGACGCCGACGGGCCGCCCGCGTACACTCTTATTGTCCGCGGCGAGGAAGCCGGTGACGACCGGAATCGGCATTCCGCTCGGCCGTCCGTTGACGAACGGCACGAAGATCACCTGGTAGCCGTTCAGGGGCTTGCGGTCCCAGCTGCCGTGCTCGCCGACGAACGCGCCATTGGCGAATTGCGGCGACAGTGTTTCGCCCTGGCTGAACGCAACGCCGAGCGTCGCCACGTGCGAGCTGAGGCCATAGTCCGGCTTGATCGCCTTGGCTACCATCTCCGGCTTTTGCGGATGGACGCGCACGTCGACATGCTGGCCCCAGTAACTGTACGGCCAGCCGTAGAAGGCGCCCTCCTTCACCGAGGTCAGATAGTCAGGCACAAGGTCGGGTCCGATCTCGTCTCGCTCGTTGACGACCGCGAACAGAGTCCCGGTTCCCGGTTGGATCGCGAGGTTGGTCGGATTGCGGGTGCCGCTCGCATAGATGCGTTTGGCGCCCGTCAACCGATCGACCTCGTACATCGAGGCGCGGCCTTCCTCAACGTCGAACCCGTTCTCGGTGATGTTGCTGTTCGAGCCGACGCCGACATAGAGCTTCGAGCCGTCGGGGCTGGCGACCATGGACTTGGTCCAGTGGTGGTTGATCGGCCCCGCCGGAAGGTCGGCCACCTTGACGCCCGGCGCGGTAATCCTGGTCTGGCCCGGAGTGAACGGAAAGGCGATGATCGCGTCGGTGTTGGCTACATAGAGCGTGCCGTCGACGAACGCGACGCCGTAAGGCGAATGAAGCTTGTCGATCAGGATCGTCTTCAGCTCCGGCACTCCGTCACCGTTGGCGTCGCGCAGCAGGGTTATGCGGTTGCCGCCTTTCTGGGCCGCACCGGCGATCGCCTTCACTTTGCCCTGAATATAATCCTTGGGACGATAGGGCTTGGTTCCGGGGCCGTTGCTCTCGACGACCAGGATGTCCCCATTAGGCAGGGCATAAACAATACGCGGGTGTAAGAGCCCGGTGGCCATCGCCTGGATTTTGAGGCCGGCCGGGACGGTTGGAGTCTCACCCGGATTCCAGCCAATCGCCTCAGGGACACTCATGGGAGGGAGCAGATATTGCTCAGGCTCAGGCAGGAAGGGATTGGGCCCGTACTGCTTCATCGGGTCTCCGCCCTTCTCGCCGCTACAAGCGGCAAGGGCGGAGACTGCGATCAGCGCGCTCGCGGCGCGAAGTGCGGAGCGGTTCATTACCGGCCTCCTTCCACGCGGGGCTCGGTCACGGTCCATCCGCGAAAGCTCATGACGAGAAGCAGGATGGCGCAGATGGCCGAGATGATGATCCCCGACGGAACGACCGAAGTCCAGGCGTCGCGGCTGTGGATCAGGATATTGAAGATCGAAAGGACGACCACCGCCACAAGCCCGATGAACTCAAGCCGATGGAGCGCGCCGGCATGGCCCAACAGCACGTCGATCAGGAGGAAGATCGAGGCGACCAGCGCGAGCACCAGGCCACCCGCAATTAGCCAGGCCGAGAAGTTGGCCCACTGCATGAGCGACGTGGTGTAATACATATAATCGGTCACGAAGGCGGCAATCAGAACCGCCGCTCCGGCCGACACAAACGGCGGATGCAGGAGCAAGGAACTCCTGCGGGTTCGCGTGCGTGTTGCCATGTCCTCCTCCCGCTGTTTTTTTTGAGGTGTAGCGCTCCTTCCCTTTCTCTCAGGGTGATCAGCCTTCTGTTGTCCTCGTCGACTCATAGAGGAACCAGGTCCGCCGCTCAGCCTCGTCGATCCAGACCTCGATCAGGCTGGCGGTCGCCACGTCATTATATTCGTCGCAAACCTCGTGCGTCCGCCGCATCTCGGAGACGAGCCGTTTGTTGTCATCGCGCAGCTCGGCCAGCATGTCGCGCGGAGTCACATATTCTTCGTCATTGTCTTCGAGCCGCTGAAGCCGGCTGATCTCGCCGATCGAGTGCAGCGTCGATCCGCCGATCTTGCGCGCGCGCTCCGCGATATCGTCGGTGATGGCGAAGATCTGCGTCGCCTGCTCATCGAGCAGCAGATGATAGTCGCGGAAATGCGGACCGGACATATGCCAGTGGTAGTTCTTGGTCTTGAGATAGAGCGCAAACACGTCGGCGAGCAGCGCCTTGAGGGCGGCCGAAATGTCGCGGACGGCGTCGCTCGACAGGTCCGTCGGCGTTCCCAGTTCTTCGTTGCGCAGGATCAGGGTCTGGTCGGCTTTCATCATATTCTCCCTTTTGTCGTTGCTTGGTGAACTTGGGTGGTCATCGCCGTCTCCCTGTTTCCTCATTCGGCGGGAACGGGTTCGGCAGCGATAGGCTCGCCCGCGTCGCGCAGCGCCATCCGGCCGACGGCCGACCAGTCCTGATCGTCGCCGCCAGTGGCGAGCAGCTCGACGAAGCGGTCGTGAAGTACGCTGGCAAAGGGCATCGGCACACGCAGCGTATCGGCCGCGGCCAGAGCCAGCCGGATGTCCTTGAAGCCGAGCGGAGCGGCAAAGCCGACGGGCGGCTCCTCGTCTGCCGCGACCAGCGCGCCATAGACCTTGTATGCGGGCGCCCCGAACATCGTCGAGGTCAGGAAGTCGACGTATTGGTGCTTGTCGATTCCGGCTCGATCGATCAGCGCAATGGCCTCGCCGAGCGATTCGAACACCGTTGCGAAGAGGAAATTGGCGCTCAGCTTAACGACATTCGCATGGCTCGCCCTGTCCCCGAACGAGACCGTCCGCTGTCCTACCGCATCCAGGAGCGGCGTGACGGCCGCCAGGGCGGCCGGGGCTCCGGCTGCCATGATGAACAATTGGCCCTCGGCCGCCCGATCGGGGCGTCCCAGCACCGGCGCGGCGACATATCGCTGTCCGGCCTTGGCATGTGTCGCTTCGAGCTTCGCCGAGAGGTCAACGCTGATTGTGCTGGAAGAAATGTGGATGGCGCCTCTCGGCAAGCTCGCCAGAATGCCGCTGTCTCCGAAGACCACGTCACTGACCGCCTCGTCATTTGCGAGCATGGTGAACACCGCGTCGCCGTGGCACGCATCTGTGATGCTTCCGGCGACCTTCGCGCCGTGTGCGGAGGCAAATTCCTCGGCCTTCGCCCGCGTGCGATTGTAGACGGTGACCTCATGGCCGGCCTTGACGAGGCGTGCGGCCATCCCGCTGCCCATATGCCCAAGGCCGATGAATCCAATTCGCATGTGCGGCTCCCTGACGTTCGATGGTTGTTACCCTTTTGGGCCGGATTCGAGGGGGACTCGACCAGCCGCCATCGCCGCAATGGCCTTATACGCCTTTCCGAGCCGCGTGCGGGAAGTGACGATTCTGTAATTTTGGCAGCACCGCGCCGCGCCAGGCCTGGAGGGGCGGGGAAAAAAGGCCCCGCGGGCACGGCGCTACCGATCATCGAATGAGCGAGCGCGAGCCGGTACGAAATTGAACGTTGGGATAGTACGGAAACTGGAGCGGGCGAAGGGATTCGAACCCTCGACCCCAACCTTGGCAAGGTTGTGCTCTACCCCTGAGCTACGCCCGCTCTGAGTTGACGCCGGCGCGCGCATCGCAGCGCTCTCCGGCGGAGGTGAGGCGGGCGCCTAGCATGGTGCGCGGCAGTCCCGCAAGGGCGCGGTCAATAGCTTGTGGCCGCCGCCGTACCCGGCCATATGGACCGCCGTAGTCGCATGTAAAGGGAGCGAAAAAGCAAGTCGTGGCGACCCTTGGTCTCAGCGAAGCCGAGCGCGAATCGATCGAGCGCTTCGAGCAGGAGGTCATCCAGCCTTCGATGACCTCGCTAATACTCGTCGACTTCTCCTCCCAGCGATCCGCCGCAAGCAAACAGCTCGGACCGGTGGTCGAAAAGGTTGCGGCAGACTATGCCGGTAAAGGAGTTAGCCTCGCGCAGATTGACGTCGACAAGGATAAGTTGCTCGCGGCGCAGTTTCGCATCCAGTCCATCCCGACCGTCTATGCGATCTACCGCGGCCAGCCCGTCGCGGACCTCTCCAACTACCGGACCGAGGGCCAGTTGAAGCGCGTGCTCGACCAGCTGCTTGCCCAGCTCAAGGTCGAGGTCGAGGTCGAGGGCGCAGCGGCGGAGGCGGAGGTCGAGCCGCTGATCGCCATGGGCGAGCAGATCCTGACCGAAGGCGACGGACCGCGCGCCGTGTCGGTGTTTCGCCAGATCCGCGACATGGCGCCCGACAATCCCGAGGCGATCGGCGGCCTGGTGCGCGCGCTTATTGCAGCCGGTGAGAATCAGGAAGCCCGCGAAATACTCGACGACCTGCCACCTGACCTTTCCAAGAGATCGGAGGTCGCTCGGGCCCGCGCCGCGCTCGAAGTGGCATCGGCCGCGCCAGCTGCCGACACTAGCGCACTCGAGGCCAGGCTCGCCGCAAATTCCGACGACCATGAAGCGCGATTCGAGCTCGCCGCCGCCAAGATGGCAGCGGGCGATCGCGATGCCGCCGCCGATGCCTTGCTCGAGATCGTAAAGCGGGATCGCGAATGGAACGAGGGCGCGGCAAGGAAGCGCTTTCTCCAGCTGCTCGAAGCGCAAGGGCTCGAGGACCCCTGGTCGAGCGCGCAGCGCCGGCGACTCTCGGCCGTGCTCTTCACATGAGCCGGGTGCTCCGGGTTCCGCTATTTCCGCTTCCCGGAGCGATTCTTTTCCCACGTTCGCAGCTGCCATTGCACATTTTTGAGCCGCGCTATCGCGAGATGGTGCGCGACGCGATCGACGGACCGGGACGGATCGCGATGATTCAGCCGCTGCGCCTCGACGACGATAATCAGGCGCCCCTTTACGGTGTCGGCTGCGTTGGCGAGCTGGTGGGGATCGAGGAGCTCGAGGACGGGCGGTTCAACATCGTTCTGCTCGGCACCAACCGCTTCCGGCTGATCAGCGAGGCGGCGGGGGACGCATCCTACCGCTGTGCGGATGTGGACATCGAATCGTTCGACGATGGCGAACCGCCGCCGCTGTCACTGGGCCAGCGCGCGGAGGTCGAGCGGGAGGCCCGCCGTCTCGGCAATGCGATGGGCCTGGCCGTCGATTGGGACGCGGTCAGTCGGCTCGACGACGAGATGCTGGTCAACGCAATTGCCCAGGTCGCGCCTTTCGACGTCGGCGCGAAACAGGCGCTGCTCGAGGAGCCGGACCTCGCGAGCCGGGCGGATCTGCTGGTCCAGTTGATGCAGTTTCACCGCGCCGCGGTGAATGGCGGCACCGAGATCGAGCCGACGTTGCAGTAATTAGATCGGCAATCCCCGCAGCAGGAGCGGAAGGTCGCCGCTAGTGCCGCGTGCCTCGCTCATCAGCCGGTTCTTGATCGGCGAGATTCGGTCGATCAGACCCATTCCGAAGCGACGGACCGCCGAGGCGGTGCGGCCCGGCACACCATAGACTCGCGTCAAACTGTCCGTGGCAAAGGCGACAGAAAGCGCGTCGAGCGAGCGCCAGCGCTGATAGCGGTCGAGTAATTGGCTGTCGCCGAGGTCAAGTCCTAGCCGGGCGCCTTCGACCAGAACCTCGGCGAGCGCCGCGACGTCGCGGAACCCGAGGTTCAGCCCTTGGCCGGCAATCGGGTGAATCGCATGCGCCGAATCGCCGAGCAGTGCGAGGCGCTTCGCTGTGATCTGCGCCGCATGATGAAAGCCGAGCGGATAGGAGGAGCGCGGCGCGAGCATTTCGATCTTGCCCAGAAAGCCGCCCATCGCCGCCTCGGCCTCGCCGGCGAAATCCTCGTCGTTCAGCGACAGCCAGCCGGTCGCGTCCTCTTGCGCAACCGACCAGACGATCGCCGAGCGATGCCCGCCAGAATCGTCCGTCATCGGCAGAAGTGCGAAGGGACCTGTAGGATAAAAAATCTCGTAGGCGACATTCTCGTGCCCGCGCTCGTGACGCAGCACCGAGACTATCGCTTGGTGATCGTACTTCCAGCGGGCGATGCGGATGCCCGCGGCCTCGCGGGTCGCCGAGTTGCGTCCGTCTGCGGCGATCAGCACCGGTGCGCGAAGCTTGCGGCCGTCTTCCAGCGCGACAATGACACCGTGATCGCCGCGTTCTACATTGGTGACGCGCGATTTCCACAACAACCAGCTGTTCGGCCCGGCTTCGGCGCGCGCCTGCAAGGCGGCCCGCAGGTGCCGGTTCTCATGCATCCAGCCGAGCGGTTCGCCATCGTCCGGATCAAAGTGGAGACCGCCAGGTTCCAGGCCGTCGGCGACGGCGATCCGCCAGATCGGGTTCCCCGGCTGCGGCAGGTGATCGGTAACGCCGATCGTTTTCAACATCCGCATCGAGCTGGAAGAAACGGCGCTGGTGCGGCCGTCGAACGCAGCTTCGCTCCTTGGCGTCGGGTCGGCAGGATCGACCAGAATCGCCGAAACGCCGCTGCTATCGAGCGCCGACGCGAGTGCGAGGCCGATCATTCCGCCGCCGAAGATGATCACGTCCGCCCGGTCCATCGACGCGGCCCTACTCCGTTCGGCGCATTCACGCCAAGAAGTTCGCTTGACCGACGAGTCCGCGTGGAGGATTCTTCGCCAGGTGATTTCCGGGGGGTGGACATGGCTACCGTAGCCACGCGCGCGCCGAAGCGCGAACTTGCGCCAGACTGGCGCGACGCGCTGCGCGATTCGATGCGGCGCCTGGCGAGGCGCACATGGGGTGCCTTGCTGCTTGCGGTCAGCCTAGCCGGCGCGCTGGCGCTTGCCACGCACAAGCCGACGGACCCTTCGCTGAGCACTGCCGCCGGGGGCCCGCCCGCGAACTGGCTCGGTAGCTCCGGCGCTTATGCCAGCGACGGGCTGCTCCTGATGTTCGGTCTGGGCTCCGTCCTGTTCCTGCCCGTGATTGCCATTTCCGGCCTGAGGATGATGCGCCTTCAACGCGCCGGATCGATGGGCCGCCGTTTGCTTATCGCTGCCGTTGGGGCAGTGCTGCTTGGTACGGCGCTCGGCTTGCTTAGCGGTTCAGCAGTATCCGGCCTGCCCGGTGGATGGGGCGGAGCGCTTGGCCTTGCCGCCGCTTATGGGGTGGATTCTGGGCTCGACCTTATTCGTAATCCATCCGTCGCCGGACCGGCCCGCCTGACCGTGCTCCTTCTTCTCGCGCTCGGCGGTTTGGTGCTCGGTTATCTCGCGCTCGGCCTGAATCCGGACGAGAAGGGCTGGCTGTCAGGGCTGCTGCGCCGCACGCCCCGCGAACGGCAGGCGAAGCCCAGAAGCACCGAGCTTCGGGACGATCGGCCAAAGCCGGTAGCTCCACCCAGGCCTCGCCCGACCGTTGCAGTCGCTGAGCCGGCGAAACCGGTCGTTCCGGCCGGCCGCGGACTGTCGGGCAAATCGCGGGCGCAGCCAGGACTTGCGCTCGGTGACAGCTACCAGCTGCCGACGCTCGAGCTGCTCGCCCGACCGCCGGAGAAGGGCAAGCAGCAGATCGACCGCGCGGGGCTCGAGCGCAATGCACGCCTGCTCGAATCGGTGCTCGAGGACTTTCACGTCCGCGGCGATATCGTCGAGGTCCGTCCTGGTCCGGTGGTCACGATGTACGAGCTCGAGCCCGCGAGCGGGATCAAGGCGAGCCGGGTCATTCAGCTCGCTGATGACATTGCGCGCAACATGTCCGCGCTTTCCGCTCGTGTGGCGACGATTCCCGGACGCAGCGTCATCGGGATCGAGCTTCCAAACCCCAAGCGGGAGATGGTCTCGCTCAGTGAGCTGATCGGCAGCCAGGCGTTCGAGGATCAGAACATGTCCCTGCCCCTGATCCTGGGAAAGAATATTTCCGGCGACCCGGTGATCGCCGACCTCGCCCCGATGCCGCACCTGCTCGTCGCCGGCACCACCGGATCGGGCAAGTCGGTGGGCCTCAACTGCATGATCCTGTCGCTGCTCTACCGGTTCGGGCCCGACGAGTGCAAACTCATCATGATCGACCCAAAGATGCTCGAGCTCAGCATGTACGACGACATTCCGCACCTGCTCGCTCCGGTGGTGACCGAGCCCGGCAAGGCGATCCGAGCACTCAAATGGACCGTCGAGCAAATGGAGGAGCGCTATCGGATGATGGCGAACCTCGGGGTCCGCGCGCTGCCGAGCTTCAACGCCAAGGTCCGCGAAGCCAAGGCCAAAGGCTCCAAGCTCGGCCGCCGTGTGCAGACCGGCTACGACGCCAACAGCGGCCAACCGGTCTATGAGGTCGAAGAGCTCGACTATGACGTGCTGCCGCAGATCGTCGTCGTGGTCGACGAGCTCGCCGACCTGATGATGACTGCCGGCAAGGAGGTCGAATTCCTGATCCAGCGGCTGGCACAGAAGGCGCGGGCGGCCGGCATCCACCTGATCATGGCGACGCAGCGGCCGTCAGTCGACGTGATCACCGGCGTTATCAAGGCGAACTTGCCGACGCGGATCAGTTTCCAGGTGACGAGCAAGATCGACAGCCGCACGATCCTCGGAGAGCAGGGCGCCGAACAGCTGCTGGGCAAGGGCGACATGCTTTACATGCCGGGCGGCAAGCAGATCATCCGTGTCCACGGACCGTTCGTCACCGACGAGGAGGTTCGGGCCGTCGCCGAGCATTGGCGCAAGCAAGGCTCACCCGACTATGTCCAGGCCGTCACCGAAGAGCCCGAGGACGGCGGCTATCTGTTCGACGGCCAGCCGACCGGCGAGGACGACGCCGAAACACAATTGTACCGCAAGGCTGTGCAAATCGTGGCCGAAAGCCAGAAGGCCTCTACGTCGTACCTCCAGCGCCAGCTGCGGGTCGGCTACAACAGCGCGGCACGCCTGATCGAACGCATGGAAAAGGAAGGTCTCGTCGGTCAACCCGATCACGTCGGGCGCCGCGAGGTGCTGATCGACCCGGACGGGCACCCAATCTGAACCGCTTGCCGCCTGAACGGAAGGGGACTGCAAGGTTCAGACCGCATTCAATGGGCAAACGCCAGTTCGCGGCGCGAATCCCCAGGAGTTTCGAGATGAGTTTCACGACCAGCCTCGCGCGCGCGCTCCTTCCGGCGGCGATGATCGTCGCTGCGGCGCCCGCGGCCGCCGCGGAGGCACCGGACATGGCCAAACTCAGGGAGCATATCAGCTCGGTCAAGACGATGACCGCCAATTTTGTGCAGACAGATCAACGCGGGCGTTCGGCGGCGGGGAACCTGCAGCTCAAACGCCCGGGCAAGGTGCGCTTTCAATATGGCAGCGGCGATCTTCTACTCGTGGCCGACGGCAAGACTTTGACTTTCCTTGACTATCAGGTGGGCCAGAAGTCGAGTTGGCCACTAGGTCGCACGCCTCTCGGCGTGCTGCTGTCGGGATCGCCCGACCTCAAGGGGCGCGCCCAGATAGTTCCGGGCGATGATCCGCGTGTCGTTACCGTGAGCGCGCGCGACCCCGCGCAATATGGATCGATCGTTCTCGTCTTTCTGCGCAGCCCTTCCGCGCCCGGCGGCCTGCAGCTCTACGGCTGGACGGCGATCGACGCGCAGAACAAGCGAACGACCGTGAAGCTCTCGAACGTGCGCTACAACGTGGCCGTCCCGGAGAGCGCATTCACATTCGCCGAGCCGAAAAAATCCTGAGATTAAAAAAGTTTCATATTGCGACCCGTTCATCGCAATGACAGGCGCGAGTTCCTAAATAGACTATCGATTCCGCAAGTACCCGGGGTTTCCCCCTGTTACCCGGGGTCGCGGAATCCCTTGCGTGACGAACGCTTGGTCGGCCCTCGCTCCATGCCCCCGGAGCGAGGGCCTTTTTCATATGGAGTTTGACAGGCTAAGCGCGGGACGTGAGCAAGCGGCTGAAAATCGCCTCGTGGAACATCAATTCGGTGCGCGCGCGCACCGGCCTGGTCGAGCGGCTGATCACTGAGCAGCAGCCGGACATCCTGTGCCTTCAGGAGACCAAGGTGCTCGACACCAGCTTCCCGGCCGATCTCTTCCGGCAGCATGGCTATGTCCACCAACAGCTGAACGGTCAGCGAATGCATCATGGCGTTGCGATCTTGAGCCGCGTCCCGCTCAAGGACCCTGGAAAGCAGGACTGGCAGGACAATGGCGAGGCGCGGCACGTCGGCGTCCGGCTGGAATGCGGGATCCGGCTGGAGAATGTCTATGTCCCGGCGGGGGGCGATATCCCTGACCGCGAGCAGAACCCCAAGTTCGGTCAGAAGCTGGATTTCATCGACCGCATGACCCGCTGGTCGGAAGTGCTCAGCGAGCCGACCATCATCGTCGGCGACTTCAACGTCGCCCCGCTCGAATGCGACGTCTGGAGCCACAAGGCGCTGCTGTCGGTGGTCAGCCATACGCCGGTCGAGGTCGAGGCGCTCACCCGGCTACGGCAGGCGCATGACTGGATCGACGTCGGCCGACGGTTCTTCCCGGCGCCCCAACGCTGCTTTACCTGGTGGAGCTATCGCTCGCCCGACTGGACCAGAAACGACCGCGGGCGCAGGCTCGACCATATGTGGGCGTCTCCCGAGCTTTCCGGCCATCTCGCCGCACATGAGGTGCTCGAGCCCTGCCGCAACTGGGAGCGGCCGTCGGACCATGTACCGCTCATCTGCGAGATCGGGGTTTGACAAGCGACCCGCCGATCCGCCGGGCCATAGCCACCTTGCGCGCCGGACGGTCCGTGAGGATCGAAGGCGAGACGCCGGTCGCAGTGCTGTCCGTCGAGACTGCAACACCGGAGCTCCTCCATGTCGTCGACCCCGATCGCGAAGCAATGCTGCTGATCAGCGGCGAACGCGCGGCCGCCCTTTCCCTCGCCAACCTTAGGCACGCGGCGGATCCCGCTCAGCCGGTGCTGATCGAGC
Organism: Pseudomonadota bacterium; assembly: GCA_046731955.1. Classification (GTDB taxonomy): domain Bacteria; phylum Pseudomonadota; class Alphaproteobacteria; order Sphingomonadales; family Sphingomonadaceae; genus Sphingomicrobium. The sequence continues at coordinate 46,552 of JBKPMC010000006.1, read as the reverse complement.
GCGCGGACTGGCTCGACGCTGAAACGGCGCTGGCGCTCGCCGATCCGGGCCGGGATCTCGATCGTGGGCCGATGGGCCCGCTTCAGCCAGTGCCCTGCGGCTGCGCGGAAACCGCAAAGGGCGCGCTGGCGCTCGCCCGCTCGGCAGGTTTGCTGCCGGCGCTCTGGCTGGTCGATCCTGATCATGTGTCGGTGTCAGTTTCGGCCGAAGAGATCGCCCGCGAGAACCGGACCCCGGAGGTTGAGATCGTCGCGCGTGCCCGCCTTCCCCTGGAAGACATGCCCGACACGCAGATCGTGGCGTTTCGTGCATCCGACGACGGGCAGGAGCATGTCGCGCTGGTCGTCGGCGCGTTCGGCGGGAAGCCGCCATTGGTGCGCCTGCACAGCGAATGCCTGACCGGCGATGTGTTCGGGTCGCTGAAATGCGATTGCGGACCGCAGCTCAAGGAAGCGCTGAGGATCATCGGCGCCTCGGGCGGCGGGGTGTTGCTGTACCTTCGACAGGAAGGCCGCGGCATCGGCCTCGCCAACAAACTGCGCGCATATGCGCTCCAGGATCGGGGCCTGGACACGGTGGACGCGAACCGTCGCCTCGGCTTCGCCGATGATGAACGCGACTATGGCCATGCGGCTGCCATGTTGCGTGCGTTGGGGCTCGACGAAGTGCGGTTGCTCACGAACAATCCGAACAAGGTGGCCGGGCTCGAGGCTGCCGGAATCGAAATCGTCGAACGCGTTGCTCACCATATGCCCATCAACCCGCACAATGCCGACTATCTTGCGACCAAGCGCAGGAAGAGCGGGCACCTAATTTAGGCCGATCAGCCTCCGCACGTCGTCGAAGCTATAGGCGATGTCCTGCACGCCCAGGGAGCGCAACACCGCATCATGTCCATCCAGGCAATGCGCTCCCGCGGCAAGGCCGATGACCCTCGCGCCTGACGCCACGGCGCCGGTTGCGCCGACCTCCGAATCCTCGATGACTACGATTCGCGTGATGTCAGCCCCCAGTTGCTCGGCCACGTGCCAATAGAGATCAGGCGCCGGCTTGCCACGCTCGACATGCTCACGCCCGCTATAAATGTGGTCGCCGAATGCGTCGGCGAGACCCAGATGGTCGAGATGGCCGCGGATCCAACGCGTCGAACTCGACGAGGCGACGGCCCTCGGCAGCGCCGGCGGAAGCGAGCGCACGAAATCGACCGCTCCGACTACCGCGCGGACTCCTTCGCGCAGAGCTCGAATGCCTTGCTCCTTACGCCGCTCGTAGAACTCCGACGGAAGTGGCTCGCCAATCCGCGCTTCCACCGCCTCGATGAACTGCTGGCCCGCGAGGCCGACATAGTGCTTGAGCGCTTCTTCCACGCTGGTGCGATGGCCGAGATCGGTCAGAAGCTCGGCGAGCTGTTTGTTGCCCTCGAACTCACTTTCGAGAAGCACACCATCAAAGTCGAAGATGATTGCTTCGAGATTTCGCATCAGTCTTCGAACAGTGCCGTTCCGACTCGGACCGCCGTTGCGCCTAGCATGACCGCCGACTTGTAATCTTGAGACATTCCAATGCTTAAGCCTGTGACGTCATGGCGCCGGGCAAGTTTCGCAAGCATGGCGAAATAGGGGCTTGGGTCGACCCCGAGCGGTGGGATGGCCATAAGGCCAGCCAGCGGAAGGGGCGACGCGCGCACCGCATCGACGAGCTCACCGACCTCGCCGATCGCGCATCCGCCTTTCTGCTCCTCCTCACCGATGTTGACCTGCACATAGACCGGCGGGAATCGACCGGCTTTCGCCGCCTCCTTAGACAGAGCCTTGAGAAGGGAGCGGCGGTCGACCGAATGAATCGCGTCGAACAATTTGACCGCTTCCGCGGCCTTGTTGGATTGCAGGCGGCCGATGTCGTGGAGCCGCACGTCGGGATGCTTGGCGATTAGCGCTGGCCACTTGCCCAGCGCCTCCTGCACCCGATTCTCCCCGAAGTCTCGCTGGCCAGCCTCGATCAACTCCTCGATCTCATCGACTGAACGGCCCTTGCTGACGGCGATCAGCTGCGCCTCCGCAGGGTCGCGCCCGGCGAGCTTGGCGGCGGCGGCAATGCCGTCGAGGATCTGCTGGCGGCGGTCTGCGGCGCGGCTCATGAGCGCGCGCTATAGGAAGCGCCATGACTGCCCGCCAGACCATGCCGCGCCAGTGGCTCGTCGCCGATGCACGCCTGGGCGAGGCGCTGTGGCCCGCGGTGCGCCACCTGCCACGCGGCAGCGGCGTGCTGGTCATTCTCCACGACTTGCCGGCGGGCGAACGGCGCCGGCTGTTGCGTCGATTGCGCGGGCTCACGGCAGGAAAGGCGATCAGCCTCATCGAGGAGGCACGTGGCGGTGGCGTGCGGGTCCACAACATTCGAGAGCTGCGCCGAGCCCTTCTTATGCGCGCCCCGCTGATCCTGCTTTCGCCGATCTATCCGACACGCAGCCATCCTGATTGGCAGCCGATTCCGCTTATGCGCGCTGCCGCATTCGCGCGCCTCTCTGGGCGCAGGCTTTTTGCTTTGGGGGGCATGGACGAACGCCGCTTCCGGCGCTTGTCGCGCCTTGGCTTTATCGGTTGGGCGGGGATCGACGCGTTTAGAACTTGAGCGCGGTGCCGACGTAGACCGCCTGGCTGTCGCGGCGCTCGTCCTGCAGCGCCGACAGGCGGTCGCGCTCGATGTTGTAGCGAACACCGCCGGTCAGGGCGACGCCCTTGGAGAGAGCATAGGAGCCGCCCACGTCGAGCGAGTAATTGTCGCCCTTGCGGAGAGCCGGAAGCGGATGTCCTTCCGTCCGCTCTGCGCCGACCGCAACTCGGCCGGTAAAACGCTTCAGAGAGTAGCTGACGCCGACGATGGCGCTCTCACGTCCGCCAATCGCCGGATCGGCGTCCTTGACCTTGGCGACGTCACCCGAAACCGCGAATCGGCGCCAGCCGACAGCAACCCCGAGATTGTAGCTGGTCGGAGTCAGTGCGTTGACCGCCGCCGTCTGCCCGGTCGCGTCCGTCAGTTGAGCCGGAGCGGGGGCGCTCGTCCGCGCACGAATGGCGACTCGCACCTGCGACGGCCTACCCTTCGCTGGGGCGGGCGTGAACTTGAAATCCGTGAGCGACAGGCTGCGCCCCGCAAGGGAAGCAGCCAGCTTAGGATCGGCGTTCGCCGGCGTGAAGGAGGAAATCGGGTCGAAGCTCAGCGAAACTGCCGGAGGCTGCTTCTTCTGCGTGCTTGCTGCGAAAGCCGGACTCAGGACAAGACCGCCCGCGGCTAACGCCGCAAGCAGCCTGGCTTCCTTCCGGTTCGCAAAGTTTAACAACGCAGACGAACTCCCTGTTCGTGAGTCGATATAGTCGCAGGAAGCTGAAGGTTCCATGAGCGGAATCGATTCATTCGACTCCTGTTGCCGAGTCACAACAACTTTGACCCGGAGCGGGACATGCTTGCGGGCGGGCTTCGACTATCTATAACGCGGCGAGACCGAATTTCCTCCCAAGGACCGCCGATGACCCGCCTGAAAACATCCGCTGCCGCGCTTCTGGTTTTCGCACTGGCGAGCACCGGCTGCGCGAAGAACCGCAATGTTCCCTCGCAGCTCGCACCCTCACGAGTCACGCAGATCGGCGTCAACAGCTATTTGTGGCGCGCTGCGATCGACACGGTTTCGTTTGCGCCGCTGCTCCAAGCAGATGCGAACAGCGGCGTGATCATCACCGATTGGTACGCCAACCCCAAGGCGCCGGGCGAGCGGGTCAAGCTGACGGTCTCGATCCTCGACCAGGATCTGCGCGCCGACGCTCTGCGCGTTGCCGCTTCGCGGCAGGTCAATCAGAATGGGGCGTGGGTCGACGCGCCGGTCGCAGCGGCGACGGTCCAGAAGCTCGAGGACATCATTTTGACGAGGGCCCGCGACCTGCGCCGCGCCTCCGTCCGCGGCTAGCCTGATGCGATCATGACCGGGCGTTTCGACCCGAAAGAGGCCGACCGCCGCTGGCAGGCGCGCTGGGAGGAGGCGCGCTCCTTCGCCGCCGACAGTGCTAGCGCCAAGCCGAAAACCTACGTGCTCGAGATGTTTCCCTATCCCTCGGGGCGCATCCACATGGGCCATGTTCGCAACTATACGATGGGCGACGTGATCGCCCGCTACCGGCGGATGCAGGGCCACGAGGTACTCCACCCGATGGGCTGGGACGCTTTCGGAATGCCGGCCGAGAATGCGGCGATGGAGCGCAAGGTCCATCCTGGCGAATGGACCTGGCACAATATCGAAGTGATGCGCGAGCAGTTGAAGCGGCTTGGCTTCGCGCTCGACTGGTCGCGCGAGTTCGCGACTTGCGATCCCGCTTATTATGGCCAGGAGCAGGCGCTCTTCCTCGACCTGTTCGAAGCGGGGCTGGTCTACCGAAAGGAAAGCGAGGTCAATTGGGACCCGATCGATATGACCGTGCTCGCCAACGAACAGGTGATCGACGGCATGGGGTGGCGCTCGGGAGCGCCGGTCGAACGGCGCAAGTTCGCCCAATGGTTCCTCAAGATCACCCAGTTCGCTGATGAGCTGCTCGAAGGGCTTCAAGGGTTGGACCAGTGGCCCGAGAAAGTCCGGCTGATGCAGGAGAACTGGATCGGCAAGAGCCGCGGACTGCAATTTCGCTTCCGCCTCGCCGAACCGGTCGATTCAGTCGGCGATGTCGAGGTGTTCACCACCCGGCCGGACACGATTTTCGGAGCGAGCTTCGTCGCAATCGCGGCCGGCCACCCAATCGCTCAAGCGGTCGCGAAGAGTGACCCAGAAGCCGCCGAGTTCATCACCGAATGTCAGCGCGGCGGGACCAGCCTGGCGGAGATCGAGGCGGCCGAAAAGAAGGGCTGTCGCACAGCGGTCGAGGCGGTCCACCCGCTCGACCCGGAACAGCGCGTGCCGGTCTATATAGCCAACTTCGTCTTGATGGATTACGGCACTGGCGCGCTCTTCGGGTCACCCGGCCACGACCAGCGCGATTTCGAATTCGCGACCAAATACGGACTGCCGATCAAACGCGTCGTGGCGGCGAGCATCGACGAAGCGTCGCAGCCGGTAGTCGGCGAGGCCGATGTCATCACCGGAGTCGCCGTCAACTCGCGCTTCCTCGATGGCCTTACTACCGAACAGGCGATCGCCGACGTGATCCGCCGCGCCGAGGAGGCCGGTTGGGGGAAGGGCACGGTCCAGTACCGCCTCCGCGACTGGGGCGTGTCGCGTCAGCGCTATTGGGGCACGCCGATTCCGATCATCCACTGCGCAAAGTGTGGGCCGGTGCCGGTGCCCCGCGATCAGCTGCCGGTCGTGCTTCCGGAAGACGTCGATTTCGACAAGCCTGGCAATCCACTTGACCGCCATCCGACGTGGAAGCATGTCGACTGTCCGAGCTGCGGCGGACCGGCCGAGCGCGAGACGGATACGCTCGACACTTTCGTCGATTCGAGCTGGTATTTCATTCGCTTCGCCAGCCAGCCCAAAGACCGGCCGTTCGACCGCGCCGAAGCAGAGAAATGGCTTCCGGTCGCGCAATATATCGGCGGAGTGGAGCATGCGATCCTGCACCTGCTTTACGCACGCTTCTGGACGCGGGCGCTGCAGCATCTGGGCGAGATCGGCATGGCAGAACCGTTCAAGGGCCTGTTCACCCAGGGAATGGTGACGCACGAAACGTATCGCGCGGGCGACGGCAGCTGGCTCAGCCCCGATGAAGTGCGCAAGGACGGCGACGACTGGGTGCATATTGAAAGCGGGCACCCGGTGACTCCGGGGCGCGTCGAAAAAATGTCGAAGTCGAGGCGCAACACTGTCGATCCCGAGCCGATCCTTGCCAAATATGGCGCTGACGCTGTGCGCTGGTTCATGCTGTCGGACAGCCCGCCCGAGCGAGACCTCGAGTGGTCGGAGGCGGGAATCGAGGGCGCAGCGCGTTTCGTCCAGCGCGTGTGGCGACTGGTCACAAGTAAGACCGAGGGTGCCGGGGAGGACGATGGTCTCAAACGCAAGATTCACAAGACGATCGCCGCCGTTGGCGAGGCGATCGACGGGCTTCAATTCAACAAGGCTGTCGCGCAGCTGTACGAGCTGGTGACGGCAATCGAGAAGGCGCCGCCGTCGTCCACGCGGGCCGATGCGGTGCTGACCCTCGTCAAGCTGATCTCGCCCATGGCGCCTCATCTGGCCGAGGAAAGCTGGGCTCTGCTCGGCGGTGCCGGCATGGTCGCGGAGGCCGACTGGCCCGAGTTCGATCCGGCGCTTCTGGTGGATGACCAAGTGACTTTAGCCGTCCAGGTGAACGGCAAGCTGAGGGACACGCTTACCGCTCCGCGCGGACTCGACCGCGAAGCTGCCGAAGCGCTCGCACTCGCGTCCGACAAGGTCCAGCGGCAGCTGGCAGGCGCCGCTCCACGCAAAGTGATTGTCGTTCCCGACCGGCTGGTGAATATCGTCGCATGATGCGGCGTGCGGGCCTCGTTTTTTGCTTGCTGATTCTCCCGGCCTGCGGCTTGCGCCCGCTCTACGGCGGCGGAGCCGACAGCGAGGTGGCCTCCGTCCTGCGAACGGTCCAGGTGGCGCCGATTCCCGGACAATCGGGCTGGCTGGTGCGCAACAAATTGATCGACCGTATGGGTGAAACCGGGTCGGGGACGGCCGCATACCGGCTCGATGTCGTCTTAGACGACAATATCACCGCTTACGGTATCCGCGGCGACCAGGCCGCGACGCGCGAACGCCGCACGCTACGAGCGCGCTACCAGCTCGTTAACCTCAGCACCGGACTGGTGCTGCTCGACGCAACCGCCGGGTCAGATGCCGGCATCGACATCGTCAGTTCGGAATATGCCACCGTCGCAGCCGAGCAAACATCGCTCGAGCAGCTCGCCGACATCGTCGCTGATCAGATCGTTGCGCGGCTAGGCCTTTACGCCACGCGCACCGCGCCCGGGAAATGAAGGTCGCCAAGGCCAGCATCGGCCGGACGGTCGACCATCCGGATCCGCGGCTTCGTTTCTACCTGTTCCACGGACCGGACGAGGCACAGTCGCGCGCGCTGGGGCATCGACTGATCGAGGCGCTCGGAGCGAGCAAGTTCATCGTCGCTGCGGCTGCGGTGAAATCGGATCCTGCTTCACTCGCCGATGAAGCGGGCGCGATGAGCCTGTTCGGCGGCAAGCGCGCGATCTGGGTGGAACCGGCCGGAGAAGACATTGCCGCGGGGGTCGAAGCATTGCTCGAGGCCCCTGCTGCGGAAAGCCCGGTTGTCGCGATCGCGGGCGGTTTGCGCAAGACGTCAGGAGTTCTGAAACTCGCCGAAAGCTCATCCCAGGCCGTGGCTTACGCCTCCTATTTGCCGGAAGGGCAGGACGCGGAAAGGATGGTGATCGACGTCGGCCGGAGGTTCGGTCTGAAAATTGGATCGTCCGTCGCCGCCCGGATCGCCGAAGGGTGCGCGAACGATCAAGGGCTGGCTGCGCAGGAGCTACAGAAACTCGCGCTTTTCATCGACGCGTCGCCGCAAAGCCCGAAGGAGCTCGGCCATGATGCAGTCGACGCGATCGGCGCCGGCATCGCGGAGGGGGATTTCCTGCGACTAGCTGACCTCGCGCTGAGCGGCGAGCTCGATGAGTTGGCGGACGAACTTTCGCGCCTGCCCTCTGGCGGCTCGGAGGCGATTCCCGTTGTCCGGTCGCTTCAGCGGCGACTGCTGATGATTGCCCCGGCGCGCGCTCGAATGGAGCGCGGCGAGTCGCTCGACGGTGTCATGACGTCTCTCGGCAAGTCACTGTTCTGGAAAGATAAAGCGCTGGTTGGAAAGCTACTGGCGTTGTGGGATGCCAAGGGCTTGGCAACGCTGTCGGAGCGGGCAGGCCGGCTCGAGCGCGAGCTGATGTTCAGCCGCGCTCCCGATCAGCAGGCACTTGGCGAAGAGTTGCTGGCGGTCGCACGCGCAGCGCGCGGACGGCGTTAGATCGGCTCTCCGCTGAGCCGCTGACAGATCATGTCGAGCTGGTCGAGGCTCGAATAATGCAGCGTGACCGAACCGCCCTGCCCCTTGTGCGCGACCTGGACCCTTACGCCCAGCATATCGCTGAGCTGGCGCTCCAGCGCGAGCCGGTCGGCGTCGAGCGCCGCCTTGCGGGCCCGCTCGCTGCCCCGCGCGATGTCCTTGCCGGCACCCGGCCGAACCTGGGAGGCGAGGTTCTCCGCCTGCCGGACCGAAAGCCCCTTCGCGACGATTTGCCTGGCCAGCGCCTCCGGGTCCGGCGCCGACGCAACAGCGCGAGCATGCCCCATGCTGATATCGCCTTTCAGTAGCGATTGGCGCACACTCTCCGGAAGTTCTAGTAATCTCAATAGGTTAGCAACGTGGCTGCGCGACTTGTGGACAATCTTGGCCACGCCGTCCTGGGTATGGCTATGGCGCGCGATCAGTTGACGGTAGCCTTCCGCCTCTTCAATCGCATTCAGGTCCTCGCGTTGAATGTTCTCAATGAGAGCAAGTTCAGCGGTCGTGTCTGCGTCAATCTCTCGAACGATGGCGGGGATCGTGTGCAGTCGTGCGCGCTGGGCAGCGCGCCACCGCCTCTCTCCCGCAATCAACTCAAAGCCGTCATCGGTCGGCCGCAGCAGGATCGGTTGAAGCACGCCGCGCTCGGTGATGGACTGGGCGAGCTCGTCGATCGATTCATCGCTGAACAGCTGACGCGGCTGGCTCGGGTTGGGACGGATGCGGCTGATTTCGATCTCGCGAACTCCGCCCGCGGACGCCGAAGAATCGCCTGACGCCGCCGGTCGATCGCCAAGCAGCGCCGATAGTCCCTTGCCCAATCCTCTCGATTGCCGGTCGGCGCTCATGCCGCCTCCGCGAGTTGGGGCAAGCGCGTGATCAGCTCGCGCGCGAGCCGCACATAGGCTTCCGAGCCGGGACAGCGAAGATCGTAGATCAGCGCCGGCAGCCCATAACTGGGGGCCTCCGACAGCCGTACGTTGCGCGGAACGATCGTCTCGAACACCGCCTGCCCTAGGCACGCGCGCACGTCTTCGGCGACGGCCTGGGAAAGATTGTTGCGACGATCGAACATAGTCAGGGCGACACCCAGGATCGACAGCTCGGGATTAAAGGCGACCCGAATTCGCTCGACCGTCTGCAGCAATTGACTGAGACCCTCAAGGGCGAAGAACTCGCATTGCAGGGGAACGAGCAGATTGCGGGCCGCGACCAGCGCGTTCACAGTAAGCAGGCCCAGCGACGGAGGGCAATCGATCAGGCAAATGTCCCAGCGGGTTGGACCAGCCGCGCACAGGGCCTTGTCGAGCCGGTGTGCCCGATCGTCGAGGCCGACCATTTCGATCTCGGCGCCCGAGAGGTCGACGATTGCGGGAAGAAGGTCGAGGCGAGGGACTCGTGTTGGCACTGCGGCCTCGACGACCGACGCGCTCCCAATCAGGACATCGTAACTCGAGCGCGTGCGCTGCGAGGCCCCTACGCCCAGGCCCGTCGAAGCATTCCCCTGCGGGTCAAGATCGACGAGCAAGACCCGCCAGCCAATCGCGGCGAGCGCCGTCGCCAGATTGATTGCCGTTGTGGTCTTGCCGACGCCACCCTTCTGGTTGGCCACCGCGATGCGGATCATTTCGCCCTCACCCCTGTCCCGACCAGAATGTAGGATTCCGGATCGGTGACACTCCGTTTCACGTGGAACACACCTTGCCACGTGCGCAGCGCATCGGCCAGTTCGGATTGCGCGCCGCGACCCTTCGGAAGCGCCCAAACCGTCTTTTTTGTGGACAAATGGTGAGTGATCCCCAGCAATTTGCTGAGAGATCCCACGGCTCGCGCGGTTATCACGTCGAATTGGCCGCGAACTCTCTCGGCCTTCACGCATAGGACTTTGGCGTTCAGCTCAAGCTCTTTGACGACCGATTCCAAAAAAGTAGCCCGGAGCTTGCGGGGCTCAATCAGTGTGATCGGGCCCTCCACAAGACATGCGATGACAATTCCGGGGAGCCCCGCGCCGGATCCAATATCAACCCATGAAGCGCCGCGCCGCGGTTCGAAGCGAAGCAGCTGGGCGGAATCGAGAATATGTCGTTCCCAAATTCGGTCGAGCGTCGAGGCAGACACGAGATTCTGTCGTTGGTTTTCGGCCCTCAGCAGTTCGATATAGCGGCAGAGGTGATCGAATGTTTCACGTGAAACGGGCCGCCCCGCGACCCGCTCGAGCTCATCGATCATGCCGCGGCGCGGCGCTTGGCGGCGACGTACAATGCCGACAGAGCCGCCGGCGTTACCCCGACGACGCGCGAAGCCTGGTCGAGAGTCTCCGGCCGTGCGACGCTCAATCGCTCGACCATCTCGTTCGAGAGGCCCGGGATTCCCGCGTAATCGAGACTCTCGGGAAGCCAGACGCGGGAATCACGCTGCACGGTTTCCCACTCTCGGCCCTGCCGTTCGACGTAGGGCGAATAGAGCGTGTCGGCCCTTCCCTCCTCGGTTTCCGCCCAACCCGGACTTGTCCGCAGCGCGAAATGCGCGGCGATCTGGCGGCGCCGCCGCTCGGACAGACAACCAGCCGTCAGCGCCGCATCGCCAAGCCGCGAGGTGGTATTGTCGGCGCGCAGCGACAGCCGAAATTCGGCGCGAGCAGTCATCATTCGGTAGGGCTCGCTCACGCCCTGGAGAGTCAAATCATCGATCATCACGCCAATGTAGCTCGTGCGACGATCGAACCGGATTTCATCGAGGCTCATAGCGGCGGCCGAAGCGTTCAGGCCGGCGGCCAATCCCTGCGCCGCCGCTTCCTCATAGCCCGTCGTGCCGTTGATCTGGCCCGCGAGGAACAGGCCGGGCACGTCACGCACCTCGAGAGTGGTATTCAGCCGGCGCGGATCGACATACTCATACTCCACCGCATAGCCCGGACGCGCGATCTCGGCGCGCTCAAGTCCCTCGATGCTTCGGACGAATTCCAACTGCACATCCGCCGGGAGCGAGGTCGAAATGCCGTTCGGATAAACCAGATGATCGTCTAAACCTTCGGGCTCGAGAAAGATGTGGTGTGACTTCCGCTCGGCGAACCGTTTCACCTTGTCCTCAATGGACGGACAATAGCGGGGACCCCTTCCCTCGATCGCGCCTGCAAAGAGCGGCGACCGGCCGAAGTTCGCCTGGATGATCTCGTGGGTCCGCTCATTGGTTCGAGCGATCGCACAATGCAGCTGCGGTTGGCCTACTCCGTCATCGAGCGCCGACATCGTCCAGTGTTGCGGATCACTCGGCTGCTGTTCGAGACGTGCCCAGTCTATCGTCCGGCCATCGAGCCGAGGCGGAGTCCCGGTCTTGAGCCGCCCCTGCCCCAATCCGATCTCGCGGATTTGCCGGGCGAGAGCGTTTGACGCGCGCTCACCGCGGCGGCCGCCCTCCAGCACCTGTTCGCCAATGAACATGCGCGCATCGAGAAAGGTGCCGGTCGCGATCACGAGAGCTCGGCACGGCAACGTTCCCGCGCTCGTCTCAACCCCAGCAATTCTCCCACCGCGGATGACTAGGCGAAGCGCCTCCGCGAATACGGATTCGACGCCGCACTCGCCCAGGAGCTCGGCAACGGCCTCTTGATACAGCCCTCGATCCGCCTGGACGCGAGGTCCCCACACCGCCGGACCCTTGCTTCGGTTGAGCATTCGGCGATGAATTGCGGCTTGATCCGCAGCACGCGCCATCAGCCCGTCGAAGACATCGAGCTCGCGCACGAGATGACCCTTGCCGACGCCACCGATCGACGGGTTGCACGACATTTGGCCGGCGTCCCCGGCCCGGAAGCTGAGCAGGGCAACGCGCGCACCGCGGCGCGCCGCGGCAGCCGCAGCCTCGCATCCGGCATGGCCGGCGCCGATCACCAGAACGTCGTGCATGCGGACCCCTTACCCGATCGATGTTTCACGTGAAACATCCGCACTGTCTGAGAGCCATGCCACCTTGAATTTCACTTGCCGAGACAGAACCGGCCGAAGAGCGCGTCGAGGACATCTTCGACGCCCGCTCGACCCGTCAGCCGGTCGAAGGCGTTTCGAGCCAGTCGAAGATTCTCTGCGACGAGCACCGGGTCTTTCGTTGACGCCGTCAGAGCTTCGAACGCTTCCTTGATGTGCGCGGCCTGCCGTCGGTTTAGCGCAATCGCATCCTCGCCCGGCAGCAGGGATCGGGCCTCGGCGACAACGTAATCGAGCAGCTCCTTCAATCCGTCACCGGTGACGGAAGACACTGCAATCGATCCTGGTGGAGGTTCACTCCGACCGGGCAGGTCCGCCTTGGCATGGACTAGAATCTGTCTCGGGTGGTTGGGAGCGTCCCCCGGTTCACCGAGCCAGAGAAGCACGTCGGCCGCTTCAACCAGGGCCACGGACCTGCGAACTCCAATCGCTTCGACTTTATCCTGCGTCTCCCGCAGTCCAGCTGTATCCGTGAGGAGGATGGGAATTCCGCCGAGCGAGAGCGGCACCTCGATATGATCCCGCGTCGTTCCTGGAATCTCCGTGACGATTGCCCGCTCTTCATCCGCTATCGCATTGATTAAGCTTGATTTTCCGGCGTTTGGCGGTCCTGCGATTACCACCCGGACACCGTCCTTCAGCCGCTCGGCACGCGGCCGCTCGAGCCAGCTTTGCAGCTCCGTCGCAAGGGCCTGGCCATCGCTCACAAGCTCGGGATCGATTCCGAATTCGTCTTCGTCGGCATAGTCGATCGCGCCCTCGGCCCGGGCGGAGAGTCCCAACAGCCGCTCCTGCCACGTTGCGATCTGCTTCCGAAGCCCTCCCTCGGCCATCGCCAGAGCGGCCTTGCGCTGCGATTCCGTTTCTGCCTCGATGAGATCCACCAGGCCCTCCGCTTCGGTCAGGTCGATGCGGCCATTCTCAAAGGCGCGCCGAGTGAATTCGCCGGGTTCGGCAACACGCAGGCCGTCCATGCCGGCAAGCGCATGAAGAACTGCTTCAACGACCGCGCGGCCGCCGTGACAGTGAAATTCGACGACGTCTTCGCCGGTGGAGCTCGCCGGCCCGTCAAAGCGTAGCGCGAGGGCCTCGTCGAGCAACTCGCCCGTCTTTGGATGCTTCAGATCGCGAACCGCTGCAGTTCGCGTCTCGGGAAGCGAACCGGCGAGACTCGCACCCGCCGCGCGCGCATGCGGCCCACTTATGCGGATCACTGAAATGGCGGCGGGCGGCCGGCCGCTGGAAAGCGCAAAGATCGTATCTGTCGCCACGACGGCGCCCTAACCCAGGCGGGCCGTCGTTCAAATCTCGGCGTTTACGATCGGCCAGCCGAGTACCGGCGCCACGTCGTGGTAGCCATCCCAGATCATCTTCACCGCGACCCATAGGATCACGAGCAGACCTGCCCAGCCGATCCACCGATACCGCTCGATGTACCTGGCGATCAGATTGGCGGCGATACCCATCAGGCCGACGGCGAAGATCAGACCGACGATGAGAATTCCGGGATGTTCTCGCGCGGCGCCCGCGACCGCCAGCACGTTGTCGAGGCTCATGCTGACGTCGGCGATCGCCACCGCCCACGCCGCACCGGCGAAGCTCTTCGCCGGGTAGAGGCCCGAATGCTCGTCCCCGATGATCTCTTCGGAACCAGGCGAACATTCCTCCTTGTGCCGGAGCTCGCGCCACATCCTCCAGGCCACCCACAGCAAGAGAAGTCCGCCGGCAAGAATGAGGCCGACGATCTGCAGCAATTGGGTGACGATCAGCGCGAAACCGATTCTGAGAACCAGGGCGGCGAGCACGCCGATCATGATCACGCGCCGGCGTTGTTCGGCTGGCAGTCCCGCAGCGAGCGCTCCGACCACGATCGCATTATCGCCCGCAAGGACGAGATCGATCAGCAAAACCTGAAAAAACGCGGTGAGCGCGCCCGGCTCATCGAGATTGGAGAAGTCCCTGAGAATGGATTGCCAGATCTCGACCGGGCCATTGAGCCCAGACGGCTCGGCCGCAAGCATCAGCATGGTATCGAACAAGCAAGCCCCCGAAGTTCAGATCGCTTGCGCTTCCCAAGCGCGCCCGCGGTGATTTGTTCCAAACGCGCTAGACGAGACCGAGTACGTTCCTCAAGCCCAGCACATGCTCACCGCCCATCCAGCCTTCGTAGATCATCGACAGCGCGACGTAGAGAATGACTGCCAGGCCAATGTAGTTGATCCAGTGATAGCGCTGGATCAGGCGCGCCACATAATTGGCCGCGAAACCCATGAACAAGACCGAGAAGGTGAGCCCGATGAACAAGAGCTCAGGATTGTCGCGGGCAATCGAGGCGACGAGCAGCACGTTGTCGAGGCTCATGCTGAGGTCGGCGATGGTGATCTGAATCGCCGCCTGGAGAAAGGTCTTCGTGCGCGGCGGGCCCTCCACCTCCAAAGTATCCGGATCGTCGCAGACGACCGTCTGGCGGGGATGCAGCTCCGTCCACATGTTGTAGGCCAACCACAGCAGCAGCAGGCCGCCACCAAAGACGAGGCCGGTGATCTTGAGGAGCTGTGTCGCAATCACCGCGAAGGTGATGAGGAACACGAGCGCCATTGCCACACCGAGCATCAGGACCCTGCGCCGGTCCCTCTCCGGAAGTCCCGACGCAAGCGATCCCATGATGACGACGTTGTCGCCCGCCATCGTCAGATCGCCGATGATGATTTGGCCGAGCTTGGCCAGTCCGCCTGCGGTCAGCACCGCGCCGAAATTCAGACTCGGCAGGGCAATCATCGCGCGGTGACTACTGGTTCATGCTCGCGAAGAAGTCCTCGTTGGACTTGGCGTCTTTCATCTTGTCGAGCAGGAACTGCATCGCGTCGACGGTGCCCATCTGCATCAGGATCCGGCGCAGCACCCACATCTTGGTGAGCGTGCCCTGCTCGACCAGGAGCTCCTCCTTGCGGGTGCCGGACTTGCCGACGTCGAGAGCCGGGAAGATGCGCTTGTCGGCGACCTTGCGATCGAGCACGATCTCGCTGTTGCCGGTGCCTTTGAACTCCTCGAAGATGACCTCGTCCATCTTGGAGCCGGTATCGATGAGCGCGGTGGCGATGATCGACAGCGAGCCACCTTCCTCGATATTGCGCGCGGCGCCGAAGAAGCGCTTCGGACGCTGCAATGCATTGGCGTCGACGCCGCCGGTCAGCACCTTGCCCGAGCTCGGGACGACCGTGTTGTAGGCTCGACCGAGGCGCGTGATCGAGTCGAGGAGGATCACGACGTCCTTCTTGTGCTCGACCAGGCGCTTGGCCTTCTCGATCACCATTTCGGCGACTTGGACATGGCGCGACGCGGGCTCGTCGAAGGTCGAGGAGATGACCTCGCCATTCACCGAGCGCTCCATGTCGGTGACTTCCTCGGGCCGCTCGTCGATGAGGAGCACGATCAGGATCACCTCGGGATTATTGTCGGTGATCGCCCGCGCGATGTTCTGCATCAGCACGGTCTTGCCGGTGCGCGGCGGCGAGACGATCAGCGCGCGCTGGCCCTTGCCGAGCGGCGAGACGATGTCGATCACCCGCGCCGACTTGTCCTTGATCGTCGGGTCGAGCGTATCGAGCTTGAGCTTCTCGTCGGGATAGAGCGGCGTCAAATTATCGAAATTGACGCGATGGCGGACGGTCTCGGGATCGTCGAAGTTGATGGTCGTGACCCGGGTCAGAGCGAAATAGCGCTCGCCCTCCTTGGGCCCCCGGATCTCGCCTTCGACGGTGTCGCCGGTGCGAAGCCCAAAGCGGCGGACGATCGACGGTGCGACATAAATGTCGTCGGGTCCGGCGAGATAATTGGCCTCGGGCGAACGAAGGAAGCCGAACCCGTCATTCAGCACCTCAATGGTGCCGGAGCCCATGATCTCGACGCCGTTTTCGGCCTGGACCTTCAGGATCGAGAACATGAGATCCTGTTTGCGCATCGTCGATGCGCCTTCGACGCCCATCTCCTCGGACATTGAGACCAAGTCGGCTGGAGTCTTTTTCTTCAATTCTTTCAAATGCATAGGATGTTCTTTTCTTGGGGAGTTGTGCTCGAGCTTCTCAAATGGTCGACAAAGCCGCAGGGCGGCAGGACGCCGCTCTTGTTGAGGAGATTGCGGCCGGCGAATGGGGAAACTGGCCGGAGCCGCTCGTGATTCGAGGTATGTCTCGCAGTGCCCGCTGTCAATCAGTCGCGCGTCGCAGGAACGCCAAAATGATCAAAACGGCCGGACGATCACGAGGACGACGATCAGCGCCGCGGCGATTCCCGGAATCTCGTTGATCATCCGGACGGCGGGGCTCGACAGCGGCCGCTGACCCGACGCCAACTTCTTGCCGTAGGCGCCGAGCCAGCCCTGATAGCCCGTCAGCGCAACGACCAGAGCCAGCTTGGCCGAAAACCAGCCCTGACCCCAGACGTCGAGGTGGAATGCGAGCATCAGCCCGAGGATCCACACTGCCACCATGGCCGGCGTCAGGATGATCGAGCGGACCCGCGCTTCGCGTTCGATCCAAGCGCGGTCTTCGGGCGAACCAACGGCCGTTTCCTGATGATAAACGTAGAAGCGCGGCAACAGGAACAGGCCTGCCATCCAGAATATCACGAAGGTGACGTGCGCCGCCTTCACCCATGGATAGGCAAGGCCGAGCCAGCCGGTCAGATGCAAGCTTGTCATCGAGCGCGCTTCACGAGCTGCAGCAGCTGCTCCACGTGCGCGATCGGCGTGTCCTGCAGAATGCCATGGCCAAGGTTGAAGATATGCGGCCTCCCCCCGAATGCAGATAGGATGCGTTCCACCGCGCTTTCAAGCGCCGCCCCGCCGGTGATCAACGCGAGAGGGTCCAGATTGCCCTGAACCGCCATGTTTCTGGGCAGCTCCCTGTCGGCCCAGGCCGGGTCGACGGTCTCGTCAAGTCCGACGGCATCGACTCCAGCCTCTCCAACATAGGCACGTAGCCTCCCGCCCGCACCCTTGGGAAAGCCGATGACGGGAACGTTCGGATGACGCGCCTTGAGGCCGGTGACAAGGCGCGCCGTCGGAGCGATCACCCATTCTTCGAACTGGGCCGGCGAGAGGCTGCCCGCCCAGCTGTCGAACAGCTGTACCGCTTCGGCGCCGGCGTCGATCTGACCGGAGAGATAGTCGAGAGTCACCTCTTCGATGCAACGAACGATCCCCTCGAATGCTTCAGGGTCGCCGTATGCGAGCCGCCTGGTCTCCGCCTGTTCGCGGCTGCCCTCGCCGGCGACCATGTAAGTCGCCACGGTCCATGGGCTTCCCGCGAAGCCGATCAGTGTCTTTGCCGGGTCGAGCTCGGCCCTGACTTTCGCGACGGTCGCGTAAATCGGATCGAGCCGCGCTGGAACCTGGGTCAACTGATCCAATGAAGCATTTGCCAATGGTGGAGTCAGTCGCGGCCCTTCCCCCGCGACGAAGCTCAGATTCTGCCCGATCGCGAACGGGACGATGAGAATGTCGGAAAAGAGGATCGCCGCGTCGAGCTCGGGAAAGCGCTTCAAGGGCTGGAGCGTGATCTCCGCCGCAGCCTCGCTGTCATAGACGAGGTCGAGGAAGCCGCCTTTTTGTTCGCGAAGTGCGCGATATTCCGGAAGATATCGCCCCGCCTGCCGCATCATCCAGACGGGCGGTTGGTCGCACCGCTTACCCCGGAGCACGGAGAGCAAGGGTTTGTCGGCCTGCGCTTTCGCAAGGTCGCCGGGCTCTGAAGCCACCCCTCTTCTCTCCCTTATAATATATTAGAGCTAGATTGATGATGTGATTGGCCGCAGGAGAGCGGGGTTTAGGCGCGGCTTCCGGAATTGCCAACAAGCGGTCCGCGACGCGTTCTTCGACAAAGATTGCGAGTCGATCCGAGTCCCACCCATGATTCACAGTCTGGGGATGGAATTCGCCCCCGTGGATGAATCGTTGAACTGCTCGGCCACGAGTTGGAACAAGCATCTCATTGAGCCCATCCCCACCTCTGCGCTACGCCGCTGAGGCTGCTTTTCCACAAGGTTGTTCGATTGGCATTGATCCTTGCCTCGTCCAGCGCGATCCGGCGCACAATGCTCGATGCGGCCGGTGTCGCCTATGAAGCTAGACGGCCCGACGTGGATGAAGCCGCGGTGAAGGCAGAGCTGGTGAAGCCCGACCAAATTGCGTCGGAACTCGCGGCGGCCAAAGCGCTGAGCGTCAGCGCTTCGCGCCCGGACGACTGGGTGATTGGGAGCGACAGTATCGTAACTGTTGACGACCGACTGTTCGACAAGCCGCGTGATCGTAGCGAAGCGGCGGAGCATCTCCGCTTTTTCTCCGGAAAGCTGATGTCCCTGACTAGTGCGGTGGCGCTCGCGCGCGATCGTGGGATCGACTGGCGGCATGTCGAAAGCGCAGCGCTTCAGGTGCGCCTTTTGTCGGAGGAGTTCATCGCCGCCTATCTCGACGCCGAATGGCCCGAGGTCGGCCACACCGTCGGAGTGTTCCGGCTGGAGGGCCTCGGAGTGCAATTGTTCGATTCCATTCAGGGCGACCATTTCACGATCCTGGGCATGCCGCTGATCCCGCTGCTCGGAGCCCTGCGCGACCGGAGACTTCTACTCGCATGATCCGCATCGCACTCACCGGCTCCATCGGCATGGGCAAGTCGACGGTCGCTCGGATGTTCGAGCGGGCCGGAATCCCGGTCTTCGACGCCGACGCGGAGGTGCGGCGGCTGCAGGGTCCCGGCGGGGCGTTGGTCGAGATGATCGGAGAGCGTTTTCCCGGAACGGTGCGTGGCGGTGTGCTCGATCGCGACAAGCTCGCCGAGATCGTGCTTGAAGATCCGAAGCTTCTCGCGGAGCTCGAACGCATCGTTCATCCTGCCGTCCACGACGCCCGCGCGGCCTTCACCGATAAGCACCGGGATGCTCCGGCGCTGATCTTCGAGATTCCGCTGTTGTTCGAAACGGGCGGGGAGAAAGAGTTCGACAAGGTCATCGTCGTCTCGGCGCAGGCGGACGTCCAGCGCGAGCGCGTGCTCGCACGTGCGGGGATGACTGCGGAAAAGCTAGACGCGATTCTCGAGCGCCAGATCCCCGACGAAGAGAAGCGCCGACGAGCCGACTTCGTGGTCGACACCGGCACCGACCTATCCACAACTGAGGCCCAGGTCGGCCACATTCTTACTTGTCTCGGACTCCCCGCGCGTGGATAGATTCGCCTCGTGCGGGAAATCGTCTTCGACACCGAAACCACGGGGCTGAATCCGGCCGGCGGGGACCGAATGGTCGAAATCGGCTGCGTCGAAGTCT
Organism: Pseudomonadota bacterium; assembly: GCA_046731955.1. Taxonomy (GTDB): domain Bacteria; phylum Pseudomonadota; class Alphaproteobacteria; order Sphingomonadales; family Sphingomonadaceae; genus Sphingomicrobium. Next base: position 27,204 of record JBKPMC010000006.1, on the reverse strand, counting down.
ACAACCGCATGGAGACCGGCCGTCACTTCCACGCCTACTTCAACCCGGATCGGCCGATGCCGACCGAAGCCGAGTTCATCCACGGACTGACGTCGGTCTTCCTGTCGGACAAGCCCCGTTTCGACGAGCTCGCCGGCGAGCTTCTCGACTTCATCGGGGATTCGCCGCTTGTCGCCCACAACGCTAGCTTCGACTTCGGCTTCCTGAATTTCGAGCTTGAACGTTGCGGACGGCCGATCGTCGCCATGAACCGCATGATCGACACGCTTGCGCTCGCCCGGACAAGGCATCCGGGCGCCAAGCACAGCCTAGATGCCCTGTGCATGCGCTTCGGAATCGATCGCAGCCATCGGATCAAGCACGGCGCGCTGCTCGACGCGCAGCTGCTTGCCCAGGTCTATGTCGAGCTCACCGGCGGTCGGCAGATCGGGCTTGGCCTCGTTGCGGATGCGGGAAGCGTGCCGGTTCTGCCGGCATCGCGGCCAGTGACAATCCGTGAGCCGCGCGACCCTCGACCCCACTTTGCGGCTCCGGAGGAACTTGAGCGTCACCGTGCGTTTATTGCCAAGCTCGTGAGCCCGCTCTGGGCACGCTTCGCCGGAGCCGGTTGACGCAGGCTTCACGGCGGTCCTAAGCGGGCCAGATCAAGAGGAGCGAAGCCAGGTGGACGTTCGGGTCGCGGGTCATCAGGTCGATACCGGCGAGACGCTGCGCGAGCATGCCCAGCGCCGGGTCGCGGAGATCACCGAGAAATATTTCTCGCGTTCGGTAGGAGCAAGTGTGACGTTCGGACGCGGTCCGAACAACGATTATACCTGCGACATTGTCGCGCCGGTCGTGCAAGGCGTGGTGCTCAAGGCCTCCTACAGTGCGCGCGAGCCGCAGATGGCGTTCAACGGCGCCGCTGACCGAATCGAAAAGCAGCTGCGGCGCTACACTAATCGCCTCAAGGACCATAAGGTCGATGAGGACGCCCAGCCCTACGTCGAAAATGCGGGCTACACGATCTTCGCCGGGCAGGAGCAGAACGAGGGCGCATTTCCAGCTATCGTCGCGGAGACCCGGGTCGACATCCCGGAGGCCAGCGTCTCCGACGCTGTTATGCTGATGGATCTGCGCAATACTAATGCGCTGATGTTCAAGAATTCGGCGACCGGCGAGTTCAACATGATTTATCGCCGCGAAGACGGAAATATCGGCTGGGTTGAGCCGCATACCAATTAAGCCCATCTTCGTTGTCGCGGCCACAGGTGCGATGGGCCGCGTTTTGTGACGAGTCCTTCGATGCACCTTGCCGATTTCCTCGACTTCGATGCGATCAAGACCAGCCTGCCCGGCGGCAACAAGCGGTCGCTTCTGCAGCAGCTTGCCAACCTCGCGGGCCAGCGGCTCAATCTGGATTCGGCGGCGATCCTTTCCAGCCTCACCGAGCGCGAGCAGCTGGGCTCCACCGGCTTCGGCCAGGGCGTCGCCATCCCGCACGGAAAGATTGAGGGCCTGACCCGTATCTATTGTTTGTTCGCGCGGCTCGGAGAACCGGTCGACTTCAAGGGGATCGACGGTCGACCGGTAGACCTCGTCTTCCTGTTGCTGTCCCCACCCGATGCGGGGGCGGAGCATCTCAAGGCGCTGGCGGCGGTCAGTCGCGTGACGAGGCATGTCCAGACGCTCGAAAAAATACGCGGGGCGCGCAGCCGCGACGCGCTCGCCGCGGTGTTGATGGGGGCCGATGAGCGCGACGCAGCGTGAGGCGGTTCGCCGGCGCGACTGGCGACCGTGAGCCGCCTCGCCGCGCAGCTGGAGGCGGCAAGCATTGTGCGCCGCGCCGAAGCAGCTGGTGACTTTGCGGCGATCCTCAGGAAGGGCGATCCTGACCGCGGGTCGCTCCTCCTAGTTGTTAGCAGCCGCGGCCGGCACCTGACTTTTCTGGAACGGGTTCTCGATATCGGCGGAGGCTACCGATGGCAGCGCATCGGCCCGGGCGAGTCGGCGAGTTCCGCAGAGATCAGCGATTTCGTCTCCAAACGGGCACGGTTTGACGAGGATCTCTGGGCGATCGAACTGGATATCGCGGACCCTGAACGGTTCATCGATGAAACGACCGGTTTTCCTTGACCCCTGCAAGTCATACGGGCGAAACCCTCTCTAATAACAAGAGCGGGGGGCACCCTCTTGCGGCAAGTAACCGCGGAGGATGCCACGCGAGACGGGGAATCACCGCTGAGCGAACAGGGAAATAATCCCTAACAATTCGTTGCGCTCTACTTTGGCGGTTCACCGCACAATACTGGTTTTCATGTTCACAACGCTTCGTCCAGCGCTGCTCTTTTGTGCTGCGCTCAGTGCAACATCCATCGCCCCGGCCCGGGCCGGACCGACCGGCGAGCCCTTGGTTCCGGCTGAGAGTGCGACCCTTCCACAAGTCGTTATTCCCGAGCTGCTCGACCCCCAGGGCGAACCGCAGCTTTCCCAACCGGCCGACGAAGCGCCGGCGACTGAAGCACCGATCATTCAAACGCCATTCGCCAAGCCGAGCGGCGACCTCACCTCGATGGTTGCTGAGCTCCGTTCTTCCGACGCCGGAGGCCGCGAGCTCGAGTGCCTCGCTACCGGCATCTATTTCGAATCGAAGAGCGAACCGCTCGCCGGCCAGCTGGCTGTCGGCAAAGTGATCGCCAACCGAGCCAAATCCGGCGGCCGCTTCCCGCCGTCCTATTGCGGCGTCCTGTTCCAGCGCGGGCAATTCTCGTTCGTGCGCGGCCGGTCGCTTCCGTCGGCGCCCCGCGCCAGCCGCGCGTGGCAGACCGCGGTTGCCATCGCGAAGATCGTCGACCAGGACCTTCATGAATCCGCGGCCGGCAATGCACTGTTCTTCCATGCCCGTTACGTGTCGCCGGGCTGGCGCCTGAAGCGCGTCGCGTCCATCGGCAACCACGTCTTCTACCGCTAAGCGCGGGTCCAATCGCGGTTAGGCAGCTGGACCGCTGGAAAGCGGTCCCGCTTTGTTCTACGCCTTGTTCGTGGCCACTCAGCTTGAGTCTCTTTGCTTCACCGATGCTCCGCCGATCGCGGCCGAGGTCGCACGCGGCGTGACTCGGCTGTTCTGCCGTCAGGACCTGTTCGCGATTTGCGAAATGCCGCTGCCGAATGGCCGGCGCGCCGACCTGATGGCGATCGATTCAAGGGGCGGCCTCACGATCGTCGAGATCAAGGTCGCCAGGGCCGACCTTCTCGGCGACGGCAAATGGCTCGACTATCTCGATTATTGCGACCGCTTTTTCTGGGCGGTGCCGCCACCTCTCGCGCGCATTCTCGAGGAGGAACGCTATCTTCCCGGCGAAGCAGGGCTGATCGTTGCCGACCGGTATGATGCAGCGGTCATCCGTGAGGCTGCGCACCGGCCGCTCGCGCCTGCGCGGCGCAAAGCCGAGCTTTTGCATTTTGCGCGCCGGGCCGCGCGGCGTTTGTCCGCGCAAATCGATCCATCGCTCGGCGAATCCAACTAGGTTCAGCGCGACGCGCTGGCCGGTTTCGGCTTCTTTGCTTCAATCAGCTGCAAGATCTGGCGCGAGCGAGTGTCGCGCGTCGCATAGTCTCGCGCTGAGAGTCCAGCAGCGGTGTCGGACTTGTCGGGATTGGCGCCAGCGTTCAACAGGAGCTTGACCATCGGAATTTCGCGTTGCTGGACCGCGATGATCAGCGCCGTCTCTCCCATCTTGTTCGCACCGTCCACCTTCGCGCCCTTGCCGAGCAGCCAGTCGGCTGCCTCGTCAAAACCGGTCCGGGTGGCAGCGATCAGCGGCGTGTCGCCACCCTTCCCCGGCAGATTCGGATCGGCACCTTCGTTGAGAAGAAAACCCGTCCAATTTCGGTCGGAGCGGCTAAGCGCGATAATCAGTGCCGTGTCGCCTTTGTTGTTCCTCGAATCGACGATCCTTGGCTTGCTTCGGACCAGCAGCGTGGCCTTGTCGCCATCCTGCTTTTCGACGGCTTCGATGAATTGCTGACTCTCAGGGCCCGTACCCAACTGCGCGAGGGCTGGCGTAGGGACGGCCAAGAACGCAATTGGGGCCATCAGCGCGAACTTCAAAGACTTCATCGATTTAACCCCGGTGAACCCGCTTGATCAGGCGCGGATAGCAGAGCAAGGGTAGCCTTGTCATGAATGCCTGCACGCCCTTTTGGGAAAAGCCGCTGGCCACCCTGAACCGCGGCGAATGGGAGGCCCTGTGCGACGGCTGCGGCCGCTGCTGCGTCCACAAGCTCGAGGATGAGGATACGGGGCTGCTCTATCCGACCAATGTCGCGTGCAAGCTGCTCGACCGACGCAACGGACGCTGCCTCGACTATAGGAACCGGATGAAGCTCGTCTCCGATTGCGTGAAGCTGGATCGCCAGAATCTCGGAGGCCTGGACTGGCTTCCGGAGACTTGTGCCTATCGTCTGCGCGCTGCGGGAAAGCCGCTGCCCGACTGGCACTATCTCATCTCGGGCAGCCGTGAGACAGTGCACGAAGTGGGTCAGTCGACGCGCGGCTGGACGGTGAGCGAGGAGGATGCGGGGGAGCTCGAGTTCCATGTGGTCGAAAGGCCGCTCTGAAGCCGCGCTGGAGACTGCGCTTCCGGTTCCAATCGAAATCCGTCCCTTGAAATCCGCGAAGCGTTTGCGGCTCAGGTTCGACGACGCGCGCGGTATGCTGATGCTCACCTGTCCGGCGCGGACCAGCCGCCGGGCGGCGCTCGCCTGGGCGCTCGACCAGCGCGAGTGGATCGAGGCGCAGATCGCGATCGCCTTGCCGGCCGAGCCCTTCGTGCCAGGCGCGATAGTCCCAATCGAGGGGGTGGAGACCAGGCTGGTCTGGTCCGAAGCCAAGTCACGCGTGCCGAAACTCACGCCTGGCGAACTCCGTTGCGGCGGACCGGTCAGCGGTTTCGAGCGCAGGATTACGACCTTCCTCAAAGCGCTGGCGCTCGAGATCATGTCCGCCGAAGTCGCCGAGTTTGCGGCCGCAGCCAGCATCGGCGCGCGTTCGGTGGCGATCGGGGACGCAGGAAGCCGCTGGGGGAGCTGCACGTCAGAAGGTCGCATCCGGCTCAGTTGGCGGTTGATCCTCGCCCCGCCCGCGGTGCGTCGCTACGTCGTCGCGCACGAGGTCGCGCACCTCGTCCACTTGAATCACGGACCGGCGTTCAAGGCGCTGGAGGCGCGGCTGTTCGGACCGGGGGTTGCAGAGGCGAAGGCGGTTCTACGCCGCGTAGGGCCGCGCCTCCGACGGCTCGGGCGGAGGAGATGAGCGGGGGTCCGGCTGACGCTCGGGCGGATAAGGCTGACGTGGCTGCTGTTGGCGCTGCTCGGGCGGGAAAGCCTGGTCGAGTTCCTGCTGCGTCGGCTCCCCCGTTCCATCGGGGCGGACCAACGGCTGCTGCTGTGGCGGATAGCCGGGCACTCCGGGCGGCGGCGCGATCGGCATGCCGTTCTCGTCAACCAGCGGCTGCATCGTGTTCGCATCGACCCCGGTGTCGCCGTAAATCTCTTCTTCCGGAGTCAGCTGCCAGTCGGGGATGGGAACCTGTGTCTCGAACTGCTCGACCGGGCGGTTCGCGACGGCGATCATCATGAAATCGTGGAACGCGCGCGCCGGCGCCGTGCCGCCTTGGAGGCCGCCTACGGCCCGCGCGTCGTCTCGTCCCATCCACACGCCGGTGGCGAGGCCGCTCGAGAAACCGATGAACCAGCCGTCCTTGTTGGAGCTGGTGGTGCCTGTCTTGCCTGCGACCGGGCGGCCGATCTGCGCGGCGCGGCCCGTGCCGCTGAGCACTGCCGATTGAAGCAGGTCGGTCATTTCAGCCGCGACCCACGGGGCGACAAGCACTCGCTCCTCGTCGGCCTCGTGCTGGTACAGCAACCGCCCGTCGGCCGTGATCACCTTGCGGATCCCGTAGGGCGTGACGGCGACGCCCTTGTTGGCGACCGAGGCGAATGCGCGAGTCATGTCGATCAGCCGAACGTCACTCGTGCCGAGAACCATCGAGGGAAAAGTCGAAACGGGGGTCGAGATTCCGAATCGTCGCGACATGTCGGCGATGGTCGAAAAGCCGAGCTGCGCACCGATCTTGGCGCTAACCGTATTGATGGAGCGCGAGAAGGCCTCGCGGAGGGTAACCGGACCGAGGTAGGTTCGTGTCGAATTGCGCGGAGTCCACCCGCCGATCGTGATCGGCTCGTCGACGATGGTGTCCGTCGGCTTCATTCCGGATTCCAGCGCGGTCAGATAGACGAACAGCTTGAAGGCGGAGCCCGGCTGGCGGGTTGCCTGTGTCGCCCGGTTGTAGATCGAATCGACATAATCCTTGCCCCCGACCATTGCCCGCACGGCGCCGTCACGGTCGAGCGAGACCAAGGCGCCCTGCGCGCCTCTGGGCGCGTTGGCGCGGATCGCGCGATCCGCAGCCGCCTGCATTCCCGGGTCCAGGGTGGTCCAGACGTCGATCGGGTCCGAACTTTCGTCGATCAATGTGTCGAGCTGCGGCAACGCCCAGTCGGTAAAATAGCGGACGCTGTTCTGTGATGTCGTCTCCTGGATGCGGATTTCGGCCGCATGCACGGATGCCGCGGCCGAGGGGCTGATGAAGCCATTCTCGACCATGGAATTCAGGACGACGCCGGAGCGGTTCCGAGCTGCTTCCGCGTCGGCAGAAGGCGCGTAGTTCGACGGGGCTTTCACCAGCCCCGCAATGATCGCCGCTTCGCCAAGGCTGAGATGATCGGCCCCATGACCGAAGAACTTTCGCGATGCCGCGTCAATGCCGTAGGCGCCGCCGCCGAAATAAACGCGATTGAGGTAGAGCTCGAGGATCTGGTCTTTCGAAAATTTCCGCTCGAGCGCCATCGCAAGGACAATCTCCTTGAGCTTCCGGCCAAAGGTGCGGGTGTTGGTGAGGAAGATGTTGCGGGCGAGCTGCTGGGTGATGGTTGAGCCGCCCTGCAGCCAGTGTCCGGTGTCGACGCGGACCTTCACGGAGCGGGCGATGCCGATGGGGTCGACTCCGAGATGGCTCCGGAAGCGCTTGTCCTCGACCGCGATCATCGCCGCCCGCATCTCGGGCGGGATCTCGTCATAGGTGAGCCATTTGCCGAAGCTCGGACCAAGCGAGACCAGCACCTGGCCGTTCGCCGCGCGGACGCGGATCATCTGGCCGAGGTCGGATCTCTTGGTGAGTTCGGAATAGCTCGGGAGATAAGCCGTTGCGACCGCAACCGCGACAACCAGCGCCAAAATGCCGAGCAGGGCCGCATAGGCGAGCCCCTTGATGACGGTCATGAAGGTCGAGCGCCCAGAAGAGGCGGGTTCGGAGCGCTGGCGGGCCATTCAATGGGTGGGATTAGAAAGTCGGTGGCGCTCCGACAATAGTTGCTGCTCAGACCCGTTCCTCCGCCTTGGCTCGCATTGGCTTCTCTTTCCCAGCTGAGGTTAGCCGGGGATTAACCCTGTTTTAGGCTCCGCTCGAATAGAGCGGGCATCGTGGGCGCCTCAAAACAACTTGCAATCCTGTTTACGGCAGGCGCTGCTGCGGCAATGGCGGCCGCATCGCCGACCGGCGCCCAATGCCGCCTGTGCGCGACGCCTAGCACGACCCGTGAGGAGTCGGCCGAAGGACAGCAAGTCGAGCTCCGCATCGAAACGAGCCTCAATTTCGACCGGCTGATCCTTTCCGGCGAAGGCCAGGGAACAGCCGTCATTCGGCCGGACGGATCGAGCAGCGTTCAGGGGGCGGTGGCTAATATCAGCGCGCGCGCGATGGTGGGTAGCGCAACGGTCCACGGCGAGCCCGGGCGCGCGATCCGTGTCGAGCTACCGCGTCGAATCGTGCTTTACTCCCTCTCCGGCGGACAAATCAGCTTCGACGAGGTGGTCAGCGATCTTCCGTCGCTGCCCCGCCTGGATTCGGCCGGAAACCTCACGTTCCGATTCGGCGGCCGCCTAACCGTGACCGGCGACGCCGAGGGTGATTACCGCGGCGATTTGCCGATCACCGTCGAATATCAGTGAAGCCGCTCCTTTTTCGAAGCAAAGCCTAAGTCCCCATTAACCACGCCCTTGAGGGAAGCCGTAAGCGGGCACGGTTAATAGGAGCGCCACGGATGACCGGACCAGCGTCGGACAGCCGCCAATGTTTTGAACCAGTGGGGAATCCAAATCATGAGCAAGTTTCTTCGTACGACGTCGCTGGTCGCGACGGTTGCCGCCTTGGCTCTCAGCACCCCGGCCTTCGCGGCCAACACCGCGTCCGCCAATGCCACGGTGAACATCGTTTCGCCGTTGTCGCTCACTAACAACACCGGGCTGAACTTCGGCACCGTCGTCGGCCCGTTCGCCGGTGAAGTCGTGCACGTCGACACGGCCGGCGCGCGCACCTGCCCTGGCACCCTCACCTGCTCAGGCAATGCATCCGTCTCGGCGGCGTCCTTCACGGTCACCGGCACGGCCAACCAGGGCGTGGCTCTGACGATCCCGAATTCGGTCACGCTCAACGGCTCGGTCAGCGGCTCGCTGACTGTCGACCTCAGCGGTGACAAGCCGGCAGATCCGACGCTCGACGCGCTCGGCAGCGCCAACTTCGCGATCGGCGGCAAGTTGACGATCCCGAACGGAACGGTCGATGGCGTCTACTCGAACACGTTCAACGTGACCGCCAACTATCAATAAGCCGACGCAGCCACGCGGCATGGCCGCATGGCTTGGGAAGGGGTCGCCGGTCGCCGGCGGCCCCTTTTCCTTGAGGTTGACTGGGATGGTTGAGAGAAAATCAACCATTCCGGACCAAAGCTGGCACGCTTGCGGGACCCGAAAGCGCGAACATGACAAGCCACGCCCGGCCATTCCTGATCACGCTCGCGGTCTGCGCCGCTGCACTCGGCACGCCAGCGCGCGCCGTGACTCAGAGCGCGTCGGTCAATGCGAACGTCGTCAAGCCACTGACGCTCGTATGGCTTCAGGATCTGAGCCTCGGCACCGTCGCCATGCCGACGGGGAGCTGGTCTGGCGCCACCGTCGGGATCTCTCAAACCGGTGTGTTCACGTGCAGCGCGCAGGTGATTTGCACGGGAGCGACGACGGCCGCGAGCTTCAACGTCACCGGCACCAATCGAATGGTCGTGCTGGTCAATGTGCCAAACGTGACCCTGGTGAACCAGAGCAATCCGGCGCAGACTCTGACTCTCACCGTCGACAGCCCCGGCCAGGTGGCGCTTCCCAATTCCGGCAACCAGGGCGTCACCTTCGGCATCGGCGGCTCCGTGACTCTCAATTCGACGACCCCGGGGGGCACTTACAAGGGGACGATCAACGTCACGGTCAATTATCAGTGACGGGCTAGCGAAATACCTATCATGGTTGACCGAAAATCAACCATTCTGGAGCAAAGACGAGGGCGATCGCTCCAAACGGAGCAGGGTGGGGGATCGCCGGAATGTATCCGTGGACAAGACGATTTTGGGGAGCGGTTATCGCCGCTGCCGCGATAACCGGTCTCGCGGCGCCTGCGCATGCAGGCGTGGGGGATTTGCTGGTCGCCCCGACGCGGCTCGTGCTCGACGGGCGAAAGGGGACGGAAATCATCCTCAACAATATTGGGGATGAGCCCGCGACCTATCGCATCTCGGTCGAGTTGCGGCGGATGAATCCTGACGGCACGCTCGCGGACGTGACCGAGCCGACGCCGCAGGAAAAAGTGGCGGCGGACATGGTCATCTACGCGCCGAGGCGCGTCACGCTGGCCCCCCGCCAGCCGCAGTCGATCCGGATTGCGGCCCGTCCGCCGCAGGGCCTCCCCGACGGCGAATATCGCGTGCACCTGCTGTTCCGCGCCATTCCCCAGCCGGACCCCGTCGTGCCGTCCCCGAGCGAGCCGGTGAAGGGCCTGCAACTGCAGCTTATCCCGATTTACGGTGTGACAATCCCGGTAATCGTGCGCCTCGGCAACCTGCAAGCGGCGGCGGAAATTTCCAACGTGCGCCTGGAGAAGAAGGACGGCGGGGAAGCCATCGGGCTCGAATTGAGCCGCTCGGGTACGCGCTCGACCTTTGGCGATGTCCGCGTCTTCAAGCCCGGCGTGAAGGATCCCATCGCGATCCAGAAGGCCGTGGCCATCTATACTGAGCTCAGTTCGCGCCACGTCGCCGTTCCGGTCGATGCGACGTTCAAGAGCCAGCTGAGCGGTCCGGTGACGGTCCAATATGTCGAAACGTATAACGACGGCGCCCAGAAGCTCGCCGAAACGCAGGCGGTTCTTCGCTAGTCGGGCCGGGGCGGTTCAGGACCACGCCCGTGTTTGCCGGCCGCACCTGGCTGAGCAGGGCCGCGATGCTGCTGGCGATTTGCGCCGGCGGCGTTGCCGCTTCTGCCCCGACACCAGCGCCGTCGCCGTCGTGGACCGCAGACCCGGACGACCAGTTCCTTCTTGACGTCAACATCAGCCAGCTTCGGCTCGGCGACGGCGTGCGCGCCTACAACACGCCCGAAGGCACCTGTGTCGTCTTAGGCGACTTTCTGACGGCCCTCGACGTGCCGATGCGAATCGATCTGACGGCGAAGCGGGCGAGCGGCTGGGCCTTCAAGGAAAGCAACCGGATCTCGATCGATTACGGTGCCGGGGCCGTGGCTTACGCAGGCAAGAACGAACCGACCGCACCGGGCACGATCCGCGAGACGCCCGAGGGCTGGTGTGTACAGGCCCCCGCTCTCGCGCGCTGGTTCGGGATCGGCGTCAAGCCGATGACCGCCGGGTCGGCGCTCCTTCTCCAATCCGATGCAAAGCTTCCCGTCGAACTCGCGATGGAACGGCAGATGCGGGCCCAGCGGATCAAGCCGGCCAAGTTCGACCTCTCGACCCTTCCGCAGGTCCGCCTTCCCTACCGGATGTGGCGCGCTCCTGCGCTCGACTTCGTCGTAAACGCCGGCGTCACCTACCGCGCCAACGACGGCGTGCGCGTGGATCGCCGGTCTTCGGTTTATGCTGCAGGCGAGATCGCGCGTCTCTCCTATGACGCGCAGGTCACAACTTCTCAGAAGGGCATGCCGCGGACGGTGAGGCTCCGCGCCTTCCGCTCCGATCCGGACGGACAGCTGCTCGGACCGGTCAGGGCAACGCATTTCGGCCTCGGCGATGTCGAAGGCTATGACAGCAAGCTGACCGGTTCGCCCGCTTATGGCCGCGGCGCCGTCATTACCAATCGTCCGCTTACGGCGCAGACCGCATTCGACCGGAGCCGGTTCGAAGGCGACCTGCCGAGCGGATGGGAGGCAGAAATCTACCGCAACGACGAGCTGCTGGCCTTCACCAAGGCGACTCCCGACCAGCGCTATGTCTTTGACGACGTTCAGCTTCTCTATGGCGAGAACCGAATCCGGATCGTCCTCTACGGTCCCCAGGGTCAAATCCGGACGCGCGAGGAGGTGGTCAACGTCGGCCAGGATAATGTTCCACCTGGGAAGACGTGGTACTGGGCCGGCTTCAACCAGCCTGGCCGAGATATCTTCACGCTCGAAAAGCCTCCTGACGGGACCGATTTGCCCAAGGCGCAGGCATCTCTATCGTTCGAGCACGGCATCGACGACAGGACGTCGGTCGCCGCGCTTGCGCGCATGATGCTGATTGATGACCAACGCGTCACGTTCGTCGAAGGGACGATCCGGCGATCCATCGGTCTCGCGCTCGTAGAGGTTGGCGCCGCGCGGGAATCGAATGGCGGAATGGCGGCGCGCGCGCAGATCCTTGGCAAAATCGGTCCGGTGAACGTCAATGGCGAAGCTGTTATCGCAAACGATTTTCATTTGCACGGAAGCCATCTCGAAAGCTTACGTGATTATCGACTGGGCCTCGATGCACCGATCAAGATTGGCCGCGCGATCCTCCCGGCGCATGCTGACGCGCGCTGGACTGATCGGAGGGACGGAACGCAGCAGCTGGAAGCTGCGGCTCGGCTATCCGCCAACTTCGAGCGCTTCAATCTCGCCACCGGCGTACATTATCGGAAGCAATTTCTGTCTTCCGGCGCAGTCTCGCCGGCCGAACTCGGCGTTGATTTCATAGGCAGCGGACGAATCCGCGACGTGCGCCTGCGCGGAGCGACCACCTTCGACTTCTCGCCGGCAGCCAGGTTCCGCGCAGCGGAGCTGTCCGCTTATTGGTCGGCCAGTGAAAAGGTCGATTGGGAGGCGGATCTCGTCTACGACATGAGTGCCCGCCAGGGACGCGCCAAAATTTCGCATATTCGCAGGCTGAACGGCCTTGCCCTCGCATTGACCGGTGAGGCGGCGACCGACGGTTCGGTCGCATTCGGGGTGAATCTCAACTTCTCGCTGGACCCGACCCGCGGATTTAGCTTCTCGAGACAGCCGCTCGCGTCTGCCGGCTCGGTCCGTGCGCTCGTCTATCGTGATCTCAACGACAACGGCGTCCGCGATCCGACCGAACCGTTGGAGAAAGGCGCGCTGATCACCACCGGCACCAAACTGTCCGAACGGGCGACCGGTGCTGACGGTGCGGCGACGGTGGCCGGGCTCACCACCTACATGCCCGTTGCGGTCGGAATCGACGAATCCAGTCTCGCCGATCCGATGCTTGTGCCCAAGAAGGTGCTGCAGGTGGTGGTGCCGCGCCCCGGCGTCCCCGCAGATGTTGAGATCGGCCTCGTGGGCGGCGGGGATGTAGAGGGCGCGATCGTCAAGAGCGGCGGCGTCGGCTTCGAGGGTCTGGATCTTGAGCTTGTAGATCCCTCGGGCAAGGTGCGCTCCACAACTCGCACCGATTTCGACGGCTTTTTCCTGTTCGAGCGAGTTCCGTACGGGCGCTATGCGATCCGCGTGTCGTCCGCCTCGGCCGGCGCAGCCAAAATCTCGGCCGACCTCCACACCGGTTTCGAGGTTACGCCTGAAAAGTCCGTTGTGCGGCTCGGCGCGATCCACGTGGCGCAAATCGCAACCGTCGCGTCGGCTGCGGCGGCCGCCGGGACACCGTAAGCCTTCCCACATTTTTCAAAATTGCGTTGGAGGCCACGGCTCGGAGTGGCTCCATTCCCGTGCTGGTGCGGTCGAGAAGACTCGAACTTCCACGGCCTTTCGGCCACAGCGACCTCAACGCTGCGCGTCTACCAGTTCCGCCACGACCGCACGTCATGAAAAAGCCGGCGGGCCGATCGGCCGCCGCCACTGGCAAGGCGGCGCCTCTAGCAAAGGGCCCAATGGGGCGCAATGCCGTTCCGACGGGCCTTCCGGCGTCCCATAAAGAGACGAATCTTAAGACTTTCTTTACCATTTCGGCCGGCGCGCGTTAGGACTGCGCCATGCTCTTGCTTGCCGCAGCCACGCTGGTCGCGTCCTCACCCCAGAAAGCCATGCATCAGATCAGCGGACCGGTTGTGCAGGCCCGGGCAACAGTGCGGATCATCTCCGGAGCTCGCCTTGAATGGGGCGAGGGCCAAGCCGGTGTCCCGAAAGAGCGGAAGACCGTGATCCGGACCACATCCGGACCTCAGCAAGCGACGCTGATCGAATTCGAGTGAGCTAGGCTTTTGGCGGACCGAGCGTGATCGTCAGCTCGTCGCCACCTGGCGGAACGTTCACTTCGGCGCTGTTGAAGCTGGCGCTGGCACCGGGAGGCAGCGTCTGCGCGGGCGGCGCAATCGTCCAACTATAGACGACCCTGCCCGTTCTGGTCCTGAGCTGAGCCTGCAGCGGCGGCACTACCTGATCCTTGCCCGTCGGATTGATCACCCGGCCAGTGACGGTCAAAAGTTCATTGCCACTTTCCAGGCGTTGCCGGTCCATGTGAGTCGTAACGAGCGCAAGCGGGCTCGCAGCGTCGCTTGCCAACCCGAGACGCGCCTTCCACTCCGGTGGCGCAAGGAACCAAAAAGCGGCTGCGACAGCCGCAACGACAATCAGGATGAGCAGGATCGGGACGATTGGGCTGCGGCGGCGCGGCGCAATTTCATCGGCGGCGGCAAACGGGCTGAATTCGTCGTCCGCGACCTCGGCCTGTGGCGGCTCTCTCCAGTCCGCAGTCCGCAAAGCTGGCTCAACCGGCTGGCCCTCGTCGACTTCCGGCGTTTCGTAGCTGGGAGCTGGAGCGACTTCGGGCGAAGCATCGCCCTGCTCCTCCTCTATCACAGCTTCTTCGTACGCGCGTTCCTCCGCTTCGGGGCCTGCGCGCGGCTCGATCAAGGTCGCCTCGGCGAGACTCTCGCCCTCCTCCTGGGCATCCGCTTGCGACTCCAACTCTGGTTCTGGCTCTGGCGCGGCTGCAGCTTCCACCGGAGCTTTTTCCTGAGGTGCGCTCGCGGATTCGGGATCCTGGTGCCAGCTGTGCTTGCACGCAGCGCAGCGGACTTGCCGGCCTTGCGGCGGAATTGCGCCGTCCTTCACCACATATTGTGTGCCGCAACTCGGGCAGGTGAGGATCATCTCTTGTAAAAGCCCTCTTCCGGGACGGTGATCGCACGGTAAACAAGAATGCGCGCGCATTGGCAAGCTAAGGGACGCGTGCGCGGAGGCTTCGGGGCGGGAAAGGTCGGCAGCTGGCTGCAATCGTGGAATTCGACAGTGTCGGCCTGCGCTACGGCACGGGCGCTGAAGTGCTGCGCGATCTCGACTTCCGGCTGACCGGCGGCGGCTTCTACTTCCTCGCCGGCCCATCGGGCGCGGGCAAGACCTCGCTCTTGAAGCTCCTCTATCTCGCGCAGCGTCCGACCCGCGGCCGAATCCGGCTGTTCAGCGAGGAGCTCACGGAAGCGCCTCGGGAAACGCTGCCGAGTTTTCGCCGGCGCATCGGTGTCGTGTTCCAGGACTTCCGGCTGATCCGCCATTTGTCGGCGTTCGACAATGTGGCGCTTCCATTGAGGATCGCCGGCGGAACCGATCGCGAGATCGAGGGGCCGGTACGCGAAATGCTTGCCTGGGTCGGGCTCGCCGACCGCGCAAGCGCACGGCCGCCGACGCTATCGGGCGGCGAGCAGCAACGGGTCGCCATCGCGCGTGCCGTAATCAATCGGCCCGAACTCCTCGTGGCCGATGAGCCAACGGGCAATGTCGATGCCGAAATGGCACAGCGGCTGCTCCACCTGTTCACTGCCCTCAATCGCTTGGGAACCACCGTGGTCGTGGCGACGCACGACATTGGGCTGATCGGCGCCACGCCCGGAGCACAGATGATCCGCCTCGAAAATGGGTCGATGGTCGATCCGACAGGGGCACTGCGGAACCCGCCTGCGCCACCGCGCAAGGACGGCATGTGATGCTGGGCTGGGCCTTCGTGTCCCCATCGGAACGGCGCCTGCTCGACGCTGGACGGATGCGCGGAGCAACTCCGTGGGTGATCGCGATCATGAGCTTCACGATCGTGATCGTTGCCGCCGCCGGACTGGCGCTCGCCAACACGGCGGGCATAGTCGCGAGGGCCGTCGAGAGCCGCTACTCGGTCCAGGTTCCGAACGGCAGCCGGAATGTCGACGCCATTGTGCGAGCGGTTCGGACAGCTCCTGGCGTAATCTCGGCCGAGGCCGTGCCTGAGGCGGAGATGCGCCGGACCTTGGGCCGCTGGCTTGGGCCCGAGGCGCGGAGCGCCGAGCTTCCTGTACCCGCCATCGTCAACTTCGACGTTGGCGCGGGAGCGGAGGTACAGGATATCGCTCGTCGGGTTCACGCCGCGGTGCCTGACGCGACGATCCAGGGGCACAAGGAAAGCCTCGGACCATTGCTCAATTCCTTGCAGACACTTCAATGGATTGCGCTCGCGCTCGTCCTGCTGCTCGGCGCCGCAGCAGCCGCGGCCGTTGTTCTGGCGGCACGCGGAGCGCTTGATACGCATCGTTTCACGATCGAGGTCATGCACGGCATCGGCGCGACCGACCTCCAGGTTACCCGCCTCTTTCAGCGCAAGCTCGCGATCGAAGCGCTTGTCGGAAGTCTCGGCGGCGCTGCCGCGGCTGGTACCGTGCTCCTGGTGCTGACGACCGGTGCATCCTTCGCGGGCGATATCACTGGCGGCGCAAGGCTCAACGGAGTGGACCTCGCCGTTCTCGCGTTGCTTCCGTTTGGCTTGACGGGCCTCGCAACTTGGGTTGCCCGAGCAGCCGTGCTCGCGGCACTGCGCCAATCCCTATGATTGCTCGCGTCGGGTCCCTCCTCCTGCTGCTCTATGCGCTGGGGTTCATGCTGTTCGCCTTCACGCTCGGGAAGCCGGCGCGGGCCGACGCCGCAACGACCGATGCAGCGGTCGTCGTCACCGGTGGCGCCGGACGCATTGAGCATGGAATCGAAGTGGTTCGCGCGCACCGGGCCAAGCGACTGCTCGTCGCCGGAGCAGATCCTTCGGTGACCAAGACCGACATTGCGCGCCGCGTACCCGGCAGCCGCGCATTGCTGAAATGTTGTGTCGATCTCGGCACCGAATCCGTCGACACTCGGTCCAATGCCGAAGAGGCGGCCCGCTGGCTCGCCCAGCACCGATTCACGTCGTTGCGCCTGATCACCAGCGACTGGCACATGCGCCGAGCGCGCTACGAGTTCGCGAAAGTGCTCGGACCGAAATTCCCGATCGTGACTGACGCGGTCCGCACCGAACCCAGCTTCCTGACCCTGTTCGGCGAGTATAACAAGTATGTGCTACGCCGGCTGGCGGTCTGGGCCGACCTTTGATGGCCCTGCTTCGATCGCTGCTCTACGCGGCGATTTTCTATCCCATGACGGTGTTGTGGGTTCTGGCGGGCGTCCTCGCCTCCCTGTTCGGTCGCCGCCCGACGCTTGCGGTGGTGCTGAGCTGGGCCGACCTTCACCACTGGCTCGCCGATCACGTGCTGGGTGTGCGGGTTCACGTCGAGGGGCAAATCCCGACCGGGCCGCACCTGATCGCGGTCAAGCACCAGTCGATGTTCGAAACGCTGGAGATGGTCCGACTGTCGAAGCTACCGGTGATCGTGATGAAGAAGGAGCTCGGCGACATTCCGCTCTTCGGGTTCTTGACTAGGCGTTATGGCGTCATTGAGGTCGATCGGACAGCCGGCGCGAAGGCGCTTCGCGAAATGGTCGCGGCAGGCAAGCAATCCGTTGCGTCCGGGCGCCCGGTAATCATCTACCCCGAAGGAACGCGGGTGCGTTCTGGCGAAACTCCGGCCCTGCGGCCCGGTTTTGCCGGCCTCTATCGGGCCGTTGGACTACCGGTCGTCCCCGTTGCGGTGGACAGCGGACGCCTGTGGGGGCGAGGCTTCGTCAAACGCAGCGGGATAGTTACGTTCAAGGTGGGGGAGACTATTCCGTCGGGATTGAAGCGCGACGAGATCGAGCGGCGCGTTCACGCCGGAATCAATGCGCTCGAGCTAGCTCCTGAGCCGCGCGCCTAGCTTTTCCGCCGCGGCGATGATCCGGGCGGAAATCTCGCCGATCTGCTCGTCGGTGAAGCTCTTCTCGAACGGCTGAAGAGCCACCTCAAATGCAAGGGACAGACCCTCGGGCGTGTCGAACCGGTCGAACAGGCGGACCGCGGTGATCGACGCCTTGTCGCTGCCGCGGATGGCGCGAAGCAGATTTTCGGCCGGAAGATCTGCGGGTACCAGGAAGGCGAAGTCTCGCGTCACCGCCTGCAGCGGCGGAGGGGCGTAAGCGGCCCTCGTGTGACCGTTTGATCGCGGCAAGGGTATCGCGTCGAGGTAGATTTCGGCGGCGACGGCGCCGGGCGGTGCGTCCAGGCTCTTCTGGAGGCTCGGGTGCAGTTCGCCGAAGCTGGCGACAATTGTCTTCCGCCCGAGCCCGAGCCTGGCCGAGCGGCCCGGGTGCCATGTCAGTCCAGCGTTGGGGAATGTCTGCAGGTTCGAGACGGGCGCGCCGGCAGCGTCAAGCAACGCCAGAACCTCGGCCTTGGCATCGAACGCTTCGAAACCCAGAGCCTTGCCCGATTGCCATGCTCGCGGGCGCTTTTCGCCGGCAAGGAGCAGCGACAGCGTCGGGTGCTCCGCATCTCCGAGATATCTGCGCCCCACCTCGAACAGCCGCACTGACGAGGCACCGCGGTCGAGATTGCGACGGGCGGCGGCGATCAGTCCCGGCAGAAGCGAGGGCCGCATCACCTTCATCTCCTCGCTGATCGGGTTGGCGAGTTCCCAGTCGTTACCCCCAAAGACTTTAGCCTCGTGCTCCGAAATGAAGCTCCAGGTCACAGCCTCGTCGAGCCCGCGGGCGGCGGCAGTCCGGCGCAATCGCCGATCGATCAGCTGCGAGCGCGTCGCGGTCGGCTTGGCGACGCCGGCCTCACGGTCGAGCGGGGTCGAAGGAACCATGTCATAACCGGTGATCCGGGCGACTTCTTCGACGAGATCGGCCGGGCCCTCGACATCACGCCGCCAGGTCGGGACGGTGATGTCGTTGCCATCCACCTCGAAGCCGAGCCGCTCGAGAATCTCGCGCTGCCTGGCTTCATCGACCTCGATCCCGCCGAGCGCCTTGGTCCGGCCGTAGTCGAAATCGATCACGCGCCGCTCGGTAGGCGGCTGGCCGATGCGTTCGGCTGCCGAAGCCTCGCCGCCGCAAACGTCGAGAACGAGACCCGTGAGGATCGCCAGGCCGTCGTCGAGGAAGGCGGGGTCGACGCCGCGCTCGAATCGGGTACGCGCGTCGGAGGTCAAGGCCAGCGCCTGGCCAGTGCGTGCGATCCGCTCGGGCGGGAAATAGGCGACTTCGAGCATCACATCCGTTGTCTGGTCGCCGACCCCCGAATCCTCGCCGCCCATGATCCCGCCGATGTCGTGGACTTGCACGTCGTCGGCGATCACCGTCATGAACGGCTCGAGCGTGTATTCCTTCTCGTTGAGGGCGAGCACCTTCTCGCCGGGCTTCGCGGCGCGCGCGGTGAGCCCGCCCGTCAGCTTGGCGATATCATAGGCGTGGGCCGGACGGCCGTACGCGATGGTCACATAATTGGTGATGTCCACCAGCGCCGAGATCGGCCGCTGACCGGCGGCCTTTAGCCTGCGCTGCATCCATTCGGGCGAAGGGCCGTTCTTCAACCCCCGTACTGCCTGGCCGAAGAAGGCGGGGCAACCGTCGGGATCCTCAATGCGGATCGGAACCGGTGACGGGAAGCTGCCCTCGATCTGCGGAACGGCGAGCGGCTTGAGCGTGCCCATTCCCGCCGCAGCGAGATCGCGGGCGATCCCGCGCACGCCCATGCAGTCCTGCCGGTTGGGCGTGACGTTCACGTCGAACACCGGATCGTCGAGTCCGGCGTACAGGGTGAAGGATGTGCCCACCGGCGCATCATCGGGCAGCTCAATGATCCCCGTATGATCCTCGCCAAGCTCCAGCTCGCGCGCCGAGCACATCATCCCGCGACTCTCGACGCCGCGGATCGCCGCGACCTTCAATGTGAAATCGGTTCCGGGGATGTACGCGCCGGGCGGGCCGAACACTCCCAGCATTCCAGCGCGAGCATTGGGCGCACCGCACACGACCTGGATCTCTTCGCCCGTACCCGCATCGACTGTCAGCACCTGGAGCTTGTCGGCCTGAGGATGCTTCTTGGCGGTCAGTACCTTGGCTACCTTGAATGGCGCGAAGGCTTCCGCTGGGTTCGAAAGCTCCTCGACCTCGAGGCCGATGGCCGTCAGTTTCTCGGCAATCTCCTCAGCGGACGCCTCGGTTTCGAGGTGATCCTTGAGCCAGCTCAGACTGAACTTCATGCGCCGACCCCACCCGACAGCGTCGGGACATCGAGCGCCCTGAAGCCATAATGCTTCAGCCAGCGGATATCGCCGTCGAAGAAGGCTCGCAGGTCGTCCATGCCGTATTTGAGCATCGCAAGCCGGTCGACGCCGGTGCCGAACGCAAAGCCCTGCCACTCGTCGGGATCGAGTCCGGCGTTGGTAATCACGCGGGGGTGGACCATCCCGCTGCCAAGCACTTCCATCCAGCCTTCCTGCCCACCGACTACGCGGCGGCCTTTCTCCATCGAGTAGCCGACGTCCACCTCCGCCGACGGCTCGGTGAAAGGGAAGTAACTGGGGCGCATCCGGAGCACGATGTCGTCGCGCTCGAAGAAGGCTTTGAGGAAGGTCTCTAGCGTCCACTTCAAATGGCCGAGGGTGATCGCGCGATCGATCACGAGCCCCTCGATCTGGTGGAACATCGGCGTGTGGGTCGCGTCGCTGTCAGACCGGTACACGCGGCCGGGGGCGATCGCATAGATCGGGGCACCATTCTCCTCCATCGCCCTGATCTGCACCGGCGAGGTGTGGGTACGCAGCACCCGCGGCTCTTCGCCAGGTTCGCGCGGCTCGAGGTAGAAGCTGTCCTGCATCGCGCGCGCGGGATGGTTCTCCGGCATATTAAGCGCCGTGAAGTTGTACCACTGCGTCTCGATCTCAGGGCCTTCGGCGACAGAGAAACCGAGATCGGCGAAAATCTCCGCGAGCTCGTCCATCACCTGGCTGACCGGGTGGACAGTGCCTTGCGGCGATTCTGCCGCGGGCAGCGACAGATCGATTTTCTCGGTGGCGAGCTTTCGCTCGAGCTCGGCGGCCTCGAGCGAGGCCTTGCGATCGGCCAAGGCATCATTCACCCTTTCGCGCAGCGCATGGATCTTCGGCGCTTCCGCCTCACGGGTGGCTGGGTCCATCGACCCCAGAGACTTGAGTTTAGTCGTGATCGCACCCGATTTACCAAGCAGCGAAACCCGCACCGAATCGAGCTCAGCCAGGGTTTCGGCTGCGGTGATGCGGTCGAGCAAAGCGTCGGGCTGATCGTTGGGCATGGAGTGTCGCTCTAGCCGCGCTGCAGCGCAAAATGCAAAGGCGTGTGATAGAGGAAAACGGCAATGAGCGACTGGCCCGAGCTGAGCGTTGAGCACGACCACGAGACCCTCGCGGTCCTGCACCTTGCCGCCCAGATGCTCGGCAAGGTCCGCGTCGCCCATGCCCCGTGGACGAACCACGGCTGGCACGTCGCTCTTCAGCCCAGGGCGAACGGGCTCGAGACCCTGCCGACCGCAGCTGAGGGTGGGCGCACATTCACGCTGGTGCTCGACCTCTGCCGTCATGCGATCGTATTGTGGGTCAGCGATGAAACGCGCGACGAGCTACCGCTAAACGCAGGCAGCATCGCCGCGCTTCATTCGCGGCTTGTCGACATGCTCGACCGCCACGGCTTGCCGTCGGATTTCAATGGGACGCCGAGCGAGATCGAAGGCGCGGTGCCGTTTGCAGACGACACGGCGCCGCGGAATTACGACCGCGATTCGGCCGAACGCTTTCGTGAGACGCTCGCGGCGATGCTGCCGGCCTTTGAGCATTACCGCGCAGGCTTCATCGGCAAGTCGAGCCCGGTGCAGTTTTGGTGGGGCGCCTTCGATTTGGCTGTGAGCAGGTTCACTGGTCGCTCAGCGCCGCCGCATCCGGGCGGAATGCCCGGGCTTCCTGACCGGGTCACGCGCGAGGCCTATAGTCACGAAGTCGCAAGCGTCGGCTTCTGGGGCGGCGGAGTCACCGCGGCCGAGCCTTTCTTCTACAGCTACATTTATCCCGAGCCCGACGGCTATCGCGAGGCTCGCGTCGCCCAGGGCAAGTTCGACGAGACCTTCGGCGAATTCATCTTGCCGTACGCCACGGTGCGCGCGTCCCGCGACCCCGCGGACATGCTGCGCGAGTTCTTCGAAGGCGCCTATGACGCGGCCGCCGATCTGGCGGGCTGGGAGCGGGAGAAGCTCGAGCGGCTCCCGATCGCGCCTTAAGTCGGGACGAACGGGTAAGGAGAGATCGTCTTCCGATTCTCTTCGACCGCAAGCATTCGACCTGCCGGCGCGGTCGCTCTGTAGGGACATTGCAGGCGAGGGCAAATTGAGCAGGCCGGGCCGACCGGCGTTGCTGGCGTATTCAGAAGGTCCAGTCCGTCGGCATAAGCGATGCGAGGCGCATGCTTCACATCGCAGCCGAGGCCGATCGCAAGAAGCGCATCATCGCGCAAATCGGGCCGGATTGGCCGCTCGATCGTCCGGCTGATCGTGAAGAAGCGCTGGCCATCGGGAGTCTCGATCAGTTGGCGGATGGTCTGGCCAGGCGTCTGGAACGCCGTATGCAAGTGCCAACGCGGGCAGGTCCCACCAAAATGGGAGAATGGGAAGGCCTCACCGGCATAGCGCTTTGAGATGTTCCCCGCCGGGTCGACGCGCAGCATGAAGAAGGGGACGCCGCGGGCTCCCGGGCGCCCGAGCGTCGTAAGCCGGTGCGCGACCTGCTCGACATTGGCGCCGAACTGCGCGGTGAGACGGTCGAGCGCATAGCGGTGCTCCTCGGCGGCGCGCAGGAACTTGCCGTAGGGCATCATGATCGCGCCGGCCGCGTAATTTGCGAAGCTCATGTGGAGCAGGTGGCGACTACCCGGATCGGGCGGACGCGCGGCCTCGAGCATGGGAGCGATGATCGGCGCGAACTCGAGCAAGGAGAGCTGGTAGGCGATTCCGAAAGTGCGGTTTTCGGGCCGCAGCAGTGCGGAAAGCATTAGCACTCGCCGTTGCGGATCATAATGTTGGCTCGCGTCCTCGAGAATCTCCGGGCCGACCACCCGCACTTCGACTCCCCAGGCGTCCTTGAGACGCTGGCGAAGCGGCTCGGCCACGGAGAGCGGATGAATCAGCGCTCCGCCGAGCGTCTCCGACGCTTCCTCGAGTTCCGGATAGTGGTTGCGTTGGGCCTGGATGTAATCGCGGACCCAGGTTTCCGGCGTAATCAGCGAGCGCAGGTCTGCCCGGCGCTCCTCGCCCGATGGCCGGCGCTGCATCTCGCGTACCGCGGTGTAGAGGCGCGTGATCCCCTCCGCGACAGCAGGGGCATTGTCGGAAAGCTCGACCAGCTCGAAACGGCTCACTCCAAGGTCCGCGAGCATCGTGTCAGAAAAGATCTCGGCCAGCTGCTCGGCGCCACCATGGTCGCCACTGTCCGACGCGAAGGCTTTCACGTCGACGTCGAACGCTTCCGCGAGCCGCAACAGTATTCCGGCCGTCACCGGCCGCTGGTTCCGTTCGAGGTGATTCAAATAAGAGGCGGAGATGCCGAGCTCGTTCGCCATCTGGCTCTGGTTGAGCCCGCGATCGCGGCGCAGCCGCTTGAGGCGCGCACCAAGGAAGAGTTTGCGCTGCATTCGTCGGATTGTGAATGAATTTACAATAATCACAAGTCAGTTTCTGACATGTTCGCACTTTTTTGCGAGACAGATACAATCGAAAGACGTTTCTCTCCGGTCTTGTGCCAACGGGGAGTCGCTCATGTCGGATTTCAGCCAGGTTGTTTCCGCTCCGACGGGTCGCTTCGACCGTATTGAGCGGCCTTATAGTGTCGACGATGTGCTGCGGCTGCGCGGGTCGTTTCCCATTGAGCACACGCTCGCCCGCCGCGGGGCATTGAAATTGTGGGAGCTCCTGCACCGGGACGAACCAGTCCGTGCGCTCGGCGCCCTCTCCGGCAACCAGGCGATGCAGATGGTCCGGGCCGGACTCAACGCCATCTATCTTTCCGGCTGGCAGGTTGCGGCCGACGCCAATGTCGCGGGTGCTATGTATCCCGACCAATCGCTCTACCCGGCAAATTCGGGCCCGGAGCTTGCGCGCAAGATCAACCGGACGCTGCAGCGCGCCGACCAGATCGAGCATATGGAGGGAGGAGCGAAGCGAGACTGGTTCGCCCCGATCCTCGCCGACGCCGAAGCTGGCTTCGGCGGGCCTCTGAACTGCTTCGAGATCATGAAGGCCTATATCGAGGCCGGCGCTGCGGGCGTTCATTTCGAGGACCAGCTCGCGTCTGAGAAGAAGTGCGGCCATCTCGGCGGAAAGGTGCTGATCCCCACGCAAGCCGCGATCCGCAACCTCGACGCCGCCCGTCTCGCGGCCGACGTATGCGGGGTTCCGACGATTATCGTCGCGCGCACCGATGCCGAAAGCGCCAAGCTCATCACCAGCGACGTCGATGAGCGCGACCGCCCGTTCATCACCGGCGAACGCACGGCCGAGGGCTTCTTCCGGCTGAAGGACGAAACCGGCCTCGACCATTGTATCGCTCGCGGCCTCGCCTTCGCGGCGCATGCGGACCTGCTGTGGTTCGAGACCAGCCATCCGAACCTCGACGAGGCGCGCACCTTCGCCGACGCGATCCATGCACGCTTCCCCGGCAAGCTGCTCGCCTACAATTGTTCACCCAGCTTCAACTGGGCAGCGAAGCTCGACTCCGACACGATCGCCAGCTTCCAGGCGGAGCTCGGCGCAATGGGCTACAAGTTCCAGTTCGTGACGCTCGCCGGGTTCCACAGCCTCAATCACGCGATGTTCGAGCTTGCCAGCGACTACCGCGATCGCGCCATGGCGGCCTATTCGGAACTGCAGCAGGCCGAGTTCGCGAGCGAGTCAGCGGGCTATACCGCGACCCGCCACCAGCGCGAGGTTGGCACCGGCTATTTCGATGCCATCGCAACCGCGGTGTCCGGCGGTCAGTCTTCGACCGTCGCCCTCAAGGAATCGACCGAATCAGCGCAATTTCACCCCAAGCCGATCGTCGCACCTGTGGCGGCGGAGTAAGGAGGAAGCCATGGGACAGCGTTACTGGGTCATCGGCGGCGAATACCGCAACTGTCGCTTCGACGAGATTGTGCCCGGGACCGAAGAGATTTCGGGGCCATTCCCCGATCCACAGCGCGCGCGCACCGAATGGACGCGCCTGACGTTTCGCGACCGCCTGGAGGCGACGAGGCGCTACGTCATCGCGCAAGAGCCGCTGCGAGGATGAACGAGGTACTGGACCGGCCCCGCATCGTCGCGGAGCCATCTGGAGTTCGGGGCGCGGAAGAGATCCTGACGGAAGCCGCGCTGGACTTCCTTGCCGAGCTGCACGAGCGATTCAATAGTCGTCGCCTCGGGCTGCTCCAACAAAGACTCGAGCGGCAGCAACGCTTTGATTCCGGCGAGCTTCCCGATTTTCCGCAAGAAACTCGCGAGCTTCGAGAAGCCGATTGGACCGTTGGAACTATTCCGCCCGACCTCCTGGAACGCCGCGTCGAGATCACCGGCCCGACCAACGCCAAGATGCTGATCAACGCGCTCAACAGCGGCGCGAACACCTTCATGGCCGATTTCGAGGACGCGACCGCGCCGACCTGGGAGGAGCTCAACCAAGGTCAGGTGAACCTACGAGATTATTGGCTCGGGCGCCTGGACTACAGCGATCCCGACAGTGGCAAAGCCTATAAGGTCGGCGACAATCCGGCGGTGCTGATGGTTCGCCCGCGCGGCTGGCACCTGCCGGAGGACCATGTGACCGTGAACGGCGAGGTCGTCGCCGGCGCGCTGTTCGATTTCGCCATTTACCTCTGGCACAATGCCCGTCCGGCGTTGGGCAAGGGCTCAGGCCCCTATTTCTATCTGCCCAAGCTCGAGAGTCGCCACGAAGTGGCCCTGTGGAGTGATGTCTTCGCCTTCGCCGAAAGCAAGCTCCGGCTCGAACGCGGAACGATCAAGGCAACGGTGCTGATCGAGACCATTCCGGCCGCCTTCGAGATGGACGAGATCCTCTACGCGCTGCGCGAGAATATCGTCGGCCTCAACTGCGGCCGCTGGGACTATATCTTCTCTTACATCAAGCGCCTTGGCCGTTCGCCCGACCGGCTGACTCCCGACCGGTCGGGCATGACCATGGATAAGGCATTCCTCGCCGCTTACTCGCTTCGGCTGATCGCGACCTGCCACAGGCGCGGAGCCTTCGCGATGGGCGGAATGTCGGCCTTCATTCCGGTGAAGGGCGACGAGGAGAAGAACCGCGCGGCTCTGGAAAGGGTCCGCGCGGACAAGCTGCGCGAGGTGGGCAACGGCCATGACGGCACATGGGTCGCCCACCCCGCGCTTGTCCCCGTAGCGATGGAAGCGTTCGAGGCGATGGAAGGCCCGAACCAGCTCGAGAAAATGCCGGCGCACGTGCCCAGCCGCGAGGAGATGCTCGAGCTGCACAAGGGCGAACGCACCGAAGCCGGAGCGCGCGAGAATATCCGCGTCGGCGTCCAGTATCTCGCGGCCTGGCTCGGCGGAAAGGGTGCAGTGCCGCTCTACAATCTGATGGAGGATGCCGCGACCGCGGAAATCTGCCGGACCCAGCTATGGCAATGGCTGAAGTTCGAAGCTCCGATGGATGACGGCCGCGCGTTTACCTTCGACCTGTTCGAGATATGGTTCGACGAGGAAGTCGGCCTGCTCGACGTGCCCAACATCGCCGAAGCCGCCCGGCTGATGCACAACATGATCGTCGCCGACGATTTGGTCGAATTCCTGACCCTGCCCGCTTACGAACTGCTGGATTGAGTCCTTGCGTCCGATAACGCGCCAGTTCCGCTGCCATATGCGCTGGATTGCGTTCATGACGGCACTGAGCCTCAGCAGTGGAGCTGAAGCCGCTTGCGCGGGGCAATTCTCTCATCTTGCCCGACTTGCTGGGGAGCGGCCTCGTCTCTTGCTTCGAAACCCTGCGATCAGTTCCAGAATGGCCGAACTAGCCGGATCTCAAATGAAGCAGCTGAGGACCAACCTCACTGTCGCGTCGCCGATAGCGCTGATAAACTGTGAGTTAGTTGTGGAAGGCAATGCGCCGCACCAGGGTGGCGAGCATAACGCGCTGGTCTCGTTCAATTTGTACAGTGGCATCATGACGATTGCGATGCTCGATCATGGCCGTGTGCTCGTCAGAATGACGAGATACCGGTACCGCGACCCAGGAAATTATTCTCATCTGCCGGCCCATGTTAGCGACTGGATTTATGTCGCGGCGAATCGGTTTCGGTCGCGGAGCTACCCGCCGAGCAATGTCGTGATCCTGTTTGATCCGAAAGATCGAGGTCGAAACTGAAAAGGGTGCCGAGATCACGCCCAACGCCCTTCCTTGCTCGTAGCTGAGAAGGCTTAAGCCGCCTTCTTCTCCAGGGCTCCCTTCGCCTGCGCGATGATGGCGCTGAACGCCTCGGCCTCGTGCATCGCGATGTCGGCGAGCACCTTGCGGTCGAGGGTGATGCCGGCGAGGTTCAGCGCGTGGATGAACTGGCCGTAGGTCAGCCCTTCCGCGCGGACCGCGGCGTTGATGCGCTGGATCCACAAAGCGCGGAAGCTCCGCTTCTTCACCTTGCGGTCGCGATAGGCG
>JBKPMC010000005.1:0-32001 GCA_046731955.1 Pseudomonadota bacterium | reverse complement strand
GGTTTCCTTGCGGGTGAGAAAGAGGAGGAGCCCAAGGGCGGGCCGGGAAGCGACCTCCAGGCCGACGTCGTTGAGGTGCTGAAGTCGATCTACGATCCCGAGATCCCCGTCGACATCTACGAGCTCGGGCTGATCTACGACGTCGACATCAGCGAGGACGGTGACGCGACGATCGCCATGACCCTCACCACGCCGCACTGCCCGGTCGCGGAATCGCTGCCCAATGAGGTCGAGCTTTGCGTCCTGTCTGTGCCGGGCATCCGCGACGCCGTCGTGAACCTCGTGTGGGACCCGCCGTGGGACCCGTCGAAAATGAGCGACGAGGCGCGGCTCGAATTGGGAATGCTATGAGTGCTTTGAAATGAATAGGGAAACGAAGCTCCGCGCGCGTCCGGCCGCAATCACGCTGACTTCCGCAGCGCAGGAGCGGATCGCCGAGCTGATGGGCAAGGCGCCCGAAGGCGCGATCGGGGTCAAATTGTCGACTCCGCGTCGCGGCTGCTCGGGCCTCGCTTACTCGGTCGATTATGTGACGGAGGAACAGCCGTTCGACGAGAAGATCGAGACGCCCGGCGGCACCTTCTACGTCGACGGCGCGTCGGTGCTCTATCTCGTCGGCTCCATCATGGACTGGCGCGAGGACGACTTCGCCGCGGGCTTCGTGTTCGACAATCCCAACGCGACCGGCAGCTGCGGCTGCGGGGAAAGCTTCACCGTCTGACATAAAATTGCTATCACGCGGCCAAAGGAGATTCTCGATGAGCCTCCTCTTGTTAGCCTCCGCGATAGCCACACCGCTTCCCGCAGTCGCGCAGCCGTCTGGCTTCACTCCACCGGCGCCGCACTGTCTCCGCACCACTACTTATTATGCCTGGCGGAACGGCAAGGCGTTGAAGCCGCAGAAGCTCAACGAACTTCCTCCGGCGAACGCCTACCGTTCCGTGTACCGTCTCGTCGGCGGATGCGAGAGCCCGGTCGTCGTCAGATACGGGGTCGGTAACCGCTAGTTTGGCTTCCACCGCCGAAAGGGGAGATTCGGCATGTCACGAGCACTCAATCTGGCTTTCGCCATCATCGCCTACGCGATCTTTTTCGCGACCTTCCTCTATCTGATCTGCTTCGTCGGCGACTTCGTTTTCGCGCCGAAAACCGTCGATGTCGGTCCGGCCGCGCCAGTCGGCGCGGCGATCGTCATCAACGTCGCGCTTATCGCTCTGTTCGGCCTGCAGCACAGCGTCATGGCTCGCCCCGGATTCAAGCGCTGGTGGACCCGCTTCGTCCCGAAACCGGCGGAGCGCAGCGTCTACGTCCTCGCTGCCAGCGCTGCGCTCATCATCCTGTTCATCGGATGGCGACCGATCGATGCGATCGTGTGGAATGTAGCCAGCCCACTGCTTTCCGGCATCATCTGGGTGCTGTTCTGGCTCGGTTGGGCAACCGTTTTGCTCAGCACCTTTCTCATCAATCACTTCGAGCTGTTCGGGCTGCAGCAGGCCTGGCTCCATCTGCAAGGGCGGGAGGCGGCTCCGCCGCAGCTCCGGCAGCCCCTCTTTTACAGATGGGTCGCGCATCCGCTCTATTCGGGCTTCTTCCTTGCTTTCTGGGCGACTCCCGAGATGACTGCCGGCCATCTGTTGCTCGCGGCCGGAGTATCGGTCTTCATGCTGATCGCGATCCGCTTCGAGGAGCGCGACCTCACCGACCTGTTCGGCGACGATTACCGCCGCTACAGGTCAGGCGTGGGAATGCTGATGCCGCGATTCTGGCGGCGCAGCGCCTAAAAGCCGAGCGTGAAGCGCAGGGCCGCTCCCACGTCGTCACTTGCGCTCGCAATATGTCCGGGCTGGCGGCGGTAGAATAGATTGCCGCCGAACCAGGCCTTGCCGCCCAGCAGCGCCGAACCGTAGCTCATCTCCGCATCGAGCTCGCGCCCGCTCGGCGTGAGCGACATTCGCGTGAGCGAGTTGGTGGCGGTTTCCGTCGCATAGTCGTAGCCAGTCGGAAGCAGCATCGCGAAACCGCCGCGCTCGACACGAAGCGGCTGGGCGAACCGGAATCCCAGGCGGTCGTCGCCGCCGAACACGCGGTCCTTCGAGAGGTCTAAACCGTAGGCCGCCGTCTGGAACTTGCCTGCGCCGAAGTCGGTCCAGCCGTGACGCGCGGTCAGCGCTGCATTCCAGCCGCCGCCGAACGCATGCCGTCCCTCGACATCGAGGAACGTGCTGGAGGAGCCACCGCCGCCAAGAACAGCGGACATGCGCCCGCCGAGCAGCGACTGCTTCTCCTCGAGCCGGCTCATCCCGAGGGATAGCCAGTTGCTGCCGAAGCCGCGGTCGACCGCAATGCTTGTCCAGCGATAAGGCGAACCGGTCGCGCTCGTCCGGACCTCCTGCCACACATCGCCGGTCTCGCCCGAGAAGGTCACTCCGGTTCGGCCGAACTGCCGGCGGACCGCGATGCTGCCGTTGCGGCTGGCGGTGAAGCCTGGATCCCCGGCGATATCCCGCGCGACGAGGAATCCGCCTGAGTTCACGCCACTCAGGCGGCGCTGCATCGCCTTCGCGCCCTCGGCAAAGCCGAACGCGACGGCGGTCTTGTCGTCGACGCGGGCGACCGCCGACCCGGCGACCAGCCGGGCCCTGCGCGCATCGTCCGGACCAATTCCCAGCTGCTCGAGCTCGAATCCTTGCGGAACTCCGTGGCGCTCCCGCACGGTCATCGCGACACTGATCGGACCCGTGCTCGCACTTCCGACCTTCATGTCGTTGCGTAGCGACCGCGCGAGCGGGCTGTCCTGCGGCGCTTGGCGCAGCGTCCGCGCGAGGTTCAGCACGAAGGCACGGCTGTAGCCGTCGAGGATGATCGCACCCAGCGAATGGGAAACGTTGGCGTCGCCGGCCGCTTCCGGAAGGTCGCCGTTGCTGCTGAGGCTGACCGCCGTCTGGCTGTCGGCCATGCTTGTCGCGCCCATCGGCTGGAAAGCTCTGCCAATGTCCAGGCGCCCGTGGCCGTAGACGCCGTCGACGCCCGCAACGCCGAGGTCGTCGGCACTGTTGAACAAAATCTCGACGATCTCCGCTCCAGTCAGGGTCGGGAAGGCATCCGCCAACAGGGCAACAGCGCCGGTGATTGTCGGCGCGGAGAAACTGGTGCCCGACCACAGGAACTGGGCCCCGGTCTGATCGGGCGCCCGGTCGTTGAAGCCGAGCGCCATCAGATACCATTGGGCGCCGGTGCCCGCGCGGTTGGAGAAGTCGGAGATCTGATTCGTGTTCACTACCCCGCGGCTTGCGGGAACGCCCACGGAGCCCGCGATAATGACCATCCCCGGAAACTGCTGCGCCGGCCTGAGCGCGAAGGGATCGGGGTTCGCGCCCTTCACCGGATCCCTGCCGTCGTTTCCGGCAGCAATGACCAATACTACACCGGAGTTCACCGCGTTCTGCATCGCCGTGAGCAGGGGTCCGCTAGGCGCACCCCCGCCGAGCGACAGGTTAATCACCTTGACGCCGGCGGCGGTTGCGGCGTTGATCCCGGCTGCGATCGCGTTGTCGTTGAACAAGCAACCGTCCTGGGTCGCGCATGAGCCGGGATCGTCGGCGCGCATGCTGACGATCGTTGCATCGAAGGCGACACCGAGCGTGTTCGAATTGTTGCGTGCTGCGGCAGCGACCGCGCTCACAGCCGTCCCGTGGCCGCCCTCATCGCTGAGCCCGCGATTGCCGGCCACGTCGTCGCTTGCCGGATCGACCCGGCCAGCGAATTCGGCGAGGTTCGGATTAATGCCACTGTCGACGATGCCGATCCTGACACCTGCACCGGTCGCGCCCGCATCATAGGCGCTGATGGCGTCGGCGGCGACGGCGTAGTTGGACGCCCGATACTCTGCGGTGTCGAAGGCGGACGTCGGAGTGGGTGTCGGGGTCGGGGTCGGAGTAGGTGTGGGCGTCGGGGTTGGAGTGGGTGTCGGCGAGGGCGTCGGGCTCGGGCCGGGCGTCGGCAAAGGCATCGGACGCGGACCCCCGCCACCACCACCGCCGCAGGCCGACAGGCCGAACGCCAGAACAACAGCGCACGCAGTCGTGCCGAACAGTTGCCTCTTCATGCTTGCCTCCCGCTCAAGCCGCTGAAAACGCACGGCTTCTCCGTTCGGTTATGGTTACCTCATTCTTTCAATTTGCTTAAGAATTACAAGTCGCTAGGTCCGCATCCAGCCATGGACCCGCGCTTCGCCCACATCCGCGACTGGATTTTCGACCTCGACAATTGCCTCTATCCCGCGTCGACGGGCCTGTTCGCGCTGATCGACGAGCGGATGGGCGCTTACATCCAGCGCCTGCTCGGCTGCGATCCGCTCGAGGCGAAGCGGGTGCAGAAGGCCCATTTCCACGAGCATGGCACGACGCTCGCCGGGCTGATGAAAGAGCATGGCGTGGACCCCCGCGATTTCCTCGAGGACGTTCATGCCATTTCGCTGGAGCGTGTCCAATGCGACGAGAGGCTCGCGCAGCTCCTTCCCCGCCTGCCCGGCCGCCGCTTCGTATTCACCAACGGCGACGCGCCCTATGCGCGGCGCGTCCTCGAGGCGATCGGCGTCGACGGCCATTTCGATGAACTGCACGACATTCACGCGAGCAGCTATCGCCCCAAGCCCGACCCGCACGGTTATGAACTTCTGTGCGAGCGGTTCGGAATCGACCCAACGCATGCGCTACTAGCCGACGACATGGTCCAGAACCTTGCGCCGGCAAAGGCGCTCGGCATGACCACGATATGGGTCGACAACGGTTCCGAGCGGGGCAACCACGGTTATGACGAGGGCGTCGTCGACCATCGCATCACCAATGTGGGCGAGTGGCTCGAATCCATCCTGGGGGACGAGTAATGAGCCCTGAGCTTCAGTCCGTGATCGAGCGTGCGTGGGAGGGGCGCGATGCCTTTGGGCCGGAGACGAAGGGCGAGGTCCGGCTGGCCGTGGACGCCGCCCTCGCCGCGCTCGATTGCGGCCAGGCTCGCGTCGCCGAGAAGCAGGGCGGCGAGTGGATCGTCCACCAGTGGCTTAAGAAGGCCGTGCTTCTGTCCTTCCGCCTGAACCCGATGGAGGCAATCGCCGGCGGGCCTGGTGGGGCGCACTGGTGGGACAAGGTGCCGTCGAAATTCGCCGGGTGGGGCGAAAAGGACTTCGAAACGGCGGCATTCCGCGCCGTACCGGGCGCGATTGTGCGGCGTGGAGCCTTCATTGCCCCCGGCGCGGTCTTGATGCCGAGCTTCGTCAACATCGGTGCGCGGGTCGGGGAAGGCACCATGGTCGACACCTGGGCAACCGTCGGAAGCTGCGCCCAAATCGGCAGCAACGTCCATATCTCCGGAGGAGCCGGGATCGGCGGGGTGCTCGAGCCGCTCCAGGCCGGGCCGGTGATCATCGAGGACGATTGCTTCATCGGCGCGCGCTCCGAAGTTGCCGAAGGCGTGGTCGTCGAGCGCGGCTCGGTGCTATCGATGGGCGTATTCCTCGGCGCCTCGACCAAGATCGTCGATCGCGCGTCGGGGGAGGTCCATTACGGCCGCGTGCCCGAATTCTCGGTCGTCGTGCCGGGTGCGCTCCCGGGCAAGGACGGTTGCCCGGCGCTCGCCTGCGCCGTGATCGTGAAGCGTGTCGACGAGCGCACGCGGTCAAAAACGAGCATCAACGAGCTGCTTCGGGACTGATAAGCAGGACTTATTGCCCGGACTCGGGCATTTGTTGGCGGTGAGAGGCATGTAGCCGCTATTCCCAACCGCCATGAAACGGGTTGAGCCTACCGAGTTCGAGCGCAATTGCGCGGACGCTGCCGGTGCGCCGGATGTCTATGCTGAGCCCGTGATCCGCACGCAAATGAACGGCCGCGACTGGCTCATCCTCGGGATTCTCGCCCTTATCTGGGGTGGGGCCTTCGTGTTCATCGGCGTGGCCGTCCGCCACGTGGACCCGCTCACTTATGTGTGGCTGCGCCTCACGATCGCCGCAGGCGCGATGTGGGTCTTCCTCCGCTTCAGGCGCCAGAGCATTGCGCTTCCGCGGCAGGTTTGGGGCTCGATCCTGCTCCTCGCGCTGCTGAACAACGCTTTGCCCTTCACCCTGTTCGGCTGGGGCCAGACGCATATCGCGAGCGGGCTTGCCTCCATCCTGAACGCCACGACCCCGATCTGGGGCGTCGTGGTCGCGCATTTCCTGACCCATGACGAGCGCATGACCCCCCGCAAGATCGCCGGCGTATTGCTCGGCTTCGGCGGCGTCGCGATCATGATCGGCCCGTCGCTGCTGTCGAACATCGGCACCAACGCGCTTGCCCAGCTCGCCTGCGTCGTCGCGGCGCTAAGTTACGCGCTCGCCGCCGTCTGGGCGCGGCGTTTCAAACGGATGGGCCTGTCGCCGATGTCGGTGACGACTGGGCAGCTGACCGCGGGCGCGGTGATGATGCTTCCCTTCGCGCTGCTGGTGGACCGCCCGTGGACCCAGCCGCTTCCGCCGATCGAGGCATGGGGCGCGATCGTCGCGCTGGCGCTGATGTGCACGGCGTTCGGTTACGTGCTTTATTTCCGACTGATCGAGACGTCGGGCGCAACGAATGCCCTGCTCGTCACTTTGCTCGTTCCCCCGGTAGCAATCCTTCTCGGTGCGCTGTTCCTCAATGAAACGCTCGCGCCGCAGGATTTCCTCGGACTGGGCCTGATCGCCCTCGGCCTCGCCGCGATCGACGGCCGGGTGCTCAGCCTTTTCCGCCGGGCGTCTCCGCAAGCAGCTTAGCCGCCTCGGCGCTGGTCCAGTCGAGGTCGCCGACGAAGCGCCAGACTTCACGGCCGTGGGCATCATAGAGGATCGAGGTAGGCAGCACCTCGGCGCCAAGGTTGCCCGAAAGCGCCATCTTGGGGTCCTGGTAGGCGCCCAGAGCACCGATTTTGTGCGATTCCAGGAAGGCGACGACGGACGCGTGCGGGGCCGTATCCTGGCTGATCGCGGCGACCTGAAGGCCGCGTTCGGATTGCGACAGCTTGTCGAGCGTCGGCAGCTCCTTGACGCAAGGCGCGCACCAGGTCGCCCAAAGGTTCACGAGGAGAGGCTTGCCCGAAAATTCGCCAAGGCTCGTCTCGGCGCCATCCGGATCATTGAACGCTACGTCCGGCGCGGGCTTGCCCTTGTGGCTGCGGTCGACGCCTTTGATGGGGCCCGCCTCCGCTGTGGAGGCGGCTTCGTTCGCCGTCATGTGCTTTGGTTTCTGGCAGGCGGCGAGCGCGAGGAGCGCGCATGAAATCAACAGCAGTCGCATGGCCGTGGCGCTAGCGTAGGACGCACCGAACGGCTAGTCGGAGGGCATGAAGGTGTCGCGCATTCTTGTGGCCGCTGCATTTGTGGGCCTGGCTGGGTGCGGCAACGTCAAAGACCTCGAGCCGGCGCCCGGCCATTCGCTGCCCGTCAAACCGCTGATGGCTCGCAAAACGCCGACGCCCAAGGACCTGCTGACGCCGCCGCCCTACGCCAAGCCAGACCGGGTCGACGAGTTGGTGAAGCGCTCCGAGCCGCGCGAGTCCGACCAGTTCGACCTGCCGCCCCCGACGGGCGGCAGTGCGCCGCCCGCGCCGGCCGGAATGGATCCGCAGCCAGTCACCAACGAAACCGGCCCGGCGACCCCAGGAGACTGACTCTCAATGGCTCATCGCGTTCGCAAGGCGGTGTTTCCCGTCGCCGGCCTCGGCACCCGCCTGCTCCCCGCCACCAAGAGCATTCCCAAGGAGATGATCACGATCGTCGATCGGCCGCTGATCCAGTATGCCGTCGACGAAGCGCGCGAGGCGGGGATCGAGCAGCTGATCTTCGTCACTGGCCGCGGCAAGGTCGCGATGGTCGATTATTTCGATGCTGCATTCGAGCTCGAAACGACGATGCGCGAGAAGGGCAAGAGCCTCGATCCGCTCGAACCGTCACGCGCGCAGTTCGGCGAGGTCGTGACGGTGCGCCAGCAGCAGCCGCTCGGTCTGGGTCACGCGGTCTGGTGTGCTCGGCACATCGTCGGCGACGAGCCCTTCGCAGTGCTCCTCCCCGACGATCTGATGGTGCCCGGAGCGCTGAAGCCCATGGTCGAGGCGTGGGAGAGAGTCGGGGGCAATCTGGTCGCCACTGAGGAAGTTTCCGCCGAGAAGACCAGATCCTACGGGATCATCACGCCAGGGAAAGCTGATGGCGACCTCACGGAAGTCCGGGGTCTGGTAGAGAAGCCCGAGCCGGCCGAAGCCCCGTCGCGGCTGGGCGTGATCGGGCGCTACATCCTCCAGCCCGACGTGATGCAGGTTCTCGACGCGGGCGAGCGCGGCGCGGGCGGGGAGATCCAGCTGACCGACGCCATGGCCAGGCTTATCGGCAAGCAGCCCTTCCACGCGCTGAAAGTGGATGCAGTTCGCTACGATTGCGGCGACAAGGCCGGGTTCGTCATTGCCAATCTGGCGATGGCGCTGGAGCGCCCCGACGTCGGCCCCAAGGTCCGCGAGTTTATCGAGACGCTTTAGCCTCGATGAGGCTCTGGAGGCGTCGGCGTTCGGCTTCGCTTTCCGCGAGCTGGTCGCGAAGCTCGCCTACCGCGATCGCGCGTTCGACGACCCGCGCATCGAGCGCCGCATTATCGTGGCGCAAATTCCGGAATGATCGTGCCCGGGCGAGCCGCCGCTCGATCCGCGCGCACAGGACCTCGAAATGGAAGGGCTTCAGGATCACGTCGTCCGCGCCGGCTTCATAGGCACGCACTGCGCCTTCAGGCTTGGACTTGCCGGTGATGAGCATGATCGGAATGTCGCGCCAAAGGGCCTCGCCGCGAATGACGCGCGCCAGCTCGGCACCGCTCAGTCGCGGCATGTCGAGCTCGGCGAGGATGAGGGCGATGGGCGCACGATGGAGCTCGGCGATCGCCGTCGGGCCATTTTCGGCCGTTGTGACACGATAGCCGGCTTCGACCAGCCGACGCGCCATCACTCCGAGGTTCGTCCGGTTCGGCTCGACGATGAGGATGCGCGACCGCTCCTCGACCGGCTCCAAAGCTTCTGCGCCGCGTATCTCCATCGCAGCCGCGACTAAACGAAAATGGTTAACGGCGTGACAAGCTCTTACGGCTCGAGTTCGACATCCCAGTAGAGATAGTCGCGCCAGCTCTCATGCAGATAATTGGGCGGGAAGGCGCGCCCGTGCTCCTGCAGCTGCCAGGTCGTTGGGCGGATCGGCTCGCGATAAGGGTGCATGTGCGCTTCGGACGGCGTCCGCCCACCCTTCTTGAGGTTGCAGGGTGCGCAGGCCGTCGTGACATTCTCCCAGGTCGTGCGTCCGCCGTGCGCGCGCGGAACCACATGATCGAACGTCAGCTCTCGCCGCGAACCGCAGTACACGCAGCTGAACTTGTCCCGCAGGAACAGGTTGAACCGGGTAAAGGCCGGATATTCGTTCGGCCGTACATATTCTCGAAGCGCGATGACCGAGGGCAGCTTCAGCGCCACGCTGGGCGAGTGCACCTCGCGGTCGTAATGCGCGACGACGTCCACTCGCTCGAGGAACATCGCCTTGATCGCGGTCTGCCACGGCCATAGCGACAGCGGGTAGTAAGACAGCGGCGTGTAATCGGCGTTGAGGACCAGCGCCGGGCAGCTTTCGGGATGGCGGATCAACTCAGGATGATACATGCGAGCGCCACAAGCCTTTCGTTCGGTCGGTCCGAACTCCAGCTCCCCGGCCTCGTCGCACTCAAGGAGGAGAGGGCGGTGCGGCCCGTCTTCCCTTGTTGCCCGCCGGATGCCAACCCAGCGTGACAGACGTATGACAGCATTTTCGAAGCCTGGGTCAAGAGTCCTTTCGGCAACAGTCGCCACGGTAGTGACGCGTTTCGCGCCCTCGCCGACCGGGCGGTTGCACCTCGGCCACGCATATAGCGGGGTACTCGGCCATGAGCGAGCCCGGGCAAACGGCGGCAAATTCCTGCTGCGGATCGAGGATCTCGATCAGACGCGGAGCCGGCCCGAGTTCGTCGACGGCATCTACGAGGACCTGCGCTGGCTCGGCCTCGACTGGGACGGGGCAGTAGTCGTCCAATCGCGACGAGACACCGCTTACACGGATGCCCTGGAGCGCCTGAGGTCTGAGAAGCTCGTCTACGCCTGCTTTTGCACCCGGGCCGACATTGCCGCGGCGCTCGAAGCGCCGCATGGGCCGGCCCCAGCGCATTATCCCGGCACATGCCGCAGGCTGCCGGACGACCCCGAGAAGCGCGCCTCGACCCCGCACTGCTGGCGGTTAGATACGGCAAAAGCTCTAGACCTTGCGGGATTGCCCTCCTGGACCGAGGCGGACAGTCTCAGCTTCAAGGCCGATCCCGCCGACTTCGATGACGTGATCCTTGCGCGAAAGGATGCGCCCGCCGCGTATCATCTCGCCTGTGTGGTTGATGACGCAGCAAGCGGCGTGACCCTCGTGCTCAGGGGCGCGGACCTTCGCTCCTCGACGCCGGTCCAGCGCCTGTTGCAGATGCTTCTCGGCCTTCCGGAGCCCACCTATCTCCATCATCCACTCGTGGCGCATGCGAACAGTCGCCGGCTCGCCAAGCGTGACAGGGCGCCGACGCTTGTCGCGATGCGGGATGCAGGCGTCGACGGTCATCAACTCGCGGCAGACTTGATTCAGGGCACGCTTCCGCTTGGTTTCGCTTTTCTGGACGCGTAAGGCGCCCCGATGCGCTGGCCGCTCCTGATCCTCCTCATTCTGGCGATGGGCGCCACGGCCTATGTGCTGATCCGGGGCGTGATGCTGATGGCTTCGGGCAAGGACGTGACGGGCGAACAGTCGCAGAAATGGATGCGCCGTCGAGTCCTCTTCCAGGCGCTCGCGATCGTCCTCGTCGTCCTGATCCTGATCGTTGCGGGCTCATCGAGCCAGTGAGCCTGCGGCCTTGGTCAAGCTGAACAAGATTTACACGCGGACCGGCGATAATGGCGAAACCGGCCTCGCCGACGGCTCCCGCATCCCCAAGGAGCATTCGCTCAGCCAGGCGATCGGCGACGTTGACGAAGCGAACAGCGCAATCGGCGTCGTTCTGCTCCATGTTCGGGATGCGGAGGCGCGCTCCATGCTCCGGGCTATTCAGAACGAGCTGTTCGACCTCGGCGCGGACCTCGCCACGCCGGCTGAGGATTTCACGCCGAACGAGATGACCCTGCGCATCGTCCAGGAGCAAATCGATCGGCTCGAGCGCGAGATCGATCGAATGAATGAGCGACTGCAGCCTCTCAAGAGCTTCATCCTGCCCGGAGGCGGTGCGGGTGCCGCGCATCTTCACCTTGCGCGCACGGTCGCCCGGCGCGCCGAACGCAGTGCGGTCGCGGCCTCGCGCCACGTCCCGCTCAATCCACTGGCCCGAATCTATCTCAATCGCCTCTCGGATCATCTTTTCGTACTGGCGCGTTTGGTCGCGGCAACTGAGGACGGCGACATATTGTGGCAACCGGGCGCTACACGCGGCGGCTGAGCAGGCGCTCCGCGAACATTAGGTGAACAAAATGACTTTCCCCGGCGCCCAATTCGTGGCAGGGGCAGCGGCCATGGCCAGGGCGGACTCTGAACCGGCGCCCAAGGCGCTCGCCGAACGCCTGTTCGCGACGCGGAAGCTGACGCTCAACCTTGCAGCGCCGCTCAGCGACGCGGACGCCACGATCCAGCCCTTTCCCGACGCGTCCCCGGCGAAATGGCATCTCGCCCATACGACGTGGTTTTTCGAGACCTTCGTGCTGCGCGACCATGTGCCTGGCTACCGCGCGTTCGACGAGCGCTACGCTTTCCTGTTCAACAGTTATTACGAGGCGGAAGGGCCGCGCCACGCCCGTCCCCGGCGCGGAATGATTAGCCGGCCCTCGCTCGACGAGGTGCGCGCCTATCGCGCCTACGTGGACGAGGCATTGGAACGGGCGCTCCCAGCACTGACCCGAGCCGCCCTTGAGCTCATCGAGCTCGGTATCAATCATGAGCAGCAGCACCAGGAACTGTTTCTCACCGATCTCCTCGCGACTTTCGCGGAAAATCCGATCGAGCCCGCCTATGGAGCGCTGCCGCCGCCGACCTGTTACGCTGTCGAGCCGCTAAGTTATCATCGCGGTCGCGAGGGCATCGTCGAAATCGGCGCACCTGCCCAAGGGTTCGCATTCGATGCCGAGCGGCCG
The DNA here is from genome assembly GCA_046731955.1 of Pseudomonadota bacterium. Taxonomy (GTDB): domain Bacteria; phylum Pseudomonadota; class Alphaproteobacteria; order Sphingomonadales; family Sphingomonadaceae; genus Sphingomicrobium. The sequence continues at coordinate 19,779 of JBKPMC010000005.1, read as the reverse complement.
GGCCACCGGGTGATCCTCCCGGGCCATGAACTCGCCAACCGCGGCGTAACCAACAAGGAATGGCGGGAGTTCATCGTGGACGGCGGCTACCGTACCCCGACGCTCTGGCTGTCCGAAGGCTGGGATTGGGCGCAGCGCGAGCACCTCACGACCCCGCTTTACTGGCACGAGGACGACACGGAGTTCACACTCGCGGGCCGGCGCGACATCGACTGGGCCGCGCCGGTCGCTCACGTCAGCTATTTCGAAGCCGACGCCTTCGCCCGGTGGGCTGGAGCGCGGCTGCCGACCGAGGCCGAGTGGGAAGATTTCGCGGTCTCCGCAGACCCGAACCTCGGCAATCAGCTCGACGAGGCTGGTCCCGTCGCTCCTCGGCCGGGTGGAGGCATGTTCGGCGACGTCTGGGAATGGACCCAAAGCGCTTTCGCTTCCTACCCGGGCTTCGCTCCGGCCGCCGGCGCGGTCGGCGAATACAATGGCAAGTTCATGTGCGGCCAGTTCGTGCTCAGGGGCGCGAGCTGCGCGACCCCTCGCGGGCACAGCCGCGCTTCCTATCGCAACTTCTTCCCGCCGCATGCGCGCTGGCAGTTCACGGGGCTTCGCCTTGCTCGCGACGCTTGACGATCAGACGCGCGCCTTTCGCGACGATGTCCTCGCCGGCCTTTCGGCCGCGATCCCGGCGATCCCCGCGCGCTGGCTCTACGACCGGCGCGGATCGGAGCTGTTCGACGACATCACCCGCCTCCCGACTTACTATCCGACCCGGATCGAAACAGCGCTGCTCCAGTCGATAATGCCGGACGTCGCCACCCGAGTTCCCAAGGGTGCCGCGGTGGTCGAATTCGGCGCCGGCTCGGCAACCAAGACCCCCATCCTGCTGGAGGCAATCGCGCCTGCGGCTTATGTCCCGGTCGACATTTCGGGCGATTACCTCGAGCAGAGCGCGGGCGAATTGCAGGAGCGCTTTCCCTCACTCGAGGTGATACCCGTCATTGCCGACTTCGCCCGGCCTTTCGCCCTTCCAGGCGGGATCGAGCATTTGCCCAGGCTCGGCTTCTTTCCCGGCTCCACCATAGGCAATTTCATTCCATGGAGCGCGACCGACCTGCTCCGCCGGTTCCGGTCGCTGCTCGGAGCGGGTGCCCAATTGCTGATCGGGATGGATCGGATGAAGCCGGTAGAGCGGCTGATTGCCGCCTATGACGATCCCGAAGGCGTGACGGCCGAGTTCAACCTCAACCTGCTGGAGCGGATCAACCGCGAGCTAGATGGCGATATTCCGATCGATGCCTTTCGCCATGACGCTCGATGGAACGACATATTGTCACGGATCGAGATGCATCTTGTCGCCGACCGTGACGTGAAGTTCAGCGTCGCCGGCAAGCAATTCCACTTTGCGCGCGGCTCGTCGATACACACCGAGAACAGCCACAAATATGGCGCTCGCGGAGCCAGGCTTCTGCTGCTCGCCGGCGGCTGGACCCCGGTGGCCGAATGGGCCGACCCCGCAGGCCAGTTCGCGGAGATCCTCGCCGTGGCCGAGCCCGAGAGGTTTGCGCCCTAACGGCAGCGCCGCTAAGCGACGGGCATGCTACGCGCCCTGATCGACATTGCCGACTTCCTGCTCAGCATCCTCACCTGGATCATCATCATCCAGGTGATTCTGAGCTGGCTACTGGCCTTCAACGTGCTCAACGTCGGTTCCGGCGGCGTTCGCGCCTTCGTCATCGCGCTCGACCGGATCACCGCGCCGCTTTACCGGCCAATTCGGCGTATCCTTCCCGACTTCGGCGGGATCGACTTCTCGCCGCTCGTGGTCCTCATCCTGATCCAGGTGATCAGGAAGCTGCTCGTCGGGGTCGCCAACCAATATTATTTCGGCGGATGACCGCGAAGCGGATCGACGGAAGGGCGGCGGCACAGACGATCCGGCAGCGGGTCGCCGAGCTGGTCCCTGCATTCGAACGCCAATTCGGTCGTCCGCCGGGGCTGGCGACCGTACTCGTCGGCGAAGATCCGGCGAGCGCGGTCTACATACGCTCCAAGAACCGAGCGACCGCCGAGACGGGAATGGCGAGCTTTTCGCATAACCTCCCGGACACGACGAGCGAGGACGAGCTTCTGCAACTGGTGCTCGACCTCAATGCCGATGAGCGGGTCGACGGCATCCTCGTCCAGCTACCCCTGCCGAAGCAGATCGACACAACGCGAGTCATCGAAACAATCGACCCGAGCAAGGACGTGGACGGCTTCCATCCGATGAATGCCGGAAGGCTGGCGACGGGACTGTCGTCGCTTGTGCCCGGCACGCCATACGGCTGCCTCCATCTGCTCAAGCAGGAACTCGGCAGCCTTGCCGGATTGAATGCCGTAGTGATCGGGCGCTCTAACATCGTCGGCAAGCCGATGGCGCAGCTGCTCGTCGCTGAAAGCGCGACGGTGACGATCGCTCATTCGAGAACGAGCGATCTGCCTGGCGTAGTCCGTCGTGCGGACATCGTCGTCGCAGCCGTCGGCCGGCCGGAGGTGGTGCGCGGCGACTGGATCAAGCCGGGCGCGACGATCATCGACGTCGGCATCAACCGGATTCCGACCGACGACGGCAAGGGGCGGCTGGTCGGCGACGTCGCCTATGACGAGGCCGCCGAAGTCGCGGCCGCGATCACCCCGGTGCCGGGTGGCGTTGGGCCGATGACAATCGCCATGCTGATGCGCAATACCCTGGTCGCGGCGCACCGCCGCGCCGGCATTAAAGATCCGGAGGGCTTATGATCACCGCTCTGCTCCTCGCTGCGGCCGCCCCGACGGCTGTCGATGCCGAATATGCGTTCGCCCGCGACGCGCAGCGGATCGGCCAGTGGACGGCATTTCGCAAATATGCCGACCGCGACGCGGTCATGTTCGATCCACAGGCCGTCTGGGCGCGCGATTTCCTGAAGGGCAGGAAGGACCCGCCGAAGTCCGTCCGCTGGAGCCCGGCGCACAGCTTCGTGTCGTGCGACGGCCGTACCGCCGTGAACACCGGCAGGGCATTCCGGCCGGACGGCAAGCCGTACGGCTATTTCACGACGGTCTGGCAACGGACAGAGCGGCAATGGCGCTGGGTCTATGACGCCGGAGGACCACTCAAGGATGCGCCCGGCGCGAGGGTGAGCCCGCAGGTCCATCGGGCGGCATGCCGCGGCAAGGCGCCCGGAGCGCCGATCATCCCGCCGCCGGCACTGACGCCGAAACAGGCCCGCACGACACCCGAGGATAACGGCCGCGGCCAGTCCGCCGACAGGACGCTCGGTTGGGACTGGAAGGTCGAAAAGAACGGGGCCCGCCACTTCCGCGTCTTCATGTGGAACGGCATGCGGTACGCCCAGGTCCTGTACAACGACGTTCCCGCGCCGTGATCGAGCTGTTTGGCTCGGCGCTGGTCACCTTTCTGGTGATCATCGATCCGCCGGGCTGTGCTCCGATCTTCGCAAGCCTGACTCGCGGCGCGACTGCCGCCGATCGGCGCTCGATGGCCATCCGCTCGTGCGTGATTGCCTGGACAATCCTGATGTTCTTCGCCCTGCTCGGACGGCCAATGCTGAACGCCCTCGGAATCAGCCTGGCGAGCTTCCGCATCGCCGGCGGAATCCTGCTCTTCTACATCGCGGTCGAGATGGTGTTCGAGCGTCGCACTCAGCGGCGCGAGGGCCGAGCGCAATCGATCGAGGGGACGCCCGAAGCTCAGGACATCAGCGTCTTCCCGATGGCGATGCCGATGATCGCCGGTCCCGGGTCGATCGCCAGCGCCATGCTCTGGGTCTCGCGCGCGGAGAAGCCTGCGCACATCGCCGTCGTGCTTGCCGCGATCACCGTCGTCATCGTGCTGACCCTCGTCACCCTGCTCGCCGCCGGGCCCCTCATGCGCCTCATCGGGGAGAAGATCGAAACGGTGATCACGCGAGTCCTGGGGGTCATCCTCGCGGCGCTTGCAGCGCAGTTCGTGATCGATGGCCTACGGCAGAGCTTCCCGATGCTCGGTTAGCCCGTCACCCGCCACATCTTGAACGGTGAATCCTTCGGAAGCTGGACCGGCGTGAGCCAGTTCGGGACCTGTCCCTTCTGCAACTGCCCGTAGAACCCCTTGGGCGTCTCCGACATGAAGATCGTCGTCGTCGAGCTGTACGGACAGATCAGCAGATAGTCGGAGCGATACTTGTGGACGATCGCGTGCGCCCTGTCGGCGCTTCCGCGGAATGCCTTCATGACGTCGGCAATCTGCTCCCCGTTGCGGTGATAGGGGCCGGTGATGGAATCGTGGTGAGTCACGGTGATGAGCCGCGGTCCAAGATCGACGAACGTGAAGACCCGGCCCTTCGGCTGCAAGGCAACTCCGCGCATGCCCCAGAGCGAACTGCACAGCCGGTTGGCGCGTCCGGTCGCCGCCGCCTCCGGCTTTGCCTTAGGTTCGGGAATGAAATTGAGCACGAGCGGAACCGCCGCCCCCGCGCCGGCGATGAACACAACCGAGGCGCCGATGACGCGCACCACGGACCATTTGGAGTTCCACACCAGCGGAAGCAGGAACCAGATGATCGCCGCCGCACCGACCGTTGACATCATCTGCGCGGCCGGGCCGGTGCGAGTCTGCCAGAAGAGCAAAAGCGTCGCAGCGAGGCCCGGAATGGCAGCGCCGATCACCCGCCGAAGCAGTTCCGGATGCCTGCGCCGCATCCACATGAGCAGCCCCCAGCCGATGGCGCCGGTCACCGGAAGCGCAAGGACCAGGGTCGCGATGCGCCAGCCGTGCCGATAGATCGGGCGGGCCTCGCGGACGTAAGTGAGCCAGAGCCGCTCGACTTCGGGCGAGACCCCCTCGAGGCGGTGGAGGCAGTGCGGCCAGGTCAGCGCATGGAAAGCGGCGAGCGCTGCGCCGGCGGCGAGCGCAAGCGCCAACCTTCGTTTCCAATCCGCGGGCGAGATCCACGCGAGGCCAAGCATCAACGCTCCGCCGAGCAACGCGTCGGACAGCCACACAGGCGACAGTGCATCGCAAACGGGCAGGCGATTGGCGTATGATGCAAAGACCAGGAACGCTGCCGCAGTACCTCCGCCGAGCGCAATCGCATAAGCGCCGAGGCGATCACGCTCGTCGCGGTCGGCGACCCAGAACAGCACCATCGCGACGCCCGCGATCGCGAGATAGACCAGCATCTCGAGTCCGATCGCCAGCGACAGGGCGGTCGAAACGCCGAGCGTTACTCCGCCGCGGAAGCGCTTGAGATCGGCGATGGCGGCGATGCTGAGCGCGACGAAGGCGAGCTGCCAGCCGTGATGGTCGATCCGCGTCGGCATGAACATGCCGTTGGTCGAGCCGGCGAAAAAGAGCGCGAGGAGAACGAGCGGGTAAGCGCGGGGGTCAATCAGCCGCCGAACGGTCAGCGCCATTGACCCCATGACAAGTAGGTACGGCAGCATCGGAGCGATCGCGACCGCCCAGCGCTCGGCCGACGCTCCACCGAGGAATGGCCGAAGCCCCAGGATCAGGCCGGCGATCGGGAGATCGACCAACCGCGACCAGTGGATGTTCGCTCCGACCGGCGGGTTCAGGCGGTATTGTCGCAGGTCGAACCAGCCCTGGCCGTGAAGCAGGGCGCGAACCTGCATCATCCGCGTATTGTCGTCAGTATCGCCGAGATTGAAGAAGCGGATGTCGCTCCATTTGGTGTAGATGAACCAGCCGCAGAAGCCGAGCCAGACGAGGAAGACTACGAGCTTCCAGTGCCGCTCGATGAGCTCGGGCGCGCGCCTCTCCCACTCGTCTATCTTGCGTTGCAACATTTTTCGGGGTCTAGCCGCTGGACTTGAAACGGCAAGCAGCCGGCCCGAAAGTTTCATCTCCACGTAATGTTGATGCTGTCGTCCATCCCGCCCGAACGCCGAATAGTCCTCGCGCAGCTAGTGCGGTTCGTCATGAGCGGCGCCTTCGTCACCGCTCTCGGCGTCGCGGTCTATGCCATCGTTGCGCTGCTGCTGCTCTGGAATCCGCAGCTCGGCAACTTCCTCGCCTATGTCGTGGCCATGGCGAGCGGCTACCTCATGCACAGCCAGTGGAGCTTCCGCGGCCATGGCGGTGAACGGACCCACGCCACGAAAGTTCGGTTCATCATCGTCTCGGTGATCAGCTATGCGCTCAACAGCTTTTGGGTCTGGTTCCTATATAAGTATCTGGACCTCGGCCGGGCCGCGCCAATTGTGCCGATGCTGTTCGTCACTCCGGCCGTGACCTTCGTGCTCAACCGTCAGTGGGTTTTCCGCTGATGGAACGGGTCGTCTACGAACAAATGGCGGAGCTCGACCAGCGGCACTGGTGGTACCGGGCGCGCCGCGAGGTGCTCGCTGCATTAATCCGCCGTGTCGCGCAGCCGCCGGCAGAGGCGCGAATCCTCGAGCTCGGCTGCGGTACCGGACACAATCTCATGATGCTGGGAGAGTTCGGCCGCGTCGATGCACTCGAGCTCGATGAAGAGGCGCGCGTCATTGCCGAAGAGCGGCTTGGTCGGCGCGTCATGAAGGCCCCGCTTCCCGAGCTCGATGGCGTTCGCGAGCACCATTACGACCTAATCGGCGCGTTCGACGTCATCGAGCATATCGATGACGATCGCGGTGCTCTGCAGTCGATCGCGTCGCGGCTCAAGCCCGGCGGCAAGTTCGTAATGACTGTGCCCGCGCACCAGTGGATGTGGTCAGCGCACGACGTCGTCAATCATCACAAGCGCCGCTATTCCAAAGCGAGGCTCAAGCGGCTGGTCGCGGAATCGCCGCTGCGACTGGACACTGTCGGATATTTCAACAGCCTGCTCTTCCCGCTTGCGATTGCCGAGCGGCTTTCATCGAAGATCCGCGGGAAGGATGAAGCCAACCTGTCGCTTCCGCCCGAACCGATCAATGCAATCCTCGAGCGGGCGTTCGCAGTCGAGCGTCACCTGGTTGGGCGCTTGCCCTTGCCTCCCGGCCTCTCACTGTTCGCGGTCGCGTCCGCGATATAACCGAGCCGAGCCGAACCCCCTCCGCCGCCGGCAATCTCCTGAACGATATAGAGCGGTCGCCGCTTCGCTTCGTTGTAGAGCCGGCCGATATATTCGCCCATCAGGGCGAGGACGAACATCTGCACCGCGCCGAGCACAACGACGACGAGCATCAGAGACGTCCAACCCTGGATGCTCTTTCCCGCCAGCCAGGCGTAAGCGATGTAGAGGACCAGCAATACCGATCCAACCGACAGGAGCAAACCAGCGTGGCTGGCGAGCTTGAGCGGGGCGGACGAAAAACCGGTGAGCGCGTCGAGGGCGAAGCGCATCATCTTCCTAAACGGATACTTGGTCTCGCCCGCGAACCTCTGTTCGCGATCATAGGCCAACGGCACTTGCTTGAACCCGATCCACGCGACCATTCCACGGATGAAACGCGCCTGTTCGGGCATTGCGAGCAGGGCTTCGAGCGCACGGCGGCTCATCAGGCGGAAGTCGCCCGCGTCCAGCGGGATGTCGACCTCCGTCGCACGCGACAGCAAGCGATAGAAGCCGTGCGCGGTCGCGCGCTTGAAGGCGGTGTCGCCGGCACGGCTCTTCCGAACGCCGTAAACGACGTCCGCGCCGCTTTCGCGCATCGCCTTGAGCATCTCGGGGAGTAGCTCGGGCGGATCCTGAAGATCGGCGTCGATGATCAGGATCGTCTTGCCGCGGCTGAGATCGAGCCCCGCGGTGAGCGCCAACTGGTGTCCGTGATTGCGGGACAGGTTCACTGCCACGACGTGCGGATCGCCGGAAGCGAGCTGCTGCATCATCGCCCAGCTGCTGTCGCGCGATCCGTCGTTGACCAGCACGATCTCATAATCTTCGCCGACGGAGATGTGCGCTGCTTTGCTCAAGCGTTCGTACAGCGCCTGCAGGCATGCTTCCTCGTTATAACAGGGGACAACGATCGATAGAGCGGTCATCAGTGCAACCGATAGAGGATTGAACTGTCACTGCGCCAGACTGGCCGCAGGTCGGCGACCAGACGTGGGTCATAACCCGGTGGGTCGATCAGCCAAACGAAATCGAAATCGTTCCTGGGCAGCGTCGCGAGGGCGCGGTCGATCGTCTGGTGCAGCCTGTCGGGGCAATTGTTTGGCCGGATGATCTGCGAAGGATCGGCTGAGAAATAGCCCGCCGCTCGATATCTGAGGTTGAGCAGATTGACTCCCTCGATCACCCATTGGTCGTTCGAAAAGCCTTCGCGGCGAACCATCACCATTGCGCCGAGATGGGTGTTCCTCGGAAGCCTCCAGACGTCGGTGCACGGCAATTGGACGAGGCTGACCACCCGCGCTCCCTCGGGCACGTGATCGAGCGCTTCGAGCTTCCCTTGCTGGTCATTCGCAGCGACCGCGAAGCTCCACGTGTTGGCGCCGAGCCGCACGCTACAGAAGAGCAGCGCCAGGACCGCCAGCGCATTCCCCAGGCGAAGGTTTGTCCGGCCGCGAAAGCGGATCGCAAGCAGAAGCACCGCAAAAATGTACGGAACCAGCCGCATGTCGGCATAGGCCGAGCCGAAGATGATCCGGGGCAGCAATACGAAGCCGGCCACAAACACCAGGCCCGAAAAGGCGAGATTTCGGGAAAAGGTCAGGCGGGGATTTCGAAGCGCCTCCATGAGGACGAGGAAGGCGACCGCAACGGATGCCATGTCGAACCATTTCCAGCGGTCGCGGAGCGCCATTTCCACCCAGATGAGCTTGGCCTTGAAGTTGAACCAGTCGCCCGTCTCGCCGCCATGCGTTTCGCTGCGCCACACGAGCATGATCAGGATCGGAAGCGCCATGACCGATGCCTGCAGCGCCGCGTTCACGCCGGCCTTGAACCAGCCGACGCCGCGATCGTGCTGGCGAACGGCCTCTGCAGAAAAGCAAAGGAGCCCGAGCGCTCCCCAGCCATAGGTGTGACAGAAGAAAATGATCACCGAAATCGGCACGAACAGCCATGCCCGGAGGCGGGTCCGACCGAGCCTTCCGAGCCTTAGCCAGAGGGCGAAGGCGAGGAAGGCGAGCGCCATCGACAGCGCGAAGTTCACGAAGCCGAACATGAACGGGTGACCGTAGACGAACGGGATCGCGAAATAGGCGGTGGGTGGAATCCGGCCGTGAACCTCGCGAGCGACCCACAGGAACCCAGCGGCTGTCAGGGGCGGGATGGCAAGGACGATCAGCTTGACGGCCGGCTCAAGGCCGATGATTGGCCCGAACGCCTTCACCAGCAAGTCGACCCCGAGGTTGCCGATGGCCGCCCAGCGATAGTCGAAATAGCGTTGCAGATAGGGCGAATAATCGAGGTCGAGCTCGACCCGATAACGACCCATGTGCCCAAGGAGGTCGACCAGCGGCGGGATCGGAGGATAAAGCAGCGGAACCATCGTCAGGAGGACGACGGCGGCTACGACCCATGGCTGCTCCCACCAGGCCCGGTCCGCGCGCGCTCCGACTGTCCGCTGCTCCACCCCGTGCATCGCGCGCGCCTACTTCGTCCCCCTGCGTCCCGCCACCCTTATGTGACGAATTCATGAATGGAAGTCCGCGCGCTGAACGGACCATTCAATTCCGATACAGCTATTCCCTTTTACCCAGCTCCTCGGGTTTCGAGAGGAGTGTTTGCAATGAAGTCCATTCTGCTCGGCGGCGCTGCGGCGACCGCCATTTTCCTGGGCGGCGCCGCGATCGCGCAAACTGCCCAACCGGCACAGCCCGCACAGCCGATAAGGGCGGACAAAGTCACCACGCGCGCGGACGTCCAGGCGCATGTCGGCCGCTTCTTCTCGCGTCTCGATACGAACCACGACGGCTATGTCACCAAGGCCGAGACCGAGGCGCTGCAGGCGCAGCACGCGACGAAGATGCAGCAGCGCGCCGAGAATCGCGCGCAGCGCCGCGACCCGGCGAAGATTTTCGGACGGCTCGACGCCAACAGTGATGGCAAGATCACCCGCCAGGAGGCCGAAACCGCTCATCAGGCTCGCATGCAGACAAAAGGCGGTCAGCCCGCCCGTGCCCATGCAATGGCGTTCGGCGGCTTGTTCGACCGCGCCGACACGAACAAGGACGGAGCGATCACGCGCGCCGAGTTCGACGCAGCGCCGAAGCCGGAGCGCGCCGGAATGCGTCACGCCGGCATGAACCGCGGCTTCGGCGGGCGCATGTTCGAGATGTCGGACGCAAACAAGGACGGACGCGTTTCGCTCGCCGAAGCGCAGCAGTCGGCGCTCCAGCATTTCGATCGCGCCGATCTCAACCGCGACGGGAAGCTGACTCGGGAGGAGCGTCGCCAGGCGCGTCAGCAGTTTCGCGGACAGCGCCAGCCAAGCTAAGCTCGACTGTCAATGCAAGCGATGAAGGCCTTGGGGTGGTGTCTTGCTTAGGACACTACCCCGAAAGCCATGCCGCTTGGACGAAATCAGAATTACGAAAGGCGTTGCCCGCTACGCTTCGGATGGCGGCTATACTGTTCCGACTGCCGACTTCCCGAGAATGTAGGAAAGGGCAGGATCATAGCAGCGGCCACGAGGATGGATGCCGCGGCCCCTGCGTACCACGCCGACCCAATGGCCGCAGTTATCGCCAAGATCGGTCGATGGACGGCGTATAGCGGGAACGAAAGCCCGCCCACGAACGAAGCCCAGCGCCCTGGTACCGCGCCAATTCCGACTGCAATAATCGCTGGGCAAGCGAGGGCGACAAACAGGAAATCGGTTAGGGGCTCGCTAGAGGTAAACAGGAACGGGCCGAACGGAACGAGTAGCGCCGGATGCAGGAGGACGGGCGGACGGTCACGCCATGTTCGCCACAGAATCACACCCAGGAAATAGGAGAAGATCACGCGCGGGAAACCGCCGATGAAGTCGCTCGCATTTGAGCCGAGGCTGTAGTCGCGCGCCTGCAAAGCTATGACGAGGGTGAGCAAGCCGGAAGCGCAGACCATGGCTGCGAGATACGATGTCCGCACCTTGTGAAGCCAGAAGCCGTGCACCGTTGGCGAAGAGCTCGAAGAAGATCGACCATATAGGCGTATTGATAGGAAAGGCTGCGCCGGCCCACAGTATCGGTACAAGCAATAGGTTGAGTGTCGCCGCCAATAGGAAGCCGGGTGCATCGGCCGCGCCCGCAACTATGGCCGCGACTACCCCAATCAGCGAACCGACCGTGACGGTGGGCCAAAGCCGCCAGAAGCGCTTACGCAGGAACCAAAGCCCGCCACGCATCCGACCCTCATACGTCCGGGCCATGACGTATCCGGAGAGCATGAAGAAGAAGTCCACAGCCAGGTATCCCCGGAAGGGATAGAAGCCAACGTGTTGGGAAAGGTGCAGGTGATACCAGAGCACCAACAGCGCAGCGACGCCACGCAACGCATCCAGCCCGTGAAGCCTATGCACTGCCCCTCCCGACCCGAGCGGGCTGCAACTTAACACAGATTTAACACGGGGGGAGCCCCGCTTGAGGGACTACCGGCCCGGCGCACCCCCTTGTGTCGGGCCTTTTTTCGTGCAGTTTGCCCCGCCTGCCGTTCGGGGAGAGCGAAGCGATGAATCTCAAGCGTTATGCGGCCGTTGCCGCGCTCACTGTCCTGCCATTTTCGGCCGCCCGGGCTGACGAAGGCATGTGGACGTTCGATGCCTTCCCCGCCGCCAGGATGAAGGCTGATTATGGTTGGGCGCCCGACCAGGCTTGGCTCGACAAGGTCCAATCGGCGTCCGTGCGCCTGACAGGCGGCTGCTCGGCCAGTTTCGTTTCGTCCGATGGCCTCATCCTCACCAACCATCATTGCGTGGTCGATTGTTTGCAGAACCTGTCGACCGCGAAGTCCGATCTGGTTGCCAACGGCTTCACCGCCGGCACGCGCGAGCGGGAGCGGCTCTGCCCGGGCCAGCAGGCCGAGGTCGTCACGGGAATTGCCGATGTCAGCAAGGACGTGAAAGCCGCGATCGGTAACGCGACCGGCGAGGCCGCGGTCAAGGCGCGCGACGCCAAGATCGCCGAAATCGAGAAAGCGGGCTGCCCCGACACCAGGACGACGCGCTGCCAGGTCGTGAAGCTTTATGGCGGGGGCGAGTACAAGCTCTACACATACCGCAAGTACAGCGACGTCAGGATCGTCTGGGCACCGGAGTTCCAGGCTGCCTTCTTCGGCGGCGATCCCGACAATTTCAATTATCCGCGCTACGCTCTCGATGCGAGCTTCCTGCGCGCCTATGAGAACGGCAAGCCGATCTCGACGCCCAATCATTTGCAATTCAACCCACGCCCGCCCGCGGATGGCGAAGCGACCTTCGTGGTCGGCAATCCCGGCTCGACGCAGCGCCTGTTCACGATGGACCAGCTGGCCTTGCAGCGCGAGCTTGCCCTTCCAATCACCGTCACGACCTATTCGGAGCTGCGCGGGAGAATGCTCTCGGCCATGGAGGCGAGCCCCCAAAAGGCACGCGAGGGCGCCGACACCCTGTTCACGCTCGAAAATTCGCTGAAGGTGTACATCGGTCTGGTGAAGGCGCTCAACGATCCAGCCTTCGTCGGCAAGCTCGCCACCGCCGAGACCGCGCTTCGTCAGCGCGCCGCGGGCGATCCCTCGATCGGCGACCCATGGAGCGACATCGCGAAGGCGGATGCCGCCTATCGGAATATCTATCTGCCCTACCGCTTTCTGATCAGGAACCCGCGCGGCGATCTCTATGACTATGCGCTGGAGCTGGTGCGTGCCGCGGAGGAGCGGACGAAACCGAACAGCGACCGCCTTCCGGAATATACGGACAGCGCGCTGCCGCTGCTCGAGAAGGAAGTGCTCGATCCCAGGCCTGTCTACCCTTGGCTCGAGGAGTTGCGGCTGGAATGGGCGCTGTCGAAGGCCCGCGAATATCTGGGCGCGGACGATCCCGACACCACGCTCTTGCTGGGCAAAGAATCGCCGGAAGCGCTGGCGGCGCGCCTGGTGAGCGGCACGAAACTCGCCGATCCCGCGTACCGCAAGTCGCTGTGGGATGGCGGCAAGGCGGCCATTGAAGCCTCGAAGGACCCGATGATCGTCTATGCGCGCCACCTCGATGCGCGGCAGCGCCAGCTGCAGAAGCTGTACGATGACCGCTACGACGCGCCGGCGACGGCCGCCCAGGCCAAGCTCAGCCAGGCGCGCTTCGCGGCCTACGGCAATTCGGTCTATCCCGACGCGACCTTCACCCTGCGCATCAGCTACGGCAAGGTCCAGGGTTGGACCGAGCGCGGCCAGCAGGTACCGACCACCACAAAGATTGGCGGCGCGTTCGATCGCGCGACCGGCGCTCAGCCGTTCAAGCTCGCCAAGGCATTCGCGGTCAATGAGGCTCGGATCGACAAGAATGTCGTCTACGACTTCGTCACCACCAACGACATCATCGGCGGCAATTCAGGCTCACCGGTGATCACCCGCGATGGAACGGTGATCGGCGCAGCCTTCGACGGCAACATCCACTCGCTCGGCGGCAATTACGGCTACGATCCCGTGCTCAACCGCACGGTCGTGGTGTCGATGGCCGCGGTCGAGGAGGCGCTGAAGCATATCTATCCCGCTCCGGCGTTGCTCGCCGAGCTTACGCGTCGGTAGTTTCGAGCGCTTTCTTTCGCGACTTCTTCGGGGCCGCAGGCTCGGCTGCGAGCTTGCGGTACCGCTCCTCCGCCTCGAACATGTAATCGCGCGTGATCGGCAGAGCGGTGCGCTCGCGGATGTATTGCATCTGGTAATTGCAGGCCGCGCCGCTCTCGAACATCACGATGCCGCCACAGAGATAGAATTCCCACATTCGGAAGAAACGCGCGTCGTACATCGCTTCGATCTTCGCGCGCGCCCTCGTCGCGCGTTCGAGCCAGCGGCGCAGCGTCAAACCATAATGCAGGCGCAAATTCTCGACGTCGCTGGTGATCAGCCGCACCGCCTCGCTCGCCTCGCTCATCTGGCTCAGCGACGGCAAATGGTAACCCGGGAAAATCCATTTGTCGGTGAAGGGGTCGGGTCCCTTCGAAATCTCGCCGAGCTTGCCGATCGTGTGCAGCAGCATCACTCCGTCGGGCTTCAGCAGCTCCCGGCACTTGGCGAAGAATTCCTCGTAATTCTTCGCTCCGACATGCTCGAACATCCCGACGGAGACGATCCGGTCGAACGTCTCGGTGACATGGCGGTAGTCGATCAGCTCGAACTTCACATGGTCCGATACGCCGGCGGCCGCGGCCCGCTGGCGCGCGATCTTGAGCTGGTTCTCCGACAAGGTGATCCCGAGCACGTCGACGCCGGCGACCTTGTGCAGATAGAGCGCCATGCCGCCCCAGCCGCAGCCGATGTCGAGCACCCGCTGCCCCGGCTCGAGCGCGAGCTTGGCCGCGATATGCGCCTTCTTGTCCGCCTGCGCCTGCTCGAGGCTGTTGCCGGGGTCGGTGAAGTAGGCGCAGCTGTATTGCTTGTCCTCGTCGAGGAACAGCTCGTAGAGCTCGTCCTTGAGGTCGTAATGATGCGCTACATTGTGGCGCGAGCGCTTCAGGGTGTTGCGGAACAGCAACCGGTTGAGCCGGCGCTTGCCCTTCGACAGCGCGGCGCGCCCCTCGCCCTGCTCCTCCCATCGGTTCGACCCGACGATCATTTCCATGAGGTCGAGCATGGTCCCGTCCTCGATGATCAGGCGGCCGTCCATATAGGTTTCGCCAAGACCCAGGCGCGGGTTCCTGACGATGTCGAAGCCGACCTTCCGGTCCATGAAGCGAACGGTGAGATGCTTGCCCCCGCCGGGCCCATAGGTGCGCGGTTCCTTGCCCGGCAGCTTCAAGGTGATGCTGCCTTGGGTCAGAAGCTTGTCGACGAGCCTGCCGATCAGGGACATTGGGCAATAGCTCCCATGGGTTGGCGCAGCGGCCCAAATGGGCTGTCCCCGCGTGGAACGCAATGCGGAGAGGCGGTGCCGAGCCCCCCTTATTCTGCTATCCATGTGAAAAGGCGGGGCAGTTCAATGACAAAGCTGATCATCCAGATCCCCTGTTACAACGAGGCGGACTGCCTGCCGCAGACCATTGCCGCCTTGCCCCGGTCGATCCCCGGCATCGACGTGATCGAGATCCTGGTGGTCGACGACGGGAGCAGCGACGGCACGGCCGCCGTAGCCCGCAAGCTTGGCGTGCATCACGTCGAGCGGCACCGCGCGAACCGTGGTCTCGCGGCGGCCTTCCGGACCGGGCTCCAGCGGGCGCTCGACGAAGGCGCCGACATCATCGTCAACACGGACGCCGACAACCAGTATGAAGGCACCGACATCGAGAAGCTGGTCGCTCCGATCCTTGCGGGCGAGGCGGATGTCGTCATCGGCGACCGCGGAGTGCGAGACAATGCGCATTTCGGCCCGGCAAAGCGGGGGCTTCAGCGGCTTGGCAGCGCCGTCGTGCGCCAATTGTCGCGAACCGACGTGACCGACGCGGTCAGCGGGTTCCGCGCCATGAGCCGGGCAGCGGCCCAGCGCATCAACATCACCTCGGACTTTTCCTACACGACCGACATGCTGATCCAGGCCGGGAGGAAGCGCATGTGCGTCGTCTCAGTGCCGGTGAGGACCAACGGCGCAGTCCGGCCGTCCCGCCTGTTCCGCTCCATCCCGCAGTTCATCATGACCACGGGCGTCACCGTCATCCGCGTCTACGCCATGTACAATCCGCTGCGGATTTTCGTCCTGTCGAGTCATAATGGAGGTAGAGGGCTCCAAAGGTCAGAAACGCGGCAGCAGCAACGATAGCCAGGTTGCGCAGGTAATGGAGCTTTCCTGGCGCTTCGCGGCCTTTCAGCCACGCCAGTCCGGCAAAGCAAGGGGCGTAGAACACCGCCTTCACGGTCATCAATCCGGCCAGCCCGATCAAGCCCCCAATGACGACCGCCTTGAACAGGGTGAGCGGCCCCCTGGCCAGCAGGAAAAGCGCGCACATCAACGTACCGGCGGCGAACGGGTCGGATCGAATGGAGAAGGCCTGAGTGAATACGTAGCCCGCGGTCAGGTAGGCGAAGGCGGCGAAGAATGCGTTTGGGACATTCGTGAACTGCCGGGCGACGCCGTAGATCATCACCAGCGTGACGAGATGCATGGCCCACATGGCGATCCGGGCGGCCAGCATCTGGTCCAGGAGGTTGGCCGCGACTTCCGGCGCCCACCAGATAGCGCGCAGATGAAGCCCCTGAAGCGGCGGATTTATCGCCCCGCTGTTGATCTGGTAGAGAAAGCTGAAGTGCAGAAACTCGTCCCAATTGAAGGACTTGAAGAACAACAGGTAAAGCTGCGCCGCCAGGCACGTGAGGAACATCAGGGCCGGCACGGTCAGCCGTTCGGGCGCAGCTTCAGCCGCGGCCGTCAACTTTCCAACCGCTTGTTTCACCTGGCCCCCGCCATTTGGCATGACAGTCGTTAATCGGCTGCCGCAGAACGGATTTTTGGTCGGGAAGCGACCGAATAGCAAGCCGCCGCGATTTCGCGTTGGTTGAAGCGTCCCGCTCCGGGACTAAGCCGCCGCGCGGCTCTTCCGCTTGCGCTCGGCAGCCGTCTTCAGCTGCCCGCAAGCCGCATCGATGTCGCGGCCGCGCGGCGTGCGCACCGGCGCCGAAATCCCCGCCTCGAAGACGATGTTCGAAAAGGCCCTGATCCGTTCGTCGCTCGAGCATTCGTAGGGGGCCCCTGGCCACGGGTTGAAGGGAATCAAATTGACCTTCGCCGGGAGCCGGTACTTGCGGATGAGCCGAACGAGCTCGCGTGCATCCGTGTCGCTGTCGTTCTTGTCCTTCAGCATCACATATTCGAAGGTGATGCGCCGCGCGTTGTTCGCGCCCGGATAGGCCGCGCAGGCCTCGAGCAGCTGATCGATCCCGTACTTGCGGTTCAAGGGCACGATCTCGTCGCGGATTTCCTTCGAAACCGCGTGCAGCGACACGGCGAGATTGACCCCGATCTCCTCTCCCGCGCGTGCCATCATCGGGACGACGCCGCTGGTCGACAGCGTGATCCGCCGCCGCGACAGGCCGAGGCCGTCGCCGTCCATCACGATCTTCAGCGCGTCGCGGACATTCTCGAAATTATAGAGAGGCTCGCCCATCCCCATCATCACGATGTTGGTGAGCATTCGACCCTCGGGCAGCGACGGCCATTCGCCGAGCGCGTCGCGGGCGAGCATCACTTGGCCGACGATCTCGCCGGGCTCGAGGTTCCTGACCAGCTGCATCGTTCCGGTGGCGCAGAACCGGCAATTCAGGGTGCAGCCGACCTGGCTCGACACGCACAGGGTGCCGCGGTCGGCGTCCGGGATGAATACCATCTCGAAATCATGGCCGTCGTGCGTTCGCAGGAGCCACTTGCGGGTTCCGTCGGACGACACCTGCGCCTCGACCACTTCCGGGCGCGAGATCGCGAACCGCTCGGCGAACCAGCCGCGCTGCGGCTTGGCGATATTGCTCATGTTCGCGAAGTTGCTGACCCCGCGATTGTATATCCAGTGCCAGACCTGCTTGGAGCGAAGCTTCGCCTGCTTCGGCTCGAGGCCGACCGCCTCGAACTCCGCACGAATCTGATCCTTCGACAGGCCGACCAGCTCGATTCGGCCATCTGCGCGCGGCGCCGCGCGCCGCGGAACGGGCACGGGATCGATCGGGCCGGGAATCGGCATCAGGCTTGTGTCGGCGCTCATGGCAGGGCGCCTATCTAGTTAGCGCCGCTGCATTTTGCCAGCGCACCGAGCCGCCGCAGCATCGATCGCGGTCGGCGCACCGTCGAGAAGATAGCGGTCCGCGAAGCGGCGCCCGCCCAAATCGCGCGCCTCGATCCGCATCCCGCCGCTGTTGCGCGCGGCGGCGATGATCGACTGCTCTTGCAGCGGGCCGCGGCTCCACGCCCAGTCGCCGCGGTACACGAGCAGGAACGGCTGGTCGCCGACCGTCAGGATCACGCTCGAATCCGGTCGCGGCACGCGGCTGAGGCGCGCGTGGAATTCTCCCCAGCGGCGATGGTCGGGCGAGAAGGTGAACCCGGCGACCGCCTGCACCTGGTCCTTGGTCGCGATGCGCTGCGAGCGCGTCAGCGCTTCGCACGTGCCGCCGCGATCGACCGCCGCCCAGGCGCCGCCCGCGTAGAGCACTGCGCCGCGCGCAGCCGCCGTCGTCGAAGCCAAGGCGGCGATCGCAAACAAGGCAAATTGCTTCACACGCGAATGGCTAGCGCGGATCGCCGGAGCGCACCACCGATTGAAGAATCAGCCAAAACGGCAACTTAACCAACCAATCTTGTTGTTTAATCGGCGTGGTACTTATCCCCTTGGGACATGTATCACGTCGTTATGCGACGGATCATTCCCGAGGGAGTCGAGTGACCTAGAGGAGCATTGACTCGTGCTCGCCCTCTATGTCGTCGCCAGACTTCTCGGAATGGGTTCCGAGATTGAGACTGATTTCGTCTCCATCTTCAGGCACCCCCTTCATAATGTTGATGAACGTCTCAAAGGTGGAGACCCGCATTTTGAATACGTCCGCGCCGTTCGCCCAAACTCTGACCAAAAGCGTCACTTCGACATCATTTTGGAAGGCTTCCAGCTCAGACTGGCTCAACAAAAAGTCGCCGCATCCACAGCTGATAACCTTTCGCTCACCTTGGGTCGGAATGTTATACACGAAGCCTCGATGCTCGGGGTCCGTTTCGCCCTCCCTGAGAGCTTTTGTGTCTTGGCGCATCAGGTAGATTTTGGCCTGCCACTTCACCCTGAGCGCAGGCGACTGCCCGGAGTTTTGAAGTTTGGGCAGGATAGAAATTTTGTCTTTGGCAAAGACGACAGTGCAGGCGGAAACCGAGAGATAGGCGCGCGTCTGGGCCTCACCGATCCTCCTTGCCTCTATCAGGGCGGCGTCGGCCTGCTGAATGTTTCTGAGAAGAAGAATGATGCCAACGGCAGTGAAGGGGATTTGAGCAAACGTGGCTATCAGAAGCCACCAGGCCCAATTGGCCATGTCCCTCTGGGCGTTCAAATCACCTTCGGAGCGTTGATCTTCGTGGCCGGTTGTTACGGCTTCTTCTACGCAGCGGGTGGTCGCGGGAGAAGGCCCGCCCTTGCGGAAGCACTCATCTATGCGCTGGCGAGTAGCTTCACGATATTGGCCGGCATAGCCATTTGCCTGAGCGTCATAAAACCCAGCTGATTGCCCGATGAAGTATCCCGTGAAGAGAACCATGATGCAGAACGCTAGGCATGCGAGCCCAATCAAGGAAATACGCAGTACTGAGCGCCACTCACCCCCCATGCGGGGGATGTTCACCTAACTATGCTAAGGAGTCCATATGACGTGGCAGAACCGCTTTGACCGCCTCTTGAAGGCAATGATCCACGGCGAGCCGCACAAGGCTGAGAAGAAGGCTGAGAAGGCCGCCGAGAAGCCGAAGGATAAGCCACAGGGTTAACCCGCGTGGGTTGCATCAAATCTAACAGCAGTTAGCTTCCGCCACGCCGAATCGTCCGCAAGTGGGGTACGGACAGTGGGAGTACAATTCAGAACGATCCCGGTTAGGGATGCAAACGGCGATCAGCTTACAGTGTACGAGGTTTGGGAGCGATCCTTCTTCGGCCTTGTCGGCGGAAGGCGGTTTCAGCTTTGCACTGGGGAGGAGGTCGAGCAATTCGACCACGACAACTTTGTCGTCATGACGTCAGGCGAGAGACTGTTGCGAGTTAAGTAGGGCTCTTGC
>JBKPMC010000004.1:0-7884 GCA_046731955.1 Pseudomonadota bacterium | reverse complement strand
GATTCCCGGGCAGGAGCTGGCCGGAGTGGTCACCGCTCTCGGCTACGGCACGACGGGGCTGTCGGTGGGACAGCGAGTGTTCGGCCTATCGGACTCGTATCGCGGCGGCACGCTGGCGGAGTATGTGGCAGTCGAGGCACGCAACCTCGCGCCGCTGTCGGGCGATGTCGACTTCACAGTGGGCGCGAGTGTGGCGATGCCGGGCCTGACCGCGTGGCAGGGACTGTTTGAGCACGGTCGCCTTCAGGCGGGGCAGAGCGTCCTCGCGCACGGCGCCGCCGGCGTCGTCGGTTCGATGGTAACCCAGCTCGCACGCGAGGCCGGTGCCTACGTCATCGGCACCGGACGCGCCGCCGACCGTCAGGCGGTGCTCGACTTCGGCGCGCATGAATTCGTCGACCTCGAGAACGACGCGCTGAAAGACGTCGGCCCAGTCGATCTGGTTTTCGATGTCTTCGGCGGCGATATCGCGAAGCGGTCCGCAGGCGTGATCCGGGCCGGAGGAACACTGGTGACCATCGCCGGGCCGACCGAGGCACGACCGGCCAACGGCATGGCGGTCGATTTCGTCGTCGAGTCCGATCGTGCCCAACTGACTGAGATCGTTCAGCGGGTGCGGGACGGACGACTGCGGACGAACATCGGCAATGTATCGAGCCTCGACGATGCCGTCGCCGCCCTCAATCGGACCGAGCGACGCAAGGGGAAGACGATCATTCGCGTTCGTTCGTGAGCGACACGCGCCCATCGATGCCAATTTCGACCAATATGACAAATGACCGAGGAGACAATTCACATGAAAGCAATCGTTGTGACGGACCAGGCTGCGGGAACGGCCGGGATGAAGCTGGTGGAGCGGCCCGAGCCGCGGGCAGCGATAAACGACGTCGTCGTTCAGGTTCATGCGTCGGGATTCGTCCCGACTGAACTGGCGTGGCCCTCGACCTGGGCCGATCGGCGCGACCGCGACCGAACACCGTCGATCCCTGGGCACGAGTTGGCCGGAGTGGTCACTGCTCTCGGCTATGGCACGACGGGTCTGTCGGTGGGACAGCGGGTGTTCGGCCTCGCGGACTGGCATCGCGACGGCACCCTGGCGCAGTTCGTAGCCATGGAGGCACGCAACCTCGCGCCACTGCCGGGCGACGTCGACTTCACGGTGGGCGCGAGCCTACCAATCTCGGGCCTGACCGCGTGGCAGGGACTGTTTCAGCACGGCCGCCTTCAGGCGGGGCGGAGCGTCCTCGCGCATGGTGCGGCCGGCGCAGTCGGTTCGATGGTGACGCAACTCGCACGAGAGGCCGGCGCCTACGTTATCGGCACCGGACGCGCCGCAGACCGTCAGAAGGCGCTCGACTTCGGCGCGAAGGAGTTCGTCGACCTCGAGAAGGACGCTCTGGAGGACGTCGGCGGAGTCGATCTGGTTTTCGATGTCATCGGCGGCGACATCCAGAAGCGGTCCGCGCGCCTGATTCGACCCGGAGGAACGCTGGTGACTATCGTCGGACCGGCCGAGGCGCGGCCGGCCGACGGCCTGGCGATCGACTTCGTTGTCGAGTCCGATCGGAGCCAACTGACTGAGATCATCCAGCGGGTGCGGGACGGACGGCTGCGGACGAATATCGGCAGCGTCTCGACCCTTGACGATGCTGTCGCCGCCTTCAACGCGACCGAGCGACGCGCGGGAAAGACGGTCATCCGCGTTCGTCCGTGAGCGACGCGCGCCCATGATCCGTGCAGCCGGACGATCGCAATCCGGGCCGCTGGCTGTGTCCTGTCAGCCCCGGCCACCGAGAGGCATGAATGGCTTTCACGTTAAAGATCAACGGCACACCCCATGAGGTCGATGTCGATGGCGACATCGCGTTGCTGTGGGTGCTGCGCGATGTGCTCGGCATGACCGGGACCAAGTTCGGTTGCGGCCAGGCGCTGTGCGGCGCCTGCACCGTGCATCTCGACGGCCAGCCGGTCCGCTCCTGCCAGACACCGGTCGATAGCGTCGGCGACAGTGCGATCACCACGATCGAGGCGATTGGCCGGACGCCGCAGGGCGCGGCCTTGCAGAAGGCATGGCTGGAGCTGGAGGTGGTGCAGTGCGGCTACTGCCAGTCCGGCCAAATCATGTCGGCGGCGGCGCTGCTGAAGGAGACGCCGAAGCCGACCGATGACGACATCGACGCCGCCATGTCAGGCAATGTCTGCCGATGCGGCACCTATCACCGCATCCGCGCTGCGATCAAACACGCTGCGGGAGTTTGAGATCATGGGTAAGCTTATTCTGAAAGATCAGGTTGCCGGCCAAACGGCGGTGTCGCGGCGCGCCTTTCTTCAAGGCACAGGTTTGCTGCTTGGTTTTGCGATGACCGGCGCAAACACGGAGTCCGTCTTCGCGGCGCCTGCTTCGCAGGTGATCGAAAACGAGGTCACGGGTACTTTCGCGCCGAACGGATTTATACGGATCAATCCAACCGGCGCCGTGACCCTGATCATTCCGATGATCGAGATGGGACAGGGGGTTTACACGTCGCTCTCGATGCTTCTCGCTGAAGAACTGGAAGTGGAGCTTGACCAGATTCAGGTTCAGCATGCTCCGCCGAATCATGCGCTTTACGCCAACTCGATCATAGGCATTCAAAATACCGGCGGTTCCGCCTCTGTCCGCGCCTTCTGGACACCGCTGCGTCAGGCAGGAGCAGTGGGTCGGAATCTGCTGATTGCGGCGGCCGCAAAGCTCTGGAGTGTCGATCCAGCGACTTGTCGTGCTAGGGACGGCGTCGTGTTCCATGCGTCAGGCTCGAAGCATCTGAGCTACGGCGAACTTGCGGAAGCTGCGGCGAAATTGCCCGTGCCGCCGGCGGCAAACGTCAAATTGAAGGATCCGAAGGATTTCACTCTGATCGGCACGCGTGCCAAGCGCGTGGATTCCCCGATAAAGGTCGATGGGCGCGCGCTCTACGGCATCGATACGCGACTGCCCGGAATGATGGTTGCCGCGGTTGCTATTTCGCCCGTGCTCGGCGGCAAGGTGAAAACGGTGGACGAGAAAGCCGCGCTTGCAGTGAAGGGCGTTCGGCAGATGGTGAATATCGATGAAGCTGTTGCCGTGGTGGCGGATCACATGGGTGCGGCGAAGAAGGGGCTCGAGACCGCCGCCATCACGTGGGACGACGGGCCGAACGGCAAGGTCAGCAACGCCGATATCGTCAAGCAATTGGAGGAGGAATCCAAAAAGCCGGGCGCGGTCGCCCGTAACGTCGGTGATGCAGGGAAGGCTCTTGCTCAAGCTGCGCAACGGCTCGAAGCCGTCTATCAGGTGCCTTTCCTGGCGCATGCGGCGATGGAGCCGATGAACTGCACCGTTCATCTGCAGAAGGATCGCTGCGACATCTGGGTCGGCACCCAAGCGCCTACGATCACGCAGTCACAGGTAGCCGAACTCACCGCCCTGCCAAAGGATGCGATCAAAATTCACAATCATCTGATTGGCGGTGGCTTCGGCCGAAGGCTGGAACCCGATGGAACGATTCTCGCCGTCAAGATCGCCAAGCACGTCGACGGTCCGGTGAAGGTAATCTGGAGCCGCGAGGAAGACATTCAGCACGATATGTATCGGCCGTACTATCTCGATCGGCTGTCGGCCGGACTTGACGTGGCCGGCAAGCCGGTTGCATGGACGCATCGGATCGCCGGCTCCTCAGTCATGGCTCGCTATTATCCCCCTTACTTCAAGGACGGATTGGACCCCGATGCCGTAGAAGCGGCGGCCGAGCCGCCCTATGCGCTGCCCAATATCCACGTCGACTTTGTCCGGGTCGAGCCTCCTGGTGTCCGGACGTCCTGGTGGCGCGGCGTCGGACCGACTCACAACGTTTTTGTGGTCGAAAGCTTCATAGATGAGCTCGCTCACGCCGCGAAGCAGGATCCAGTCGCTTTTCGCAAGGGATTGCTTGACCACAATCCGCGAGCGCTCGCTGTTCTGTCGCTTGCGGCGGAAAAAGCAGGGTGGGAATTACCCCTTCCCGAGCGGCATGGCCGCGGAATTTCGGTACAATTCGCATACGGAAGTTACACGTCGCAGGTCGCCGAGGTCGAAGTGGCGGCCGATGGCTCTGTCAAAGTCAAGCGGATCGTGTGTGCGATTGACTGCGGCATGTACGTCAATCCCGATACGATCGAAGCACAGGTTCAGGGTGGAACGCTTTTCGGGCTGACCGCGGCGCTCCATGGCTCAATCACTTTCAAGGATGGGCGCGTGGAGCAGAGCAATTTCGACACCTACCTGCCCATGCGCATCGACGAGGTGCCGGTAGTGGAGACGCACCTGATTACGAACGCCGAGGCTCCGGGTGGCGTTGGTGAAGCTCCGACAGCCATTGTCAGTGCTGCAGTGACGAATGCGATCTTCGCCGCGACCGGCAAGCGTGTGCGCAGCCTGCCGATCGATACAAGTTCGCGGAAGTCGTAGTCTTAGTCCTTGCTCGGAGCCGAGAAGAGCCGCGTGCCGGGTTCGTGGCCCGCGTTGTCGACCGCATCGCGCGGGAGCAGTGTGCCGAGTTGTTCGTACTGACACGATATCCCGCGCTTATCGAATGCATGTCAAAACGGAATTTCCAATTTCGCCGGCTTCGCCCGATCCTGAGGTCCCCATTAGGTTGGCCGAACACGCGGCCGCCTCGACATTGATAGAAGCTATGGCGCCGAGCCGCCGTGCCGCGCGCTGGCAACAAGGGAGGCCCCATGAAATTATCGAGGACTATCGGACTGACTGTCGCCGTCTCGCTGGTCGCCGGCGCCGTGGCGGCGCTCGGTCAGATTGGCGGAGCGGCTGCTCCGGCCGATCCGACCGCGAACGTGGTGGACGCCGCCGGACACCTGCGCGTGCCGGCAGACTACCGAACCCTCTACCAAGCTCTCGGAAGCTGGGCGATTGCCACCGACAGCGGCCAAGGCTCGAAGGAAATGCACACCGTCTACGCATCGCCAGGGGCGATCGACGCCTACCGAAAGACGGGGCACTTCCCGGACGGCGCCGTTCTGGTGAAAGAGGTCTTCGAGACCTCGACCAACGAGATGACCACCGGCACAGTAAGCCACGCCGACAAGCTCAAGGGCTGGTTCGTCATGGTGAAAGACAGTAAGGGAACGCACCCCGGCAATCCGTTATGGGGCGATGGGTGGGGATGGTCGTGGTTCGACGCGGACAAGCCGCTCAAGACTACCTCTACCGACTACCACGCTGATTGCCAGGGGTGCCACGTGCCCGCGCAGGCCACCGACTGGATTTACGTTAACGGATATCCCGTCCTGCGCCACTAGGCGGCCAAATGCGGAAGCGCGCCTCCCCCTCTTGCTGCTGTCGGAGGCCACTGTCGAGTCCGGCAAGCTGGTGTGGAAAGGCGTGAGATAGAAAGAGTTATTGTGACCATACGTTTCGGCTATCGACCTATCGAGCCCAACAAACCAGCGCATGGAGGTCAGCGTGTCCTTCTCGGTCTATGACATCACTGTTCCTGTCATGGTACATGGGCTAAATGTGATGGACGACTATCTCGACGACGCCCAAGCGCTCGAGCGGTCCAACACGTTTGAGCCTGGGAGGATCCTTATTGAGCGGCTCGCGCCCGACATGCTCACTTTCGGAGAACAGTTCTCCGTAAGCTGCAACAAGGTCGAGGCGCACATGGCGAAATTGATGCAGCACGATCCGCCGGTACCCCGTAACACCCCGATGACGTATCCGGCGTTGAAGGGACGGCTCCTTGAGACTCGCGATTTCCTGGAAAACATACAGCCGGACGAGATTGCCGGCGCGCAGTCCCACACATACGAATTGACGCCGCCCATTGTGCGCGGGTGGTTTGGCGGCGAGGATTACATCCGGCACCTGGTTCTGCCCGACTTCTTCTTCCACATCTCGATTGCGCACGCGATCCTTCGGCACCTCGGAGCGAAGATCGGGAAGCGTGACTACCTCGGCAACCTCGCTCAGCAGAGCGGCGGTGACTATTCGTGAGAGGCGGTCGCGGTGCGCGGCTGGGCCGAGACACTCAAGGCAGGAAAGCAAGTTTATAGGATGCCATTGGAGAGCGAGTTGCGAGAAGTCATTGGCGCGCTGCAAAGCGAAGTTGAATTCGAGGCTGTTGTAAGCGAGTTGGGAGCCGCGGGCATCGATCGCGCTCGCATAAGCTTCCTGGCGCAGGAGGATATTGCAGCGTTCTGCGTCGGCGCCGTCGGTTGCGACGTCAAGCAGCTACCCCGCGTCGAGATCAGCTTGAGCGACGATCGGCAGCAGGTTCGCACACTCGCGACCTCGCTCGCGGCCACTATCGCCTCGCTCGCCGGAGCCGGCGCCGTCCTGGCGGCGACTGGCGGAGCCGCCGCACCGGCTTTGCTGGCGGGGTTGGCCTCCGGCGGTAGTGTTGGCGGGCTGGCGGCTTTGTTCGGGCGGCGACACGAAGGCTACGTGCACGAGTGGGCCGAGAGCCAGATCCTCAACGGTGGGATTGTGTTAATCGTGCACACCGCCAGTGGAGAGCAGTTCGAGACCGCCACCGCCATTATGCGCCGGCATTGCGGAGCCGACGTCTTCGCGTCGCCACCGCCGACTCCGAAATGGGAAGCGTCGGCGTGACGATCTAGGTCCGACGAAACGAAGCCGGCCGGCTCGCGGAACCAGTGAGTGAACTCCGGCGCTGAACCGCATGCTCTGCAGCACGTCTTATTTGCTGGGAAGGTCGAGGTGCGTAGTCGGCAGCTTTCCCGGACTCGCGCGCAACGAGGCGGTTCGATTGAAGACCAGTCTTTCTGGGCGGGATTCATTGTCGTGAGTGAAGTAGCCTTGGCGCTCAAACTGCAATGCCTGGCCATGGGGATCAGAGGCAGTTGCCCGCTCGACGAGGCAGCCGCTTAGCGTTTGCATGGAATGCGGGTCGATGTCGGCTGCGAGGTCCGTCGGACTCGGGATCGCCGCTGAGAAGAGCCGGCCGTAGAGCCTGACCTCGGCTGGCAGCGCCTCCACCGCGCTCACCCAGTGGATTGTCGCCCCGACTTTTCGCCCGCCGGCGCTGGCGCCACCCCTGCTGTCGGGGTCGTAAGCGCAGCGTAGCTCGACCACACGGCCTGCTGCGTCCTTCACGACATCACGGCAAGTGACGAGGTAGGCGTAGCGGAGCCTCACCTCGCGGCCCGGCGCAAGGCGCCGGAAAGCGCGTGGTGGAGCCTCGTGGAAGTCGTCTTGCTCGATGTACACCTCGCGGGAGAACCGGACGACTCTCGTCCCGAGGGTCGGATCCGCCGGGTGGTTTGGCGCGTCGAACTCCTCTATCCGGCCCTCGGGATAGTTCTCGATTGTAAGTTTGAGCGGCTTGAGCACGGCCATTCGCCGCAGAGCCCGCTCATTGAGGACATCCCGGATCGCCGCATCCAAGACGCCGTCGTCGACCGTGCTGTTGGCCTTCGAAACTCCTACGCGGCGTATGAACCGGCGCACCGCTTCGGGTGGCACGCCGCGTCGGCGCAGACCTGCGAGCGTCGGCATCCTCGGATCGTCCCAGCCCGCCACGTGGCCGTCGCGTACTAGCACCGTCAGCGCGCGTTTTGAGAGGACGGTGTGCGTCATGCTCAGGCGAGCGAACTCATATTGTCGGGGTCGCGATGGCACCGGGAGGTTCTCGAGGAACCAGTCGTAGAGAGGTCGGTGGTCCTCGAACTCGAGGGTGCACAGCGAGTGGCTCACCCCCTCGATAGCGTCGCACTGGCCGTGCGCGAAGTCATAGCTCGGGTAGATGTGCCAGGCCGTGCCGGTGCGCGGATGGCTGGCGTTGAGAATACGGTAGATGACGGGGTCGCGCAGGTTGAGGTTCGCTGACGCCATGTCGATTTTCG
>JBKPMC010000003.1:0-48316 GCA_046731955.1 Pseudomonadota bacterium | reverse complement strand
GAGTTCATCCAGTCCCAGAAGGTCAGGGTGATCGACGAAAACGGCGAAAATCTGGGCGTGATGTTTACGCGCGAAGCCTTTGAACAGGCGCAGGAAGTGGGTCTCGATCTGGTTGAGATCTCCCCCAACGCCGATCCACCCGTCGCCAAGTTCCTCGACATCGGGCGCTACAAATACGAGGCGCAGAAGAAGGCCGCAGAGCAGCGCAAGAAGCAGAAGACGCAGGAGATCAAGGAGATCAAGATGCGTCCGAACATCGACGACCACGACTATGACACGAAGATGAAGAAGGTCTTCGAGTTCCTCGAGGAGGGGGACAAGGTGAAGGTCACGATGCGCTTCCGTGGCCGCGAGATGGCGCACGGCGAGCTCGGCATGGCGGTGCTGCGCCGGGTCCAGGAACAGACCGCGGACATGGCCAAGATCGAGGCGCACCCGCGGATGGAAGGTCGCCAGATGCTGATGGTGCTCGCCCCGAAGTAGTTGCCTGCAAAGGCTTACTTACACTGCTGTTGCCAAATTGCTTCAGCCGCGCGCCATTTTGCTGACGAAACGACCGCAGTCGCTTCCTTTGCGTTTCCTTCCACACTAGCCTCCCCGGCATGGGCGCTCCTGCGCTCGACAGGGGAGAGAACATGATCCGCAAGACAGCGTGGTTGCTTTCGGCGGGCCTGGTCGCAATGGCGACACCGGCATTCGCACAACCGACGTCTCAATCGACCACGGATACGGACAAGGCCGCTGCCCAGCCAACCGAAGGGGCAACGGAAGGCGCCGCGGTCCAGGACCAGGCCACCACCTCCCAGCAACCGGTCGGCGCGGGCGAAATCATCATCACTGCGACTCGGCGCAACGAAGCGCTGTCGGACGTGCCGATGGCGGTCAGCGCGGTGAATGCCCAAACGCTGGAATATACGGGTGCGACCGACATTCGGCAGCTGAACCAGGTTTCGCCCTCATTGCTGGTTTCATCGACCTCGTCTGAAGGCGGCGCGGCTGTCGCACGAATTCGCGGCATCGGCACGGTCGGTGACAACCCGGGCCTCGAGGGTTCGGTGGGCATTTTCATCGACGGCGTTTACCGCTCGCGCGCGGGCATGGGCCTGACCGAGCTCGGACCGCTCGACCGCATCGAAGTGCTTCGCGGGCCGCAGGGCACCTTGTTCGGACGCAACACGTCCGCGGGCCTCATTTCGATCATCACGGCAAGACCGCGCTTCACGCCGGAAGTCAGCGGCCAGATCGACGTCGGCAATTACGACATGCGCAGGGTGG
Source organism: Pseudomonadota bacterium (assembly GCA_046731955.1). Taxonomy (GTDB): domain Bacteria; phylum Pseudomonadota; class Alphaproteobacteria; order Sphingomonadales; family Sphingomonadaceae; genus Sphingomicrobium. The sequence goes on along the minus strand of JBKPMC010000003.1, from coordinate 47,041 downwards.
AGGCGAGCCTTACCGGGCCCTTCAGCGACACAATAGCTGCGCGTCTCGACGGCGTGTGGCTGAAGCGCGACGGCTTTCTGAAGGACGTCATATCGGGCCGGAGGGTCAACGATCGCGATCGCTGGCTGCTCCGTGGCCAGGTGCTCTTCCAGCCCAGCGACAATTTCTCATTCCGGCTGATCGGTGATTATTCGAAACGCGACGAGGAATGCTGCGCCGCGCCGTATCTGCCGGCGTTCGATACGGTGACCGACGGCGCCGGCGGGTTTACGCGCACCACCTCGACCATCGCGACGATCGAACGTGCGCTCGGCGGGATCATCAACGACAATCCCTATCAGCGAAAGGTATCGATCACTCCTGGCCGCGACTACCGCAGCGACGTCAAGGACGGCGGTGTCTCGGGCGAGGCGGTTTACGATATGGGCTGGGCCGAGCTCACCTCGCTGACCGCGTACCGCTACAACAAGTACACTCGCGGACAGGACGCCGACTTCAACAATCTCGACATCCTCTATCGCCCCGGCAATGGCGACGGCTTCACCCGTTTCAAGACCTTCAGCCAGGAACTCCGACTGCAGGGCAATGCATTCAACAACCACCTCGACTGGCTGCTGGGCGGCTATTACGCGAACGAGAAGTTGCGGCTCGACGACAATCTCTCGTTCGGCACGGACTACCAGCGCTTTACCAATTGCGTGCTGTTCGCGTCGGTGCTTCCGGGCGCACTCAACCCCGCCGCGCCGGGGTGCGTCAACCAGACGCAACCGACGGGCGGCGGAATCGCCCAGAACATTGCCGCGCTCCAGGCCGGGATCGCCGCCGTCCAGGCCGGCATTGCCGCCGTCCAGGCTGCGATCGCCAACCCGGCGACACCGCCAGACCAGATTCCTGCGTTGCAAGCCCAGCTCGCGCAATTGCAGACACAGCTCGCGCAATTGACCGCGCAACTCGGCGCACTTGGAGCGCTTAATGCTAACCCGGCCAATCCAGGCTTTGGTTCGCTCTCAGCGGTGCTTGGAATCCCAACGTTCAACCAGGGCGCCGTAACGACCTTGGATTCGTGGAGGCAAACCAGCAACAACTGGGCGCTGTTCACGCACAATATCTTCTCGATCACTGACTCGCTCAAGTTCACCGCGGGCCTTCGCTACACGCACGAGCGCAAGAAGCTGGTGAGCGACCTGACCGACAACAACACCTTGTGCGTGGCCCTGTCGTCGAGCCCGCTCGCGGCGTTCCAGCAACTGCCGTGCGTCATTCCGGGCATCCCGGGCGGCGCGCTCGCGGTCGACGACAAGCTGACCGAGAATAAATTGTCGGGAACGGCGGTACTCAGCTGGAAGCCAATCGACCGGCTGCTGACCTACGCCAGCTACTCGCGCGGTTACAAAGCGGGCGGCTTTAACCTCGACCGCTCCGCTCTGTTCCGTGCCAACACGACTCCGAACGGCCTGTCGGGCAGCGGCGCGATCTGCGTCAGTCCTGCTCAGCCGAATTGTCAGGGAATGGTCGCATCGGGGGACGACCTGAAGTTCAAGCCCGAAACCAACGATGCGTTCGAAGTCGGCGCCAAATATAATGGCCGATGGATCGACTTGAACATCGCCCTGTTCCACCAGCTGTTCAAGAACTTCCAGCTCAACACGTTCAACGGCCTCAACTTCGTCGTCGAGAATATCAACAGCTGCAGCGATGACCTGGACGATGCCGACCGGGACAACAATCCGGTCACTGGCGCTTGCACCGGGAAGACCCGGGCCGGCGTCAAGAACTACGGATTCGAGCTGGAGGCCTACACGCGGCCGCTTCCGAACCTCGCGGTCAATGCCGGCCTCGTCATGGCCAACACCAAATACCGCGACAATCTGGTCGGGGCCGACGGGAGGCCGCTCACGAACGCCTTGTTCCAGCTGCCCGGTCGCCGCGTGTCGAACTCGGCGGAATGGACGGCTACCGGCTCATTTGCCTGGACTCCGCCAATTGGCGGGAGCGGGCTGCGCGGCCTGCTCTATGCGGACGTCCGTCACATGAGCCGGTTCAATACTGGCTCGGACCTCGACATCGAGAAGGAGCAGGATCCATTCACGGTCGTCAACGCCCGCATCGGTATCAACGGGTCGGACGGTCAGTGGGGTCTCGAGTTCTGGGCCCAAAACCTGTTCAAGGAGAAGTACAAGCAGGTTGCGTTCGATGCGCCGGTACAGGGCAGCGGCACAACCCGCGGTGTCGAGCAAGGCTTCTACCCGCGTTCGACGCAGCTCTTTGGGGCCTTCCTCGGCGAGCCACGGACGTTTGGCGTGACTCTGCGCGGCAAGCTCAGCTTCAACCGGCCCGCGCCGCCGGTCTACACACCGCCGCCCGCGCCGCCGCCTCCGGTTGTGGAGCAGCCGGCGCCTCCGCCACCACCTCCGCCTCCGCCACCTCCGCCTCCGACCGAAAGAGGCGAACGCGGCTGATTGCTTGACCAATTGAACAAGGCCCCGCCCATCGCGGTGGGGCCCTTTGTTCAGGCAGCCTTGGCTGTTGGTCGCTCGGCTGCTGCCTCCAGCAAGGCCGCGCGCAGCCCTTCGGCGTCTTCCTGGTCAAGCTTCTTTCCATCCGCGCTCGTGAGGTAGAACACGTCAACTGCGCGCTCACCGTAGGTCGCGATATGGGCGGAATGGATGCGGTGGCCTTGAGCGTGGATCGCCGCCGCAAGGCCGGCGAGCAGCGCGGGCCGATCCCGCGCATTGACTTCCACAACCGTCGTGCGGGTGGAAGCGCGATCGGCGATGGCGACAGACGGTGCCACTTCGAAGGCTGTGCTTCGCCTTGCCGCGTCGGCGGCGGGTAGCGCCGGCGTCTCCGGCGCGGTGAGCGCAGCGTCTACCGAGCGGACGAGCCGGCTTCGCAAGCGGCGGTCGGCATAGGGTCGGTTGCGACTGTCGAGCACGAGCAAATTATCGAGCGCCATCCCGTCGCGAGTCGTGTGGATCCGGGCGTCGATGATGTTCGCACCCGCCGAAGCCAGCCCCGCGCAGATGCGGTAGAACAATCCCTCGCGGTCGGGCGTGAAGACGCTCACGCGTGTCGCGCCGCTCTCGGGGTCGTCGTCGACGACGACGCTCGGCGTCGGGTCTCCGATCCGTGCCTCGGCCGCGGCGACCTGCCTCGCATTCGCGACCTGCCATGGGAGAGGCTCGGCGAGCCAATAGCTGTCGGGCAGTCGCTTGCCGTGCGCGCGGATGGCGCTCGCCTTCCAGCCCAACTCAGCCGCCAGCTCCGACTGCCGCCGGTCGACCAACTCCGCTCGGCCATGTTGCTTATGGCCGAGACGCAAGCGTTCCTCGGCGGCCTCGAACAGGGTGCGAAGCAGCGTGCGCTTCCATTCGCTCCACACTCCGGGACCCACCGCTCGAATGTCGACCACCGTCAGGACGAGCAGCAGGCGCAGGCGCTCCGGACTCTGCACCTGGCGCACGAAGTCCTCGATCGTCTTCGGATCGGCAAGGTCGCGCTTGAATGCGGTCGAAGACAGCAGCAGATGATAGCGCACCAGCCACGAAACAGTCTCGGTTTCCGCAGCATCGAGGCCGAAGCGTGGACCGAGCTTCAGCGCGATCTCCGCCCCGATCACGCTGTGGTCGCCGCCCCGGCCCTTGGCGATGTCGTGAAGCAGAACCGCTACGTAGAGCACACGCCGCGATGCAATCTGCTTGATGATTGCGGTCGACAGCGGATGGTCCTGCTTCAGTTCGCCGCGCTCGATCGCCGCGAGCAGGCCGATCGCGCGGATCGAATGCTCGTCGACGGTGTAGTGGTGATACATGTCGAACTGCATCTGCGCGACGACGCGGCCGAAGTCCGGAACGAAGCGGCCGAACACGCCGGCCTCGTTCATCCAGCGCAGGACCAACTCGGGCGAATGGATCGAGGTCAGCACTTCCATGAACAGCGCATTGGCGCGCGGATCCTCGCGGACCTTGCGGTCGATGAGCGCGGCGTCGCGGGTCGCCGTGCGCATCGCGGTCGGGTGGATTTCCAAACGCTCGCGCGCGGCCAGCGCGAACAGCTCGAGCAGCCGTACCGGATCGGCGCGAAAGAAGTCATCGGACGGAATGGAAATCCGCCCGCGATCGAGCACGAAGCCGCCGAGCCGCTTGGGCCTGCGGCGGATCGTCGGAAGGGCGAAGCGAAAGCCCTTCTTGCCCAATTGCTCGTCGAGCTGGGCGAGGAAGACGCCGGTCAAATCGCCGACGTTCTTAGCGTTGAGGAAGTAGAATTGCATGAAGCGCTCGACGGCGGATTTCCCTGGCCGGTCGGCGTAATGCATGATCTCGGCGATGCGCCTTTGGTAGTCGAAACTGAGCCGTTCCTCGGCACGGCCGGCAAGCAGGTGCAGGTGGCAACGCACCGCCCAGAAAAAGCGCTCGGCACGGTCGAACCGGCGGAACTCGGCGGCAGTGAGAAGGCCTGCGCCGACGAGATCGGCGGGTCGTTCGACGCCGTGGACGTATTTGCCGATCCAATAGAGAGTATGAAGGTCCCTGAGGCCGCCCTTGCCGTCCTTCACGTTGGGCTCGACCACATAGCGGCTGTCGCCCATCCTGACGTGCCGCTCGTCGCGCTCGGTGAGCTTCGCCGCGACGAATTCCGCAGCGGTCCCGGCGACGACGTCCTTGCGAAAGCGGCCCATGGCGAGCTCGAACAGCTTGCTTTCACCCCATAGCCAGCGGGCTTCGAGGAAGGCGGTGCGGATGGTCATGTCCTTCTTGGCAAGCGCGATCAGTTGCGCGGCCGAGCGAACCGAGTGGCCGACCCTGAGCTTCAGGTCCCAAAGCAAATGGAGAATGGCTTCCGCTGCTCGCTCAGCCTCGGCGGTTGGCGCTTTCGCGGTCAGGAACATAAGGTCGAGGTCGCTGAAGGGCGCCATTTCGCCGCGGCCGGTCCCGCCGAGCCCGACCAGCGCGAGCTCGCCGCCAAGCGGCGCGTCCAGCACGCGCTCGGTGACGAAATCATGGGCGAGGCGAACCAGCTGGTCGTGGAGGAAAGCGGTCGCCTGGGCGGCGGCGCGGCCGTTCCCGGGCTCTTCGGTCAGCCGGCGTGCGATTTCCGCGCGGCCATACTCCAGCGCGCCACGCAGCATTGCCGTCGCTTCGCCATGGAACCTTTTGCCTGGACCAAGGTCTGTCAGCCGGTCTGCGACGGCGCGCCGGTCGATGATCGCTCGGCGGTTCTCGACGTCGAGGAAGCTCATGATCCCCGCTCGGCCGCGAGCCTCTTCAATCGATAGAGTTCCTCCAGCGCCTCGCGCGGCGTGAGGCTGTCGGGATCGAGCGCGTCGAGCGCCGAAAGGATCGGGTCGGGCGTGTGCTCGGGTTCGGCCGCGGCCGCAAATAAGGGAAGGTCGTCGAGACCGGCCGCGATCCCGCCGGTCGCGTCTCGGCCTGCTTCGAGCTTCGCCAGCACCGAGCGGGCGCGGGCGACGACTCCCGGGGGAAGGCCGGCGAGCTTGGCGACCGCTATTCCGTAGCTTCGGTCGGCCGCCCCGTGTGCGACTTCGTGGAGGAGCACCAGGTCGCCCTTCCATTCGCGCGCCCGCACATGGTGCAGCGAGAGGCAATCGAGGCGGCCGGCGAGCCGCGTCAGCTCATGATAATGGGTTGCGAACAACGTTCGTGATTTGACCTGATCATGCATCGCCTCGACCACGGCCCAGGCGATCGCGAGTCCGTCATAGGTCGAGGTGCCTCGTCCGATCTCGTCGAGGATCACCAGGCTTTGCGGAGTCGCCTGGGCGAGGATCGCGGCGGTCTCGACCATCTCAACCATGAATGTCGAGCGGCCGCGCGCGAGATTGTCCGAGGCGCCGACCCGGCTGAACAGCCGGTCGACAATGCCGATCTTCGCGCGGGAGGCGGGGACGAAGCTGCCGGCTTGTGCGAGAACCGCGATCAACGCCGTTTGCCTGAGAAAGGTGGACTTGCCGCCCATGTTCGGACCAGTGATCAGCCACAGCCGGTCGTTGCCGTTCATCGAGAGATCGTTGGCGACGAACCGTTCGCTGGTTTCCTTGAGCGCGGATTCGACCACCGGATGGCGGCCGGCTTCAATCTCGAGACAGGATTCGTCGGTCAATTGCGGCAGGGTCCAGCCGCCTTCAGCCGCTCGGTGCGCATGGCTGGCGGCTACATCGACCCGCGAGATCGCTTCGGCAGTCGCGGTGATCTGCGGCGCTGCCGCGACCGAAAGTGCCGTCAGCTCTTCTGCATGCGCCGCCTCGGTCGCGAGCGCGTGGGCGCCAGCCTCAATCACTCGGCTCGCCTCCTCATGCAGCTCCGGCGAGTTGAAGCGTACCACACCCGCGAGGGTCTGCCGGTGCGCGAACCCGCTGTCCGGCGTCATCAACTTGTCGGCCTGTTTAGCCGAGACCTCGACGTGATATCCCAGCACCGCATTGTGCCGGATCCTCAAGGAACTGATTCCGGTGGCATCCCGATAGCGGCTTTCGAGCGCGGCAATTGCCCGCCGCCCGTGCGAAGCGGTATCGCGAAGGGCATCGAGAGCCGCATCGTAACCTTCGGCGATGTATCCGCCCTTCGAGGCGTCAATCGGTGGCGATTCCACCAGCGCGGCTCTCAGGCGGTCGACCAACGCGCCGTGGCCACCGAGCCGGGGCAGCAGGTCCTCCAAAATCTTGGGTCGGTCCGGTTCCAGCTGAAGCTCGTCCCTGAGCGCGGCAACGCCGGCGAGACCGTCGCGTAGCAGCGCGAGATCGCGCGGACTTCCGCGGCCGGCAGCCAATCGGGCGAGAGCACGCCCGAAATCCGGCAGTGCCTTCAGCGCACTCCGCACCCGTTCGCGTCGAAGCGCGTCCTCGTGCAGCCAGGCAACGACCGAAAGGCGGGACTCGATCACCCCGCGGTCCGTGAGCGGCGAAGAGAGGTCTTCGGCGAGCAGTCGCCGACCCGCAGCAGTTTGGCAACGATCGATCTCGCCAACCAGGCTGCCTGCGACCGTGCCGCTCGACGAGCGTGCCAGTTCGAGGCTGTCGCGGCTCGCGGCGTCGATTGCCATATGACTTTCGCGCTGAATCCGCCGCGGCACGTCCAGCAGGATTCCGGCGCCTTTCTGAGTTGCATCGAGATAAGCGAGCAGTCCGCCCGCCGCCGCCAGCTCCGCCCGCGAGGGCGATCCAAGGCCGTCGAGCGTCGCCAGTCCGAATCGCTGTTTCAGCGCGCGCTCGCCTGAAAGGCTGTCGAAGCCGCCTTTGCCTGCCGTGGTTCGCACGCCGGGCACGGTCGAATCCGCGATCGTCTCGGCGGCTGACAGCCGGGCGAGCTCGGCCGCAAGCTCGCCAGGCGCGCAGGCGACCAGCTCGAAACGGCCGGTCGAAATGTCAGCGACTGCAATCGCCCAGTCCTCGGCGGCGCGTCCGACGGCCGCCAGCCAATTGGCAGAGGAGGATTCGAGCAGGGTTTCCTCGGTCAGCGTGCCGGGCGTCACGAGCCGGATGATCGCGCGGTCAACCAAGGCCTTGGACCCGCGCGCCTTGCGGGCTTCCGCCGGGCTCTCGGTCTGCTCCGCGATGGCAACGCGGTTCCCGGCCTTGATCAGCCGAGCGAGATACGACTCCGCCGCGTGGATGGGCACGCCGCACATCGGAATCGGCTCGCCAGCGTCCTCGCCGCGTTTGGTCAACGCGATTTCGAGGCAGGCCGAAGCGATTTTCGCATCTTCGAAGAACAGCTCGAAGAAGTCGCCCATCCGATAGAAAAGCAGGGCATCACCCGCCTCTTCCTTGAGGCGCCGGTACTGGGCCATCATCGGGGTCGGAGCATCGGCGCGCGCCATGTCGAATTGGTAGCGGCTCCGGCCGCAAGGCGCGACTCTGATTGTCCTGCACGTGACACTTTGCTGGCCTATCCGCTAAGGCCCGCGACCATGTCGGAGAGCAACGTCAAATATACCGAGGCCGAAGCCCTCGACTTCCACTCGCGCGGGCGGCCGGGCAAGCTCGAGGTGATCGCTTCGAAGCCGATGGCGACGCAGCGCGACCTCAGCCTCGCTTACTCGCCGGGTGTCGCGGTTCCGGTGCGCGCGATCGCCGACAATCCGGCTCTGGCCTACGATTATACGAGCAAGGGCAATCTCGTTGCCGTGATCTCGAACGGCACCGCCATTCTCGGTCTCGGCAATCTAGGGGCCCTCGCCGCCAAGCCGGTGATGGAAGGCAAGGCGGTGCTGTTCAAGCGCTTCGCCGACGTGGATGCGATCGACATCGAGGTCGCGACCGAGGAGCCGCAAAAGTTCATCGACGCGGTTGCCCTGCTCGAGCCGAGCTTCGGCGGGATCAATCTCGAAGACATTGCCGCACCGGAATGCTTCATCATCGAGCAGACTCTGAAAGAGCGGATGAACATTCCGGTTTTTCACGATGACCAGCACGGCACGGCGATCATCACGGCCGCGGGACTTATCAACGCCTGCGATCTCACCAACAGAAAGTTCGGCGAGATCCGCGTGGTGGTGAACGGCGCCGGTGCGGCAGCGATTGCGTGCACCGAGCTCATCAAGGCGATGGGCGTGCGCGGCGATCATGTGATCATGTGCGACCGCAAAGGCGTGATCTACAAAGGCCGCACTGACCTCGACCAGTGGAAATCGGCGCATGCGGTCGACACTGACAAGAGAACGCTCGCCGAGGCCTTGGTTGGCGCGGACGTGTTCCTCGGCCTGTCGGCGGCAAACGTGCTTACGCCGGAGATGATCCAGGAAATGACCAGAGATCCAATCATCTTCGCCATGGCCAATCCAGATCCGGAGATCTGGCCGCCGGACGCGATGGAAGCGCGCCCCGACGCGATCATCGCCACGGGACGGTCGGACTTCCCCAACCAGGTCAACAATGTGCTGGGCTTCCCCTTCATCTTCCGAGGCGCGCTCGACGTGCGCGCGACCGCGATCAACGACCCGATGAAGATCGCCGCCGCTGAGGCCCTAGCCGAGCTGGCCCGTGAACCGGTGCCGGAAGAAGTCGCCGCCGCTTATGGCGGACGCGCGCAGAGCTTTGGGCGCGATTACATCATCCCCGCGCCGTTCGACCCGCGTCTGATGGAAGTGGTCGCCTCCGCGGTCGCTGAAGCGGCGGTGCAAACCGGAGTCGCGCAAAAACCGATCGCCAACATGGAGGCGTACCGCCAGCAGCTGCGCGCCCGGCTGAACCCGACCGTCTCGGTCACCAGCCTTGCCTATGAAGCCGCTCGGGCGAACCCCAAGCGCGTGCTGTTCGCCGAGGGCGAAGAACCGAATGTTTTGCGCGCGGCGATCACCTTCAAGGAAGGTGGCTACGGCACGCCGGTACTCGTGGGCCGCGAGGACGTCTACGACCTGCTCAAGGAAATGGGCGTGGACAATCCGCGCGAATATGAAGTGCTCAACAGCCGCAACTCGCCGCTTGTCGGCCGGGCTGTGGATTACATCTACGACAAGCACCAGCGGCAGGGGATGTTGCGGAGAGAGGTCGAGCGCCTGGTCAACCAGGACCGCAATTATTTCGCCGCCGCCATGCTCGCATTGGGCGAGGCGGACGCCATGATCACCGGCACGACGCGGCCCTTCAGCCAGTCTCTCAGGCAAGTACGAATGGTCATTGACGATGAACCGGACGCGACGCCGTTCGGAATCAACATCATCGTGAGTCGCAGCCATACGGTGCTGATCGGCGACACTGCGGTGACCGAACGGCCGACGACGCAGCAATATGCGGCGATCGCCATGCGTGCCTCGTCGTTCGCACGCCGCATGGGCCTCGAGCCGCGTGTCGCCTTCATCAGTTACACGACTTTCGGCAATCCGCCCGGAGTGCATATCGAAGAGCTTCGCGGTGCGGTGAAGCTGCTCGAAACCTTTCAGACCGACTTCGAATATGAGGGCGAAATGGCGCCCGACGTTGCGCTCAATTTCGAGATGCAGAAGCGCTACTATCCTTTCAGCCGGCTGTCCGGACCAGCCAATGTCCTTGTCCTGCCGGGGCTTCAGTCGGCGAGCATCTCGGCGAAGCTCCTCCGGGAGCTCGGCGGCGAAAGTGTGCTCGGCCCCTACATGCTTGGGCTGGAGCTTCCGGTGCAGATCGCGCCGATGACGGCCAGCGCTTCCGACCTGGTCACTCTCGCCGTGCTGGCGGCGGGGAGTGCCCAAACTCGCCCGAGGATGACTGCTTAACCCCTGAGTCGAGGGCCGGGCAGGCGAGCATCGCGCCGCGCGACTGTTTGAGGATCACGCATGGCCGGGTGCGGGCAATGGCTTCAGCCTGCGCGTGGCGGCTCTGATCGAGGATCCAGATGATTGCTGCGTCCCGCCGTGCCGAACGCACAAGTTCGGCGCCTTCGAGCGAGCCGATCAGCTCGGCTCGCGTATTGAGACCCTCGCGGCGGAAGTGGAACTCGCCGAGCTGCTGGCGCATCTCCCGGGCGAGGGTCGTTTGTCCTGCATAGCCAAGCGAATAGACGAGCCGCTCCGGCCGGGTAGCGATGAGATGACGCGCCGGCGCGTCCAAGCCGCCATCGCCTCCCGTTATCGGCTGGGTCAGAACGGACTGGACCGCGGCCCAGGCGTAGCCGGCAATCAGCAACAGCCGCCCAATCTGACCGCCGGCGAGTGTCACCAGCCCTAGGAGGACTGCCGGAACACAGGGAGTGAAATAGCGCTCGATCAGCAGCGATCGGCCCCAGCCGAGCGCGAACAACAACAGGATCGCGCCCAGGCCGGCGACGATCGCGGGGATCGCTGCGCGTGCATAGGGCTCGTCACGATGCAGCAGGCGAGTGGCTGCGGCGAGGATCAGCATGACCGGCCCTATGCTTCCTGTCGTGAAAATAAGTGCGGGTGCGATCAGAGGCGGCCCGAACGCAGGAAGCCAGTTGGCCGAGCTACCCGCGAATTCGACGAGAACCGGTAGATGGAACGCGAACTCGACGAATGCAGGAACCAGCAACAAAAGTGCAGGCCAAAGGGCGAGTGCTCGCCGCCGGAGGATTGCGAGCAGCACGATGCCCTGCGCAAGCCCCAGCACGCCGCTGAAATAGTGCGATAAGATGCACAGAGCCGCCGCCCCGGTCCACAGCATGGCACGGCCGACGGAAGGGCTGGCGATCAGGCGAGCGAAGGCGATGGTCTGCGCGGTCGCGAGGAAGAAGACGAGCGCATAAGGGCGGGCATCGAAGGCGATCGGGCCGCCTGGCGGCCAGAGCAGCAGCAGAGCGCCCCAAGTGACAGCGGCGCTTTTCGACTGGTTCGGAATGCGCCACACGATCGGAAGCGCGGCAGCGCAGAGCATCAGCCCGAGCGACGGCAGGCGCAGGGCGACGTTGCTGTCGCCGGGAAGCAGCCACATCAGCACGTAGTAGAGCGGTGCTCCGACGTCCCGGTAAGCCTCGCGAAGGAAGTCGTGCAGCGTCGGCTGTCCGCTGATCACGGCCGTGAAGGTTTCGTCGAGCCAGAGCGGCAGGCCGCTTGCGGCATTGAAGCGCATGATCGTGACGACGATGGCAGCAGCGGCCGCGACGAATGTTAGCGTCCAGGAATTGAGTCGTGACTCGACGCCATCCGCACTCTCGGACTGCGCGGTGGCGGCCGGCATCAGATGCGCTCGACGCTGGATACCGGATCCGCCTCGCGCAGGGCCGCGATAATTGCGTGAAGATGCGCAAGATCATGCACTTCGATATCGAGATGGAAGGTCTGGAAGCTTCCGTCGCGATGGACCAGCTGAAGGTTGATGATGTTCGCGTGCTTGGCGCCGAGAATGCCCGACATGGTCCCGAGCGCACCGGGAATGTCGCGCAGAATGACCGCAAGCCGGGCTGCGCCGCCGTCCGAACCTTCGCCCCAGGCGAGGTCGAGCCAGTCGGCGTCGATCCCGCTCGCCAGCGTGTCGCAGCCGATGACGTGGACCTCGATCTCCTCGTCCTCGCGCCGAAGCCCGACGATCCGGTCGCCAGGGATCGGGTGGCAACAGGTCGCGAGATGATAAGCGACGCCGGGCGTCAGGCCCTTGATCGAGATCGCCTTGCGCTGGCCGAGTGGGCGCGGCGCGACGTCACCGCCCGCTGAGCCGGGCATCAATGCTTCCATCAGGGCCTCGTCGCTGACGCGCTTGCGCGCGATCGCGATCATCAACTCGTCTTCATTCTCGATCTTGAGCTTCTTAAGCGCGCGCTTTTGGGCATCCTTGTCGAGCTCGGCCGGCAGACGGGCGATGATCTCGTCATAGATCTTGCGTCCTAGCTCGACCGTTTCCTCGCGCTCCTTGTGACGCACGAATCGCCGGACCCCGGCTCGAGCCTTCCCCGTGGCGACGAAGCGTAGCCACGAGGGTTGCGGGTGCTGCGCCTCCGACGCGAGAATTTCGACCTGGTCTCCGTTCTCTAGCATTGTCCGGAGCGGCACGACCCGGCCGTTGACCTTCGCTCCGACGGTGCGGTCGCCAAGGTCTGTGTGCACCGCATAGGCGAAGTCGACTGGAGTCGCGCCCTTTGGAAGCTGGATCAGCTCGCCTTTCGGTGTGAAGGCGAAGATCCGGTCCTGGTACATCGCCATCCGGGTATGCTCGAGCAGCTCCTCCGGGCTCTCGGCATGATCGAGGATCTCGACCAGGTCATCGACCCACGGCACATGGAGGTCAGCGGCGGGCTTGCCTTCCTTGTATGCCCAGTGGGCAGCCAAACCCCGCTCGGCCTGCTCGTGCATCGCGCGGCTGCGGATCTGGATCTCGATCCGCATTTTGGAATCGTGGATGACCGAGGTGTGCAGAGATTGGTAACCGTTGCGCTTGGGCGTCGAGATGTAATCCTTGAACCGGCCCGGGACCATCGGCCAGCGGCTGTGGATCAGGCCGAGCGCGCGGTAACAATCGCTGACGTCGGCGACGATGATCCGGAAGGCCATGACATCGGAGAGTTGCTCGAAGCTGATGTGCCGCTCGGCCATCTTCTTCCAGATCGAATAGGGGTGCTTCTGGCGACCGATCACCTCGGCTTCGAGGCCGTTGTCGGCGAGATACAGCTGCAACCCGAGCCCGATGCGGCTGACGAGGTCGCCGCCCTGCTCGGTCAGGTGCTTCAGGCGGCGGGTGATCGAGGCGTAGGCGTCGGGCTCCAGCTCCCTGAAAGCCAGGGTCTGCATCTCAGTCATCATCTCGTACATGCCGATCCGCTCGGCGAGCGGGGCGTAGATGTCCATCGTCTCGCGGGCGATTCGGCGACGCTTCTCCTCCGAGGGGATGTGGTGGAGGGTGCGCATGTTGTGCAGCCGGTCGGCGAGCTTCACGAGCAAAACACGGATGTCATCGCTGAGCGCCAGCAGGAACTTGCGCAAATTCTCCGCCGCGCGTTCGTTCTCCGACTGCGCCTCAATTTTGCTGAGCTTGGTCACTCCGTCGACCAGCCGGGCGACGTCGCCGCCGAACAGCTTCTCGATTTCTTCCGGAGTGGCGAGCGTGTCCTCGATCGTGTCGTGGAGGATCGCGGTAGCGATCGTCTGATCGTCGAGCTTCAGGTCGGTAAGGATACCCGCGACCTCGATCGGATGGCTGAAATAGGGATCGCCCGACGCGCGCAGCTGCGATCCGTGCGCCTTCATCGAGAAGACGTAGGCGCGGTTGATCAGCCCCTCATCCGCGTCAGGGTCATAGGAGCGGACCTTCTCGACTAGTTCATACTGCCGCAGCACGCTCCTAAGATGGTGCGGACGAGCGCTATTGTGCAAGCGCGAAGGGAAAGGGCCGTCTGGGGGAGTGAGCAGAGCGGCCCAGGGAGAGTCCTACTGCGAGGCGAGGCTGGAGGGAGGCTGGGCCTTGGCGGAGGCGTTGCAACGCTCGAGTTCTGTGGCGCTGAAGGCACGTCCGTCCACGAGAAAGCTATCGATCCGCCCGGCGCGCTTCGCCAGGGACTGGCAGAGTACAACGGGGCGGCTTTCCTCAGTCGTGCCCAGACAGGCTGCAGGACCGCAATTCCAGACGATATCGCGGGCAATCACCCGCCCTGCTGAAGGGACAGCCAATTTCGCGGAATAGGTTGCGGCAGTGGCAGAGCCAGCGGCGAAAAAAATGGCCGAAAGACCGAGCGCCAAGCGAATCATCGCAATTCCTCCTGTTTTCCCGTTGCGATTTGCAACCAACTAATGCAATGCGTTGCAAAACGCAACTATTCTTTGGAACCCTCTTGTGCTTTCATGAGATTTAACAGGGGAGAGACGAGATGCCGGCAGATAGGCTCACGTCACATATCGACGCCTTCAAGGAGGCCGCGCTGTCGTGCCCGATCCCCCCAGCGGTCGAGCTGATCGGCGAAAAGTGGGCGTTCCTGATTCTCCGAGGCGCATTCAACGGCCTCAAGCACTTCGAAGAATTTCAGGCCGGGCTCGACATTGCCCGCAACATCCTATCGGACCGTCTGGCAAAGCTGGTCGCGGGCGGGATTTTGGAGCGCTCGTCCGACCCGAGCGACCGGCGAAAAGTGATCTATTCGCTAACCCAAAAGGGTGAGGGGCTTCTTCCAGTGGTGCTCGCGCTTCGGCAGTGGGGAGAGGAATGGGGTCATGGCAAACAGAGCGTAGTCCTTGCAGATCGGCGCGACGGAGTGCCGGTGCGCAAGATCTGCGTCCAGGCACGCGACGGGCGTGAACTGAAGCTCGCCGATCTGATGTGGATCAGGCCCGACGGCGAGCAACTGTCGATTAATACTGCCGTAAAGACGGCAGCAGAATAGACTTACTCGTAGTCCCCGCCGGACGGCGTCGGCCGCGGCGGAGCCGCCGCCGTCAGGCGCAGCGCCTCTGCAGCATCGCTCAGCGACGCAAGCTCCTCGGTCTCGTCCTCTTCGTCGATCCGCACCTTCTGCAGGTTGGTGACGATGGCCTCCTGGAGATCCTTGGGTTTGACCGTCTCTTCGGCAATCTCACGCAGAGCGACGACCGGATTCTTGTCGCGGTCACGATCGATTGTGAGGTCGGCGCCGCCCGAAATCTGGCGCGCTCGCTGGGCCGAGAACAGGACGAGATCGAACCTGTTCGGAATCTTGTCTACGCAATCTTCAACCGTAACGCGCGCCATTCATCGCTCCGCAAAGTCATTCCGTTTGAAGGAATATGGGATGTCAGGAAGGCGGCGCCAATAGCTTGCGGCGTCTCGAAAAGTCAAGGAAAGCTGGCCGGATGGCCGACGCCCCCGCCGATCCTCCGACCGGTTCGCCGATCCGAGCCGAAATTGCCGGCAACACGGTCGAGTTGATCGAGAGTGGCGAGGAGCGGCTTCATATCCTCCTTGGGCTGATTGCAGGCGCTCGGCAAAGCATCAGAATGCTGATGTATATGTTCAACCCGGACGATGTGGGGAAAGCTGTTCGGGATGCCCTCGTCTCCGCAGCGCGACGCGGCGTCGAGATCAAGCTGCTCGTCGACGGTTTCGGATCATCGGCGCCCCCCAAATTCTTTGCGGCGATCGACGAGAGCGGCGGCGAATATTGCGTGTTCAACCCAAGCTACGGGCGACGATACCTGCTGCGCAATCACCAGAAGCTCGTCGTTGTGGACGATCGCGTCGCAATCATTGGCGGCGCCAATGTCGATGAATCCTATATGACCGACCAGGGTGCGGCGCACTGGCGCGATCTGTGGCTGCGGATCGAAGGTCCGGAGGTCGCGATGCCCAGCCGCTATTTCGATACGCTTTTCCGCTGGTCTAACCGAAAAGGGGCCAAGCTGCGCTCATTGAGGCGGATGGTGGGCCAATACAGCGAATGGCGCGGCCCGCTGCAGTGGAAGTTCAGCGGACCCTTAAGCATGCGCAACAGCTGGTGGCGAAGCGTCGGGGGCGACATGAAGCGGGCTTCGCGCCTCGACATGATCTTCGCCTATTTCGCTCCGCCGGGCGCGATGCTTCGGCGGATCGGGCGAGTCGGCAGCCGCGGACAGGCGCGGGTGATCACTGCGGCCAGATCAGACAATAATGCGACGATTGCCGCAGCCCGGCACACTTACAGCCGACTGCTTCGCCGGCACGTGCGGATGTACGAATATCAGCCGGCCAAGCTCCACACCAAGCTTGCGATCATCGACGACGCCGTGCACATCGGCTCGTCCAATTTCGATTACCGCAGCTTCTATCTCAATCTCGAGGTCATGCTGAGGATCAAGGACGCCGGTTTCGCGGCGGCGGTGCGCGGCTATTTCGAGCGTGAGCTCGAGGACTCCAAATGGATCTCGCCCGATCTCCACAAGCGGCGCGCTACGATGTGGAGACGAGTCAAATGGGCGATCTCGCATTTCCTGGTAAACATGCTGGACTACACCGTCACCAGGCGGCTCAACTTCCGCGCGGAGCGTTAGGCGTCGGCGCCGTCCTTATAGGCCCAGAAGAGGGTGGCAGGAGGCACATTAATCCATTCGAAGCCGCGCTTGATATGATCGAAGTGCGGCTTGATGAAATCGCGCACCTTGGGGCTGAACTGATAGACCAGAAATGCGCCGCCCGGGCGGATCACGTTCGCCGTCGCTCCTGCGATTTCGTCTCCCACACCCGGCGGCAGCGTCGAAAAGGGCAGACCGGACAGGACATAGTCGGCTGAGCCGAGCCCGCGATCGGCCAGGATATTCTCGACGTCAGCCGCCGACCCGGTCACGGCGACCAGCCGCGGATCGTCGATCGACTCTTTGAGATAGCGTGTGAAGTCGGGGTTGGTGTCGATCGTCACCAGTGTCGCGTCGGATGCGAGCTTCTCGAGCACCGGTCGTGTGAAGGTACCGACGCCCGGGCCATATTCGACGAACAGCCTCGTTCTCGCCCAATCCACTGGCCCGAGCATCTTTTCGATGAGCACCCGGCTTGATGGGATGATCGAACCGACCATCACCGGATTCTTCAGGAAACCACGGAGGAATTGCCAGCGCGGGCTAGCGCCACGCCGGTCGTGACGGCGCTGAAGTCGGCGCGGACTTTTCAGCGTTCGCGCGGATGAAGTCGGCATGGAATCTCCGTCGGGGCCAGCGAAGGGCCGAAGCGTTGGCAAAAGCGCCACGGCTTGGCAAGTTTCCCAACGTTAATCTTGCTCCCCCGTTCGGAACCTAGCCGCGAACCGCGCCATTTGTGCGACGAAGAGGTTTCTCGTTCAGGACGGTGAGACTCACGCGATAGTCGGCCATGTCGACGCGAAAACTAGGCGCCTTCCTTGCCGCCGGTCCTTGACCGGAGCATCCCCGGGAGCACGAAGCCGATTCCCGGCATCGGGCGGGTCGCTTCGCTCTTCAGGGTTTCCTGGATTCGGTCATATTCCTCGAGCATCTCGGTCGTGACCGAGGCGCGGGTTTCACCGATGGCCATTTCGAAATCCGCCTTCGTCACCTTGCCGGTGTCTAGCCCGCGGCGAAGCGCGGTCAGGCCGGCGCGCCGTACCAGGTCCTCGAGGTCGGCGCCGGTGAACCGTTCGGTGCGCTCGGCAAGCGAGTCGAGGTCCACATCGTCGGCCAGGGGCATGTTGCGGGTATGGATCGCAAGGATCCGCCGGCGCCCCGCCTGATCAGGCGTGCCGACGTAGATCAGCTCGTCGAACCGACCCGGGCGTAGCAGCGCCGGGTCGACGAGGGTCGGACGATTGGTGGCGCCAATGACCACGACATTTTGCAATTCCTCGAGTCCGTCCATCTCGGAAAGGATGGTGTTGACCACGCGCTCCGTGACCTGGGGCTCGCCAAGGCCGCCGCCCCGAGCGGGCACCAGGCTGTCGAGCTCGTCGATGAAGATGATCGTCGGCGCGACCTGGCGCGCGCGGTTGAACAGTCGCGCGATCTGCTGCTCGCTCTCGCCATACCATTTGCTCAAGAGGTCGGAGGATTTGGTCGCGATGAAGTTCGCCTCGCTTTCGCGCGCAGCGGCCTTGGCAAGCAAAGTCTTGCCCGTCCCGGGCGGCCCGTAGAGCAGGAACCCCTTGGCGGGGCGGATGCCCAGGCGGCGGAAGGCTTCGGGATGCTTCAGTGGCAGCTCGACACCTTCCTTGAGCCGGTCGCGCGCCTGATCGAGGCCGCCGACGTCGTCCCAGGTGATCGTCGGCGCTTCGACCATCACTTCTCGCATTGCCGAGGGCTGAACGCGTTTCAGTGCATTCTCGAAGTCCCTGAGCTCGACGGTCAACGCGTCGAGGACCTCAGTCGGGATGGTTTCCTCGGAAAGGTTGATGCGGGGCATGATCCGCCTGACGGCCTCGAGCGCCGCTTCGCGGGTTAGTGCGGCGAGGTCCGCGCCGACGAAACCATAGGTCCGGCGCGCCAAATCCTTGAGGCTGACGTCCTGGGCGAGCGGCATTCCGCGGGTGTGAATGTCGAGGATCTCGCGGCGGCCGGGCTCATCGGGCACTCCGACGATGATCTCGCGGTCGAAGCGGCCGGGCCGGCGAAGCGCCTCGTCGATCGCTTCCGGGCGGTTTGTCGCGGCGATAACCACCGTGTTCTGGCGTGGCTCGATCCCGTCGAGCAGCGTCAGGAGCTGCGCTACTAGGCGCTTCTCAGCCTCGCCGGTCACCTGCCCCCGTTTGGGCGCGATCGAATCGATCTCGTCGATGAAGATGATGGACGGCGCCGCCTGCGCCGCCTGCTCGAAAATCTCGCGCAGCCGCCGCTCGCTTTCGCCATAGGCCGATCCCATGATTTCGGGGCCGTTGATGAGGAAGAACTTTGCCGCGCTCTCATTGGCAACCGCGCGCGCGAGCAGGGTTTTGCCCGTGCCCGGCGGCCCCTGCAGCAAGACTCCCTTGGGCGGATCGACGCCGAGGCGCTGGAACAGCTCGGGATGTCTGAGCGGCAACTCCACCATCTCGCGCAATGAATCGATCGTGTCGCGCATTCCGCCGAGATCGTCGTAGGTGACGTCGGCGCGGCGCTCGCCGTCCTCCGGCGTATATTCGGGCCGCAGGTCGACGGCGGTCTTGCTGTCGATCTGAACGATGCCTTTCGGAACGGTCGAAACGACGACCAGCCGCAGCTCCTGGAGTGCGAAAGCGGGGGCATTGAGCATCTGCCGGATGTTCTCCGGCATGTCGGCATTGACGCGCTGGTGCCCGGTGGTCGAGACCACATCGCCCTCGACCAGAGGACGCCCGGCGAAAGTGCGCTTCAGTGCGTCCGACGAGCCTTGCAGCCGGATGTTCGGCTGGGCCGGCGCGAACACGACTCGGGTCGCGGCTTTCGACTCGGCCTTGCGCACTTCGACATAGTCCGCCGAACCAACACCGGCATTGGCGCGCTGCAGACCGTCGAGCCGGATGATGTCGATTCCCTCGTCTTCCCCATACGGACGGATGGCGCGCGCCGCAGTCGTGCGCTTGCCGATGATCTCGATGACATCGCCTTCCTTGAGGCCGAGCGCTTCCATCAGCTTATCGGGGAGCCGGGCGAGACCGCGGCCGCTGTCGGCCGGCGGCAGGCTAGCCACCTGAACCTTGCGCGTCTTCGCGCGGTCGATCGTGTCGGTTTCAGCCATAATGTCTCCTGGCCCGCGCCCTCATCCCGGGTGCGCAACGGTGGCAATGCCGCGCGGGTTCAATTTCCGCGTCAATATTTGATCGCTCCGGCGATCTTGCGAACTACCGAGCGCGGCACAAATCGCGTGCTCGCGGCGACGATCTTGTTGGTGAGGCCGGGGACGACGACCGCGTGATTCTTGTCGAGCCCTTCCAGGCCGGTTTGGACGACCTCGGGCGATTCCATGGCCACGCGATCGAACGCGCCGTTGCCGACGAAACCCGCCACTTCGCCGAACTCGGTTCGTGTGGGACCGGGACAGAGGCAGCTGACGCTCACACCGTGCGGCTTCAATTCCTCATGGAGCGCCTCGGTAAACGAGAGGACATAGGCTTTGGTGGCGAAGTAGATCGCCATGTTCGGGCCGGGCTGGAAGGCGGCGGTGGACGCGACGTTGATGATCCCCCCGGACCTGCGCGCGATCATTCGCGGCACAACCGCCCGGCAGAGATCGGTCAGGGTGCCGACATTGAGGTCGATCATCTGCCGCTGGCGTTTGGCGTCGAGCTCCGCAAAGCGCCCGATCAGCCCGAATCCCGCATTGTTGACCAGGATCTCGACCTCTTCGCCGGCAGCTCCGAGGTCCGCCATCAGCTTTGCGGCAGCATCCTTCTTTGACAGGTCGATCGCGACCGTCCGGGCATTGCCGAGTTCCTTTGCAAGTTCTTCAAGCCGGTCCCTGCGCCGCGCCGCGAGCACCAGCCTGTGGCCGCGCTTGCTGAGTTGACGAGCGAATTCGACGCCGAGCCCGGCCGAGGCGCCGGTGATCAACGCAGCTTTCTTCACTCGCTCGCCTTGCTGACGGTCGCCTTGACGATCCGCCCCGGCTCGCGTGGCGGCTCGCCGACCGGGAGCGCGTCGACATGCTCCATTCCGCTCTCGACCTGGCCCCAGACAGTGTATTGGTTATCGAGGAAGCGGGCGTCGTCGAAGCAGATGAAGAACTGGCTGTTGGCGCTGTCCGGGTCAGAAGTCCGGGCCATCGAGGCCGTACCGCGGACGTGGGGCTCGCTGCTGAACTCTGCTTTGAGGTTCGGGAGCTTGGAGCCGCTCGTGCCGGTCCCCGTAGGATCGCCGCCCTGAGCCATGAATCCCGGAATTACGCGGTGGAACGGCACGTCATCGTAGAAACCGCTGTTCGCCAGCTCGGTGATCCGCTGCACATGATCCGGAGCAAGGTCGGGGCGAAGCTTGATCACGACGTCGCCGCCGCTGGAAAGGGTGAGGGTCAGGCGGTCGGCGTCGGCCATGGCAAGCTCCGTTTGGATCGGGTCAAGGAAAGCGCGATTTAGGAGCGCGTGGCGGGTTGCGCCAGAGCGACTGCACCCATAGGAGGGCCGCTCCGGGCCAAGTCGAGGGGAGCGTCATGAGCGAGAGCGAGCATATCGCCGACGCGCCCAATGAGCATTCGACGAGCGCTCCCGACGCGGTGATGGACGAGGAGACCCGGCTTCGACCCGAGTTCGTCAGCAAGGTTCTCGACGCAGTCGACGAGGGCGACGACGAAACCGCGCGCAAGCTGGTCAAGCCGCTCCATCCCGCCGACGTCGCTGACCTGATCGAGCTCGCCGCGCGCGATGAGCGCGAAGGGTTGGTCAAGGCGCTTGCCGGGATCGTCGGGCCGGACGTGCTGGCGGAAATGAACGATTATGTCCGCGAGGACCTGCTGGACGAAATGGAGCCGCAGCAGGTCGCGGACATCGCCGGCCAGCTCGAGACTGACGACGCCGTCGCGCTGATCGAGGACCTCGACAGGGACGATCAGCAGGCCGTCCTGCGCGCGATGGAGCCGGACGACCGTGCCGCGGTCGAAGAGGCGCTGAGCTATCCGGAGGAATCCGCCGGCCGCCTGATGCAGCGCGACCTGATCGCGGTGCCCGATTATTGGAACGTCGGTCAGGTCATCGATTATCTGCGCAAGACGCCTGACCTCGCCGTCGATTTCTGGGAAGTATTCGTCGTCAACGCGGCGCACCACCCGGTTGGCACATGCAAGCTCTCGATGATTCTCAGGACCCCGCGCGCGAAGTCGGTCAGCGAGGTCATGCAGCGCGATCAAACCTTGATTCCGGTCGACATGGACCAGGAGGATGTCGCGCTCCGGTTCCAGAAATATGCGCTCGTCTCGGCAGCGGTCGTGGACGACGCAGGGCGCCTTGTCGGCATGATTACGGTCGATGACATCGTACACATCATCCAGGAGGAGGCGGGCGAGGACGTGTTGCTCCTCTCCGGCGCTGGCGAGGGCGACATCAATGAGCCCGTTCCCCTGACCGTCCGGCGGCGACTGTTCTGGCTTGTGATCAACCTCGGCACAGCGATCGTTGCCGCGAGCGTGGTCAGCCTGTTCCAGGGGGAAATCGGCAAATATGCTGTCCTCGCGGTGCTGATGCCGATTGTCGCCGGAATGGGCGGCAATGCCGGCACCCAGACTCTCGCCGTCGCGGTCCGCGCACTCGCCACGAACCAGCTGACAGAATCGAACACTCTTCGCGCCTTCGGCCGTGAGCTGACGATCGCGCTCGCCAACGGCGTGTCGCTCGGCCTGCTGATCGGAACGGGGGTCACGCTGATTTTCGGCAACCCAGTGCTTGGCGCGGTCATGGGCGCTGCGATGGTGATCAACAACCTCGCTGCCGGCCTCGGCGGCATTCTCGTGCCCGTCACTCTGGACCGGTTGCGCATCGACCCGGCCGTCTCGTCCGCGGTGTTCGTCACGACGATCACCGACGTGACCGGCTTCTTCAGCTTTCTCGGGCTCGCGTCTCTCGCTGGGCTTGGCCGCTAAGCCATTGCGAATCAGGGGATAGGTCGGCATCGCTCGGGCGTGCCGAAGCTTCATTTGACCAAGGTGGCTTTTGCCTGCCGCGACCTCGAGACGCTGCAGCACCGGGTCGAGCGGCGCGCGGTCGATGGCGAGATAAGAATCGCGACGCGCATGCGCCCAAAGCGCGCCGACGAGCTTTTCGGCGGCTATCTCTACTGGATCGTGAAGCACCGGATCATAGCGGGTCTCGAAATCCGCCGCTTCGAGGATCGCGACGACGGGCGCATCGACATCGTCTGCTCGGCCGAGCTCAGAACCGTCGCTCCAACTCCGCGCCGGGCGCACCAGGGCTGGCGCTATCTCGAGGACCAGGACTCGCCATCAGCGGACGACGACGGCACCGGCCTCTCCGAGCTTCCGCCACAACTCTACGGTCGCCTCGCCGCGCTTGCTCTCGTCTAGTCGGCTTGCCGACTCTGGACAGCCTCGGTATCGCCAGCTCAGCAGCTATTGGGAGGCAGGCATGACGGTCACGGTTTCAGCAGCCATCGACGTGAAGGTCGAAGGCCAGGCGATGCTCAAGCATCCTTTCTATCAGGCGTGGACCGAAGGGCGCCTGCCCCTCGACACGCTGCGTGCCTATGCGCGGCAGTATTTTCACCATGTCGAGGCATTCCCCCGTGCGGTGAGCGCGGTTCACAGCGCCTGCCCGGACCGAGACGGACGTCGCATGCTCGCCGAAAATCTCGCCGAGGAGGAGGGCATCGAAGCGGGCAAGCAGGACCATGCGACCCTTTGGCTGATGTTCGCGTCCGGCCTCGGCGAGAGTGACGATGGCGTCCGCGCGCAGGAGCTGAATCCCGAAACCCAGGCGCTGATCGACACTTTCCGGAAGCTGTCGCGACAGTCCTATGCTGCCGGGCTGGGCGCGCTTTATGCCTATGAGAGTCAATTTCCGGGTGTGGCCAGCGCCAAGATCGAGGGGCTGATCGATCGCTACGGTATCATGGACGAGGAAACCCTGCGCTTCTTCCGCGTCCACGAGAGGGCGGATGTCGAGCACAGCTCGGTCTGCCGGCGGCTGCTCGATCGCTTGCCGGAGGATCAAAGGGCGGAAGCCATCGCTGCTGGCGACGAGCTAGCAGGCGCGCTGTGGAGCTTCCTGTCGGGCGTGGAGGCCCGCGCCTCAGCTCACTGAGACGAACCGCAGCCGCTAACCGTCGCGGAGCCCTTAAGCCGCAGCGTGCAGGACGGGTCGCCGATCAGCGTGATCGTGGCGGGTCCCATCCCGTCGACTGTCACCGCATTGGCGACATTGGCCTTGACCGTCGCTGCCCCTTCGGCCCCGACCGTTGCGTCCTTGGTCGCCAGACCGGCCGCGTCAAGGCTCGAAATACCACGCACGATCGCGGTCATTTTCCCCGCGCGTCCGGCGAGATTCGCGCTGGCAGTGCCCACAACACTGACATTGAGCTGATCGGCGTCGAGCTGTGCGATCCCCACGGCTCCCGAACCTTGCACCGACAGGTCGAACCTCAAGCCCTCGGCGCGATCGATCGAAAGCGTGCCTGAGCCGTTGACCCAGGCGGAGGAGAAGTCATGCGTACCGATGCTGATCTCGACCGGACCCAGTTGCTGACCGGGATAACCGCCCCAGCCCGACGTATCGGGCCGAACGATCAGGGTGGTGCCCTGGACCTCGACCGAGACGCGGTCGAGCGCGGCGGCCGATCCGCTAGCGCGCGCGAAGGGCGCGACGCCCGTCGACAGCCGCACGCTGAACGGTCCGTCGACGCGGATCTTGTCGAAATTGTTGATCCCGAAATTGCGCGTTGCGGCCGCCGATGGGGCGGCGAGCGCGAGCACTAAAAGAAAAGCGGGAAGGCGAGTGCGCATGCGCCCACCTTCACCTCGCTATGGTTAAAGTCCAGTATTCAACCGCAGCGAACGTCGCCGGAGCCGGCCTTGCTGATTCTGCACTTCGCTCCTCCGGTCACCTCGACGTCACCCGAGCCCATGATCTCCACGTCGGCGGTGCCGGTAGCGTGGGCGGCCACATTGCCGGAACCAGCGACCGAGACATCGGCCGTCTGCGCCTGGACCCCGCGAGCGTCGATGTCGCCCGAACCGGCGATCTCCAGGCCGACGTTCTGAGCTCGGCCGCTCGCTGCCTTCACTCCGCCGGAACCCGCGATCGCGAGCTTCAGGAACTGCACATCGAGCTGGCCGACGTTGAGCCCGCCGGACCCGGCGACGCTACCCTCGAAGCGATCGCCGCGCACCTTGTCGATCTGGATATCACCTGACCCCGCGATCGATGCGCCACTGAGCTGAGGCACAGTGACAGTGAACTGCGCCTTCCCACTGTTCGACCAGCCGAAGTCGAACCAGCCCTTTTGCCGCTCGGGCCGGATGAGCAGCTTGTCGCCCCGCACTTCGACGACGGTGCGTTCTAATAGCTTCTCTGAGCCGCGCGCCATTACCCCAGGGTTTGCTCCGGTACGGATCTGGACGTCATAAGGTCCGGCGACTTCGATCTGCTGGAAATTGCCGACCTGATAGCTGCGCGACACGATCGGGCCGCCGTTCTCAGCTCGAGTCTGACCACAGGCAGAAGTTGCCGCGGAAACGGCGATCACGGTTGCGGCGACGGACTTGCGCATGAAGCTGCTCCTGTGCTGTATTAGGCATGCAATACACCAAGGCATCCCCGGGTTTCAACCCCAAAAGAAAGGGGCGCGCCCTTTCGGGCACGCCCCTCCTGTTAGAGTCGATGAAGCGCCTGCTGGGTTTTAGGCGACTTCCTTCGCCTTGTGATGAATGAGCGCGGCCTTGTTCAGGATCTCGAGGATCTTGGCGAGCGCCGACTTCTCGTCGGTCTGCTCCATGGCCCCGAGCTCGCGAGCCAGGCGCGACGAAGCGGCCTCGAAGATCTGCCGCTCGGAATAGCTCTGCTCCGGCGCGTCGTCAGGGCGGAACAGGTCGCGGACCACTTCGGCGATCGAGGTCAGGTCGCCCGAATTGATCTTCGCCTCATATTCCTGGGCGCGGCGCGACCACATGGTGCGCTTGATCTTGGGCTTGCCCTTCAGGGTGTCGAGCGCGTCCTTCATCGTCTTGTCGGACGAAAGCTTGCGCATTCCAACCGAGTCCGCCTTGTTGACCGGCACTCGAAGGGTCATCTTCTCCTTCTCGAACCGGAGTACATAGAGATCGAGACGGGTTCCGGCGATTTCGGTGCATTGCAGCTCTACGACCCGGCCCACGCCATGCTTGGGGTACACGACATAATCGCCGACATCGAAGCTAAGCGCCTTTGTAGCCATTGCTAACCTTTCCAATTGCGGCAAAGAGCCCACACATCAGCGTCGTCCCCCAAAACGACCCGCGGCCGTGGCTCCCCTGCCTATTTCGTGGCTTCCCTTGAATTTAAGGCCGCAGCTGAATCGCAGCGGCCCCTATGTGACAATTTTCTATCACAAGTCGTGTCAAATTTCCAGTCCAAGCTGGAGTGGAGTGACAAATTCATCTTCGACGAGGTTATGAAGGCCCAGGCCAAGCAGCCGGATGCCTTTCGGGAGCGGATGAAGCGCGGCGAGCAGCGTCTGTCCCGCAGACGTGAAGGCCGCCAGGTCCGGAACCAGTGAGGAGAAACTCTTTGAGCGCGTAATGATCGTGAAATCGCCGAACTTGACCTTGAGAGTCACGGTCCGCCCGGCAACTTCCGAGCGCTCTACCCGAGCCCAGGCGTAGCCGGCGATGCGCTCGAGTTCGGCCGCGAGCCGGTCGGGATCGCGCAAATCCTCGTCGAACGTACGCTCGGCGCTGACCGACTTATAGGGCCGGTCCGCCTTCACCTCGCGCTCGTCGATGCCGCGGCAGATCCGCCAATACCATTCGGCTGAGCTCCCGAAATGCGCCTGGAGCGCGGGGATGCTCCATTCCTTGAGGTCCGCGCCGGTGAAGATGCCGAGCCGCTCCATCTTGCGGGCGGTGACTGGCCCGACACCGTGGAACCGGGCGATCGGCAGGGAAGCGACAAACTCCGGTCCGCGCTCGGGCGTGATCACCGTCAACCCGTCGGGCTTACGGTAGTCGGACGCGAGTTTGGCGATGAACTTGCAATAGGACACGCCCGCCGAAGCGGTGAGGCCGGTCTCATCATGGATTCGGCGACGGATGTCCTCGGCGACCGCGCGGGCAGTGCCGAGGCTGCGGCGGTCTTCGGTCACATCGAGATAGGCTTCGTCGAGCGAGAGCGGCTCGACCAGAGCCGTATAGTCCGCGAAGATCGCGCGGATTTGTTGCGAAACGGCGCGATAAACGTCGAAGTGCGGCTTGACGAAGATCAGGTCTGGGCATCGCCGCTTCGCAGTGACCGACGGCATGGCCGAGCGCACGCCGAACTTGCGGGCTTCGTAGCTTGCTGCCGTGACGACTCCGCGATGCCCGCCGCCGACCGCGACCGGCCTCCCCCGAAGCACCGGATCGTCGCGCTGCTCGACCGACGCGTAGAAGGCGTCCATGTCGACATGGATGATCTTTCGGCAAGGCGGCGGCTCGCTTTGCATCGCAGCGTGGTTCTGATTAAGGGCCCCGGCCATGAACATCCACGAATATCAGGCCAAAGAGCTGCTCGCGAAGTACGGCGTTCCCGTGCCCGCAGGCTATCCCGCGATGAGCGTCAAAGAGGCGGTCGTCGCGGCGCAAAGGCTTCCCGGGCCGTTGTGGGTCGTCAAGGCGCAGATTCATGCCGGCGGGCGCGGCAAGGGCAAGTTCAAGGAGCTCGGCCCGGAGGCCAAGGGCGGCGTCCGCCTCGCCCATTCGGTTGATGAGGTGCGCGAGCATGCCGCCGAGATGTTCGGGAAAACGCTGGTGACGGTCCAGACCGGCCCCGCCGGAAAGGAGGTGCAGCGCCTCTACATCACCGACGGAGTCGATATCGCGAAGGAATTCTACCTTGCGCTTCTGGTCGACCGCGGCACCGGGCGCATTGCGATCGTCGCGTCGACGGAAGGCGGGATGAACATCGAGGATGTCGCCCACGAAACTCCGGAGAAAATCGAGACCCTTACGATCGATCCGGCGACCGGGCTGATGCCGCATCACGGCCGCGAAGTCGCCGCCGCGCTCGGCCTGACCGGCGATCTCGCCAAGCAGGCGAACAAGGTGCTCGCGATGCTTTATGACGCCTTCGTCGGGACCGACGCCTCCCAGATCGAGATCAACCCGCTCGCGGTCACGGACAAGGGCGAGCTCTTGGTGCTCGATGCCAAGGTCGGCTTCGACAACAATGCCGAGTTCCGGCACCCGGAGCTCGAGCAGCTGCGCGATCTCTCCGAAGAGGATCCGATGGAGATTGAGGCGTCGAAATTCGACCTCGCCTACATCAAGCTCGACGGCAACATCGGCTGCATGGTGAACGGCGCCGGCCTCGCGATGGCGACCATGGACATCATCAAATTGGAGGGCGGCGAGCCCGCCAACTTTCTCGATGTCGGCGGCGGCGCCTCGAAGGAGAAGGTCACGGCGGCATTCAAGATCATCCTCAGCGACCCCGCCGTACAGGGCATCCTGGTCAACATCTTCGGCGGGATCATGCGCTGCGACATCATCGCCGAAGGGATCGTCGCCGCGGCCCGTGAAGTGCATCTTGAGGACCCGCTGGTTGTGCGGCTCGAGGGCACCAACGTCCAGCAGGGCAAGGACATCCTCGCCCAGAGCGGACTGCCGATCATTCCCGCGGACGATCTCGGCGACGCGGCCAAGAAGATCGTCGCCGAAGTGAAGAGCCTGGTCGCGGCTTAAGGTCTGGAGAACGTCATGAAAGTGCTGGTCGCGGTCAAGCGGGTGATCGATTTCAACGTGAAGCCGCGCGTTAAGATGGACGGCTCGGGCGTCGATCTCGCCAACGTCAAGATGAGCATGAACCCGTTCGACGAGATTGCGGTCGAGGAGGCGATCCGGCTCAAGGAAAAGGGCGTGGCGACCGAGATCGTCGCCGTGTCCATCGGCCCGGCCAAGGCGCAGGAAACGCTGCGCACCGCCCTCGCGATGGGCGCGGACCGGGCGATCCTCGTCCAAACCGACGAGGAGGTCGAGCCGCTCGCCGTCGCCAAGATCCTCGCCAAGATCGCGGAAGAGGAGCAGCCGCAGCTGTTCATTCTCGGCAAGCAGGCGATCGACGACGACAACAACGCCACAGGTCAGATGCTGGCCGCGGTGCTCGGCTGGCCCCAGGGTACCTTCGCGTCGAAGATCGAGGTCGGCGACGGGGAAACCACTGTCACGCGCGAAGTCGATGGGGGCCTCGAGACAGACGAGCTGAAACTTCCAGCGGTGGTTACCACCGACCTCAGGCTCAATGAGCCACGCTACGCGTCGCTGCCGAACATCATGAAGGCAAAGTCCAAGCCGCTTGTGACGAAGACGCCCGACGA
Organism: Pseudomonadota bacterium; assembly: GCA_046731955.1. GTDB lineage: Bacteria > Pseudomonadota > Alphaproteobacteria > Sphingomonadales > Sphingomonadaceae > Sphingomicrobium. The sequence goes on along the minus strand of JBKPMC010000003.1, from coordinate 18,283 downwards.
GCTGGGGGTTGATATTGGGCGGCGGCTCGAAACTCTGAAGGTCGCAGAGCCGCCGAAGCGGCAGGCGGGCGAGAAGGTTGGTTCGGTGGATGAGCTTGTCGGCAAACTGAAGGCCTTGGGGGTGGTGCAATGAGCGTCCTGCTGCTGGTCGAACATGGGGACGGGAAGCTCCGCGACGCGACGCTTCCCGTAGTGACCGCCGCGGCGAAGCTCGGCGAAGTGCATGCTCTGGTCGCGGGGTCGAACGTTGGCGGAGTCGCTGAAGAGGCGTCGAAGATCGCCGGGGTCACCAAAGTGCTCGTCGCCGATGCTCCCCATCTCGATCACGACCTCGCCGAGAATGTCTCACCGATTGCGGCGAAGCTGATGGATGGCTACGTCGCGTTCGTCGCTCCGGCCACGACCTTCGGCAAAAATATCGCTCCCCGTGTCGCGGCCTTGCTCGACGTCATGCAGATTAGCGATATCCTGTCGGTCGAGGGCGAGGACACATTCACCCGCCCGATCTACGCCGGCAACGCCATCGCGACGGTGCGCTCCAAAGACGCGAAGAAGGTGATAACCGTACGCGGCACGGCATTCGAAAATGCTTCGCGCGAGGGTGGCAGCGCGGCTGTTGAGCAGGTCGATGTCGGTGCCGATGCCGGCGTCAGCAAGTTCGTCAACTTGGAAGCATCCGAGAGCGAACGCCCCGAGCTGACGAGCGCCCGCATCATCGTCTCCGGCGGCCGCGCCTTCGGCTCGTCCGACCAGTTCCACGGCCTGCTCGACCCGCTCGCCGACAAGCTCGGCGCTGCCGTTGGTGCGAGCCGGGCTGCGGTCGATGCCGGCTATGCGCCCAACGATTATCAGGTAGGCCAGACCGGCAAGATCGTCGCACCAGACCTCTACGTCGCCATCGGCATTTCCGGCGCGATTCAGCACCTCGCCGGAATGAAGGATTCGAAGACGATCGTCGCCATCAACAAGGACGAGGAAGCTCCGATCTTCCAGATCGCCGATATCGGCCTCGTTGGCGACCTGTTTAAAATCGTCCCGGAGCTGACACAGAAGCTTTGAGCTTGTGAGGAAGCTAGCGGTCGCATTCACATTGGTGGTCGCGGCCGCCGCGCTCGCGCTTTTTTACATGTATTCGGTCGCACTGCGCGATCCAGTCATCAGAAGGGCATCGATCGCACTTCCAGACTGGCCGCGGGGCGCTCTTCCAATCCGGGTCGCGCTCCTGACAGACATCCATGTCAGCGGTCCCGACATGCCGCCCGAACGCCTGGCGCGAATCGTGGAGCAGGTGAATTCGCTTCATCCGGACCTGGTCCTGCTTGGCGGCGACTTCATCAGTGACAAGAAGGCGGCCACGAAGCGGTACGCCGGCGCGGAAGCATTAGCCCCCCTTTCAGAACTGAAAGCGCGCTTCGGAGCGGTCGCGGTATTGGGCAATCATGACCATTGGCGAAGCACCGCGGAAATTATCAACGGATTGCGGACGGCACGGGTTCGGACCCTTCAAAACAACGCAATCGAGGTGGGACCGATCAGTCTGGGCGGAGTCGATGACGCGTTCACCGGCCACGACAACGTCGCAAAGACTGTCGGTGCGATGCGTGGGCACTCCGGTGCGCGCGTGTTGCTGAGCCACAGCCCCGATGTGACGCCAGCCGTTCCCTCAGATGTCACGCTGATCCTGGCTGGCCACACCCACTGCGGACAAATTCGCGTCCCCTGGATCGGCGCCGTGTCCTATATGTCGAAGTATGGCGAGCGGTTCGCATGCGGCCTTGCGATGGACGGCAGAAAGCGGGTGATCACGAGCGCAGGCTTAGGCACAAGCGTCTTGCCTTTGCGCCTCGGCGCAGTGCCGGAGATCTGGCTTCTGACGCTCGGCCCGGAGCGACAACGTTAGTGGGTGGGCTGGACCTACTTCTTTTTAGTCTTGTGCTCGGCTTTGCCCTTGCGCTTGGTCGACGCCATCTTCTTGAGCTCACTCTCGCTCATCGACATCATCGATTTCGAAGCGCCCTTGAGCTTGCTCTTGGGCGTGTCGCCGCGCTTCGCCGAGAGCGCTGCTCCTGCTGCTTTTTGCTGCGCTCCAGATTTGGCTGGCATATCTTCATCTCCTTTCGAGGATCCGCGAATGGAAACGCTCGAAGTTGGCTAATGCTTCCCGTCGGGAAAAAATCGGCTCTAAAATCAAGCCAATGCCAGCTATGTTAGCGGAAAAACAGGAAGGAAAGTCCGTTGGGGGAAACGGTTCTGGTCACTGGAGGCGCTGGCTTCATCGGCCGCGCCGTTACGCGAGAGCTGCTCAGGCGTGGCAACAGGGTCCGAATTCTCGACAGCCTGGTCGAGCAGGTCCACGGCAGCCCCACCCGTCCACCAGATTTGCCGGATGACGCCGAGCTGATCGTCGACGACATTCGCAATTCCGATGCAGTGACCAAAGCGCTCGACGGCGTCGACTGCGTCGTCCATCTCGCCGCCGAGGTCGGCGTTGGCCAATCGATGTACGAAGTCGAGCGTTACACGTCGGTCAACGAGGCCGGTTCGGCGGTGCTGTTCGAGGCGCTCATCGACAACCCCGTGCGCCGCGTCGTGACCGCTTCATCGATGAGCATTTATGGCGAGGGCCTTTACGAAGATGCCGACGGGAAGATCATCGAGAACGTTGAACGCCAGGCGCGAGTCTCCAATGGCGAAAGCTGGGATCCGCTGGATGCACAGGGACGCCCGCTGAAGCCTAAGCCTACTCCCGAATGGAAGCAGCCCAGCCTCACATCGATCTACGCGCTCGGCAAATATGTACAGGAGCGGCAGACGCTCATGATGACGCAGGCCTACGGCATGGAAGGCGCGTGCCTGCGGCTGTTCAATGTCTACGGCCCCGGCCAGGCGCTTTCGAACCCGTACACGGGCGTGCTCGCGATCTTCTCCTCACGCCTGCTCAACGGTCAGCGTCCGATGATTTTCGAAGACGGCGAGCAACGCCGCGACTTCGTCTACGTCGGCGATGTCGCGCGGGCCTTCGCCGACGCGCTCGTTCACCCCGGTTCGATCGGCAAGGTGTTCAACATAGGGTCGGGGGGGAACCGAAGCGTCAAGGAAGTAGCGCGCTCGATTGGACGCGCGCTCAATCGCAACGACATCGAGCCGGAAATCGTCGGCAAGGGCCGCATCGGTGACGTTCGTCACTGCTTTTGCGACGCCTCGAAGGCGGCGGACGTCCTCGGCTTTCGCGCCGAAAAGGACTTTGACTCGGGCATCGCCGAGCTTGCCGAATGGGTTGGCAGTCAGCCGGCCGAAGACCGCGTGGGCCAGGCGCGCGCCGAGCTCGAAGCGAAGGGTTTGGTCGGTTGAGTTGACGTTGCGAGTCCACGACTCTCGACGAGATGCGCGGCGCGGACGACCATCCGGTGGTCCGCACCCTCGACCGACTCGATCCCATCCTGACATATGGCGGCGTACCGCCGGTGATGGATGCTTATCAGCGTTTCGGTGCGGCGCCTTGCGTGCGTTCTGCAACGTGCTCGATCGTGACACTCATCGTCCGGTCGGGCCGGACCCGCGCTTCACGGCCGACCTGTCTTCCATTGGGGACAGGCTCCCCGACCGCGAAGCGCGGGTCGATCTCTGTTCAGCCATGGCGGCTCGCGGATCGGGCGAATAGTCGCTGTCGCGTGTGCTTTCCGGCGCAACATCCGCGATGGTCACCGGGCCGCGGCAGTTCCCTCTGGCCATCTCCTTCCCTTCCGCTGCCATTGGAGCAGCCAGGTTTAGCCGTTGGTATAATTGCGCTATGGGCCCGTCCTTGGCCATGCCCGGACAAGAACAGGGGCTCCGGCATCGCGCCGCAAGGCGTCTAATGATCGCTGTCTGCCCCTAAGGTGTGTCGGTCCGTTCGGGATCGGTGAGGGAAAAGCGATGTCAGACCACGGCGCTGCGTATGGCTGAACTTCGACGCAGGGCAAGCCGCGCGGGCCTGCTAGCAGCTTCGACTCTACTCATTTCGGGATGCGGCGGCGTGCTCGACCCGGTCGGTCCGATCGGCGCCCAGGAAAAGCAGATCCTGTTCAATTCCACCGCGATCATGCTCGCAATCGTCATCCCGGTGATGATCGCCACCGTCGTCTTCGCGTGGTGGTTCCGGCGCGGCAACAAGAAGGCTGAGTACCGGCCCAACTGGGAATATTCGGGCGCGATCGAGCTGGTCGTCTGGTCGATCCCGGCGATGACCGTAATGCTGCTTGGCGGAATCGCGTGGATCGGCAGCCATGACCTCGATCCGGCCAAGCCGCTCGCTTCCCCGGTGAAGCCCCTCAAGGTCGACGTCGTCTCGCTCGATTGGAAATGGCTGTTCATTTACCCGGACCAGGGCGTGGCCACAGTCAATCAGCTGGTTGTCCCGGCAGGCACTCCCATCAGTTTCCGGCTGACGTCCGCGACAGTCTGGAACAGCTTCTTCGTCCCGCAGATGGGGACGATGATCTACGCCATGCCGGGGATGACAACCCGCCTGAACCTCCAGGCGGACCGGTTGGGTGTCTATGACGGGCTGTCGTCGCATTACAGCGGCGCCGGCTTCTCGGGAATGCGGTTCAAAACTCACGTGGTGCCGCCGCAACAATTCGGCGCCTGGGCGCAGGGCGTTCGTGGGAAGGGGCCGACGCTCGACGGCCGCGGCTACGTCGAGCTCGCCAAGCCGAGCAGTTATGTGAAGCCCATCACCTATGGCGGCGTGGCGCCCGGCCTGTTCGAGGCCATCGCGGCAAGCCGCGCGCCGGCGCCAGAAGTGCCTCACAGCAAACAATTGCCGGGGACCGGAGCGTGAATCTATTTGGAAAGCTGACCTGGGACGCGATTCCGATCAACGAGCCAATCCCGTTGATCACGTCCATTGTGGTGCTCCTGATCGTGGGCGCCGTCCTCGCCATGGTCACGATCAAGGGTTGGTGGTCATACCTGTGGAACGAATGGATCACGTCCACCGACCACAAGCGCATCGGCGTCATGTACATCGTGGTCGCGCTGCTCATGCTGGTGCGCGGCTTTTCCGATGCGATCATGATGCGCGGACAGCAGGCGGTCGCTGTGGGCGCTTCCCAAGGATATCTCCCGCCCGAACACTACGACCAAATCTTTTCAGCCCACGGGACGATCATGATCTTCTTCATGGCCATGCCGTTCATCATTGGGCTGATGAACTTCGTTATTCCGCTCCAGCTCGGAGTCCGCGACGTCGCCTTCCCGACGATGAATAACGTCAGCTTCTGGCTGACCGCGTCGGGCGTGCTCCTGACGAATGTCAGTCTGTTCATCGGCGTGTTCGCGCGCACCGGATGGCTCGCCTTCCCGCCGCTTAGCGAGAAGGCGTTCTCACCTGATGTCGGCGTCGATTACTACCTTGTCTCGCTGCAAATCTCGGGAATCGGGACGCTGCTGACCGGAATCAATTTCGTCACGACCATCCTCAAGATCCGCGCGCCGGGCATGAGCTACATGCGCATGCCGGTCTTCGTCTGGACATCATTGGCATCCAACCTCTTGATCATCGCCGCCTTCCCGGTCCTGACGGCGACGCTCGCGCTCCTGATGCTCGACCGTTACCTCGGCTTCCATTTCTTCACGACCGACGGCGCCGGCAATTCGATGCTCTACATGAACCTGATCTGGGTCTGGGGGCATCCCGAGGTTTACATCCTCGTCCTGCCGGCATTCGGCATTTTCTCCGAAGTGTTCGCCACATTCTCGGGCAAGCCGCTGTTCGGTTACAGGTCTATGGTCTACGCGACGCTCGCCATCTGCATCCTGTCGTTCACCGTGTGGCTGCACCATTTCTTCACGATGGGCGCCGGCGCCGACGTCAACGCCGTCTTCGGCATTGCGAGCATGCTCATCGCCATCCCGACCGGCGTGAAAATCTTCAATTGGCTGTTCACCATGTACGGCGGCCGGGTCCGGTTCAGCGTCCCGATGCATTGGGCGCTCGGCTTCGTCGTCACATTCATAACCGGTGGCTTGACTGGTGTCTTGCTCGCCAATCCGCCGATCGACTTCGTCGTTCACAACAGCCTGTTCCTGGTCGCGCACTTTCACCACGTGATCATCGGCGCGGTCGTGTTCGGGGTGCTCGCGGGCTACGAATACTGGTTCCCCAAAGCCTTCGGCTTCACGCTCGACGAGCGACTCGGCAAAGCCTCCTTCTGGTGCTGGTTCATCGGCTTCTATCTCGCCTTCATGCCGCTTTACGTGCTGGGCTTGATGGGTGCGACCAGGCGCATGCAGCATTATGACAACCCGGCCTGGCAGCCCTGGATGGTCGTGGCGTTCATCGGGGCACTTTTCATCTTTGCGGGAATCCTGCTGCTGGCCGCCCAGCTTTGGTACTCGATCAAGACGCGCGACCAACGGCGGGACGTCACCGGCGATCCCTGGGACGGCCGCACGCTCGAGTGGCTGACGCTGTCGCCGCCGCCGCACTTCAACTTCGCGGTGCTGCCCGACGTCCACGGCGAGGAAGCCTATTGGACGCGCAAGCAGACCGCGATCAAGGAGGACCGGCTGATCGAAGAGCCCGACTACAAGCCGATCGAGCTGCCGCGTAACACGCCTGTTGGCGTGATTTGTGCCTTCTTCGCGTCCTTCTGCGGCTTCGCGATCATCTGGCATATCTGGTGGCTCGCTATCGTCGGACTGATCGGCGCCTTCGCGATCTTCGTCTGGTACGCCTGGCAGGACGAGCACGAGCATGTGATCCCGGTCGACGAGGTCAAGCACCTCGAGCAGGAGCGTCGGCGGATCCGCACCGAACTTCTCCACACGTTGAGCCAGTCGACATGACGACGGAAGCCGCGACCATTGGACTGACCCACGTCAGTTCGGAAGATACCGGCCTCGGCCATCGCGGGCCACAATCGAAGAGTATCGTCGTTCCCTACGGCTTCTGGCTGTTCGTCCTTTCCGATATCGTCCTGTTCTCGGCGCTGTTCGCGACCTACGCGTCGCTGTCGCATGCGACCGACTTCGGTCCGACCAGCAACCAGGTCTTCCACCGCGACCTGGTCGCCGTCGAAACCCTCGCCCTGTTGCTCTCCAGCTTCGTCTGCGGCCTGGCGATGGTCGCGGCCAAGCGCCGGAACATGGCTTGGACACAAGGCTGGCTCCTCCTGACCGGACTGCTTGGCCTCGTCTTCCTGGTCATCGAGCTCAGCGAGTTCGCGGGAATGATCGCGATCGGCGCTGGGCCGCAGCGCAGCGCCTTCCTGTCATCCTTCTTTACCTTGGTTGGCTGTCACGGTGCCCACGTCACCGCGGGCCTGTTGTGGATCGGCACGATGATGGCGCAGATCTGGGCCAAAGGCTTTCAGCCGCACATCCTTAGGCGATTCTTGTGCCTCAGCATTTTCTGGCACGCCCTGGACATCATCTGGGTGGCCATCTTCACCATCGTCTACCTGATCGGAACGCTGCCATGAGCGATGATCGCCACGATGATTACAACCCGCTGATCGACGTTGCACCGGGCCAGCCGCACGAGCCCCTTCTCACCGAGTCATTGAGCTACATCATCGGCCTGGCGTTTGCGCTGATCCTGACCGGAGTGTCGTTCTGGGTCGCATCGACGTCGGTGTTATGGGGGCCCGGCGTGGCGGTCGGGCTGGTCGTGCTCGCCATTGCTCAGATGGGCGTGCACCTCGTCTTCTTTCTCCACATCACCACCGGTCCGGACAACACCAACAACGTCCTGGCGCTCGCCTTCGGCGTACTCATCGTCTTCCTGGTGATGATCGGGACGATCTGGATCATGACTCACCTGGCGGCCAACATGGGCCCATCGCCGGAGATGATGAACCTGCAGATGCAGCACTGAGCAGATTTCGGGAAATGGTGCCCAGGGGCGGAATCGAACCACCGACACCGTGATTTTCAGTCACGTGCTCTACCAACTGAGCTACCTGGGCCCAACTTTTGGGGCGTTCGCATCGGGACCGGGCTGGCCCGGAAGAGGCGAGCGCGCTCCCTAACCCTCGTCTCTCTCGCTGTCCACCCTCTCGGGATCGGCCGATGGACCGGGAATACGATAGCCTTCACCGAGCCACTTCAGGAGGTCGCGATCCTTGCAGCCGCGGCTGCAAAAGGGCGCATGCTCCTTGACTTCGGGCTTGCCGCAGAGCGGGCAGAGCTTGGCTTCAGACTGCTTCGGCATACCCGCCCGACATGGGGAGAGCCGGATCAGCCCGCAAGCCGACCGCACCGCCGATTTGCTGCGAGAGAGCGGCGAGCCATTCGGGTTGTGCCTCAAGTACCGCGATCACCGCCGGATGGCCGACGAGGCGGGTCGGACCAGGCGCCTCGAACCCTGCGCGCCTGAGCAGTGCGCGCGCTTCGTAGGTGGCTCGATCTTGCGCCAATTCCACGAGCGACGCCCGCTGTCGTGGCCGGACAATCTGGACGAAGCCAAAACCGTTGACCGCGGTTCGCTCGAAAGGCTGCGGCAGCCGTTCGTCGATTGCCGCCCCTGCCGCCTTTCGCACTGCCTTGTTGCCGGCGGTCGGTAGGTCGATGCCGATGGATCCGCCGATATGGAGCCGGCGGATTGCTCGCCCGGCTTCGGATGCACCCAGCACGGCCAGCTCATCAGGCTCGAGATAGCCGTCGACGTCTACCAGGGTCATGGCAGGCGTCGGCGAGATGCGGAGCTCGCCGCCGGCGAAGGCGATGGTGCCGGTCCGAGCTTCGTCGATCAGATCGTCCCAGGCGAAATCCTCGAGCGCATCCGAGGGAGAGGGAAACGGGAGCAGGCGCCCGCCGACCCGCTCGTTGAGCGGCGGCAATGCTTGAAGCGGCTTGTCAGTTACCCGGGCCAGCGGCCGCTTCCATGGCTCGGTGCCCGGAATGCGCTCACGCGTCACTTCGATCGTGAGGGTCGCACCCTGCGTTGCAGTCGGCGCGCCGCGCGGAAGCAGATATTCGTGTCCACCCTCGCTGATCGCTACTGCATTGCGGCCGTTGGCGCCGGTGCTCACCAGCCGCGCCGTCGTCACGGTGCCTGCAGGAGTCGCTCCGTCGAGCTCGATGAGGGCTTCGACGATCTCGCCTTCCTCGACCAAGACCGCGCGGGTCTCGCCAATCCCACGCTCGACCAGCCATTCACGCAAGTGGGTAGCCCGCGGACTTCAGCAGCATCCGCGCCTCTGCGAGTGGTAGTCCGACGACGTTGGAATAGCTGCCGGAGATGTGGCGGACGTAGACTTCCCCATAGCCCTGAAGCGCATAGCCGCCTGCTTTGCCGTGCCACTCGCCATGGCTCACATAATAAGCGATCTCTTCGTCGCTGAGCCGCTTCATTGCGATCGTCGTCTCGCCCAGCCGCGCGCGAACCTCACCACCGGGCAGCGTCAAAGCGACCCCCGTCAGAACCCGGTGTCGGCGGCCGGACAGCAGTTTCATGCACCTGCGTAGCGTCTCTTCGTCCTCAACCTTCGGGAGGATGCGCCGGCCGACAGCGACAACGGTGTCGGCGGCGAGCACAAGCGCATCGGGTTGTTGCGCGGCTACCGCTTCGGCCTTCTCGCGCGCCAGCCTCAGCGCATGCTCACGCGGCAGCTCGCCCTTCGGCACGCTTTCGTCGATCTCGGCGGGGACGACCGCGTCGGGCGTGACCCCAATGCGGGCGAGCAGATCGAGACGGCGCGGGCTCGCGGAAGCGAGAACGAGCCTCATTATTGATAACCGGGCGGGCCTCCGCGGCCGGGCATGAAGCGATAGGTGATGCGGCCCTTGGTGAGGTCATACGGGGTCAACTCGACGAGCACTTCGTCGCCGGTCAGCACACGGATGCGGTTCTTGCGCATCTTGCCGGCGGTATGGCCGAGGATCTCATGGCCGTTCTCGAGGCGGACGCGGAACATGGCATTGGGCAGCAGTTCGACGACCGTGCCGCGCATCTCGAGCAATTCTTCCTTGGCCAAGCAAATCCTCTTTCATCTTTGAAAAGTCGCGGAGCCTTACAGGCGTGCCGCGTAAATGTGAAGGCGAAGGTCTGACGCAGTTCAGACCGTCAGGATGGTCGATCCCGTGGTCTTCCGAGCTTGCAGCGCCCGCTGGGCTTCGGCCGCATCTTTGAGGGGGAACCGCTGCTGGACCTCGATCTTGACCTTGCCGCTCGTGACCATGTCGAACAGCTCCTTTGCGCTCTGCTCAAGTTGCTGCCGCGTCGCGATGTAATGGAACAATGTTGGCCGGGTCAGGTACAAAGAGCCTTTCTGCGCGAGGACGTTCGGAGAGAACGGCTCGATTGCTCCGGACGATTGCCCAAAGCTCACCATCAATCCGCGAACGCGAAGGCAGTCGAGCGAACGCATGAACGTGTCTCGTCCGACCGAGTCATAGACCACCGGGAGTTTTTCGCTGTTTGTGATGCGCTGCACTTCGGCGACGAAATCCTGCTCTAAATAGACGATTGGGTACTCGCAGCCATGCGCGCGCGCGAGTTCCGCTTTCTCCTCGGTTCCGACCGTGCCGATCACCGTCGCGCCGAGCGCGGCCGCCCATTGGCACATGATGAGCCCGACGCCGCCGGCCGCCGCGTGGATCAGGATCGTGTCGCCTTCTGCGACCGGAAAAACCGAGCGCAGGAGCATCTGCGCTGTCATGCCCTGGAGCATCATTCCGGCCGCCTGCTCTGTGCTGATCGAGTCCGGCAGTTTCACGAGCCGGTCCGCATCGATCAGCCGCTCCTCGGCATACCCGCCAATCGGGCCCGCATAAGCGACCCGATCGCCCGGCTGCACGTTGGTGACGTCCGCGCCGACCTCCTCGACGACCCCAGCGCCCTCCGTCCCCGGCGTGAAAGGCAGCGGCTGCGGATAGAGGCCGGTGCGGTGATAGACGTCGATGAAATTGAGGCCTGCGGCGTCCTGGCGGAGCTTCACCTGGCCGGGGCCAGGGTCCCCAACCTCGACCTCTTCCCATTCGAGGACGTCGGGTCCTCCCGTCTTATGGACTCGGATCGCGTTCGGCATTGCTCAATCTTCAACTCGCTTCGTACTCAAAAGAAAAGCCCCGGCCGGCGCGAACCGGCGCGGAGCGTCCCCTTCGACGCTTAGATCGTCATCCGGCGGCGGAGTGCCCGGCGAGCGCCGCGAGCAGCAGCAGCGCGACGATGTTGGTGATCTTGATCATCGGATTGACGGCCGGTCCGGCGGTATCCTTGTACGGGTCGCCGACCGTGTCGCCGGTCACCGCGGCCTTATGGGCTTCGGAGCCTTTGCCACCGTAATTGCCGTCCTCAATATATTTCTTGGCGTTATCCCAGGCGCCGCCGCCGCTGGTCATCGAAATCGCGACGAACAGGCCTGACACGATCACGCCGATCAACAGTGCGCCGACCGCCGCGAAGCCCTGCGCGCGTCCGGCAATCAGCTGGACGATGAAGAAGACCGCCAGCGGAGCGAACACCGGCAGGAGCGACGGGATGATCATCTCCTTGATCGCTGCCTTGGTCACGAGGTCGACCGTTCGCGCGTAATTGGGGCGCGACGAGCCGTCCATGATGCCCGGGTTCTCGCGGAACTGGGCGCGGACCTCCTCGACGACCGCACCGCCTGCGCGGCCGACCGCCATCATGCCCATCGCGCCGAACAGGTACGGGAGCAGCGCACCGAGCAGCAATCCGACGATCACGTACGGATTGGCGAGCGAGAAATCGACGTCGGCGAAATTAATGTGGAGATCGGTCGCGAACCGGTTGAGGTCGGACGTATAAGCCGCAAACAGCACGAGCGCGCCAAGGCCCGCGGACGCAATCGCATAGCCCTTGGTCACCGCCTTCGTGGTGTTGCCGACTGCGTCGAGCGCGTCGGTGCGGGTGCGCACGTCGGCCTCGAGACCCGACATTTCGGCGATTCCGCCGGCATTGTCCGTGACCGGTCCGTACGCATCGAGCGCAACCACCATGCCGGCGAGCGCAAGCAGCGAGGTCGCTGCGAAGCCGATGCCGAGCAGGCCGGCGAGGCTGTAGGAGACGATGATGCCGACACAGATGACGATCGCGGGAAGCGCGGTCGCTTCGAGGCTGACCGCGAGGCCCTGGATGATGTTGGTTGCGTGCCCTGTCTGCGAGGAGCGGGCGATCGCCTGGACCGGGCGATGGTTGGTTCCGGTGTAATATTCCGTGATCCACACGATCAGCCCGGTAACCGCAAGGCCGACAAGCATGGAGAAATAAAGATCCCATCCGGTGAAGCCGCCGGTGGTCACACCGGTTGTCGGATCGGTCGCTCCGCCAATCACCGCATTCATGTCGCCGAGGGCATATTGCGTGACGGCATAGAGCGCCGGGATCGACAGAATCGCGGTCACGAGGAACCCCTTGTAGAGCGCGCCCATGATCGACTGCGAGCGTCCGAGCCGGACGAAATACGTGCCTATGATCGACGTGATGATGCAGGCACCGCCGATTCCGAGCGGAAGGCTCATGAGCCCGAGCAGGCTGGCGGCCGACGCGGTGACGAGCAGAGCGATGAGCACCATCGTCGCACCGACCGTAACGACATAGGTCTCGAACAGGTCGGCGGCCATGCCGGCGCAGTCGCCGACATTGTCGCCGACGTTGTCGGCGATCACGGCCGGATTGCGAGGGTCGTCCTCTGGAATCCCGGCTTCGATCTTGCCGACGAGGTCGGCGCCGACGTCGGCCGCCTTGGTGAAGATGCCGCCCCCGAGACGCGCAAAGATCGAGATCAGCGACGCGCCGAAGGCGAGCGCGACGAGCGCGTCGATCACTTCACGATCATTGGGAGCGAGACCCCGAACGCCGACCAGGACGTAGAAGAAGAGCGAGATCGCCAGCAAAGCGAGCCCGGCAACGAGCATGCCGGTGATGGCGCCTGCCCGGAACGCGATGGTGAGGCCTTTCTGGAGGCTCGACCGGGCCGCCTCGGCGGTGCGCACATTGGAGCGCACGGAAATGTTCATGCCGATGTAGCCCGCGGCGCCGGAAAGAAGTGCGCCGAGCGCGAAACCGCCCGCCTGGAGCGGGCCCACGAGGAAGAATAGTAGCACTGCGACGACGACGCCGACTATGCCGATCGTCGTATACTGGCGGCCGAGATAGGCCTTGGCGCCTTCCTGAATGGCGGCCGCCACTTCCATCATGCGCTGGTTGCCGGTTGAGGCGGCAAGCACCTGGCGGCTGGTGAAGATGCCGTAGAGCAACGCGATAACGCCGCAGGCGATCGCGATGAGTGTCAGATTCATGTCTGGTTTCCCCGTTTTCGCGGCAAACAGAAAAGGCCGGCAAGCGGGTGCCGGCGCGAGAATGATGCGCTCCTTTATGAGGGGAGCATCAAGCTTGCAACCTGCTGGAAACGGCGCGCGGGTTAATGGAGGAGAAGCGCGAGCGTGGCGCCGGACAGAAGTCCGCTAAGGGCGATCAGCCATTGGCGCAGCGGTAGGCCCGCGATGTTCATAGCCCAGCTTCTCCGGCACTTCGATCTGACGTCCGCCACTGGTCAGCCGGATGGCGGCATCGCCAGCTTCGATGATCCCGATGCAGGCAATCGTCGTTCCTGACGGTAAAGAAAGTGTTGACGGATCGATCTCGGGAGAGAGCGCGGCAAGCAAGGCATAATCGTCGCCACCGGTCGCGGCGAACTGCCGCGCCTGGACATCGTCGCCGCGCACAGTCCTGAACGCATCGGACAGGGGAAGGAGATCGAGATCGATGGCGATGACGCAGGCGCTCGCTTCGGCCATACGCTTGGCATCGATCAGAAGCCCGTCGGAGAGGTCCATCATGGCACTGGCGCGCTGAGCCAGCGCGCGGCCAGCTTCAAGTTGCGGAACAGGTCGCCGAAAAACATCGACCAGCGGTCCAGTCGCCTTGCGATCTTCCAGCAGCTGACCAAGGCCCGCGGCCGCATCGCCGAGGGTTCCCACGAGCCACAAGCGGTCGCCCGGTTGAGCACCGCTCCGGTCGGGCACGCGTTCGCCCGCGTACCCGATCGCCGTGAGCCCCAGCACTCGCGGCGCGCCGGTCGGAAGGGCGATCGTGTCGCCCCCGATCAACGGCAGCGCATAGCTTTCGCAGGCATGTTCAACGCCGGTCAGGAACTCGCTCTCCCAGCTGCCGTCGCCCGAGAGAGTCACCGACAGGAGGGCGCCAGCGGGGGTCGCACCCTTTCCCGCAAGGTCGGACAAATTTACTGCGACCAGCTTCCAGCCGACGCTTGCGGGCGGGTCGAAGGACAGGAAGTGCACGCCCTCGGCGATGCTGTCGTGGGTGATGACAAAACCTTCGAGTACCGCGGCATCGTCAAGCAACCCGCGCGCTGCCGGATCAGTGGCGATCCGGCGCACTCTCGCGATGACGTCGGCTTCTCGCATGTCTACGGCTGTGTAGGCCGAGTCCGTTCGCTTGCGGCTCGGGCCTCTTTCGCGATTGCGTCCAACAGGCCGTTCACGAAGCCGCTCTCGCGCTTGTCATAGAAACCGTGCGCGACATCGACATATTCCGAGATGACCGAGCCGACCGGCACGTCCGGGCGGGCGATCAGCTCATAAACTCCGGCGCGCAGGATCGCTCGCATCGGCCGGTCGAGCCGCTCGAGCGTCCAGCCTTCCGCCAGTCGCGCTCCGATCAGCGCGTCGATCTCCTCGCGGCGGGCATGCGCACCCGTGACGACATCATCGAAGAAGTCGCGTTCCGCTTCATGATATTGGTCGTCCTCGATGGTCGCGCCGAGCCGGTGATCATGGAACTCCTGGAGCAGACGTGGAAGGGCGGTGCCCTCCATCTCCTGCTGATAAAGGGCCTGAACCGCTGCGAGACGCGCGGCGGAACGGGAACGGGATCGGGTTTGGCTCATTCCGCAGGAGCGGTAGCGGTTCGGTTCTCGGCAAGGAAGGGCTGGAGCGCGTCGGCCACTTCATCCGGGGCCTCCCACGGTGCGAAATGGCCCGCCTCAGCCAAACGCATGATCGTCAGGTCGTCGACCAGCGCGTTGAGGCCGTCGAGCTGCATCGGCAGCAGCGCCAGGTCCTTCATGCCCCAAATGACCAACGTTGGGATCTTCACGTTCGGGAAGGGGCGTAGCAGCCAATCGGGCAGAGGTACCACTGCGCCCGGCGGCGGAACGACCATCCGTCCGGCGCGATACCAGTTGAGCATCGCCGTGAGCGCGCCCGGCTGCGACCAATCTGCGATATATTGCTGCTTCTCAGCTTCCGGGATCTTCGCAAGATCGACGTGGCTGCCGAACGTTTTCGTGAAGAAGGTCTCGTACCCCATGGTTTCGACGGCCTTCTCGAAGCCGGCGGCGCGAAAAGCGTTCATGTATTGTGACGCTCTGCGCTGGTCCGGGCTGTCGATCAGGCTCTTCTGGAAAATGACCGGGTGCGGTGCATTGACGATCGCCAGGAGCGTCAGTCTCGGGTCGCCGCGGAGCGCGGCCGGCCACGCAATCGCGCCGCCCCAGTCGTGCCCAACAAGCGCGAATTGCTCGAGCCGGAGCGCGTCCGCGAGAGCGAAAATGTCGTCGACGAGTGTGTCCGTCTTGTATGCGCCTACCTCTTGCGGTCGGTCCGACCCGGCGAAGCCGCGCTGATCGGGCATAATGAGGAAGAAGCGGTCTTCGAGCCGCGGTGCGACGCCACGCCACGTGCGATGCGATTCAGGAAAGCCGTGGAGCAGGAGGACCGGCGGATTGGCAGGATCACCCGCCAGCGCGACGTTGAGCGTTACTCCGGTGCGAAGGTCAGCCCGCCGGAATTCGATCACGGATAGCTGACCGTCTTTGGAACCTTCGGCAGGGGGATGAACTCCTGGTCGTCGCCGGGCACCAGCGGGAAGCGCATCGCCTGCCAATCTTCCTTGGCCTGGTTGATCCGGTCGCGCGACGAGGAGACGAAGTTCCAAAAGACGTGACGCGGAGTCGAGAAAGCCCCTCCGCCCATCAGCATCAGCCGAGCCTTTCGGTCGCTCGAAAGCCGTGCGGCGTGGCCCGGCCGAAGGACATAGAGGGCGAAGAGATCGAGCGGCGCGCCATCCAGCTCGGCCTCGCCGCCGACCAACATGACCGCGCGCTCATCGGCCTCGGCGTCAACGGGGATAGATCCGCCGTCGAGCTCGATATCGGCATAGATGGTCGGCGAGTGGCACGGCGTGGCGGCCGTCATGCCCCAGAGGGTGCCCATCAGCACCTTGGCGGAGGCTCCTGCGTCCTCCATCACCGACAAGTCGCCTGAAGGCACGTGATCGAACGCCGGATCGATCTCTTCGCGCCCATCGGGAAGCGCAAGCCAGGTCTGCATTCCATACAGGCTCGGGCCCTCGGGCCGAAGCGCTTGTGGCGACCGCTCCGAATGGACGATCCCGCGGCCGGCGGTCATCAGGTTGATCGCGCCGGGTTCGAT
Source organism: Pseudomonadota bacterium (assembly GCA_046731955.1). Classification (GTDB taxonomy): domain Bacteria; phylum Pseudomonadota; class Alphaproteobacteria; order Sphingomonadales; family Sphingomonadaceae; genus Sphingomicrobium. Next base: position 1,876 of record JBKPMC010000003.1, on the reverse strand, counting down.
CACCTGGTGCGAACCGATGCTGTCACGATGCTCGACCGCCCCCTCGAAAAGATAGGTGACGGTCGCGAGGTTGATGTGCGGGTGGGGCCGGACGTCCATCCCTTGGCCAGCCGGAAGCCGCGCTGGCCCGAACTCGTCGACAAAGATGAAGGGGCCGACCATCGTCCGCTCTCGGCCTGGAAGCGTCCGATGAACCTTGAAACCGCCGAGGTCGTGCGTGACGGGAGCAATCGTCTGCATGACCGGGCTTTCGATGGTCGCCATCATTCTTCTCCTGGTGCGGTCGCGCGGATCGACAATGCGTGGACTCGGCTCTTCATCAGATCGCCGAGCGCCGCATAGATCATTCGCTGGCGTTCGACACGATTCTTGCCCGCAAACGCCGCGCTTTGAATGGCGAGGCTGAAGTGACTTTCGCCGGCGGGATTGTAGCCGCCGTGGCCGCGGTGCAGCTCGCTGTCGTCGACGAGTTCGACCCGCGTCGGTGAAAGCGCCGAATTGAGCCGCTTCATCATTTCGGTTGCGACCGGACCGGTTCCGATGGAGTTCATCGCCCCTATATACGGGAGTTTGAGCAAAGCGAGGGACAGTGGCGACGAAGCAAGCCAGGATGCACGGACGAGTCGAAGGGGCGAGGGCGAAATGCGCCGTTCCCGGCTGCCGCGAGCCCGGCGAGTTCAAGGCGCCGCTGCAGCCAGCCAATTTCGATGGGCCCGGCGCATGGCGGTTCCTGTGTCTTGACCATGTTCGCGAGCACAACGCCAAGTACAACTTCTTCGATGGAATGAGCCCCGAGGAGATCAGCGCGGCGCAGTCGCCGCTCGCCGGCTGGGACCGGCCGAGCCGCAGGTTCGCGGCCAACGGCGCTGATCCGCCGCCCAAATGGAGCGACTTCGCCGATCCGCTCGACGCGATATCTACGCGCTTCCGCCACATCCGCGGCGACAGGCCGTCGCGCTTCGGCAAGGCCGAGCGGCAGGCGCTGTCGGTGCTCGGGCTCGGCGACGACGTCGACCGCCATAAGCTGCGCCAAACCTATTCGACCCTGGTCCGCCGTTATCACCCCGACAAGAACGGCGGCGATCGCTCGCACGAGGCCCGCCTCACCGCGGTTATCGAAGCCTATCAGCTGCTGCGGAAGTCCCCCGCCTTCGCCTAATCGCGGTCGGGCGCCCCGAGCGGAAAATAAGCCCGGTACGGACGGCCTTCGTCGACCGCGCGAGCTACGACCGGATGGGCGAGTAGGCGCGCGCGATAGGCGGCAAGGCGCGGACGCTTCGGTCCGATCTCCTCGACCCAATCGGCATAGAATAGCGACGGCGCCGCGGCGCAGTCGGCCAGCGTGAAAACGTCTCCAACCGCCCACGGCTCTCCGAGGTTGGAATCGAGCCAGTCGTAGGCCGTGTTCAGCCGCTCCCTCGCGCGCTCCTCGCCGTAAGCGTCGCTCGTCCCTTCCGGACGGAGTGCGTTGGCGACGCCGACCTGCATCATGTTCATAACGTAAAGGTCGAAGAAGCGGTCGAGGAAGCGGACGCGCAATCCCTCGTCGCCGTTCGGAATCCACGTGGTCGGGCCGGGATGGTGGTGCTGCAGATGCTCGATGATGATCGAGGTCTCGAGCACCGGTTTTCCGTCGTCGATCAGCAGTGGGAACAGGCCGAACGGCGAGTGCTGCTTGAGTTCGGCAAAATTGTCCGGATGGTCCTGCTCCAACAGCCGGTATTCGAACGGCGTGTCGTTCGCCCACAGGGCGATCAGGACTTTCTGGCAATAGCTGCTGAAGGGGTGCGCAAAGAGCTGCAGGCTCACCAGGCGCCTTCCTTGATCTTCTCGCGAAGCTCCAGCTCAGCCTGGCTTGGCTCCTTCGTTGCAAAGG
>JBKPMC010000002.1:0-7002 GCA_046731955.1 Pseudomonadota bacterium | reverse complement strand
TCGTAGATCAGCCCGAGCTCGTAGATGTCGACGGGGATCTCGGGATCGTAGATCGACTTCAGCACCTCAACGACGTCGGCCTGGAGGTCGCTTCCCGGCCCGCCCTTGGGCTCCTCCTCTTTCTCACCCGCAAGGAAACCTGCAAGATAGTCGCGCTTGCGCTCGAACTCCGGCGTCACTCGGGCGCGCGGAGGCGGCGTCACCGCGTCGACCTGCTTCGTCTCGATCTTGCGCTCGCGATTCATGCCGAAAAAATCCGCTTCACCTGCTCGATCCCGCGCACCAGTGCCTCGATGTCCGAGCTGTCGCTGTGCGCCGCGAAGCTCGCGCGCGCCGTCGCTTCGACGCCGAGCCAGCGCATCAGCGGCTGCGCGCAATGGTGGCCGGCGCGGACCGCGACGCCCGCATCGTCCAATATGGTGGCCGTGTCGTGGGGGTGAACCCCGTCGACATTGAAGCTGACGATTCCGGCGCTGTCCTCGGGGCCGTAAATCGTGACGGCGGGGATGCTCGACAGAGCGGCCCTGGCCTCGGCGACGAGCGCGCATTCATGGGCATGGATCGCGTCGAGTGTCAGATGCTCGACCCACTTCACGGCCGCGTGAAGCCCGACAGCGCCGACGATGTGCGGAGTGCCCGCTTCGAACCGCGCCGGTGGCTCGGCGTAGGTAGTGCGCTCGAACGTGACCGCGTCGATCATCGCTCCGCCGCCTTGCCATGGCGGCATGGCCTGCAGGAGTTCGGCGCGGCCCCACAGGCAGCCGATCCCGGTCGGCCCGTAAAGCTTGTGCGCAGAGAATGCATAGAAGTCGCAGCCGATGTCGGCGACGTCGACAGGAAGCCGCGGCACCGCCTGGCAGCCGTCAAGCAGAAGCAGCGCGCCTTTCGAAGGCGCAATCTCGGCGGCTCGCTTCGCGTCGAGGATTGAGCCCAGCACGTTCGACACGTGCGCGAGTGCCATGATCCGATGCTCTTCGGTGAGCATCTTCTCCGCTGCGTCGAGATCGATCTGACCGTCGGGAGTCAGCGGGACTACATCCACCTCGTAGCCGGCGAGCTGCCACGGAACGATATTGCTGTGATGCTCGAGCTGCGACAGCAGGACTCGGTTGCGGCCGTCCTTCGGAAGCGTGCGCGCGACAAGGTTGATCGCCTCGGTCGCGCCGCGCGTGAAGATGAGCTCGTTCGGCTGGCCGCCGATGAGGTTCGACGCAGCCGCGCGGGAGGCCTCATAGGCCGCCGTCATGTCGCTCGAGCGCTGATAGACGCCGCGGTGCACTGTCGCATAGTCGCGTGCGTAGGCGGTGGTGATCGCGTCGATTACCGCCTGCGGCTTCTGAGCAGTCGCGGCGCTGTCGAGATAATACCAGTTCTCGATCGCCGGGAACTGGTCGCGCACCGACAGCATCGAGTTGGCGATGAGCTGGGTTTCGCGGTTCACCGCTCATCCTCCCTGTCGCGTAGCGATGGGGAGGTGGCGCCGCGAAGCGGCGACGGAGGGGCCCCTCCACCATTCGGCTGCGCCGAACGGTCCCCCTCCCCACGAGCCACGCTCGCAGGGAGGAGAGAAACGGCCTTCAACGCCTCGCGCGCGGCAGTGCAGACCCGCTCACGCTCGGCCTCGTCGGAGACGCTGTCCCACAGGCCCATGACGAAGCCTTCGAGCAGCAATGCCCGTGCGCTCGCGGGATCGAGCCCGCGGCTTTCCGCGTAGAAGATTTGCATCGCGTCGAGCTCGCCGACGCTCGCGCCGTGCGCGCATTTCACGTCGTCGGCGAAGATCTCGAGCTCGGGCTTGCAGTTCGCAGTCGCTCCGCGGTCGAGCAGCATGGCCTTGACCGATTGCTCGGCGTCGGTCTGCTGGGCGCCGCGCGCCACCTCGACCTTGCCGAGGTAGGACCCGACCGCCTTGCCGCCGAGCACCGAGCGGACGACCTGGCGCGAGCGCCCGGCTTCGCCGAGGTGCTTGACGTTGGTGACGATCTCGTTGGTCGAAAGGCCAGCGCCGATGTTCGCGCCGAACAGCTCGAAATTCGCATTGCCGGCCAGACTGATTTCGAGCTCGATGCGTCCGTACACTGGTGCTGCGTTGAGCACGAAAATCCGTGCGCTCGCACCTTCCTCGAGCGCCAACTGCACGCGCCGCACCTGCACATCGTCGCCAGTTGGAAGCCACACCTCTTCGAGGCTCTCGCCGGCGCCGACAATCAGCGTCACCGGCTCGGCGAACTGCTCCCACACGGGCTGCAGCGCTTCGAGATCGGCGTAGCGCCACTCCTCCTGGCGATGGCTGGGGAAGGGCGCGGTCACGACCGCTCCTCCCTGCCCCCGACTTGATCGGGGATGGGGAGGGGGACCATGCGAAGCATGGTGGAGGGGTCGGCGCCAAACCCCTCCACCATCGAATCTTCGTTCGATGGTCCCCCTCCCCATCGCTGCGCGATGGGGCGGAGCTGATACACGCGCGCCGTCACGCCGCCGCCTCCGCATAGCCTTCGCGCTCGAGCTCGTGGGCGAGCTCGGGCCCGCCCGAGCGCGTAATACGGCCGCCGAGCATCACGTGCACCTTGTCCGGCTCCACATAGTCGAGCAGGCGCTGATAGTGGGTGATCAGAAGCACGCCCTTGTCGGGTGCGCGCATGATGCGGTTGATGCCAGCGCCGACGCTTTTCAGCGCGTCGATGTCGAGCCCGCTGTCGGTCTCGTCGAGCACCGCGAAGCGCGGGTTGATGATGCCCATCTGGACCATCTCGGCGCGCTTCTTCTCGCCGCCCGAAAAGCCGACGTTGACCGGGCGCTTAAGCATCTCGGCGTCCATTCCGAGCAGCGCCGCCTGCTCGCGCGACAGGCGGATAAACTCGGCACCGGTGAGCTCGGGTTCGCCCCGCGCGCGGCGCTGCGAATTGAGGCTCTCGCGCAGGAACTGGAGGTAGGAGATTCCGGGGATCTCGACCGGATATTGGAAGCCGAGGAACAGCCCCGCCGCGGCGCGCTCGTGCGGCTCCATGGCCAGCAAGTCCAATCTTTCCTCGTCATTCCCGCGAAGGCGGGAATCCCGCTTGTCCTCATCCGCCGCAAAGGAAGCGGGACCCCCGCCTTCGCGGGGGTGACGGGTGGGGGTGAACGTCACCGACCCTTCGCTCACCTCATAGCCGGGCCGCCCCGCAAGCACATAGGCGAGCGTCGACTTGCCCGATCCGTTCGGGCCCATGATCGCATGCACCTCGCCCGCGGGGACGCGCAGCGACACGCCGTTCAGGATCGGCTTGTCGGCGACGGTCGCGTGGAGGTTGGTGATCTCAAGCATTCTAGGCTTCAATTTCGCTTCCACTGCTTGGCGATGGCGTCTGCGTATGCCTGCTCGATCACATTCAAATTACGCTCGAAACCCCGCTTCGCCTGAAGTCCGGGTGATGGCGTTTCTGCATTGTACTTGGCGACCAAGTCGGCGTGGGCGGCACGGCAAACTTCGTAGCGCCTGCGTTGTTCTTCTAACGACGCGCCCTTGGTCTCCACGGCTGCACGCTCAAAGCAGTCCGTATAAGCCTGAATGTACGGAATTTGTGTGACATGGGCGCTTTCTAATTTGAAGCTAACGCCGCTGTTGGGGCTCGCAGCGGCGGCCACTGCAAAGGCAAGTTCCAAAATCATCCCACGCTCCCCTCCAGTGAAATCCCGAGCAGCTTCTGAGCTTCGACCGCAAACTCCATCGGCAGTTGCTTCAGCACCTCGCGGGCGAAGCCGTTGACGATCAGCGCGACGGCGCTTTCGGCGTCGAGGCCGCGGCTCATCGCGTAGAACAATTGGTCCTCACTGATCTTCGACGTCGTCGCCTCATGCTCGATTTGCGCGGTCGGGTTCTTGACCTCGATGTAGGGCACGGTGTGCGCGCCGCACCTGTCGCCGAGCAGCAGGCTGTCGCACTGTGTGAAGTTGCGCACATTCTCCGCCCGCGGGAGCACGCGCACCAGCCCGCGATAGGTGTTGTTCGAGTTGCCCGCGCTGATGCCCTTGGAGACGATGGTCGAGCGCGTGTTGGCGCCGATGTGGATCATCTTGGTGCCGGTGTCGGCCTGCTGGCGGTTGTTGGTCAGCGCGACGGAATAGAATTCGCCGACGCTGCCATCGCCCTTGAGGATGCAGCTCGGATATTTCCAGGTGATCGCGCTTCCGGTCTCGACCTGGGTCCAGCTGACCTTCGAGCGGTCGCCGGCGCAGAGCGCGCGCTTTGTGACGAAGTTGAAGATGCCGCCCTTGCCTTCGGCATCGCCAGGATACCAGTTCTGGACCGTCGAGTATTTCACCTCGGCGTCCTCGTGCGCGAAGATCTCGACCACCGCGGCGTGCAGCTGATTCTCGTCGCGCATCGGCGCGGTGCAGCCTTCGAGGTAGGAGACGTAGCTGCCCTGGTCGGCGACGATCAGCGTGCGCTCGAACTGGCCGGTATTCTCCGCATTGATGCGGAAATAGGTCGAAAGCTCCATCGGGCAGCGCACGCCCTCGGGCACGTAGACGAAGGTGCCGTCGGAGAAGACCGCGCTGTTCAAACAGGCGAAATAATTGTCGCGCTGCGGAACGACGCTGCCGAGATATTTGCGGACCAGCTCCGGATGCTCGCGGATCGCTTCGCTGATCGACTGGAAGATGACTCCGGCCTTCTTCAGCTCCTCCCGGAAGGTGGTCGCGACGCTGACGCTGTCGAACACCGCGTCGACCGCGACCCTGGCCGCGCCTTCGACGCCCGCGAGCACCTTCTGCTCCTCGATCGGGATTCCGAGCTTCTCGTAGGTGCGGCGGATTTCGGGATCGAGCTCGTCCAGCGACGCGAGCTTGGGCCGCTCCTTGGGCGCGGCGTAATAATAAGCGTCCTGGTAATCGATCTCGGGGATGTCGAGCTTGGCCCAGGTCACCTCTTCCATCTCGAGCCAGGCACGATAGGCCTTGAGGCGCCACTCGAGCATCCACTCGGGCTCCTCCTTCTTCGCGGAGATGAAGCGGACCGTGTCATCGCTGAGGCCCTTGGGCGCGAACTCCTGCTCGACGTCGGAGACGAAGCCCCACTCGTAATCGCGGGAGACGAGCTCCTGCACTTCGCGGTTGCGGATGTCGTCGGTCATGTCCGCCCCCATAACCGCTCATGCTGAGGAGCCACTGAGCTTGTCGAAGTGGCGTCTCGAAGAACGTGTCCTTCGAGACGGGCCTTCGATGCGCTTCGCTTACTCAGTCCCTCCTCAGGATGAGCGGGAAGAGAGAGTGCCTCCAAACTGACCGCGCCGAGCGCACCGCGAACGGCCCTTCCGACCACGCCGATGTGCGGCTTCACCCGGCAATGCGCATCGAGGATGCATTCGTGATTGTTCGAGTCCGAGCACATGGTGAGTGCGATCGGCCCTTCGACCGCCTCGACGATGTCGGCGAGGCTGATGTCGGCCGCGGGCCTGGCCAGGGCGAATCCGCCGCTCGCTCCGCGGGAGCTGCTGAGGAGCCCCGACGCAGCGAGCTGGCCCATCAGCTTTTGCGCGGTCGGAAGCGGGACTCCTGTGTCAGCGGAGAGCTCGGTCGCGCTGAGGCGCGCACCCTCGGGATAGCGAGCGGCGGCGGTCATCAGAACGACCGCATAATCGGCAAGATGGCTCAGGCGCATGTGAATTCGGAGCTTTCCACTCCGATTTAGTGCGTTGCGCGGCGAAACTCAACCTTCGAACGAGGGAAGATTGGCACAGGCGGGAGCTTCATCTACCGCGCCGCGATGCCTTCCGGCCTCATCGCCCTGCTCGACGATGTCGCGACCATCGCCAAGCTCGCCGCCGCGTCGCTCGACGACGTCGGCCTGGCCGCAGGCAAGGCAAGCACCAAGGCCGCGGGTGTGGTCATCGACGATACCGCCGTCACTCCGCGATACGTCATCGGCCTCGCGCCGGAACGCGAGCTTCCGATCATCGGCAAGATCGCCGTCGGCTCGCTCAGGAACAAGCTGCTGGTCCTTTTGCCGGCAGCGCTTTTGCTGACCGCCTTCGCGCCGTTCCTGATCACGCCTTTGCTGATGATCGGCGGCGGCTATCTCGCGTTCGAAGCGACCGAGAAGATCCTCGAGAAACTGCTTCACGAGCATGAACATGAAGAACAGCTGGTCGATGCCATGGCCGATCCGGCGGAGCTCGAGAAGCTGCAGGTGAAAGGGGCGATCCGCACCGATTTCATCCTTTCGGCCGAGATCATGGCGATCGCGCTCGCGAGCCTCGGTGAGCTGACGCTCGCTACAACGGCGGCCGCGCTCGTGGCTGTCGCCCTCGCGATCACGGCGGGAGTCTATGGCGTGGTGGCGCTCATCGTGAAGCTCGACGACATCGGTCTGCATCTTGCAGAGCGGCCGAGCGCAGGTGCCCGCGCGTTCGGCAACGGGCTGGTCCAGGTCGTACCCACTATGCTTGCCGGCCTTTCGGGAATTGGCACCGCGGCGATGCTGTGGGTGGGCGGCGGAATCATCGTCCATGGGCTTGATCGAATGCATCTCATCGAAGCCGTGCCAGACGCCATCCATCATGTCGCGCATTCCACCGGCGGGGCCTTCGGGATGGCCTCGAGCGTGGTCGAAGGGATTGTGAATGCGCTCGGAGCGGCGGTTGTCGGGCTCATCGTCGGCGGCCTGATCGTGGCCGTCGTCCGGCAGTTCACCCGCCACCCCGAAGAGCTGATCGTCGACTAGTCGAAGTGCAGTCGGCGATAGCGCCCGCGGAAGTAGAGCAGCGGGTCGAGGCCGGCGTCGAAGCTCGCCTTCACCACTTGGCCGACGAGGATGTGGTGATCACCTCCGTCATAGACTGCGAACCGCTCGCATTCGAACACGCCGAGCGAATCCTTGAGGATCGGGGCGCCGGCTTCGCCGCACGACCAGGGCGTGGTGCCGAACCGGTCCTCGTCGCGGGTCGAGAAGCGGATCGAGGCAGGCTGCTGCCCGGTCTGGAGCACGTTGATCGCGAAATTCGGGGCACTGGTCAGCGC
>JBKPMC010000001.1:0-6003 GCA_046731955.1 Pseudomonadota bacterium | reverse complement strand
GTCTGCGGCCATATCCACAGCGCAGAAATCCGCCAGATTGGCGACGTGACCTATTACAACGACGGCGACTGGGTGGAGAGCTGCACGGCGCTCATCGAGCACGCGGACGGACGGATGGAGATCATTGACTGGGCCGAGCGCAAGCGAGAGGAAGCGCGGCTGGCCCGCGAGGCGCGCAAGGATCGGGAAGCCGCAAACGCGTGAAAATCGTTCTCGCCACGGACGCGTGGCATCCCCAGGTCAACGGCGTGGTCCGCTCGCTTGCCATGACTGTCGATTGTCTGCGGCGCGATGGGCACGAGGTCGTGGTCGTCGAACCCGGCCGGTTTTGGACGATCCCGTGCCCGACCTATGCAGAGATTCGGCTCGCGCTCGGCTGCGGGCGAGCGGTCGCGAAGCTTCTCGACGAGACCCAGCCCGACCGGATCCATATCTCGACCGAGGGACCGATCGGCTGGGCGGTGCGCAACTGGTGCCTCAAGCGCGGCCGTCATTTCACGACTGCCTTCCACACGCGCTTTCCCGATTATGTCTCGATCCGCACGGGCATCCCGGCGGGGTGGATCTGGAAGGTGATGCGCCGGTTCCACGGCGCTGCCGAGCGCACGTTCACCGCGACCCCGACGCTCGCCGCGGAGCTCGAGGCGCATGGCGTCGGGCACACGCATCACTGGCCGCGCGGCGTCGACCTTTCACAGTTCAACCCGGCCGTCGCGCCACATCCGGCGATGGCGAACCTACCGCGGCCAATCCTGCTCAACGTGGGCCGGGTCGCGGTGGAAAAGAATATCGAGGCGTTCCTCGATCTCGATGCGCCGGGGAGCAAGGTCGTGGTCGGCGGCGGGCCGGCTTTCGACAAGCTGAAGGCGCTCTATCCCACCGTCCTGTTCCTCGGGTCCAAGCATGGCGCCGAGCTTGCTTCGACCTATGCGGCGGCGGACGTGTTCGTCTTCCCGAGCCGGACCGACACCTTCGGGCTGGTCAATATCGAGGCGCTCGCCTGCGGGCTACCGGTCGCCGGCTATCCGGTACCTGGCCCGATCGATATCGTCGGCCTGGACGGCCATGGCGTTCATGGCGGCAAGCGAGCGATCGGCGCTTTGGACGAGGACCTCAGCCGGGCGGTCGAGCGAGCGCTTCGCGCCGATCGGACCGCGGCAGCTGAAGAGGCGCTCAACTACAGTTGGGAAGCCTGCACCGACCGGTTCATTGCCGGGCTTGCCGTTGAGCCAGTGGAGCAGGATTTGCGCCGGGCGGCCTGAGCCGACGGGCAAAACAAAAGGAACGCGCTCGCATCCTGATCGTTCGCTGGCCGAGGCGCGAACGGAACCCGGGAGTGGAGAGATGAGCACACATGGCCTTGAAGTCTTCGATAGAACGCTGGAGACCACGCACGTCTGGCTGAACGAGATCTGCAACGACATCGGATCTGACAAACAGGTTGCGTGGAAGGTGCTCTCGACGGTTCTCCACAAGTTGCGCGACCGTCTGACAATCAACCTTGCGGCGCATCTCGGGGCGCAACTGCCGCTGCTCGTCCGCGGCGTTTATTATGACCAGTTCGAGCCCGGAAAGATGCCGAGCGAGTTCCGCAGCCGCGAAGAATTCGTCGCCGAAGTCGCCGAATGGCTGAGCGACACCCGCCCGGTCGATCCGGAAGAGGCGATCCGCTCGGTTTTCCGAGTCCTCTCGCGGCATATTTCCGAAGGGCAGGTCAGCAAGGTGCGCGACGCGCTTCCCAAGAGCCTGCGCCACATGTGGGAAACGGCGGAAGACCCGACGATCATCATCGAGAATTCCGTGATTCTCAGCGAGCAGGTCTGAGCCGATTACCGCTGGCGCGGCTTGACGAACTTCAGAGTCATTCGGTCGCTCTCGCCGATGGCAAGGTAGCGTTCCCGATCCTGATCCTTGAGCGTTAGCGTTGGCGGCAGGGTCCAGACACCCTCGGGCCAGTCAGCCGTGTCCTTCGGGTTAGCATTTATCTCGGACGAGCCCGCAAATCGGAAACCCGCCGCCTCGGCGAGCCGGCGGACAGTCGAGGCCTTGATATACCCACTCTTCAGCTCGCGCTCGGCGCTAGCGTTCTCGGGCAGGCGGTGATCGACGATTCCAAGGACGCCGCCGGGCTTCAGCATTGCATACATCTGCTTGAAGGCGTCAGCGCTATAATCCTGCTTGTCTTCACGCCGATAGCCCATCCGCCAGTTGTGGACGTTGCGGAAGGTCAGGACGACGTCGGCGCTGCCATCCGGCACACGCTTCGCGTTGGCGTCGAAGGCCGGGAAGTCCGCCGTCGCGATCGATCCGTACAGGGCCGGGTTGGCCTCCTGAAGCTTCTTGAGGCCGCCCATTCCCCATTCGGGAGCGACCCACAAAAGCTTGCCTCCGCCGGAATGGAGGTAGGGGGCAAGTATCTCGGTGTACCAGCCTCCGCCGGGCCAGATCTCCACCACGGTATCGTTCGGTTCGACACCGAAGAAGGTCAGGGTTTCGAAGGGATGGCGATAGCGGTCACGCGCCCGGTTAGTTCTGGTGCGCGTCGGTGCCGCGACGGCTGCGGTGAGGGCGCCCGCCTTCTTGGGCGCCGCCTGCTTGGTTACCGGCGGCGGGGCGGCAGCGACAAGGCTTGTCGACCCCGCAAGCGCGACCAAAGCAGCGATTCGACGCAGCATGTTCCTGGCTCCCACTGTGTGACGTTCGGCTGCTTCATGGCCGCACCGAAGCCGGGGAGCAAGCAGGTCCTGGGGCAGGCTTGCAAGGCCGCCAAAGTCCTCCTCACCGCGCGGCCGGGAGGATGTCCTCCGGCACGAATATCCGCTGGGGGATACGAAGGACATCGTAGTCGGCGTAATTACCGCCGGTGAAACCGATCACGAGATCGAGCTCGGGAACCCCCAAGTAGATCTGGCCACCGTTTCCGGCAGCGAAATAGGCGTGCACCTTGCGGCCTTTGTAGGGATATTCGACTGAATTCCAGAGATATCCGTAGGTTTGCGTCGGCGTCAGCCTGCGAAGTGCGGCCGTGGATCTGCGCACCCAATCCTGGCTGATAATCTGCCTTCCCTCCCAGCGGCCGTCGTTGACCATCAATTGCGGCAGCTTGAGGAAGTCGCGGGTGGTGAAGCGGTGTCCGCCGCCGCCGTAGGCCTCTCCGGTGGGCTGAAGGAACAGGTGGTAATTGCCCATGCGCATCGGCTTCGCGATGAGGCGGTAAAACAGTTCGGGAAGTGGCTCGCCGGCAATCTTCTCGAGCATCCCCGCGGCGAGGTTCGGCTTCATGCTGCAATAGACAATCTTGTCGCCATTGTTCCACGCCATCGGCACGTTGAGGCTGTATCGGTACCAATCCGGCTCTCCGGTCTGGTCCTGCATGACGTCTTCGTCGCCCGGGCGGTCGCCTGAATCATTGCAGTCGAAGCCGGCGGTCATGCTGATCAAGTGTTCCAGCGTCATCGCCTTCTTGCGCGGATCGAGGTTCGGCGGCACCCGTCTCAGCATCGTCTGATAAACCGGTGTGTCGAGCCTGATCGGAACTCCGGCCTGCATCGCGGCTCCGATGAGCAAGTTGGTCCAGCTCTTCGAGGCCGAGCGCGTGTCGTGCGGCGTGTCTCGACTGTGACCGTGGAAATATTCCTCAAGCACCAGTTTGCCGTGACGCGCGATCAGTAGGCTGTGAATTTGCAAGCTGCTGACATTAGTCATCGGCATGTCGATCAGCTTTTGAACGAACTTCTCAATCGCCGCCTGGTCGATGCCTTCCATATTGAGCGTCGAGACGGGCCAGCCGTCATCGAGCTGCACGGGCGGCGAGTAATGATAGCGTTCGGGCGGATTGCCGCGTGGATAGAAAGGGTTGCTCTTGTCGGCGTCGAGGTGGAAATTGAACGTTGATCCGCCAATTGCAATGCCGAGTGCGCTGCCGTCGGAATCGCGCCTGCCCCACCCGAGGACGGCTTCGTCCTGCTGCCCGCGTCGCTTGCCGACCAGCCGCACGACGTCACGGTCGGGCTCGAGCCGCGACACCTGCAGGAATATTCCGGCGTTACGCTCGGGGTTACGCAGATAAGTCGAGTAGTGGCCGTCGGCGGCACGCGAGACCGGCAGGTAAAAGGTCACGTTATCATCGAGCGGGATGATCTCGCCCCGCCAGAGATCGGGCGCTTTGCCGCGCAGGACGACGGTCGTCGCGTAACTTCGGCCGATTCCCGCCGTCGGCGCCTGAATCCATTGCCCGATGATATCCGGTCCGCTGCGTGCGCCGCGGAAACTTCCTTTTCCGTCGGGAAGCTCGAATGACAGCCCCTTGTCCTGCTGTCGAACCGGCTCGGTAAAGCCGGAGACGTCGGCAGTTAGCGAATTCCCGCGCCGCAGGATCGTCAGCGCACCACGGACGTCGGGACCGTAGCGTTCCTTTGCGGACCACAAGCCCTCGAACGAGGGCGGGGTCGTTTGCGCATTGGCCAGCGCGGGCGGTAGGCAAACGATCGAAACGAAACAGCAGAGACGCAACATTCGACACGCTCCGGCAGATGTGAATCGCGTCCCATTTTCGTAGGTGTCTCGCTTCCTGTCTTGGACGAAATTAGTGGAAGTCGCGCCGATAGCGGCCGGGACTCACTCCGAAGGCCGCTCGGAATTCGCATGTCATGTGCGCCTGATCGCAATATCCATGTCTGGCGGCCAGTGTAGCGAGCGGGCCTCGGCCTCGCCGCAGGGCCAGACTGAGGCTCGTCAGCCGCCGTAGCCGCTGGAACGCTCCCAAAGAAATTCCCATTTTCGCGCGAAACGATTGCGCGACGTGCACCGGGTGCCGCTCGGCGATTGCCGCCAACTCCATCAGGCTCCAACGACGGTGCGGTTGGTCTGTGATCGCGTAGACGATCCTTGCGATCCAGTTGCCGTCATCCCTTCCGCGATAGCCAACTGGTTGAAGCGCGCCCATGATCTCCGCAGCGAGTGACGCCATGACCAGGTCTTCATGCGAGCCGGTGGCCAGCTCGAACGCCAATCGGTCGGCCGCGACCTTAGCCGATGCCGAACACATTCCATCCAGCAGGGGAGCCGATCTAGCTGGGTCGAAGTGGAGATTCAGGCACATGGCGCCGCGTGCTCCGAACTGGTCGTGATGCGTCTCCCCCGCGTGGTGGGTGAAAAAGCACCCGCCAAGCCGCTCCCGCCAGCTCTTGCCCTGATGTTCGGCGAAGCTGCCGCTCAACACGATGCAGATGTAATCGTTGATGTGCTTGTGCGGCGGGACTTCGTCGTCGCGATTATGGGAGGTTAGGGTCAGCAAATGACCGCACGCGGTCCGCGCCGCGACCATGTGGTAGGTGACTCCGAACCCAAGTGTGTGGGCTTCGTTCGTCATGGGCGTCGAGAGTTACCGGTAGCGCCCAATCATCACAAGCTGCGCCTTAGAGGCAGGCCTCCAGGTAAGGCTGGTCGAAGCCGTACTGCTTGGCCTTGTCGAGCGTGTAGGGGCGCAGGCCCATCGAGCGGAACTCGCCGATGATCTTGCCGTCGGAAGTCTCGTCGAGATACTCGAATTTGAACAATTCCTGGGTGACGATCACGTCGCCTTCCATCCCGATCACCTCGGTGATGTTGGTTGTGCGGCGCGAGCCGTCGCGAAGGCGCTTCACCTGGACGATGAGATCGACCGAATCGGCGATCTGGCGGCTGATCGCTTCCTTCGGGATCTTGATGTCCGACATCATCACCATGTTCTCCATACGCGCGAGGCATTCGCGCGGGGAGTTGGAGTGGAGCGTCGCCATCGAGCCGTCGTGGCCCGTGTTCATCGCGGCCAGCAGGTCGAAACACTCCTGGCCGCGAATCTCGCCGAGGATGATGCGGTCGGGGCGCATACGCAGGGCGTTGATGACGAGGTCGCGGATAGTGATCGCGCCCTGGCCCTCGAGGTTCGCCGGACGGGTTTCGAGTGGCAGCCAGTGCGGCTGCTGCAGACGAAGCTCGGCCGCGTCTTCGATGGTGATCACC